>JBCQWR010000016.1:0-50812 GCA_047171945.1 Rikenellaceae bacterium | reverse complement strand
GGTATTGATCTCATATTCTTCGAGTATTAAATGTATAATGCTCAAAGATACACAAAATTTTCATCCCCTTTGGCGATGCGGTAGCGTCATGTGTGTTTCATAACGTTATAAATGTTGATATATCAAACTCTTTTCCAAGTATAAAATCGAAATCGTCGGGCTCATAAGCTTCATAACCGCTCCCTGGATAGAGGGTCATCTCACCAAAATAGATACGACCATTGACCCGATAGAGATCAACCCGCACAAAGGGTAGCGCCTCACTAAGGGTCATGGCAAGATCGACCATCTCGAAGGATGGCAGGTAGCCATCGCACTCCGAGGGGGTGCCCACATCATAGGTACACTTCACATCCAGCGGTCTAAATTGACCATCCAAAATCATTCTCTTGTGGTCGCTAAAGCGGCCATAATCAATCTGTATGCAGCAGACCCTGCCACCAAAGCAAAAGAGTTTATAGTCGATGAGACCTTGATCCCCACTTTGTGTATCGTAGAGATACTCCTCAACTATATATCGGCTCTTAGGAATTCCCGTGTAGGCCCACTCACGCCCTGCATTGAGGCTCTTTTTATTGCGCCATTTGAGCAACTCAGCAACGCTCTCAGCCCAATTAATAGACTCCTTATTGCGACAAAAAAGGATATTCTCGCCACCACTACCATCGGTTGTTTTAATGACAAATTGTGAGGGCAAGGTCTCAATATCAATCTCTCGAGGATCATCATAGATGCCATATAGGGTGGTGAGTAGATGGCCCAAGCCTCGCTGCTCTACATACTCACGGACTCTATACTTATCTACAATAGTAAAAAGCAACTCATTGCGATACAACATTTTGTAGAGTTGAATCTTCTCGGTAAATCGTCGAGTATGTTTTAGATCGAGAGGCCGCCCCATCTTGATCCAATATTGCAGCGGTAGCATTACCGAGTCGGGCAGACTTGACAACTGCCTAAGAATCCAAAACCGCAATCTCTGACTCCTAAATATTTTTTTATAATCCATAATCAACTGCACTCTAAAATTAACCTCCGCCAACGCTCCACCCCTCGTTCAAAGGAGAAGCGCTCAAGCCATGTAGCCTTTGCAGAGCGACTATATTCTCGCCAACGACTCGGCGTCGAGGTGATCTCTTCGAGAGCATCTATCCACCTTGTCGAGTCCAATCTATTGATGCAATAGCCCTCTCCTCGAGTCACAATATCACGATTGATTCCCACAGCTGACACCACAACGGGAAGCCCCACGGATAGATATTGAATCAATTTGAAGCCACCTTTACCACGATTAAATTCACTATTTTCGAGTGGCATCACCCCAATGTGTGCATTGAGCAGCTCCGTTGCCGCAACCTCTCGAGTCCACACCACATTACGCAGAGTGTAGCCCCGAGCCCGATACAACAAAGGGTGGTTGCAGACAACCGTAAAGGTCACCCTACGGCCCCTTGCCACACTTCGCTGTGCAAGCACTTCGAGCATCTGAGCCAACGGCTCCAAGTAGGCAAGACTAACTGATGTTCCGACCCAAATTATCCGCAACTCCTTATCAAGGCTCTGCTCTCGAAGATAATCGACAGAGGAGTTATGCTGCCCATAGAGAGTTCCGTCGGTGGTTGGCAGATAAATCGTCTTAGTAAGGTATCGAGATTGGATAAGGGTATAGAGGTGAGGCGAAGCTACAACTATAGTGTGTGAGAGCTCACTCAACCGATCGAAGTTGGAACGACTTATCTCTCTTGAGTCAATTATATTATCGTCGAAGTCCCATATAATTTTAACGCCACGTCTCCTCAAACTCCTCAATATCCAAAAGTAGTAGATAGGGCTAAATCTATCGGTTAACTTTCGTGAGATAATAAGCACCGATGGTGGCACAACAAAATCTCGCAGCAACGAGAGGCTCACCCTAAATTGAGAGAGCAGCACCACAAAGATGCGCACCGCCACAGAGGAGCCACTTATAGGCATATATCGCCTATATATCTGCTCGGGAATCATGGTGTGGTAGCTCACCTCCACCGAATCTATTTGGGTGAGGTATTGGTAGAAGCGATAGAAGGTAACTGCCGCAGAGTTGCCACTTCTTACATATAGAGATACTCTTATCATAGCGTTATAGATATCCTAAAATTATCCTTATTTTGACCCATAGGGTTGCCTCGAGACTCTGCGCAACAAAGTTGGGACTCAAGAGCAGATGTAACCGTCGCCTAAAACTCTCTCGATAGTGAGCCACGCACCTCAACTGCTCAAGTGGTTGCGGAGCCAAGCGATCACCATAGCAGCGAATCAACTCACGAGCCTCCACCTCACGGTAGTGTTGAGTGTGCAGATGTCTAAAGCTACCAAGGCGCCTTAACCACCTCTCTCCCCACGAGGCTCTGGCGCCAATTTGATTGTCACCATGTTGTCGATAGAGAATATGCGAAGAAGAGTCGTAGTACACATCCCCAAATAGAAGCGCCGTGTGGAGAGTCCATAGGTCATGCGCTGCAATCTCTCGAGGGTCACTTCGATCGAGAATCTCACGCAGTGAATCATTGAAGAGCATAGTGCAGCCCGTAGCGACACTCGACACCAAGGAGCTCTCGAGAGTGATCTTTGGATCGAGCGGATGAAGATATTCCCCCACAATGGAGCCATCAAAGAGGCTCAAATTGGAGCAATATAGCGTTGGGGAGTCCCTCCCTTCGATCTCTCTCACGCCACACGATAGTTTATCCGAAAGCCATATATCATCTTGATCACAAAAGGCGTAGTATTGACTTTGTGGGGCAGAATGCAGCAGACTAAGGAAGCTCCTCGCAAAACCTAAATTCTTGCCCCGCTGCCACCTCAAGAAGCCTTTGGATTGCCACCGATCGAGTATCTGGCAGGTGGCGTCGGTGGAGCCATCATCACGAACAACGATCTGAAACTCGACCCCCTTCTGGGCGACGAGCGAGGTGAGCTGCGCCTCCAAATATTGCTCACCATTATAGGTTGATAAAAGTACTGTTACCATAGTTTGTTAGAGAAGGTATCCATTGATAAATGTAATTATTAGCAGATAACAAAGCGAGGTGGCAACGACTACAACCTTGCCAAACACCCTATCCGAAAAGCAGTAGACAAGTGCTGGGATCACCACAATCTCGGTCACTTGAAGCAACTCGCTCAAGCGAAATGCCAAGACTGGCAGATTGGAGAGCAGGATAAATATCATCAGCGAGATGGTGTAGATCATCAACCACACTCCAAAGTGGTCGACACACTCCTCAACTCGCTCCACATTTGCTATCAACACTGTACAGATAGCCACCCGAGCCAATGTGAGTAGATTAAAGAGGTCGATATGTACACCTATACCCAACGACATCTGTGATTGATACATATCGAATAGGTATTGCACCTGATTGATAGGGATGTGGTTGATTATATCTTCAAACGAGGTCGCCCCAAGCATAACAACAATATAGGAGAGTGGCAGCAGCGAGAGCCACACCATACGACTCAATCGTACTCGAACGACAAACCATAGCGGAAGGATAATCATGGTAGAGTAGTGGAAACTTATGGCCACGGCCGAGAAGATTAGAAATGGCACCAAACGCCGCTCGGTGATATATTTGATGGCGAAGAGCAAGAATCCTGTCGCCACACCAGCTCGAATCTGGATCATATCGTGGAGTATAAAGAAGTATGATAGGTATACCAAGATCGAGCCATAGATATAGGGCGCTATCCTATCTATAGCCCAAAATTTCACAAATAGAGCGATACTACAGATCGCAGCAAAGAGCCATTTATAGTTGGCCGTAAGAGAGGCTACAACATCTCGCAGCAATTGGTAGGCAGGTTCAAAACGGCTCTCGGAACCACTCTCGAAGTTATAGATATAGTTCGCAGCATCAGCCATCTCGACCGAGCGGTTGGTGGAGATAAAGAGCATAGTGGCAGATATGAGTAGTAGAGCCCAAATGTTGGGCTCCTTATACTCTTGCTCTTCGAGATAGAGGATAGAGACAAAGAAAAATAGGGTAAATAGTGGTATTATCACTGCTGATTCTCAATGTTTTTGATAATTGATCTAAATTTGAAGTAGGCCACCTCCCATGTGAACCTCTCTATATTGCGATTACCACGACGAGCAATATCCCAACGTAGCTGGTCATCCTCGATCAGTCGCATCACATGATCAGCCAAGGCTTTCGGCGATTTAATGGGAGCAACAAGTGCCGTTATCCCATCCTCGGCCATTTGACGATAACCACCACACGAAGTACACACCACCGCCGCACTACATATCATCGCCTCACCAACGGTGAGCCCCCACCCCTCGTGATGGCTCGTAGCAAGAAAGATAGATGAGGAGTTGTAGATATCCACAAGTTGAGCAACCGTCGGAGCGTGGTAGAACTCCATCCACTCGGGAAGTGGCTCTCGAGGGGTTACAACGCCAAAGAGTTGTGCTCGCAGTTGAGGATAGAGCTGCTTGACTAACTTGAGAGCCTCAATACCATCGGCACACCCTTTGACAGGGAGGATGTGGTAGAGCATAGCAACGGAGCCTCTCGAACGCCTCTCGGGGGGGACTATTGTGCGGAACTCATCAAAGTTAAATCCATTCTCGATGATCTCGGCACGATTGCCCGTGAACTCAACAATCTCCTTGAGCCACTCGGCAATGGTCACCTTGCGCAGCGGCAGACTATAGCTGCGTAACAGCCGCTCCTCGCCGACGTTCCAATCCTCATAGGCTTGTATGTAGTAGAGTTTATGGTGACGATCAACGTTGCGATACATGGCCAAATATTCGGCCGTCTCGACCGAGGTGGCAACATATATATCGCTCGAGGGGACACACCATTCGCTCAGAGATGGTACAACAACAAAATGCACCCTATTGTCAACCTCGAACCATCGGTGGGGATAGTGTCTTTGGGGTGCAACCAGAGCTGATAGTGTCCGCACAATGGCTCTATATCGCTCTTTGAGAGAGCTCTCACCCCAACAGAGAGTGGTCGGCAACACAACATAGACGCTGTAACCATCGGCCACAAGGCGATTGGCATGCTCCAAAATTACCTTTATTCCACCTACGACCCTGCCAGCACCTCCTGGCAGTAGAAATGTTATCTTCGCCATCGTCTCACCTCCTCCAATATATTGATTATCACTCGATAGTCATATCCTCGACGAAGAGCCACCATCGCAAAATATAGGGCAAAGGTGGCAACAGATCCAACTACAATTTGCAGCATGGCCCCATCAATGAGAGGCAAGAGCATATAGCGCACAACAAACATCGAAACGATAGATTGCAAAAGAATTGGGAGAATATCGACAAGTTGCCTCATTAGATTGTAACTGTTAACTCGCCCCACGATAGAGGCATAGAGGATAAAGTTCAGAAACTCTTTGACACATAGCGCCACACATAGCACAATAAGGCTATGGCGCTGCAAAAGAGATATAATCACAAAATTGACCGCAATGCTCATACTCTCCACCTTGAGTGAGAGGTCAGATCGACGCTTCACATAGAGAATGTTGATATTAAGAAGAAGTAGAGGATAGATCGCCAAGGTTATGGAGATCACCCTAAGTATCGGAATTGCGGCGTACCACTCCTCGGTAAGGAGCACTCTCACGACAGGTTCTGCGATAGCCGAGAGTGCAAACATAAGGGGTGCGATTAGCGACATAGTGAGGATTTGAGAGCGCCTGAAGAGTTGAGATAGTCGCACCTCATCGTTTTGAATCTGACTTAATATCGGAAACAAAACACGCTGAATAGTAATTGTAATATTGCACGAGAGGAAAGATGCCATTCGTCGAGTATAGTTATAAAATCCTAAATTAGCGGTGCTAAAGAGCCGCCCAATGAGGAGCTGGAAGAGCTCATTACCACCCGAAACAATTAAATTTGAGAGCATCAATTTGGAGCTATATCCAAAGAGTCGCTCAAAGGAGCTTCGTGAGAAGCAGAGCAGAGGTCGCCACGCCACTACTACCCACAACATGATAACACGCACCGTAGCACTCAAAATAGCCTGCACGATAAGCGCCCACACGCCAAAACCAAGATATGCCAACGCAACACCCACAACACCCGACACAATGGAGCTCACAAGCGAGATCACACCCTGACGTTTGAAATCAACGGCCGAGATGAGAATAGAGTGCTGCACCACAGCCAGGGAGTTAATCACAACGATGATGGAGGCTACCCTCACCAAATCCACAACATCGCCTTTGTCGTAGAGATCGGCCAAGAGTGGTGCCACTAAGTAGAGCACTAAATAGATGATCATAGCCACAACAATGTTGAAGTAGAGCACCGTGGAGCGGTCTCGGTCGGTGCACTCTACCTCTCGCACCAGAGCATTGGCAAAACCACCATCGACCATCACACCAGCGATGTTGACAAAAACCATCACAATGGCGAGTAGACCATAGTCGGCTGGGGTAACCAAACGAGCCAAGATCAACGTTATGACAAATGTGACCACTTGACCCAAGAGGCGCTCCACTCCGCTCCAAAACATACCTTCGAGACCCCTCGCCTTTAAACTATCACCTGTCATCTATTTGTTAACTCTTGAGGGCAAAGGTAACAAAAGATTCAACCAAACCTAATCAGCACCTTTCCACTTACAGATGAGCTACATAGAGTGTTATACGAGATGATATTTTGTGGTATTACACCACCTAAATTACCCCCTCCATATATCCTTTAAACACACTCCTAAGACCCATTGCGACAATTGATGGTGATATTAATTCAATGCGTTTTTTTTATGCTATTTTTGATTGGCCATGGTAAATAGAGCTTATTAGCTAAGTATAAATACTTAATTTGACGACCAAATACATATATCTAAAAATGGTTTTACTATTTTTGTTCTTTCGCTTATAAGCAGATTAAATAGAGAGATGATAAATTACGACGGGGTTAGCTCCCCTTGCTACATATTAGATGAAGAGCTTCTGCTCGCCAACCTCGCTAAGATCGACTACGTTAGAGAGCAGTCGGGAGCCGAGATAATCGTAGCACTCAAAGCAAACGCCATGTGGAGCATATTCCCACTTTTGGCCTCCCACTCCGATGGAGCTACCGCAAGTTCACTCGCCGAGGCTCGTTTGGTATTCGAAGAGTTTGGTCAGAGAGCCCACACCTATGCACCAATCTACACCGATGGCAACATCGACGAGATTATAGCTCTTAGCAGCCACATAACATTCAACTCACTTAATCAATACCACCGCTTCTCGCAACGAGCACTGCTCAACGGCATCTCGTGTGGACTCAGGGTAAACCCTCGCTACTCACCCGTAGAGACCGACCTCTACAACCCATGCGTAGCAGGCTCTCGCTTGGGTGTCACCCCCGAGGAGCTTGCGGAGCTACCAGTGGGTATCGAGGGGCTCCACTTCCACGTATTGTGTGAATCTCGACCCGAACACCTTCGCTTGGCGCTGGAGTCATTCGAGCGATACTACGGAGAGTTTATCCCTCAGCTAAAGTGGCTCAATATGGGTGGCGGACACCTTATGACCCACGCCGACTACGATTGCGAGGAGCTAATTACGATCCTGCGTGAGTTCAAGGCTCGACACCCACACCTACGACTTATCTTGGAGCCAGGCAGCACATTCACATGGCGCACAGGCACCCTACTCTCTCGCATCGAGGATATTGTCGAGAATGGCGGAGTGCGCACAGCGATGCTCGACGTATCGTTTGCGTGCCACATGCCCGACTGTTTGGAGATGCCCTACAAGCCCTCGATCGTAGGGGCACACGACCCCGAGGAGGGTGAAGAGGAGTGGCGCATGGGTGGCAACAGCTGCCTTGCGGGTGATTATTGTGGCACATGGGCTTTTGAGACAAGACCCAAGGTGGGTGACAGCATCATATTTGAAGATATGATACACTACACGATGGTCAAGACCACAATGTTCAACGGTGTTGCGCACCCCTCAATTGCCATTGCAAGGCTCAATGGTTCGGTGAAGGTTGTACGAGAATTCAGTTACGAAGATTATAAAAATAGATTATCATAAAAAATCAAATAATAGATGGAAGATTTCAAAGCAACAGAGTATACATTAGAGTGTGTGGCTACAGGTCGTAAATTCGAAGATAGCGGCTGGGTGATGGATGATAGCGAATGCTCCTCGCCTTCGCTTATCCGTGCGAATTATGCCAAGAGCAAGTTGGGGGTTGGGCCAAATGAGGCAGGCCTCTACAAATTTGCCGATTGGTTGCCTATCAGACGCACCCTCGAGGGTTCATCTGCACCTGTAACATATAAGAGCAAAGGATTAGCTGCAGAGTTGGGTCTCGAGAACCTCTACATCACATTCAATGGCTACTACCCCTCTATTGGCGCCAATATGACGACATGCTCCTTCAAAGAGACTGAGGCCTATAGCGTATGCGCAAGAATCAACGAAGAGGAGGAGCGTATATTGGTGGTTGCCTCGGCTGGTAACACGGCACGTGCATTTGCTAAGGTCTGTTCCGACAACAACATCAAACTGCTTCTCTCGGTGCCTGCCGACAATCTCGACGCATTGTGGTTCACCGAGGAGCTCAACCCGTGTGTGAAACTCATCGCAGCTGAGAATGGTGGCGACTACTTCGATGCTATACACCTAAGTAATTTAGCTCTCAAGTCGGATAAATTTTATGCCGAAGGTGGTGCCAAGAATATCGCACGCCGTGATGGCATGGCGTGCACAGTGCTCTCGGCAACAACAACTATTGGTCGAATCCCCGACTACTACTTCCAAGCTGTAGGTAGCGGCACAGGTGCCATCGCTGCATGGGAGGCAAACCAACGACTTATTGCTGACGGCTCCTATGGCGACAATACAATGAAACTCATTGTATCACAAAATGCACCATTCGTTCCGATGTACGACGCTTGGAGAGTTGACTCTCGTGAGATGTTGCCATACGACGAGTATAACGCACGTCGTGATGTCGAGATCATAGATGCCAAGGTACTATCGAACCGCAAACCCCCATACGGAATCATCGGAGGTCTCTACGATGCCCTCAAGGCAACCAATGGTGAGATGATGGTGGCTACAAACGCTCAAGCTCGCAAGGCAAAGGCGCTCTTCCAGCGCACCGAGGGAATCGACATCTACTCAGCTTCGGCGGTAGCTACAGCAACACTAATTAAGGCGGTAGCAGAGGGTAAGGTGGAGAAGGATGCAACCATCATGCTCAACATCACTGGCGGTGGCGAGGAGCTACGCCAAAAGGGTAAGGAATTATGGCATCTTAAACCAATACACACATTCTCTCTTACGCCCGATGTTGACGACGTTGTGGCCAAAGTAGAAGCGATGTTTTTTGGAGAATAGAGATTAAATTATTACGATAATGGTGAGGGTGACTATAAAGTTTAAGAACTTATTAGTCACCCTCATGCACAATAATAGAGCATGATCACCGATTTTAGACTCACCGTATTTATAACCGTTGCACGCACGCTAAGTTTTACCCGTGCAGCGGCGATACTCAATGTGTCACAACCTGCAATATCAAAACATATCAAGGAGTTGGAGGTCGATTTTGGGGAACCTCTCTTCAACCGCAAAGGCAACTCGATCTCGTTGACACCAAAAGGGATTGAGATAACTCCTCTTGTTGAGCAGATATTGGATGGCTACAGCACCCTCTGCGATAGCATCACTCGAGAGGATTATCACTATGAGGGGCTGCTTCACATAGGCGCATCAACCACCATCGCCCAGTATGTTCTTCCCGAGATATTGGCTAAATTCAACAAGGAGTATCCGCACATTAGGCTCTCGGTGATCAACGCCAACAGCGACGAGGTGGTAAGATTGTTACAACGCAAGGAGATCGAGGTGGCACTAATTGAGGATGACCACACCTCAAACTCCGTACACTACACCCCATTCACCTCGGATCAGATTGTTTTGATCTCGACCAATCACCACAAAAGAGTACTCACCATCGAAGAGGTCAAAAGATTACCACTCATAATTCGTGAGGAGGGATCGGGAACGCTCTCGGTGATCCTCTCGTCGCTCAAAGAGAGCGGCATAGCTCGTCGAGATCTCAACATCAAGATGCAGTTGGGGAGCAGCGAAGCTATACTGCGATATATTAAATCATCAAAAGATTATGCATTTATCTCCATTCGAGTGGCGCAGGAGTGCATTGAACGTGGAGAATTAATAATCAACCAGGTAGAGGGTTTAAACATCACTCGCAGTTTTAGGTACGTTTCACTGCATGGACAAAGTGGACGACTTGCCAATATATTTAGGGAGTTCTGCTCCAGTCATTATAACCATTAGTTATCGGCTATAATAATTTACATCTTGTTTTTAAGAGGGAATGGTTTTACATTTGCACCATAAAACAGGTAGTAAATCATATAGCAATGCAGACAAAACTAACACTCCGAAAGGGACAACAAGGCAATGAATCAAGATTCAATGTAGGCACCCTTCACAAAATCACATTTATCGCCTTGGCGCTACTTTGTGGCACCTCTTGCATCTCAGCACCAGTAGCTCTGGTTGCTGGATTTATATTTAGCATCACCGTAGGAAATCCCCTTCCTCGACTCACCTCCAAGACAACCTCATGGCTCTTGAAGGCATCGGTAGTAGGCATCGGTTTTGGCATGAATGTACATGAGGCGATAACGGTTGGAAGCCAGGGGTTGTGGCTCACAGTATGCTCCATAACAGTTGTATTGACGGTGGGATATCTACTCGGCAAATGGATGGGAATAGATAGGCGCATGGCTCATCTTATCTCGTCGGGCACTGCAATATGTGGTGGCAGCGCCATTGCAGCGGTAGCACCAGCAATTGAGGCAAAAGAGGAGGAGATATCTATCTCATTGGGTGTGGTATTCATGCTCAACTCAATAGCCCTTATAATCTTCCCCATCATGGGGCACTACCTTTCACTCACACAACACCAATTTGGACTCTGGAGTGCCATAGCGATCCACGACACCAGTTCGGTCGTTGGTGCTGCGGCGACCTATGGAGAGGAGGCTCTCAAAGTTGCGACAACCGTAAAGCTGACTCGAGCACTATGGATAATCCCCATCTCGCTACTCTCTATCTTTCTATTCCGCTCCAAGAGTAAGAAGATCTCCATACCATGGTTTATCCTTCTCTTTGTGGGAGCGATGCTTCTCAATAGCTTCTTGGAGATCGAACCAATTGCCATCAACATCTATCGACTATCTAAAAATATGCTTGTTGTAACCCTATTTTTAATAGGTTCGAGCATATCATTAAAGGCACTCAAGAGCAGTGGCATAAAGCCAATAATCTTGGGTGTAAGCCTCTGGGCCGTAATCTCGGTGCTCTCGCTCATAGCTATTATCAACATGTAGTGTAGATAGCTATCACTCTTCAAGCTTAGCTTGGCCGCCGCCCGCTGTTAGGGCAGCAAGAGGAGCACTGAGAGAAGTTATATATCTCGACTACCTCTATTATAGCAATCTTGGTGAATAGCCTTAATAGCGTTATTGAGAATATCCTCCTCGCACTCTTTTATCTCTTGGTCTGTCAGCCCCTCGTATACATTTTTGAATGTAACCTCTTGGTCAGTACTATAGAGGAATGGGCGCTTTAGCGCAAGTGCGGGCTCTTTGTAGAGCTCCATTTGGCGCACTAACTCTCGTTGTAATTTCTCGGCGATCTGGCTATAGGCGGGATCTGAGTAGAAGTTGTGCAGCTCATCGGGATCCACTTGGCGGTCGATGAGCCAGGGGGTATCACGGCACGAAAGAACCAATTTATAGCGGCCGTCGGTTGCTGCTGTCCACTCACTAAATGGAGAGTCGGTCATATAGACAATCCTATCTGAGGAGACCTTAGCCTCGTCGCTTGTAAGGGCTTGAGCGTCGTTGATGCCATGCACTCCCTCGATCTGAGGAGCCTCGAGCAGTCCCAAAATCGTAGGGACGAAATCGACATTGGTGTATGCGCTCTCGACAACTTTGCCTGCCATGACCTTACTTGGGTAGCGAATCAAGAATGGGATCTTGGCTGAGGACTCCAAGGGGAGATCCTTGTTGATGCGGTGGTGCTCAAAGAGCATATCGCCATGGTCTGAAGTAAATACAACGATGGTATTCTCGGCGAGGCCATTCTCATCGAGGAAATCGAGGATGCGGCCCACATTATCGTCAATACATTTAACCATGCCGAAGTACTCTCGCACCGACTTTTGGCTAAATTCACCCGCTTCATTCTTGCCTCCTATGGCCCAACCAGCTCGCTCGGCAGAGCCATATGTCGACATTGTGGCAGGTGCTTGCGCCTCGAGATCACTATACATTGTGGTGTATGGCTCTCGAGATATGTCGGGGGAGTGTGGGTCAGGAATCGAGAGCACCATGCAGAATGGCTTATCCTTATCACGCTCTAAAAGCTCGAGACAGCGATTTGTGAGATAGTCGGTGGAGTACATATTGGGGTCCTGCACCTCGGGCGTTTTGTAGGATGCCTTTATCCCGTAGGGGTCATGAAGTTCGGTGTACCACTTACTATGGCCCCCTTCGAATTGGTAGGTTCTGTCGGCGTAGCCAAAGTCGAAACCTGGCGCCATGTAGAGAGAGCTCAAGAAGGGTACTCCTGCCAGGTGCCACTTTCCAACAAAGTTGGTTTGGTAGCCCTCCTCTTGAAGCACCTGGGCAAAGGTGCGACATGAGGGATCCATCGCCATGCCATTGATTGGAGCACCTGCCACAACGGGATAGAGACCCGTTTGGAATGATGCTCGAGAGGGTGTACTCACAGGGCTCGAGGCGTAGTAGTTGGTACAGATGGCACCCTCATTGGCCAAGCGGTCGATGTTGGGGGTGCTCACCTCGATGCCTTTACCCCATGGGTAGGCTTGCGCTTCAGCCATTAGTTGGCGGTAGCAGCCCAAGGTTCTAAAGTTGTGCTCGTCGGTTTGAATGATAAGCAGATTGGGACGGTCGACTACAGAGAGCTGCGACGATGTGCAGCTACAGAGAGTTAGGGTCGCACACACTGGCATGAGACCACTCTGAAATCTGATATTGTTCATAACATTTTAGGTTAGTTGGTTTTCGATCTTGTGTTATAGCTCCAATTCGCAGGAGATCAATCCCTCAGAGGTTAACTTCACCTTAGTCGCCTCATCTTTGCCATTTGAGGCTATTGTGACCAGTAGCTTACCATTCATCGCATCACGCTGAGTGGCGGTGAAGAGCCCCTTGTAGAACAAGTTTGGTGAGTCAATGCCCAAGAGCTTGGCTCCACCCGACACCTCGACCTCGACAACGTTGACCGCCTCGGGTACTGTGAGTCCATCCTTATCGGTGATGTCGACCTCGATGATGGCAACATCTCGGCCATCTCGTTTGATCTCGCCCCAGACCGATTTCGCCTCGATTTGGGCAGGTGCACCTGTTGAGCGGAGGAGGTCGTAGCTCACCTTTTTGCCACCAATGTAGCCTATAGACTCAACCTTGCCAGCTTTGTGCAGAGTCTCAAATTCAGCGTAGTAGCTGTCGGGGTCGACACTCTTACGCCCCAATGACTTACCATTAACTTTGAGTTCGATCTGCTCGCAGTTGCTATATACAATCACAAAGATGCTCTCGCCCTCCTCTCGATTCCATGTAAATAGCCTCTCGCCGCTTGTCACAATCTGCTCGCCTGCCTCGCTGAATACCTCCTTGGTTGGAGGCGCCGAGGCTGAGATCATCGAGGTGGTGATAAATGTCTTGGGCTCCTTGCTCCAACACACCTCATAGAGCGCTCCATCGGCTCGTTTGTTGAGCGTAAGATCCAAGAGTGCCGTGTTCCAACCACGACGATTAACATCCTTAGTCTCACCAAGATAATCGATACCTGTCCAGATAAAGCTGCCTATAACATAGGGGTTATCTCGCACCGCAAGGTAGTAGAAGAGCTCCTTGTTGACCTCGCTACCGAAGAGCAATTTGTCGGGGTGGAGCCTATGCAACTCATCGTAGAGCACATCTTGACCATAGTCACGCTCGATGTAGTTCACTCCAATAATATCTAATTTGTCGGTCACACCATGCTGCATCGAACGAATGGCGCCATTGTCACCCGTCGAGACGTAGCGTGTAGGATCCAACTTATGGCAGAGCTCAACCATCTCGGCGGCACGCTCACCAGCTGAGTAGTAGTGGCGATAGTCGGGGATCTCGTTGCCAATGCCATAGATGATGATGGAGGGGTGGTTGCGATCCCGCTCGATCATATCCCTAAGATCGGTGCGCCACCACTGCTCATAGAGGTGGTTGTAGCCATTGAGAGCCTTACCCGTGGGGTTCTCCGTCCAGTTGACGGCCCATCCCGAGGTCCACTCATCGAAGGCCTCATCCATCACATAGAGACCAATCGAGTCGCACAGCGCATAGAAAGCTGGCGAGAATGGGTTGTGGGCCGTGCGAACAGCATTACACCCCATCTCCTTGAGTTTAAGCAAGCGATATTCGATCGACTTAGCTGGCACGGCGGCACCGAGGCTACCTGCATCGTGGTGGAGGCAGACGCCATAGAGCTTCGTCTGCTCACCATTGACAAAGAGCCCCGTCGAGGGGAGGAACTCCACCTTGCGCACACCAAAGCGGGTCACCATATCGTCCAAGATACGACCCTCAAACTCGATCTCACTCTTCAGAGTGTAGAGGTAGGGGCTATCGGCTGACCATCTCTCTGGGTTATCGAAGCTTATATTTTGGGTAGCTACATAATCAATATCGTAGTTTTTGATATTGTGCTCACTCTCGCTACGTGCCACCTCACGCCCCTCATGGTCGTAAACAACTGAGCGGATGGTGCAGAGGTGATCCTTAGGCTCATTCTTCCAACTGCTCGTGGTGCGATCCCACCCATTGCGTTTGTAGAGAGCTATCTCGGCATCGGTGAAGAATGTACCCAACACCTTGTAGTCGACCTCCACCACAGCCTTGTGAGACTCGGCAACTGGGGTCTTGACAAAGAGTCCGCCATTGTGTTTGAAGTGTACGTAGTTGGTTCTTAGCAGGTTGACATCACGGTAGATTCCCGAGCCATGGTACCATCTATCGGCTCCTGCATTGCTATTGTCGACTCTCACCGCAATCACATTCTCCTGCCCAAACTTCAAAGCGTCGGTCAAGTCGTAGCGAAAAGTGGAGTAGCCAAATGGGCGACGACCCAAATATTTGCCATTGATCCACACCTCGGAGTTCATAAAGACACCCTCAAACTCAATAACAAACTGCTTATTGCTATGCTCCTTCTCGATCCTAAAACTCTTGCGATACCATCCCAAACCCTCAGGGAAGAAGCCATTGTTCTTACCCGCAGGGAAATCGGGGGTATATTCGCCCTCAATGCTCCAATCGTGTGGCAAAGAGAGTTCTCGCCACGAAGAGTCATCAAACGATGGCTCACGGTACTCAGGAGCATCACCAAGGGTGAATCGCCACTCCGAGTTGAAACACTCCTTGCTGCGCACCTCGGTCTGATTCCACGGGGATGCCCATAGCTGAGTGATAAAAATAAGAGTCAGAAATAGTAATAGTGCTCTTTTCATAATGTTGTATAGGTTAGTTAGTTTGCCCAAAGATAGTAAATTATTTGTTCTCTGACAACATATGAATACTTTTATTTCTATTAACTAATGCGAATTAAGGTTTGAAAGATCTTAATTCGCATAACTAACTATTTTTCAATCATCGGGTGAGCATCTCACAAAAAAAAGCACCCAACTTCGATCCTTAGATCGAGGTTGGGCACTTGCCTTAACCATTTAACTTTCTACTATTTGAAGTAGCGGTTATAGAGACCTTGGAAACCTGCGCCGTGGCGAGCCTCATCCTTAGCCATCTCGTGAACTGTATCGTGAACGGCATCGAGGTTTTGCTCTTTGGCCATACGAGCCAAACGCATCTTATCCTCGCAAGCACCACTCTCTGCATTCATACGTTTGTGAAGGTTAGTTTTGGTATCCCAAACTACATCACCCAACAACTCTGCGAACTTAGAAGCGTGCTCTGCCTCCTCCCAAGCGTAGCGCTTGAAAGCCTCAGCGATCTCAGGATAACCCTCACGATCTGCTTGGCGAGCCATTGCCAAGTATTGACCAACCTCTGAGCACTCACCCGAGAAGTGAGCGTTGAGACCCTCCATAAGCTCTGGTGACGCACCAGCTGCATCGCCCAATTTGTGTTCTGTAACGAATACAAGTGGTGCATCGGCTGCTTGCTCTACAACCTCTACAAAAAATTCTGAACTCTTTTTACATAGTGGACACTGCTCAGGTGCACTCTCGCCCTCGTGAATATGTCCGCATACGGTACAACGCCATGTCTTTGCCATAATCTTAATTTTTTAAGTTTGTGAATTATATTTTTATCTGTTTGTTTTTTTCTATAGTGCAAAGGTATTAACTATTTTCTTATAATCCCAACAAAAACCATTGTCTTTACTTATAGGTCAATAAGCCACAATTATACTATATATAAAGAGTCCCTTCTCTTTGCACGATAGTTGTTCACCAAAGTTACAAATAAATTTTTAAATATAACTAACTATGGAGATAAAAAAGAGTTCTATGGGCTTTAAGCTCAGTGTGATGACGCTGGCCATAATGAATGTTACGGCGGTGGTGAGTCTGAGAGGATTGGCCGCAGAGGCGGTATATGGTTTATCGTCGGCCTTCTACTATCTATTTGCAGCAATAGTTTTTTTGATTCCTACGGCCCTTGTGGCAGCCGAGCTCGCTGCAATGTTCTCGGACAAACAGGGTGGAGTCTTTCGCTGGGTTGGCGAGGCATTTGGTGCTCGCACTGGATTCTTAGCAATATGGTTGCAGTGGATCGAATCGACCATTTGGTACCCCACGGTGCTCACCTTTGGTGCCGTCTCGATCGCCTTCATCGGACTGGACCACACCACCGATGCCGCCTTGGCCTCAAACAAAATATTTACCCTCTGCGTGGTGTTGGCAATCTACTGGATCGCCACATTCATCGCACTCAAGGGTTTGAGCTGGGTAGGCAAAATTAGCAAGTGGGGAGGTATGATAGGCACCATTATCCCTGCGGCGCTACTTATAATAATGGGCGGAGTATACTTGGCTACAGGTGGTCACAACAACCTCGACCTCACACAGAGCTTTGTCCCCGACCTCTCGAAGCTCAACAATATAGTTCTGGCCAGCAGCATCTTCCTCTTCTATGCAGGTATGGAGATGATGGGAATCCACGTGATGGATGTCGAGAACCCCTCTCGCAACTACCCCAAGGCGATTATCATTGGTTCGCTGGTGACGGTGTTGATTTTTGTTTTGGGCACCTTTGCTCTTGGTGTGATCATTCCTGCCGACAAAATTAACCTCACTCAATCTTTGTTAATAGGTGTTGATAACTATCTTCAATACTTCCATCTCTCATGGATCTCACCTCTCTTTGCCATAGCGCTAATGTTTGGTGTGTTGGCAGGTGTGCTCACATGGGTTGCTGGTCCCTCGAAGGGAATATTTGCGGTGGGCAAGGCTGGTTACCTACCTCCATTCTTCCAGAAAACCAACAAGATGGGCGTACAACGCAATATACTTTTGATCCAAGGTGCTTTGGTCACACTGCTCTCGCTGCTCTTCGTGGTAATGCCCTCGGTGCAGTCGTTCTATCAGATTCTCTCGCAACTCACCGTTCTGCTCTACCTTATAATGTATATGTTGATGTTTGCCGCAGCTATTGTACTACGTTATAAGATGCGTGAGACTCCTCGACCATTTAGATTGGGGCGTGGCAACAGTCTCATGTGGATATTGGGTCTTCTCGGCTTCTTTGGCTCTCTTTTGGCCTTTGTGCTTAGCTTCATTCCACCGAGTCAGATATCGACTGGCAGCAACGCCGTATGGTTTGGAGTATTGATTATTGGATGTTTGGTGGTGGTGGGAGCGCCATTTATAATATATGCTATGCGCAAACCCGAGTGGCGAAGCAAGGATCAGGGAGATCACTTTGCGCCATTTCATTTCGAGACGCAGGGGGCAGATAATAATATGAATTAAGGTTTGAGCTGCGCTAAACCAAATTCGGCTATTTATTATGTTGTGACTCCTTAGAGGCCGCAGATTAAGTTTTTCAAACCTTAATTCGCATTAATAATATAAAATAGAGAAAACGATGCAACAAATAATAACATATAAAGAGGTGGAAGAGGTTGTCAACAACACCTACAACAGAGTCAAGGATCTTAACAAGGGGAAGAATGCCGACTACATACCCTATCTCAACGAAATCCCATCCGAGCTATTCGGCATTTCGGTTTGTATGACCAACGGCCATCTGATAGAGGTTGGCGACACCTCATTTCGCTTTGGCATAGAGTCTATATCGAAGGTCTTCACAGCGCTCCTGGCGATGGATCAGTGGGGCAGCGACAAGCTCCTCGAGATGATTGGAGCCGATGCCACAGGTATGCCCTTCAACTCCATTTTGGCAATTCTCCTCGAGGCGGAGCACCCCTCAACACCACTTGTCAATGCAGGTGCCATTGCAGCCTGCTCGATGGTAAAGCCATTGGGGGACCCTACAACCAAGTGGGAGACGATCCGCAGCTTTATCGAGGCGATGGTGGGCTCCAAGGTAGAGCTACTCGATGAGCTATATGCTTCGGAGAGTCAAACCAACTTCAACAACCGTTCGATCACGTGGCTGCTACGCAACTACGGAAGAATATATGACGATCCTGAGCTCTCGCTTGATCTCTACACTCGGCAATGCTCGTTGGGTGTGACAGCACAGCAACTATCCATAGCTGCCGCTACGATAGCATACTCGGGGAGTAACCCCATTTCGGGAGATCAGATATTTAAACCTAACCTCTCGACAGGCATAATTTCGTTGATGTCGACCGTAGGATTCTACGAGACCACGGGAGATTGGATGTATCGCACAGGGCTACCTTCGAAGTCGGGTGTAGGAGGTGGGGTTATGGGTGTGGTGCCTGGCGTAATGGGTATTGCGGCATTTGCGCCACCACTCGACAGTGCAGGCAACTCGGTCAAGGCGCAGGCCGCATTGGCTCAGATCGCCTCCGAGCTCAATCTCAATATATACTCCGCCGACAGGATAACCGTAGCCACAGCCGACGAGATATTTGCTGGGATATATTGAGACGGAGGTCAACAGTTAAAGGCGAGAGGCGAGTCGTTGGAGGTATATCGGAAGGTTAACTACAACACTCATCATGGTTACCACCATTGGGTTACCACCATTGATGGCTCGATTATAGAGGCGCAGCAGTGGTGACTCAATCTTGGGTGGTAACTCTCCAAATATCAGCTCATCGTATGGTTTTGGATCTGCTTTGCGCTTAAATATCCACTTCTTGATATTGAGCTGTCCCACCTCCAAAGATCTACGATAGAGCGAGGCCGTGGGGAGAGACTCAACAAAATCTTTGACAATTTTGGATGCAGCTATATATTGTTGGATCTGTCGCTCACCAATATTATTCATATAAGAGCCCTCATTCTCTATGCGATAGAAGTAGAGGTAAAAAGGGAGTGTCGTGAGTCTCTTCGAGTAGTAGAGCAACTTTGGGAGTAGGGAGTAGTCCTCACCAAAGTCGACACCTGGGGTAAATCGCAGCTTGTTCTCCTCGAAGAGTGAACGACGAAAGAGTACTCCTCGCACATGGTTGTGCACAAGGTGGCTCTGCCCCAAGATGGCTTTGAGGTGCTTTTCGGGTGACGAGAGCCAGCGCATGGGTGTTGTTGTGTACTCGCCATTGGCTCCAACGCTTGCGCACCACGCATTGCAGATATCGGCATCACATTCGATAGTGTGCAGCAAGAGGCGCTCCACAATCTCGCTGTCGACCCAATCGTCGGCATCGACAAAGAGACAATATTCGCCCGTAGCGTTGTCGAGTGCCGCATTGCGAGCTGCCGCCACGCCACCATTCACCTCGAGATCGACTATCTTTATCTGGGAGGCTCTTTGGGGGAAGTGAGCAAGGCACTCTTTGAGGCGCTCCAAACTTCGATCCTTCGAGGCGTCATTGATAAATACAAACTCACAATTCTCGTAGCTCTGTTCCATCAGTGAGCGAGCGCACTTCTCGATATAGAGCTCAACCCCATAGAGGGGGACTAATATTGAAACCTTATACATAATCTACTGAATTAAGAGGTTACAACCACGTATCTCGCTACTCGCCACACGACCGTCGACACTAAAGGAGCCATCCTCATAGAGGCTTCCCATATCTTCGGTCTCGATAAAAGCACATGAGTAACGTGATGCCAAATCTATAATATTGATCGCTCCACGACCTTTCGAGGTCACAAAGTTAAATGGAGCATTTATCTCTCGCAACACCACACGCATCCATTTGGGGGCAAAGAAACGATTCTCGCCCGAGGAGTATGCCTGCGAGGTGAGCTCGGCCATACCATACTCCGAGTGGATATGCTCCACGCCAAACCCCTCGCAGAGAATTGCGTGGAGTTGAGACTTGCTGATCTCCTCACGACGACCCTTCATGCCTCCAGTCTCCATCACAATAGTGTCGTGCAACTTGGGGGCGTAGCGCTCGGCAAGATCCCACAAGGCGTAGCTCACCCCAAGCAGAATCTTGGGCGATGGGTCGGAGGCCATGTCGGCGAGCAGCTCATCGTAGTTATTGAGGTAGAAGCCTCCACCCGAGGCCTGCCCGATAAGTTTGTCGGCCATGTAGATGAGAGACGACCCCTCACGTTCGAGGTACGAAGGCAGCAGAGCGTAGATGCTCCACCGCTCCACATCGCCATAAAAAGCCTTAAACCCCTCGGTGAATGCCGCCTCATAGATCGATAGATCGGCCATAAGGTGGCGTGAGGGGATCGAGCCTGTGGTGCTACTCGAGGTGAAGCACTTGGCGGGTGGAGTAGGGGCGCAATATACATCGCACGTTTTGAAGAGTTCGATAGGCATATAGCGCACCTGAGAGAGCGATTGCACCTGCTCGGCATCGCACCCAATGAGTGAGAGGTAGCGACCAAAGGGTTCGCACTCCTTGGCCTGGAACTTAAATAGCTCCAGCGCTTCACGCTCAAACTCCTCTGCGGAGGCTATATGCCAAAAATCGCTTCTCATATCTCGAAATTTTATCTCGATGCCACGTGGCCACCTGTCACGCCTCCAGTATGTTTTGCCCAATCTCCCTTGGCTCGCAAAACCTGCTCGATAATGTCACGAACGCAACCACAGCCACCTTTATACTCCGAGACGTAGCGTGCCGCCTCGATAGCCTCCGATGCAGCATCGGCTGGCGCTACGGGGATTCCGACGAGCTTCATGCAATCTAAGTCGGGGATGTCGTCACCCATATAGACCGCATGGTCGAGATTGACCCCAGTCTTTGCGCAGAAGTCGTTGATCGCTGCGATTTTGTCCATGCAATCTATATAGTAGTACTCGATTCCCAACGCCTTGATACGATTCAAGAGCGAGGCGCCACGGCCACCCGAGATGATACAGATTTTGTACCCCTCCTTTACTGCATAGGCCAAGGCATAGCCATCCTTAGCGTTGTATTTGCGGATGAAGTCACCATCGATGAGTGGAATGATTCCACCATCGGTCAAGACGCCATCGACATCCAAAATTATAGCCTCACATAGTGCTATATCCTCTTTAAAGTTTCCCATATATATCTACTTATGTTTTGATAAATCTCTTTTAGTTCGCTCTGCTCCTCGAGCATTGAACTATGTTTCTCTATTGTTGCCACGTCGCCTCTCACAGCAGGTCCCGTCTGCACTGTGCGAGGTGAGTCGACACTCAGTGCCTTGGCGCAACACTCCTCGATAAGGGGTTTGAGGATCTCGAAATCTAACCCCGATGCGCCCACCAACTCTTCGCCCGCTATAAACATCGCATTGACGAAGTTGCAGACAAAGACCGCCGAGAGGTGCAACCGTCGCCTATCGTCACTCGAGAGCTCCACAACCCTCTCACCAAGCTCCTCGCCAAGCTCCTTGAGCTCTTGCAGGGTGTCGGGTCTTGTGGCCTCCACAAATATTGGGATCTTGCGGAAATCGACCCTGCGACCACGAGTAAAGCTCTGCATCGGGTAGAATACACCTCGACGAAGCTTTGGGTCAATCACCTCCAGTGGGCAGCTACCAGCAGTATGCGCCACCACGGCACCAGCGGCAAAGGGCAAAGTTGAGCTAAGAGAGCCAATAGCAGGGTCGCTCACCGCCAAGAGGTATATATCGGCCACGGCCAACTCCTCATCGAATGTTGCAAAGGGTGCTCCAGTGAGCCCAGTGAGCTCCTCGCCTCGCTCGCCTCGACGCAGGTAGATCTGCACGAGCTCCACTGCGCTCGACTCAGCTACAGCTACAGCTACACTCTCGGCAAGATTTCCTCCGCCAACTATAACTACTCTTTTCATCGCAAAAATATTACTCTCTTTCGCCCTGCAATCTGAGTGAATGCCACCCGTCGATCGCCGCCCTCTTTTATCTTTAGTTGCTCTGTGATCTGCTTGGTGCTAAGTGGAAACTCTCGTTTGAGGATCTCCACTTTGCTGCCGCTCAGCTCTCGCCTAAGACTCTTTGGGTTATACTCCTCGATGCGCTCGATCTCGAGCGAGCGACTCAGAGCGTGGTCAACGGCCTCCTCCGAGAAGCCAAAGCCATTGTTGCTCCAGATCTTGACACTACCACCCAAAGCGTAGCTCACCATGCGTGACTTCTGGAGCGCCACATCGGGTATCACCAAATATCGGTAGCGCTCAGCCTCGAACTCCCCACTGCAAAAGAGCTGCTGCACAGCCTCTCGAGAGGCCTCAACAGAGCCTCGATCAACTGCCGTAGCGACCAAAGTGTCGCTCTGCGAGGTAGAGATCAACACCTCCTTGCACTCGCCACCAAGCGAGACCACCTCGACTCGAGCGGGCGAGAAGAGCCTAAAGGCCTCGTCGACATCGAAGAGTGGAGAGTTTTTGAGCATCAACCGCCCACTCGAAATCCGCTCAATATGATCCATCGCAGCCAAGATATTGGGTGAGCAATCCTCCAAGCGAACCAACTTAGCACCCGAGGCTGATCGCCTATCGGGGTCGGCATAGATCCAGTCGAAGGGCTCTGAGCACAAGGCCAAATACTCCTCGGCCGAGGTACAGATAACCTCCACATTACTCACCCCCATACGCCTAAAGTTCTCACGTGCCACAGCGGCCAACACCTCATCTCGCTCCAAGGCAACAACCCTCTTGAAACTACGAGAGAAGTGCAGCGAGTCGACACCAAGGCCACAGGTGAGATCGAGCAGAGAGTCTCCCTCGAGCCTCTTCGTAGAGGCAACTCGCTCGCTCGACGACTGCTCGAAGCTGAGCGGAGGGATCACACAACGTGCTGCATAGTAGGTGGGTAGCTTAGCAGCGGCACGTTGAAGATACTTCACCTGCGTGGCCACCAGGGCGGCCTCGGGAGTCTTCTTATCGAGCGCCACCTCGTCGGCCCTACGCTCTATGTTGCGATCAATGGCTTCAAGCAGCTCGGCGCTACACAATTTATGGAGTGTTTCGAGTCTCATTACGGATACAAATTTAGGTAAATTTATTGAGATCTCGGCAAGCTAAATAGAAGTTTTAGAGGCAAAAAAAAAGTGAGTGTGGTGGAAATTAAAAAGTTTTTTCTACTTTTGCACCAACAATTAATTAAGAAAAGCTATGTCATACAACTTATTAAAAGGAAAAAAAGGTCTTATCTTTGGTGCTCTCAATGAGCAATCTATCGCTTGGAAGGTGGCTCAAAGAGCCGTTGAGGAGGGTGCCGAGATTGTACTTACAAATACAGCAGTCTCAATCCGCATGGGTACAATCAGCGACCTTGCTAAGGAGTGCAATGCAATTGTTGTCCCTGCCGACGCTACAAGCGTAGAGGATTTGGAGAATTTGATCGACAAGACAATGGAGCACTTCGGTGGTAAATTTGATTTTATGTTGCACTCGATCGGTATGTCGCCCAACGTTCGCAAGGGTCGCACCTACGACGATCTCGACTACAACTTCTTGGAGAAGACCCTCGACATCTCGGCAGTATCGTTCCACAAGGCGATCCAAGTGGCTCGCAAGAAGGATGCTATCAACGATTGGGGCTCGATCGTGGCGCTAAGCTACATCGCAGCACAACGCACACTATATGGTTACAACGATATGGCCGATGCCAAGGCACTTTTGGAGTCTATCGCTCGTAGCTTCGGTTATATCTATGGTCGTGAGAAGCACGTGCGTATCAATACCGTATCGCAATCGCCAACCCCAACCACTGCTGGTAGCGGTGTACTTGGCTTGGGCGACCTTATGGAGTTCTCGGAGAGCATGTCACCAATTGGCAACGCTTCGGCCGAAGATTGCGCCAACTACGTTATCTCGCTCTTCTCGGATCTCACTCGCAAGGTGACCATGCAGAATCTATTCCACGATGGCGGTTTCTCGTCGACTGGTATGACTCGTCGTGCGATGAAGACCTACGAGGCTGGACTTCGCTTCGAGGATGTTCACTCCAACCAATTCCCATTCGGCAAGAAGGAGGAGGAGTAGCTCTCTTCGCTGCCATATCCAGCTGCCAACTTTTAGGATTTACCCAATATAAGCTAACGAGTGATTCAATATTGTTGTTGCGATGCCTTGAATGCTTTGCTGGTGAGGCACTATAGAGCCAGTGAAGTGGGGTGGGGTGAGCTTTGCGACTTGGAGGTCACCTATGAGGTTAAGCTCCTTTTGATCTGCGTATTTGTAGAGGCACTCTTTGATGCTCCATAGGAGTGCCTTTTGATCTGGATTATCGTTGTTAAGTTGTGCCTCTGTGGGTGTGATGTAGCGTGATGCTACTCGATCGAAGTGGCGTGTGAGGCTCTCGATGTCTATTGCGCAGCGGAGTGGTGAGATGATTACAGCTACGAGTGTTGTGCTGTGAGATACGCTTATGTGGAGTGTGGAGCCTACTATCTGAGGAGCGCCTGAGTTGTTATATTCGAATTGAGCGTTTCTATCGTTGAGAATTGTGCGAGCTATATTGTGCCATGCCGAGCGCTCTACATTGCGGTATTCGCCTCTAATTGCGCTCTCGGTGCGTAGTGGGCGTGGTGGTAGAGAGTCGATCATGATGACTCCTCCCGAGGGTAATATTATGGTGTATGGTAGCTTCGGGTTACTCATTTCCTGCACTGTTGGGCAGTGTAACTCTCACCTTGTCTATGCGGCGGCCACTGTCGCCACCCATTGAGTCGACCATTAGTTCGATTGCGTGGAGGGTGATTTTATCTCCTTGCTTGGGTATTGTTCCCCGAACCTCGAGGATAAGCCCTGCGAGGGTCTCGGCATTGCCCTGGCTCTCGGCAAAGAGATCCTCATCGAGCTCCAAGATGCGCTCGAAGTCGCCTATATGGGTCTTTCCCTCGAAGATATATGTGTAATCATCGATGCGAGTGAAGTAACGTTCGTCGGCATCACTATCGTCGGAGATCTCGCCTACAATCTCTTCGATAATATCTTCGAGTGAGACCAATCCCAGTGTTGACCCATACTCATCAATTACAATAGCGAGGTGTATTTTGCTACTTTGGAACTCCGCCAACAGGTCGTTTATGCGTTTGTGCTCGGGGACGTAGTAGGGCTTGCGCAGTATCTTTTGCCACTCGAACTCCTCCTCGCAGATGTGATCCAATAGATCCTTGACGTAGAGTATGCCACATATTTCGTCGAGCGAATTCTCGTAGACTGGAATACGTGAGAATCCCGATTTTACGATTATACTTTTGACATTGGCGTAGGTGTCGTTGATGTTGATTGCTGTGATGTCGACTCGAGAGTGCATGATCTCCTCGACCTCGGTATTGATGAAGTTGAGAATCCCCGAGAGCATAACTTTCTCCTCCTTTGTGGCACTCTCGGTGAGGTCTACGGCATCGGCTAATTCGTCGAATGATATCTCATTGGGATGTGCTGCGTGGTTCGAGATGGATGTTCCTGCCTTCATTAAGATCACCGAGAGTGGATAGAAGATGGTGCGGAAGAGCAGCATGATGCGTGACGAGAAGTTAGCAAAGGCGAGTGGGTTCATCTGCGCCAACACCTTGGGTGCGATCTCGCCGAAGAGTAGCAACACAAATGTTACGACGATGGTCTTGATGAGAAATTCAGCTCGCCCCAAAAAGAAGATCGTGTCGATAATGTTTGAGGTGATGATGACGATGCAGATATTAACTAAGTTGTTGATCACCAATATTGTGGCGAGCAACAGGTCTATATTGCTGAGTAGCAGAAGGGTGGTAGCAGCTGCGGAGCTACTATCACCCTTCAGACGTTTTATGTCGTTGTGATTGAGTGAAAAGAATGCAGTTTCAGATCCCGAGACTATTGCTGAGAGTAGTAACAAGATGAGTGCTACTATGCAGAGCACTATTACGGAGGGTGTTGAAAAGGTGTTTATAGCTATCTCTTCGAAAATATTCACAAATTATCAGTTTAGTTAATACTATGTTTTATGGGGTGTTTATCGGCCATTGGCCAATAGTACTCCATTGGGTTGGTGTGGTTTGACTACTTAAATAGTAGTGAGTCGTCGGCCTCCGATGCTGCTTTGTTCTCTGTTGAACTCTCTTTGAGTAGCTCACGTCGGTTGCTTGGTGATGTTACTATAAGTTGCACCTGTCGAGTTTTGTAGGCTGGTTGCTTAGAGAGTTGGTCGATATTGGCATAGCGAGATTTGCGGCTGCCGAGCACCACATGTTTTGGTTGGGTATTAGCCACCTTGTTTGGTTTTGGGATAATGTTAGGTGCAGCTGCATTAGGTGTAGTTACACCTCTACCCTCATCTTTTTTGTCGGGTTCTTGTTGATCTTGATCTTTGGTAACACTCTCCTCTACAGTCTCTTGAGTTGGTGCCGTATCAATTTTTCCACTCTCAACTTGTTTCACAGTGTCGAAGCCCGTAGCCACTACAACCAACTCGAGGCTTTTGCCCAACGATGCTTTGCTACTGGTACCCCATATAACATTGGCGTTGTGTTGTTTGCCATTCTCGTCGATAGTTGAAGCATTTTGTTGGATATATTCGAGCACTGTTTTGAGCTCCGATGTAGCAAGTCCATTAGGCTCTGCTGTGACGAAGTTGATGAGAATATTTTTTGCTCCCGAGATAAGGTTCTTATCGAGTAGTGGTGATGTGAGTGACTGCTCGGCTACCACTTGGGCACGATTTTCACCCTCGGCCGTTGCTACACTCATGTGGGCTGTGCCGCTACTACTCATCACTCGTTTAACATCGGCAAAATCGACATTTACCAAGTCGCTCTTCACGGTGATGATCTCGGCGATACCTTTGGCTGCGGAGCAGAGTATGTCGTCGGCTTCTTGGAATGCCTCGACGAGTGATAGGTCTTGGAATTGTGTTAAGATGTTGTCGTTATTGATGATAAGCAGTGAGTCGACATGAGTTTTGAGCTTGTCGATACCCTCCAAAGCTTGCTCTAAACGCTCATTACCCTCGAGAGTGAGAGGCGAGGTTACTATAGCTACGGTGAGGATTCCCTCCTCCTTAGCCATCTTTGCAATCACGGGAGAGGCTCCAGTACCTGTACCACCACCCATTCCAGCGGTGATAAATAGCATTTTGGTATTGGATGCTTTGAGTCGGCTCTTGATTGCCTCGAGGCTCTCAATAGCTGCTAAGCGGCCGATTTCGGGGTTGCTGCCAGCACCCAAACCGTCGTTACCAAGTTTTATCTTGCAATCGATTGGGCTTTTGTCGAGTGATTGTTGATCGGTATTGCAGACCATAAATTCAACTCCCTCGATACCCATTTCGTACATGTGTCGTACGGCGTTACCACCTGCTCCACCAACACCTGCAACCATAATTATAGATTCTGAGCCTCGGTCGACACTTAGGGCTTCCATTATATCTTCATTCATAATCTCCATTTTTTACATCTTTTTTACCACTTGGTAAGATGGTTTCTAAATTTCGTCATCTTCGTTGTAGCTATCCTTAGATACGTCGAAGTGATTGTTTATGTTGTTGGTGAACTTAGCGAAGCGGTTGGCAAAACTATCTAACCAGCCACCTTTTTTTACTGGTTCCTCCTCTAAATCATTCTCTATTGGCCTCTCTACACTCTTGTTGGGGCCTTCCTCTTGTTGGTTGCCGCCTTTGATTCTCTCTCTTTCGGCTCTCTCTCTTTCGGCTCCCTCTCTTCTCTCCCTCTCTTCTCTCTCGGCTCTCTCTCTCTCGGCCTTCTTTTGCTCTTCTTGCTCTTTTCTCTCCTTCTCTTTTCTCTCTTGCTCGGCTTTCTCTCTCTCTATCCTCTCCTTCTCTACCCTCTCCTTCTCTTCTCGCTCCTTCTTCTCGCTCTCAGCTTTTTCTCTCTCTAATCTCTTTTGTTCCTCCTTCTCTTCTTGTGTTTTCTTAGGCTCTCCTAATTCCACTTCGCAGGGGCCATATTTTGCTCCGTGGAGGAGAAGTCCTACTACCGTAGAGTCGGCCGAAGAGGTGATTTTAGTGCGACTGTGAATAGAGATGACATCCTCGGCCTCGGCAACACGTACCTCCATGTTTGTCACTTGGCGGAATAGTTCATCTATATATCGTAGTTGAGCCGAACCGCCCGTGAGTACAATACCGTAGGGAACTTTATCTTCGAACGACGAGTCGGCAATCTCCTTGCTGACAAGTTCGGCTATATCTCTAACACGAGCCTCAATCACTGCGGCCAAGTTGTAGGCAGCAATCTCACGTTGATCATGTTTGGTGCGACCCTTGATGGTGATGGTAAGCTCACTTGGAGCCTCCGAAGCCAGGGCGGAGCCATATCTCAATTTGAGGGGCTCGATATATCTCTCGGGAATGGTGAGGGTGCGGATATCGTTATTGATGCTCTTGGCACCCATCGGTATTGTCGAGATGTAGCGCACCACGTTGCGGTGGTATATGGCGATGTCGGTGAGTTCTCCTCCGATGTCGACAACAACTACACCCTCCTCCTTTTCGTCGGGTGATAGTACTGCGTCACCCACCACTACGGCGTTGGAGAATATGCGACGAGGGATTATTTGGAGGCGACGTAGTGCCATGTCGATACGACCCAAGGGGATGTTGTCCGACGATATGAAGTTGAATGTTGAACTCAAGGGGCTTCCAAATACTCCAACGGGGTTCTCCACCTCAGTGGTGTCGTTGATGACATATCGCTGAGGTATTCGCTCCATAATGATGCGATCCTCAGAGACCATTACATTGTTCATACGCTCGAATAGTGCATCGACAACTTGCTGGGTTACTCCATTCTTGTGGTCGGGAACATATACGTGGTCGGTGTGGCTGGTGCAATAGATGAACTCGCCAGAGAGACCTATGTAGGTCTCCTTGACGTCGATACCTGTGGCATCACGCAGATCATCGAGAGCTCCTTTGATGGTTTTAACGGCCGAGTCAATATTCATAATTTGACCAGCGCTAACACCCGCCGAGGGTCTACTCAATATATGCTCAATGTTGATCCGCCCATCTTCAGTGGGTGAACCAACAGCTACGACAATATTTGAATCTCCTAAATCTATTGCTACAATATAATCTTTCATCTCCACAACTCAACCTGTTTTTTCTCAATCCTCAAGAGCCTATTCTCTTGAAGGTAGTTATTCCTATTTACACACAATCTGACTATCGTATTCGATATTGATACTCTTGAACTCCAGCCACCCCACCTTTGGGAGAACCTCTTTATAGAAGGTTTTAGCCTTGTCGAGGCGATCTACGACATCGACAACCTCGCCAAAGATGATCGTATGGTCACCACTGCGAGGTATAAGCTCGAGAAGAAGATCTCCATTGGTCGATGACGTTGCATCGATTTGGACAATCTCCGAACTCCAGAATTTATCATTTTCTACTACATTTACAAAGGTAATGAGATTTATTAGATCTTGATACTTTTTTTCAAACTTTTTTTGCCTCTCACTATAAACTTTTTGTTTTGCTTTCACTCGGTCGATCTCAACGGCCACATTGTGTGCCTCTCCAGAGAGTCGTGCACGGTCCGCACTATTGAGTGCTTTGAGGTCGGCAACACGCTTGTCACACTCCTTGGCGCTCTCGCCAAAGCGTCGTCGAGTGTAGCGGCTGTTGACCATCTTGAGCTCGGCACGGATCTGGTTGCGCTTGGCGTATAGTGGGTAGAGATCTCGTTTTTCGATCCGCTCAATTTCGTTCTCAACCTCCTCACACTTAGCTTTGTAGAGCTCCTCGATAGGGCCATTGTAGCCTGCCGTAAAGAGAGGCGTGTAGCTTCCCGTCACCACTGGCACATAGCGTGACGAGGCGGCTGGTCGTTGGAAGATATTACCATCGGCAGTGATGTATGAGTTGTAACCATCGAGTAGAATCCTAAAGACGGGTCGTAGTTGTGAGACCTCGACTCGGAGCACTCCCGAGTAGGTGAGGTAACACTTCACTTGATCTACAAAGCCGCTGTTGGCAATATACCGCTCGAGCGATGTGAGTTTGAGAGAGTCTATCTTCTCCCCTTTGGTGTTGATGCCGCTCTGTTTGATCCACCCCTCGACCATCGAGCGAGAGACCAAATTGGAGATGGCGCTACTGTCGACGATCTCTATCTCGAGATGCTCAACTTTGAGTGTTGAGCGGTGCGAACGTACGCTATAGGCGGCAAATATTATATATGCCACCACTCCGATCCACAATATTGTGTAGAGTGTATATCTCAACCAAATTTTCATCGCTCAACTAATTTATCGTTATGCTTTGCGTCCCAAAACCTCGGCAAGAGGCTCGCAGAGACAATCAATATTTCCAGCTCCAAAGGTGATTACAACATCCGTTGTCTCACTCTCCAAATATTTAGCCAAATCTTCACGCTCCACAATTGTACATGGCACACTCACTCGAGTCGCAATTAGCTCGGTGGTGACACCCTCGATGGGTAACTCTCGAGCTGGATAGATCGGCAATAGAACTACTCTATCGGCCGAAGATAGTGCCTCGGCAAACTCTCTGTAGAGATCCTGTGTGCGAGAGTAGAGGTGTGGTTGGAATACTGCCAAAATCTCACGCCCAGGGAGCATCGCTCTAACTGAACTTAATGCTGCCTCGATCTCTCGTGGATGGTGGGCATAATCGTCCATATATACCTGTCGGGGGGTATTTACGTAGAACTCAAAACGACGCTTTACGCCACTAAACCAGGCTAATGCACGACGTATGCTGGAGTGGTCCAATTCACGCCCCTCTCGACGTGCGGCACACCATAGCGAGGCCACTGCCGCTATGCTATTCTCTACGTTGACCCAACCAGGAATACCAAGGGTGCACCCCTCAATAATAGAGTCGGGGGTGACTATATCGTAGCGATAGAGAGCTCCTTCAATCAGCTCGATGTTGCGAGCAAAGAAGTGAGATTGCTCACAATTGTAGCTATACCTATATATATAGATGTTGTCGTTTGGAATTTCAATCTCGACGCCACTCTTGAGAATCAACGAACCTCCAGCCTTGATGAGCCCCACAAACTGCGAGAAGGCCTCCTTGACTGAGTCGTAAGTTCCATAAATATCGAGGTGGTCGGGATCGACCGAGGTGATGACCGCCACATCGGGCGCAAGGCGCAAAAAGGAGCGGTCGAACTCGTCGGCCTCAACTGCGAGTCTCTCGCCACACCCCAGCACCAAGTTGGAGTCGAAGTTCTTGGAGATGCCACCCAATAGCGCAGAGCCCTCACCCTCGGCCTCGTGGTTGAGCCACGCAATGAGTGTCGAGGTGGAGGTCTTACCGTGGGTACCAGCCACAGCCATCACGTAGTGACCTTGAGAGATTAGCCCCAACATCTGAGAGCGTTTAAGCACCTCGAAGCCACCCTCCACAAAGTAGTTGTATTCGCTGTGCGACGAGGGTATAGCGGGGGTATATATCACCGTTGTTGTCTCCACATCTTTGAAGTGGGGCGCAATGGCCTCTACAGAGTCATCGTAGTGAATATCGGCACCCTCTCGCTCCAATCGCTCGGTGAGGGGTGTCTTGGTGCGGTCGTAGCCACCCACACGGTGACCTTGGTGGAGGAAGAGGCGAGCTAAGGCGCTCATGCCGATGCCTCCAATTCCCAAGAAGTATATATTTTTTTGTTCCATTACTCTAAAAATTTTGTCGCTATCTTTACTATATCTGTTGCGGCATTGGGTGTGGCCAACTCTGCCACTCTCTGCTCTATCGAGGCGAGCTGCTCGGGGGTCGAGATAAGCTCGATGGCACGCTCCATGCAGCTGCCCACAGCCTCGCTATCACGCACCATTAGTGCCGCACCATTGTCGCTCAATGCTCGTGCGTTGTGCGTTTGGTGATCCTCGGCCACATTGGGCGAGGGTACAAATATTGTCGCCTTGCCCAGCAGACAGAGCTCCGACACGGTGCAGGCTCCGCTTCTCGAGATCACCACCGTAGCGGCTGCATATGCCAAATCCATCCGCTCGATGAAGGCTCCTTGCCATATCCTCTCCATTGAGTGCTGTTTGGCGAAGCGTTGCATCTCACTCTCGTAATATTTTCCTGTCTGCCAAATCACCTGCACGGGGCGATCGGTGGGGTTCTCCTCGATCCAGCGCTTCATCATCTCGTTGAGTGTGCGAGTGCCGAGCGACCCCCCCACGACAAGCACCACAGGGCGTGAGGCGTCGAACCCAAAGTGGCTAAGTGCCTCCCCCTTGTCGACCTCTGCCGCTCCAAAACTCCCTCTCAAGGGGTTTCCCGTGAGGGTGATCTCGGTGGTGGGGAAGAAGCGCTCCATCCCCTTGTAGGCTGTGCAGATATGTTTTGCTCTCTTTGCGAGGATCTTGTTGGTGAGCCCTGCAAATGAGTTCTGCTCCTGGATTATTGTGGGGACCCCACTCTTTTGGGCAGCCCACAGCACTGGTGCCGAGGCGTAGCCACCAAATCCGATAACTAAATCGGCACCAAACTCGCTTATCACTCGCTTGGCCTTTCGGATGCTCTTCATCAACTTAAATGGCACCTCGATGTTGTGCCAATCGAAGCGACGTTGCAACCCTGCGATGGGTAGTCCCACAATATTGTAGCCCAACGCTGGTATCTTCTGCATCTCCATGCGACCCTCGGCACCAACGAAGAGGATCTCCACATCGCTACCATAGTGCGCCATAAGTGCCTCGGCTACCGCTACCGCTGGATAGATATGGCCTCCTGTACCTCCACCCGAAACTATTATCTTTTTCATAATTACCTCATTTTAAGTGTCGCAATTGTTAGTGCCGCCAAGAGGATCGAGATGATGCAAAAGCGCATGACGATCTTCGTCTCGAAGTATCCCACCTTCTGGTAGTGGTGGTGGAGTGGCGACATTAGGAATATGCGTCTGCCCTCGCCACATCGACGTTTGGTATATTTATAGTAGCCCACCTGTATCATCACCGAGAGCGACTCGATAAGGAATATTCCGCAGAGAAGAGGCAAGAGCAGCTCCTTGCGTATGCAGATTGCAAAGACCGCTATGATGCCACCAATGGCCAACGAACCCGTGTCGCCCATAAAGATCTGGGCAGGATAGGTGTTGTACCACAAGAATCCGATGAGCGCCCCAAAGAGTGCTGCGGCAAATACTACCAACTCACCACTATCGGGGATATACATTATATTAAGGTAGTCAGCATAGACAATATTTCCCGAGAGGTAGGCCAGCGCTCCGAGCACCGCCGCAATTGGGATCGAGACGCCCGTCATCAAGCCATCGAGGCCATCGGTGAGATTGGCTCCATTGGAGACTGCCGTGACGATGAAGATCGAGATAATCACATATATAATAAGTGTAAGGATGTCGCTATCGCCACCAATGCGTCGATAGTCGAGCACATTGTTCTTCATAAATGGGATTGTTGTACTCGATGACTTGTGGGCATCGCCATCGACCGAGACGTTATATTGGGTGATGGTCTGTGTCTCTCCGTTGGTATCGATATATTGACTCTCGAAGGCGGTTTTGGTGGTATCTCGAACGACAATATCGGACGAATACCACATCGTTAGACCCACGATAAGACCCAGGCTCACCTGTCCGATGATCTTGAAGTAGCCATGCAGTCCATCTTTATCTCCTCGAAAAACTTTGATGTAGTCGTCTAAGAATCCAAGAAGTCCCAACCACACAGTGGAGCCGATGAGTAGCAGTACATATATGTTGTCGAGACGGCCAAAGAGAAGTGTGGGGAGTAGTACCGCCAAGAGGATAATTACTCCTCCCATCGTTGGGGTGCCCTTCTTTTCGATTTGGCCATTGAGTCCCAAATCTCGCACCTCCTCTCCAATTTGGAGACGCTGTAGTAGGCGGATGATCTGCTTACCCGCAAAGATGATGATGATGAGTGCCGTAACGATTGCCGCCAAAGAGCGGAATGAGATATATTGAAACATTCCAGCACCTGGGATATCTACGCCAATTTGTTCTAAGTAGTTGAATAAGTGGTAAAACATCGCTATTTTTCTTTTTTTATTTTCTATTTACACATCTCTCGAACAACCTCATGGTCGTCGAAGTGGAGCCTCTCGGCACCAATTATCTGGTAGGTCTCGTGACCCTTGCCCGCAATGAGCACCACATCGCCCGCCTTGGCAAAGAGCAGCGCTGTGCGGATTGCCTCACGTCGATCCACAATCGAGAGGTGGCGTGCCATCTTGTCGCTCACCCCTGCCACCATCTCCTCGATGATTGCTTGAGGATCCTCGCTGCGAGGGTTGTCCGAGGTGAATATCGAGAGTGAGGCGTGGGTTGTTGCTATTCGAGCCATCTCGGGTCGCTTCTCTCGATCACGCTCTCCGCCACAGCCACACACCACGATAAGTTGCTGCTCGGGTGAGGTGATCTCCTCGATTGTGGAGATGACACTCTCCAGAGCGTCGGGGGTGTGAGCGTAATCTATAATTGCCGTTACACCATTGGGGAGCTTGATGGTCTCGAAACGTCCCGAAACTGCACTAAGTGAACTAATCGCTAAGAGTATCTCCGACTGCGAGAGCCCCAAGAGGCGTGCTACGGAGTAGATAGCAAGGGTGTTGTAGGCGTTGAATCGCCCTGTGCAGTTTACCCAGATCTCCTCGCCATCGAGACGTAGGAGCATTGAGTCGAGATGCATCTCGATGATCTTACACCGATAATCGGCCATCGAGCGCAGGGAGTAGCTATAGCGCTCAGCCTTACAATTTTGGAGCATCACCTCGCCATTGCGATCATCGACGTTGGTTAGCGCAAAGGCCCCTTTATCGAGCGAGTCGAAGAGCCCCTTCTTTGCCTTGATATACTCGGCAAAGGTGTGGTGGTAGTCGAGGTGGTCGTGTGTGATGTTGCTAAATAGCGCCCCTGCAAAGTGCACCCCTGCGATACGTTGCTGCACCACGGCGTGGGAGGAGACCTCCATAAAGCAGTAGTCGCAACCTCGCTCAACCATCTCGGCGAGCATCGAGTGGAGGCGGATCGAGTCGGGTGTGGTGTGGGTCGAGTGGCGCACCTCGTCGTCAATGCAGTAGCTCACCGTCGAGATAAGTCCCACACGGTAACCCACCGACCTAAAGAGGTTGTAGAGAAGCGTAGCGGTGGTGGTCTTGCCATTGGTTCCCGTAATGCCCACTAAGCGTAGCGAGTGGCTCGGGTGGTTGTAGAACTGCGCTGCCACCTCTCCCATCGTGCGGTGGCTATCGCCCACTACGATGTAGCTCACCTCGGGTTTGAGGGCTTGGGGCAGCCTCTCACACACTACGGCTATAGCACCCTGCTCGAGGGCTCTCTCGATAAATTGGTGGCCATCGCTTTGGGTACCCACCAATGCGAAGAAGCAGCTGTTGGGCTCCACGCAGCGAGAGTCGTAGCATAGCGAGTCGATCTGGCCACTGCGGCTGCCGACCCACTCACTATACTCTATATCTTTGAATATCTTCTCTAAACTCTTCATCTTTTAACTTAATTTAATACTTACCACAGCACCTGCCGAGATCTTTGCCCCCGCCTTGATGCTTTGTGATCGAACAGCCCCTTTGCCACTGAATCGCACCTTGAGCCCTCGACTCTCGAGGATGAAAAGTGCATCTTTAAGACCCATTCCCACAACGTTGGGCATGGTGGTGGTGCTGTAGTCGATGTCGTTGATCTCGACCTTCGAGAGTGAATCAACGCTCACCTCGCCCCACTTGCTGTCGCCTGCGTGGCGAGCTGTGCGTGGCGAAAGTTGATAGGTTATCTCCTCGATCTGCTTCACCTCGCCACCCTTGATGAAGCGTGGATAGTACTCTTTGGGCCACTCCTCAATGTTGTCGTACCACTCCTTCTCGGAGCTGTATAGGTGTTGCACGATCTTTTGTTGTGCACGACCCGTGAGTGAAGAGCCATAGATGGTGTAGCTATTGCCCAAACGGGTGAACACCTGTGTGAGAATCGTGTACTTAGGTTTGTCGGCAGGCATATAGGTCACCATGCTACCCACATAGTAGCCATCGCTGTAGTTGATGTTGCCCTGAGCGTAGGTCGCAGTACCTGTCTTGGCGCCGACGCTAAAATCTTTGAAGCTGCCCATATAATCTTTGGCCGTTCCGCTGATTGCCACCTCCTCCAAATATTCACGCAAAAGACGCAGTGTACGGTCGGAGCAGATCTTGGGGTTGAGTACCGTTGGTCGGTTGTTCTCGATATGTTTGCCATTGCTGTAGTAGCTCTTTATGAGTTGAGGTGCCACCATACAGCCCCCATTGGCTACAGCATTGTAGAGCGTGAGGGTGTGTATAGGGCTCAACTCTATAGCATAACCGAAGCCTAAATATGGCACAGTGTTGTAGGTGTACCAACTTTTGTCACCTGGTGCTCTGAAGTTGGGCTCAATGGCGTCGAACTCCTCGAGACCGATCGAGCGGTCGAGGTGGAGTGAACGGAGGAACTTGATTAAGCGCTCGGGGTTATCCTTGTAGTGGTCGTAGGTTGCGTGGGCGAAGTAGCCGTTGAGCGACTGCACGGTGGCGGTCTTTAGATCAACCTCGTTGTAGCCTGGGTGGGAATCTTTCACCTTGGCGCTACCCACCATTATTGTCTGGCCATTGCCCGAGTCGTAGATCTTGTCGGGCGACATGCCAGCATCCTCCAATAGTGCCATCGCAGAGGCCAATTTGAAGGTTGATCCTGGCTCCATGCGATATTGCAAAGCGTAGTTCTTGGTCTCGCTATATCTTCCCACAGAGAGGCGACCCAAGTTGGCCATCGCCAATATATTTCCTGTCTCGACCTCCATCACCATCGAGGTTCCCCAAATTGCGTTGTGGCGTATGAGTTCGGTCTCGAGAGCCTTGGTGACGACATCTTGGATGTCGACATCGAGAGTGGTAACCACGTCGCTACCATCCATTGGATCTATGTTATCACCCTCGTCGAGCACCTGTCCGTAGAATCCTCGAGCTATGCGTTGGCGGCGTATCTTGCCAGGTTGTGCCTCGAGAGTGGAGGCATAGGCGGCTTCGATACCGTAGTCGGTACCCTTGCCATCGAAGCTTTTACCAACTACGACACGTGCTAAATCGCCGTGGGGGTATATTCGGTTGTCACTGCGAGATAAGGTATAGGTGATACCCATATTGTAGTTGAATATTGGCCACTTTTTGAGTGTCTGCCACTCGGTGTAATCTATCGAGCGAGGGAGTATTGGTCTGGGGGTGTGGTCACGGATGGTGTCGTAGAGCTTTACTGTGCGCCACTCATCGTCACGCAGGCGGTCGAGGAGTCTATACCACCACCCCTCGGAGCGAAGCACCGTAGTATCTTTGAGATAGCGTAGCTGGTAGCCTTTTTTGCGACCCTCACGCATTATTGTTTTGTATTGTGCCGCTGAGCGATCCTTGAAGTAGCGAGCGAGAAGTTTGCTCAAGGAGTCGGTGTGTTGTTCAAATCGCTCGGGTGAGTCGAATCCCTCGCTGCCGTAGTCCATCTCCACCTGGTAGTTGTAGATCGAGACGGCCAAGGGATCGCCATTGCGATCGAGGATCGACCCTCGATGGGCGGGGATCTCCTGCCAACTAAATATTCTCTCGTGAAGCCTCTCGGAGTTGAAACGCACCTCGGATGAGAAGTGTTGGATATATATGATGCGCAAAAGTATCACAACCATCAATATGATTGAGATCAGGAAGATGTTCTTGGCACGCTTGAGCATCTGGATTTTTGCACTATTTTTAGCCATTGTAAGCTTTTGTTATTCTATTATTGTTTTGGACTCATGTAGATCGTAGAGTGGAATGCCTCGGCGCTCTAACTCTTTGACGATTGCCGAGTGTGAGGTGCTATTGAATCGTATGCGTTGATACTCCAAAGCACGTTCTCGCAGCAGTTGTACACTCTGTGTACGCAGAGTGAGTTTCTCACTTAGGTGAAATGTGACGAAGATCGATACAACACTCAAAAAGAGTGTTGAGGCGATAATAAGCAGATAACGGTAGGTGCCAGTGACTCCATCGAGAATCATCCAGTTGCCCGAGATGAATTGCCAAAAAACACTCTTCTCTCGTGCTATGCGTCGCAGCTCCTCTTGCTGTTCGGGGGTGAGTTCACCCTCTGGGGTCTCCTTGGCTGAGTTGCTCTCGTCGACATTCTCACCCTCTCTCTTCCTCTTCCTCTCCCTCTTCCTCTCTCTCTCGCTCCCCTCTCTCTCGTCCCTCTCTCTCTCTCTCTCCTCTTCTTCCTCTCTTCTTGACTCCTCCCGTTTTACTATTGCGACCTCTCTTTCGATGCGGTTCGAGCGGTTGGGATCGGGTGAATCGAACTCAAATGGGTTGTATTCTCTCTCCATGGTTGCTCTCGACGTTTTGGGTTATCGTTTAATTGCGGCACGCATCTTGGCACTGCGTGAACGTGGGTTGCGCTCCACCTCTTCGGGTGATGGCACCACTGCTTTGCGTGTTACAAGTTCAAATGGGCTCATCGGATTGCCAAAGAAATCCTTCTCGACCCTGCCCTCAAAGTTGCCACTACGCATAAAGTTCTTGACCAACCTATCTTCGAGCGAGTGGTATGATATAACCACCAATCTTCCGCCAGGCTTGAGCACTTTGAGACTCTGCTCGAGAGCCATCTTGAGCGCCTCCATCTCGCCATTAACCTCTATGCGGAGCGCCTGGAAGAGTTTCGTGAGGAACTTCGATTCATCCTTTTTGGGGGTGCATGGCGCCACTGCAGCAACCAGCTGTGCGGTAGTTGTGATGGGCTCTATAGCTCGAGCACGCTCCAAGCAGTTAGCAATCTTGAAGGGGGTGGGGAGCTCGCCCCAATCTCTCAATACTCTAATTAGCTCCTCGTTGGAGTAGCGGTTGACCACCTCGGCCGCTGTGAGGCGACCTCGTTGATTCATGCGCATATCGAGTGGAGCATCGCCTCGAAACGAAAAGCCTCGCTCCACGGCGTTGAAGTGGTGCGACGAGACCCCTAAATCGGCCAAAATAGCATCCACCTGCTCCACACCACGCAACCTTAGAGCACCACGCAAAAAGCGGAAGTTACTCTCCACATAGTGGAAGTGGGGCGAGTCGGGAGCATTGGCTTTGGTATCTTTGTCTTGGTCAAAAGAGTAGAGCGCACCCCTGCCCGAGAGGTGCGAGAGTATGTGACGAGAGTGGCCACCACCGCCAAAGGTTAAATCGGCGTAGGTTCCCTCGGGGGTTATATTCATTAGAAGTACCGACTCTTCAAGGAGTACGGGTGTGTGGTAGTCACTTGTGTAGTGAATCATTGTCATATCAATATTTGGGTGTAAAGTTAGCGAAATTGTTAGAAAAAAGCTATATTTGTGGGATAAAAAAATGCTAAAACTTTAAAGATTATGCCTCAGATTGATGTACCAACTGTGATTGCCTCGAAAGCACCCAAAGTGGCCAAATATATACCTGGTTTTATATATCGCTATCTTAAGCGAATTTCGCACCAAGATGGCATCAATGAGATCTTGCGTGACGGTTGGGATCTTGCGCCGCAACCCTTTGTGCAAGCGGTGTTTAAGCGTTGGAGAATCACCTACACTCTCGAGGGTCTTGAGCGGTTGGATCCCAAGGGTCGCTACATCTTTGCATCGAACCACCCATTTGGAGGAATGGATGGGATGATGATTGCCGACTGCTTGATCGAATACTTTGGCGATGCTCGAGTGGTGGTCAACGACATCTTGATGAACCTCGATCCACTTAAGCCTATTTGGATTCCAGTCAACACCTTGGGGTCGCAGAATCCCGAGTATGTGCGACTATTTGAAGAGGGGTTTGCCTCCGATATGCCAATTTTAATGTTTCCTGCGGGGATATGTTCACGTGTGGTGGATGGCAAAATAGCCGATCTACAGTGGAAAAATACATTTATCAAACGTGCTCATGCCACCTCCCGTTCGGTGGTGCCGCTCTATGTTGAGGGCTCTCTTCACAAAGGTTTCTATCGTCTCTACAGGTGGCGTAAGGCGTTGGGTATCAAGGCCAATATTGAGATGCTTTATCTTGTTGATGGTATGTTTCGCCAACATGGTAAACACTTCCGTATGAGCGTGGGAGAACCTATCACTGCCGAGCAGCTCAAAGAGTATGGATCGGTGCGTGAGCAGGTGGAGGCAGTACGTAATAAAACTTATTTAATGCAAAATAGGGGCAAATAACTATTAAAATTAAAAAATAACTGCTATATTTGTAATATTTTTGATTTAGATAACGTTATATGCAGTTACCAATTATAGAGCCAGTAGATCGGAGATTGCTCCTTGAAGAGCTCACCGAAGAGCGAAAAATACGCAACACGAATAAGGTAGATAATGAGATATATATCTTCTCGGCAGCGGAGTGCCCTGCGCTTATGCGTGAGGTGGGTCGCCTTCGTGAGGAGTCTTTTCGTGAGGCTGGCGGAGGTACGGGTCAAGAGATCGATATTGATGAGGCCGATGTAGCTCCCAATGGATACCTCCAATTGATCGTGTGGGATCGTGCCGAGCAAGAGATTGTTGGCGGATATCGCTTCATTATTTGTGAGGGTACTCACCCCAAGCACCTCTCCACGGAGCACTATTTCGACTTTTCGGAGCTCTTCCGCTCGGAGTATCTCCCTCGTACTATTGAGCTCGGTCGCTCCTTTGTGCAGTGTAAATATCAGCCTCGTCGCAACCGTAAAGGAATATATGCTTTGGATAATCTTTGGGATGGTTTGGGTGCTTTGATGGTGCTGAATCCCGAGTGTAACTACTTCTTTGGGAAGATTACCATGTATACCACATTCAATGTCGAAGCTCGTAATCTGATACTCTCATTCTTTAGACTCTATTTCCCCGACAAGGATTCATTGATGAGAGCTAAATTGCCTCTCAGAGTGGGGGTCAGCGAGGAGCGCTATAACTCTGTTTTTGTGGGCGATAGCTACGATGCAAATTACAAGATATTGATGCAAACGGTGCGAGAGTTAGGTGAGAATATTCCACCCCTATTCAACGCCTATATGAGTCTCTCACCAACGATGAAGACCTTCGATACATTCCTCAATTGTGACTTCGGTGAGGTGGAGGAGACTGGAATACTTATCACGATGAGCGACATCTATCCCGAGAAGGTGGAGCGCTACACTCAATGGGAGGGTCGTGAGGCAAATGTCGAGATTTTGCAGCAGAGGTGGAGTGAACGCCTTATGGTGCTTCGTCAAACAAAATAATTTCCTTAGAATATGGCATCATTAGATCAAACCGTAGCCGAGATCGTAGCGATACTCCGCTCGGGTGGCATTATACTATACCCAACCGACACAGTGTGGGGCATCGGGTGCGATGCTACAAACCCCGAGGCTGTAGCCAAGGTATATGCACTCAAGAAGAGCGAAGATAAAAAATCTATGCTTGTGTTATGCAACAACGCCAATATGGTGGTGCGATATGTCAATAAAGCGCCAGGCATTGCATTCGATGTGTTGGAGATGAGCGAGAAGCCGCTTACGGCAATTCTTTCAGGTGCTGTGGGTGTGGCACCAAACCTTATTCCCGAGGAGGGGACATTGGGTGTGCGCATACCTCAACACGAGTTGTGCGAAAAGATTTTATATAGATTTGGACGTCCCATAGTCTCTACCTCGGCTAACCTCTCTGGTGAGGCTACCCCACTCAGATTCAATGAGATAGATCGTGAGATAGTGGAGGGAGTTGACTATGTTGTACACCCTCGATTTGAGGGTAAACCTACTCGCCGACCCTCTTCAATTATTGCCTTTGGTGAGGATAGCTCGATTAAGGTTATTCGAGACTAATTTGTAGTTTTCGAACACATTATCCCTTTAATTTCACGAAGCTGTTCGATTATGGGTGTAAAATTTCGGATTCCATTATAATATTTGTACCTTTGCTCTCTTAGAGAAAGTTAGGCAGATGTTAGAGAAATTAGCTAAACAGAGTGCGATATATGGAATAAGCACAATTGTCGGTAGGTTACTTAGTTACCTGCTCACGCCCTACTATACTCGTGTCTTTGGCCTCAGTGAATTTGGTGTGATCACCGACATCTATGCACTCATCCCCTTTATGCTGGTTCTCTTGTCGATGGGTATGGAGTCGAGCTACTTCCGCTTTGCCGCTAAGGCGGAGGCTGCGGGTGGTGGCTCGGAGGCTATTGAGGCGGCTAAGCGAAGGCTCTTTGCCACTTCGTGGGGTGCTACGAGTGTGGCGGCGCTGCTCTTCTTTGGGGTGGTTTACCTCTTCGATGCCCCCATCTCGAGGGTGATGGGCGAGGCCTATGTTGCCAATCCGCTCTACTTGATCTTGGTTGCCGCCATTGTGATGTTCGATGTGGCAACCCTAATCCCCTTTGCTCGACTCAGGGAGCAGGGGCGTGCCAAGAGGTATGTTGTGATTAAGCTGCTCAACATCGTCTTGCAAGTTGCCTGGGCCTTTGGCTTTGGTATGGCGGGGCTCTTTGATAGTGACTTTGGTGTGGGATGGGCCCTGGTGGCCAACCTTGGGGCGAGTGTCGTCACTTTTGGTGTGGTCTTGACGACCACCTCTCGCACGGTGCCACGCATCGACTTTGTGCTACTTGGAGCTCTCTTTGTCTACTCGCTGCCGCTGCTGCTGAGTGGCGTCACAGCTACGGCGACCGACTTTATAGATCGTCAGATGATAAAATATCTGGTTCCCGAGGGTGCGATGGCGCAGTTGGGAATCTATGGTGCGGTGGTGAAGATCGGGGTTGTGATGACTCTCTTTACCCAAATGTATCGCTTGGCGGCGGAGCCATTTTTCCTCTCGAACTTCAAAAAGGAGGAGTTTGTGGAGATGAATGCTGCGGCGATGAAGTACTATGTGATGGCCTCGATGGCGATATTTTTGGGGATTGCGCTCTTCAAAGATCTCTTTGCGCTGATTGTGGGTCCCGACTTTAGGGAGGGAATCTATATACTACCCATTGTGTTGGGTGCCAATGTGTTGATGGGTGTATGGTTCAACCTCTCGTTTTGGTATAAGAGGGAGGAGCGCACGCAATTGGCGCTTGTGATTACCCTTGCAGGGTTGGTCTTGACCATTGTTTTCAACCTTATCTTCGTGCCACGCTGGGGCTACTATGGTGCTGCGTGGGCGAGATTTGTGGGTGAGGCGGTGATGGTTGTGGTGAGCTATACGCTCAACAGACGACTCTTCCCCACGCCCTATCCTTTGGCTCGCATTGGGGAGTATGTCGCCTTGGCGCTGATATTTTTTGCGAGCAGTGTATGGATGGAGAGCATCATCGGGCAGGCAAAGATATACATCATAAATATCCAGTTGCTCTTTTGGTATATATTTTATGCTGTTAGACGTGAGAGGATAGATGTGATGGGGTTGCTTCGCTCAATTTTTAAATTAAAGAGATAATATAGGCGTATGAAGTTTTCGGATGTTATAGGTCAAGAGGAGTTGAAGTCGAGGTTGCGTGAGAGCGTGGCTGCTGGACGCATATCGCATGCCCAGCTCTTTTCGGGTGCGGCAGGCTATGGAGCCCTTCCGTTGGCTTTGGCCTATGTTCAATATATTAACTGTACGGCTCGCACCGCCGAGGATTCGTGTGGCGAGTGTGCTTCGTGTCGCCAAACTGAGGCCTTGGCACATCCCGACCTACACTTCGCACTGCCTGTGAATCGTCAAGGCAAGAAGTCAGGCGAGACACCTATGACCGACGACTTCTTGTCGCTTTGGCGTAGCGAGATGGAGCGCAGTGATGGCTACCTTTCACCACAAGGGTGGTTCAAGGCGCTCGACTTGGGTAAGACACTCAAGGGGGTGATCACAGCCAAGGAGGCCGACAAGATTGTGGAGAAGCTATCGCTAAAGAGTTATGGCGAGGGGTATAAGACGATGATAATTTGGCTCCCCGAGCGGATGAATGAGCAGGCCTCGAACAAGATTCTCAAGATCTTGGAGGAGCCTTGGGAGCGCACTCTCTTTATCCTCATCACCGAGCGAGGCGATAAGTTGTTGCCAACGATAATCTCTCGTGTGCAGGAGGTTGCCGTACCTCGAATTGATGATGAGGCTCTGAGTAGATGGTGCACCGCTCGAGGTGTTGAGGCCACTATAGCCCCTAAGATTGCACGCTTTGCGTGTGGCGATGCTCTCAAGGCGCAGGAGATAATCGAGGGTGCACGAGATGAGGAGCAGGCCTCGGCTTTTGAGCTATTCTGCTCGCTTATGCGCCTGAGCTACAATGATAAACACCTGGAGCTTGTTGGGTGGGCCGAGGAGGTGGCTCGCTTGAGTCGCTCCAACCAGCTGCTCTTTTTGAGTAATATGGCTCGACTGCTGCGTGAGGCCTATGTGCGTCATGCGGGGCTGTCGGAGATTAGCTATATTTGGGGCGAGGAGGCTGACTTTTGCAACAAATTTGCACCATTTGTGGGTAATCAGAATGTGGAGTTTTTGATCGGTGAGGTTGAAAAGGCTATGCGCCAGATAGATCAAAATGGAAACTCGACAATAGTTTTCACCCACTTTGCGTTGGTAGTAAGTAAGCAGATCAACCGTCTATGAGGGGTGTAGTATTGTTGTTAGGTGGCAATGTAGGCGATGTGGCGCACACCTTCGAGGGTGTTAAGCGAGACTTGGAGCGTGAGGTTGGATCGGTTGTGAGGTGCTCCGAGCAGCTGAGAAGTGAGGCGTGGGGCTTTGAGTCGATGCCGTTTCTCAACGAGGCGGTGGAGGTCGAGAGTCGCCTTGAGCCTTTGGAGCTACTAAAGACGACGCAACGCATTGAGGAGCGTTGGGGGCGAGTGAGAGCGGCCGAGCGAGAGAAGAAGAGCGAGAGTGGTGAGCGATATTGCTCACGCATGATCGACATAGATATAATTTTTTATGGGCAGGAGGTGATCCAAACAGAGCCTCTTACGGTGCCACATCCACTGATGGCGCAGCGTAGGTTTGTGTTGGAGCCCTTGAGCCAAATTGTGCCACACTTTGTGCATCCTCTATTGGGGCTGAGTGTGGTGGAGATGTTAAAAAGAGTGGAGGAGTAGACAATGAGAAGATTGATCCTGTGTGTGGTAATGGTGCTTGGTCTCACGTCGTGTTTCGATGAGACGGCCTACTATACCAACCTTATAGTGCAACCATTTATGGAGGTTGAGAGTGGTGGCGACATCGACCCGTTGGAGGGTGTTGTGGCGTATGCCTTTAGTGGTACTCTCGAGGAGTGGGAGGTGTGCTCGATTGAGGATGCTCTCCTTGGGTTTGCCACCTCTGTTGAGACGGGCGAAAAGAGTGGCCCTCTGGTGGTGGCGTCGCCACGATCCGATAGTACCACCGAGTTGGAGCTGTTGGTGGAGTGCGAAGATATTTTTGTGGTTGTGGCAGATCCCATCTCGCAGATATATGCCTATAGCGACTACACAATTCCGATCAATCTCGCTGAGCTATACCTCACGGTGCTCTTTAGAGAGTGGAAGACATCGAGCTACACCTCGAGCACATGGACCTTTATAATCCCCGAAGTAGAAGAGGAGGAAGAGGAAGAGATTGAAGGCGAGGATGATGTTACACAAGAGGAAGAGACGTTGTAGCGATCTGTAAAATTAGAGATTTAATTTATGAAATTAGGAGAAAAATATATTGTAAATCTGCTTCGAGCAGCTGTGGTGATGCTCTTTTTTAGTGCATTTTTTAGCCGTTGTGCCTCTATCTTGAGCCCTACGGGAGGTCCTCGAGATTCGCTGCCACCAGTGATTATCGCCATGACTCCCGACAACTTTACAACCTCGTTCAATGCCAATAAGGTATATATAGAGTTTGATGAATTTGTGCAGATCAAGGATCAACAGAAGGAGTTTTACACCTCGCCAGCGATGAAAAAGAAGCCAACGCTCTATACTCGTGGGCGTGGTATTGTGGTTGAGATCAAAGATACGCTCAAAGAGAATACAACCTATGCGCTCAACTTCGGTAGCTCGGTCCGTGACAATAATGAGAGTAACCCTCTTAACGCCATGCGATATGTATTCTCGACAGGCGAGACCATCGACTCGATGATTGTCTCGGGGTATACTGCCGACAGCTACAAAGCCGACTCGGTGAGCAAGAGTTTCATCTACTTCTTTCCTGTCGACTCACTCGAGAATGTGGCGGAGTATGACTCCACAATGTTTAAGTATCAGCCTGCGGTGATTGCTCGAGCAGAGAATAATGGAATCTTTATTGCGCAAAACCTAAAACCTATATCTTATAGAGTCTATGCCTTTGAGGATACTAACGACAACCAGATGTATGAGGCTGGAACAGACCAAATAGGATTCCTTGGTGAGGATATCACACCGCAAGATCTACCCTCGTTTGGAATTTGGTACGATTCGATTCGAAGCTACCCTGTGGCCGATCCACAGCTCTACTTTAGAATGTTTACCGATGTCGCCTTTACTCGTCAAATGTTGCAAGAGTATGAGCGTCCACTTCAACACAAGGCGATGCTCTACTTCGGCTCGCCCAATCCCAAGATTGAGTCTATACATTTCGACTCTATTGACGACGACGACTTCATCGTGGAGAGTATCTCACGAGGTCGAGATAGCTTGGCGGTGTGGTTCAAAGCTCCCAAGGAGTCGTTGCCCGACACCATTCGCTCGGTGGTGAGCTACTACAAGCACGACTCGGTGCGCAACCTGGTGCTCACTCATGACACCATTAGGCTGCCATGGCGAATGGTAGAGACCAAAGAGATGGAGAAGAAGCGATTAGAGCAGGAGGCCGAGCGTGATGCTGCATTGGCAGCGGGCGAGGAGTGGCGTGATCCCTCGTCACTATTCAAATATAAGATGGCGCTCACGGGTGAGATCAATCCTGAGCGACACCTAACCATCGATTTTGATTACCCTTTAGTCTCGATCGATACGGCAAAGTTGCTGCTCACTCGCATGGACCCCGATAGTATTGTGACCGATCAATCATTTAGTTTTGAGCGAGATACAGCCAACTTGCGCCGCTACTACATCCGCTCGCAGTGGGGAGCCCCAACCGACAAATATACACTCACCATACCTCAAGATGCGCTTATCGATGTCACAGGATTTGGTAATGACTCCTTGGTGGGATCATATACCCTTGCCGACCCCGATAAATTTGCTACGGTGCTCATCCGCCTTAAGGCTGACGAGTCGCTTGGTGCCAAATATATTATCCAACTGCTCGATGGTAAGAACAAATTGCTCGAGGAGAAGCGTGATTTGGTGTCGGGAGATGTGCGTTTCAACTATGTTCCTGCGGGCGAGATTAGATTCCGTATAATCGAGGATATGAATGGTAATGGCATCTGGGATACGGGAAATCTTGTGGAGCGCCGCCAAGCTGAACGAAGTGAGATATATAGCTCGGGTGGAGAGGATACCTTTGCCACCAAGGTGCAGTGGGAAGTGGAGCAGGATATGGATATGACCAAGATATTTGCCCCCGTGACCATGCAATCGCTCATTAAGACCCTCGACGATCGAGAGGTGCAACGAGCCGAAAAGCAGCAAATAGCCGACCAAGAGGCTGCCGCCAAAAAGGCTCAGCAGCAGCAGAGTAGCTCCTCGGGAGGATTCAATATGGGCAATATAACCCAACAATTTTAGGTAAGTAGATGATTATGAAGAGATTAATTATACTGTTTTTGCTACTCGTCGTAAGTTCCGTGACACTCTCGGCACAGAGTACAATTGGTTTTACACAGGGCTTTGGCTCGGGTACAATTCGAGCCTACCCCTCGATTGAGACTAAGTCGCTCTATGGGCTCTCGACAACCTCCTTCTCGTGGCGTCACTACACCGATGATCTCTTTGTGGGGTGTGTGGGTGTCGATGTGGAGTATATGCAGCGAGGTTTTGCCTACGCTCCATACACCTCGACCAACAACAATGATGAGGGTAATGAGGATGTCGACCTATTGTACTACTACCGCTACGTCAACTCGATCATGGTGCCGATTATCTGGCAGCCCTACATCTATATAATGGATAATCGTGTGAGAGTCTTTGCCGATGCCGCAATCACATTTAGCTACAACCTCTCCTCGACCTACCGCAACGACCTCTACGAGAGCTACGGCTACGACGATTGGCAGGGCGAGTATGAGATGCGAGAGGAGCGTGATAATAGATGGGGCTATGGCTTGGGCTTTGGTGGTGGTGTGACCTACCTCTATGGACGTTACGAGTTTCAAGCAAGCATGAGATATTACTTCGGATACTCCGATTTGATGAAAAACCGTAATAAATACTACACCAATACCACCGATGGTTCGGAGAACCCATTTAGCTATACCCCAATGCGTTCGCCTATCGACAACTTCAACTTCAAGGTGGGTGTGAGCTACCGACTCAGTGGTGATGGATATGCTGCATGGCACACACAACGCATAAAGAGTTCGGGCCTACGTGATGGATTCGAGTTTGAGGCTGAGCAGGGTAATAACACCAAGGGGGCTGCATCGTCGAAGAGTCGAGCAGCATCGCAATCACAGAACAGAGGACAAACAAGATAGAGTAAAAAAATAATAAAATATAGATAGAAAATGAGCAATACAGAGACAACACGTCAACAGAAGGTATCGAAGCAGATACAGAGAGATATCGCCGAGATATTTCAAAGGGAGGCAGCTCCAATAGTTAAAGGAATCCTCATCACGGTCACCGCAGTGAGGGTGTCGCCCGATTTGAGTTACGCCAAGATCTATGTGAGTATCTTCCCATTTGATCGCCACGACGAGGTTATGAAGAGCCTCAAAGATAACAATTGGATGATCCGCAAAGCCCTTGGTACACGCATCAAGAGTCAACTCAAGGTTGTTCCCGAGATCGACTTCTTCCTCGACGACTCGTTGGAGTATATCGAGGGAATTGATCGTGCAATGAGTCAAGAGTAGGGAGCAAAAATCATCAGAGATGTTCCTCTTCGTTAAACGATACCTTTTGGCTAAAAAGTCGCACTCGGTGGTAAATGTAATCACCACCTTGAGCCTTCTTGCTGTGTCGTTGCCTGTGGCAGCGGTGATAATTTTGCTCTCGGTCTTTAATGGCTTTGGGGAGCTTATATTGCAGAGTAACAAGATGGTGGATCCCGATGTGATGGTGGTTCGTGCGCATGGTAACCTCTTCGATATGGAGTCGTTTCCTGTGGCTCAGATCGAGGCGGTGGAGGGTGTCGAAGCGCTTTCGTTTGTCTCGGAGCAGAGTGTGCTGCTTGGTCACGATGGGCGTAGAGTGGTGGCAACGCTTCGAGGTGTCGACTCGATGTTTCTCGATGTGGTGCCCCTCGAAGAGGCAGTTGTGCGAGGTCGCTACAATGTCGAACTGGGTGAGTTGGATCGACTTGTGTTGGGTGGTGCGTTGGCCTATAGGTTGGGAGCACGTAATGTTGTCGATAGCTTTGTCGAGATATATGCCCTCAAGGGGAGTGGCTTTTCGTCGTTGCTTCCTATGTCGAACTATACGGAGCGACGTCTCAAATTGATGGGGCTCTTTAGTGCCGACCTCCAGAGCGAGGAGCGATATGCACTCACCTCGCTGCGTGCCATACAGAAGCTGACCCAATCGGAAGGCAAGGCCTCGCAGTTGATGGTGGCTTTGGCTGCTGGGGCGAATGAGCGTAAGGTGATCGAGTCGATAGCTGAGGTTGTGGGCGATGAATTCGAGGTGAAGAGTCGCTACGATATGAATCCGATGATGTATGATATTGTTGCCTACGAGAAGTGGGGGGTGATGTTCATCTCGCTGCTTATTATGATGTTGGCGTCGTTCTCGCTCATTGGGGCTTTATCGATGCTTATCATCGAGAAGCGTGGTGATGTGGCAACGCTGCGAGCGATGGGTGCCTCGTGGCAATTCGTGCGGAGGATATTCCTTGGCGAGGGGCTCCTTATAAGTGGATGCGGCGTGATGTTGGGTGTAGTTGTGGGTTCGACTCTCACGCTTGTGCAACAATATTTTGGGTTGGTTAAGATTCCCGCTCAAACGTTTTTGAGTAGTAACTATCCCGTGGTATTGCATCTCTCAGATCTGCTTATTGTTATTGCGGCATCGATGTTGATCTCTATGCTGCTCACAAAGGTTGTAGTAGGACAGATGGTAAAAGAAAAATAGATAGTAATATGAAACACACATGACGCTACCGCATCGCCAAAGGGGATGAAAATTTTGTGTATCTTTGAGCATTATACATTTAATACTCGAAGAATATGAGATCAATACCCTTTGACCAAGTCATT
>JBCQWR010000015.1:0-53879 GCA_047171945.1 Rikenellaceae bacterium | reverse complement strand
TAATACACACCTGTTAATCTTTTGTTGTGTCAAGTTATTATAAACCTAATTTATGCACCCTTGCGTGGGGTGTGTAACTAATTTATTTACAGATGAAAAATAAGAAAACTATAGCAAAGAGGTTGATGGCACTATACATTAGCTTCATTTTGGTTATCGCATTGGCATTTGTTGGCAACTTTATCCCTGAATTTTCGGAGGGCTATAATGCAGGTTATAAAGTGGGTAGAATGCGCCTTGATTCGAATGATGGCAACTATAACAATGTCTTTCTTCTACCCAGGGTTCCTCTCGAGGCCAATGAGAATATCATCCCACTATCGCTCGATGATTCTCAGTTCCACATCACAGCCTATGGCGATCACATAAGTTTGATCGTCGAGGAGAGCCTCGATGAGCAGACTTCGCCATTTCGTAGCGTCGGCGATCACCCTGCATACTACGTTACCATGTGTATTTTAGGTATAGCTTTCATTTGGCTCTTGGTGCTTATTGGTCTTATTATTCGTTCGGTACGCCGCTCAATGATCGAGGAGCAGAGTATTGAGCGGTCAAACGTTAGGCGAGTGCGATGGATAGCTGCGATATTAATCGGAAGTGAGTTGATTGGGACTCTACTCACATGGCGCATGAATCTTCAAGCTGCTGAGTTGCTCGAAGGTAGTGGTCTAAGTGTCGATACCACATTTAGTCCCGACTATCTGATCATTATGCTTGGTGTTCTAATTCTTTTTATGGGCGAACTTTTCGCTATAACCCACTCACTTAGTGAGGAACAAAAATTAACAGTTTAAAGAGAGATGGCAATAATAATAAACGTTGATGTGATGATGGCCAAGCGCAAGATGTCGCTTGGTGAGTTGGCTGCAAGGATAGATATTACCCCTGCCAACCTCTCTATTTTGAAAAATGGACGTGCTAAGGCTGTTCGTTTCTCCACGCTCGAGGCAATTTGTCGAATACTCGACTGTCAACCAGGCGATGTATTGGAGTATCGACCAGACCCCGAAGAGACCACAGAGATAGAAACAACTAAATAAATAATCACCAAAACAAAAAAAGATGAAAAGAGTAATTTTAAGTGTTGTAGCGATACTCTTCGCAGCGACAACGGTTATGGCTCAGTTCAATCCGATGGCTCCCATTGAGGTTGATAAGGATGTTAGGATAGGCAAGGTCCCCGCAGGACTAACCTACTACATTCGCCACAACGCAAAACCAAAAGGACAAGCTGACTTCTACATCCTAACCGATGTAGGTGCTATCCAGGAGGAGGACGACCAACAAGGTTTAGCACACTTCTTGGAGCACATGGCATTCAATGGAACAGTCAACATGCCTGGCAAGGAGATGATCGAGTACCTCGAGAAGATTGGCGTTAAGTTCGGAGTGAACCTCAACGCAAGTACAAGTTGGGATAAAACAACATATCTTATCAAAGATGTTCCTGTAACACGTGAGGGTGTTATTGACTCGGCTCTACTTATCCTTCACGATTGGTCAAGCTTTATCGACCCACACGCCGAGGAGATCGACTCGGAGCGTGGTGTAATCAAAGAGGAGCTTCGCACACGTGATAACGCTTCATGGCGTTCGGTTATCGAGATGGTTAAGACTCTCGGTCACGGCACTCGTTATGAGCACCGTAATCTTATTGGTTACCTCGAAGATTTGGAGACATTTGAGCATGATGCTCTTATTCGTTTCTATGAATCTTGGTATCGTCCAGATAACCAAGTTATTGTAATCGTTGGAGATATCGACGTAGACCAAGTCGAGGCGAAGATCCAAACGCTTATGGCCGATCTTCCAATGCCTGCTGCTGATGCTCCACAAAAGGAGGTTATCAAGGTTCTCACCAACGAGGAGCCTATCGTTTCGATCTATACAGATCCTGAGATGACAAGATCTTCGATCTCGCTCTTTATCAAGGGTGAGGCAATGCCTAATGAGTACAACAACCTTGGTATCTATGAGGTTCAGGAGATTGCGAAATCGTATATCTCGATAATGCAAAACGAGCGTTTCCACGAGATCTCTATGCAGCCAGATGCTCCATTCACACATGCGTCGATGGGTATTGGCTCAATTGGTATCATCCCAACTCTCGAGAGCGTTATGTTTGACGTATATACTCCCGATGGTAAACTCAACGATGGCTTCGAGGCTCTATCAATCGAGATGGAGAAGACTCGCCGTTATGGCTTTACTCATGGTGAATTTGAGCGTGCTCAGGCTAACTTAATGCAATCTATCGAGCAACAATACAACAACAGCGGCGACCAACTCAATGGCGCTTATGTACAACGCTATCTCAATAACTTCTCTCTCAACACCCCTATTCCAGATGCTGAGACCGAGTTCAAGATGGATAGTACAATCATCAATATGTTGACCGTAGCCGACATAAACGGCATGGTACAACAAGCTATCTCACCACTTAACCAAACAATCATCGTAAACGCTCCCGAGCGAGAGGGATTGGTTAACCCAACTGAGGCTGACATCTTGGCAACTATCGCTAAGGTAGCTGCAATGGAGGTTGAGCCATATGAGGACAACGTTGTTAAGGTTCCTCTTATCGATCCATCGATTTCGCTTGAGGGCTCAGCAGTGAAGAGCGAGAGCACAAATACAACACTCGGCACGACTAAATGGATTTTGGAGAATGGTATCGAGGTTGTTGTTCGCCCATCGAAGTTCAAGGCTGACGAGGTTCAACTCAATGCTAAGGCTTATGGTGGTAACGCTCTTCTCTCTGACGAGGATTACAACTCAGGTGCATTCCTTGCTATGATTCTTAGCAACTCAGGTGTTGCTAACTTCTCGGCAGTAGAGCTCCAAAAGCAACTTTCGGGTAAGAGAGCTTCGGCAGGAATTTACTCTTCGGATTATGTGAATGGCATCAGCGGCTCAAGCTCAGTAAAAGATATTGAGACAATGTTGCAATTGGTATATCTCAACTTCACTGCGCCTCGTTTTAGCGAAGATGATTTCAATACATTGATTAAACAGTTCTATGACTACACAAGCAACATGAAGAATGATCCAGATAACATCTTCTCGGACTTCACCACAAAGACTATGTATGGCAACAATCCTCGCAAGCAATCTCTATCAACTGAGTTGTTAGATGATATTAACTTCGAGCGTCTTCCTGCTATCTTTGAGACTCTGTTCTCTGACGCTGACTCATTCCGCTTTGTGATCACTGGTAACGTAGATCTTGAGACTCTTAAACCTCTCGTAGAGAAGTACATCGGCTCTTTACCAACAAATGGCACCGCAATCAAACTCACCGACGATGGTGTACGTTTGGTGAAGGGTCAAGTTGATGAGCAGATCGAAGTAACAATGACACAACCAAAGGTTAGCGTACTCTATAACCTTTCGGGCGACTACGAGTTCAACCTTCGCAACCAATACATTGCGCAATATTTGGCAGCAGCACTCAACAACCGCTACCTCACTTCAATCCGTGAGGAGAAGGGTGGCACCTATGGTGTACACGTAAGTGTTGGTATTAACGCTCTTCCAGTTAGTAGCAGCAATATGTATATTCAGTTCGACACTAATGATGAGCAAGCTGATGAGCTTTGTGAGATCATCATTGCTGAGCTTAAGGATATGGCTGCAAATGGTCCTACAGAGGAGCAAATGGGTAAAACTCGTGAGTTTATGCTCAAAGAGTTTGATAACAGTTTGGAGCAAAATGGTGCTTGGACAGGCTATATCCACAACTACTACACTTATGGATACAGCACCTCGGAGGAGGGTCGTGCAATGATTGAGTCAATATCTATTGATGAGGTTAAGGCGATGATGCAGAGCATTCTCGACGAGGATAACATGATCAAGATGATGATGCGCCCAACTCCTACCGAGGAGTAACGAAACTACATATGATTTCGAGATAGACCTTCGAGGCATCGACATCATACAAAATAAGAGGTTCGAAGATTACACAAAAATAATTTTGGTGTAATTTTCGAACCTCTCTTGTTTAAGCAATAAACACAGGGCAAACGCACGAAAAATTATAGTTTATTACTGACTCCGTCGGGCGGAAAAAACACCTCCGCTGGTGTATACTATCTTGCGAGAAGGGCTTAGAGATGAAATCTCTAAGATTGTATAGATTAACGAGTTGAGTCAAATAAATTTGCACAACCCGCTAACCTATACAATTTTTTAAATGTCGAACAACATTTAAACCCTTCTCGAGGTTCACCTCACTGATGTGTGGTGGCAACCGTAAGGTTGACATAGATATATCTCTTATAATGAGCGTTGAAAGTTCACTTTCAAAAGATCATTATAAGAGATATATCGTAGGGCAAAGCCCCACGCTCAGTGCAATAAAGATCAAAAACGTAAGTTTTTGGATCCAAGCTAAGCTTGGCAGCCGCCCGCTGCAAGGGCAGTAAGAGAGTAGCATAAAGCTCTATTTTTCGTGCGTTTGCCCTGGCAATCAACACATCATATACTATTTTCCAAAAAAAATGCTATCTTTGTAGATAAAACAAGATATTATGGGTAGAATAAAGATAGATATAGAGAGTTGGTCTCGACGCAACGAATTCGCATTCTTCATCACAATGATGGATCCAAACATCTCGATTACGTCAGATGTTGATGTTCAATCATGTTATGCATCGGCAAAACGACGAGGTGAGTCCTTCTTCGTATACTACTCATATGCCATCATCCGAGCGCTCAACGAAATCGAGTCATTCCGTTTGCGTGCAGTAAGTGAACCATTAGGAAGTGAGCCCGAGGTCTATCTATATGACGTTGTTGATATGATCTCCCCCATCAAGATCTCGGAGGAGGGCAAATATATCGAGATGCGTTTTGAGTACACCCCATCATTCGAGGAGTTCTACCGCAAAGCAATAGATGTGATCGCATCGGCGCCAGCAGCAGCAGAGAGTGAGGAAATTTTCTTCACCATGAACGAGAAGCACACATATGCGTGCATCAGTGCAATGCCCAAGCTCTACTTTACGGGGGTGAAGCATGCATGCACAAACCAGGGGGGTGTCAATATGTTATCGCTTATCAATGTCGGCAAAATGGTCACTCGAGATGGTCGCAGTGTGATACCTATAGCACTCTCGGCACACCATGGGTTAGTCGATGGAGGCCACATTAGCGACTTCTTTGCTCGAGTACAAGAGATTCTCGACTCATTATAATCCAACCAAAGTGAAGATATCAGATGAAAATTACAATAGTAGGTCCCGCTCACCCATATAGAGGCGGGTTAGCATCGATAATGGAGACCATGGCTCGTGAATTTCAGAGTCGTGGCGAGGTAGTCAATATAGAGACATTCACTCTACAATACCCCAAGCTGCTCTTCCCTGGCAAAAGTCAGACCCTCGACACACCGCCACCAACCGATCTTAGGATCGAACGATCGGTAAATACCATTAACCCACTAAACTGGATTAAGGTTGGTCGCCGAATCAAACGTGAACGTCCCGATTTTATACTTCTAAAGTATTGGACACCCTTCATGGCTCCATGCTTTGGAACAATTGCTCGCATTGCTCGCTCCAATGGGCACACCAAGGTGATTTGCCAAATCGACAATGTGAAACCACACGAACACCACCTTATAGACCACCCCTGCAACGCCTATTTCCTACGATCAGTCGATGGGTATGTCTACATGTCGGAACAGGTCAATGCCGAGCTCAAGGAGTATACCCAAAATCCAGCGATCTTCTCGCCCCACCCCATGTTCGAAAACTTCGGAAAGAGGGTGAGTAGAGATGAAGCATGCCACAAATTAGAATTAGATCCATCGCAAAGCTACACTATGTTCTTTGGTCTTATTCGTGACTATAAGGGGCTCGACATTCTTCTTGAGGCCTGGAGCAAGTTGAAGGCCAAAGGTAAGTTAGATGGGCGTAAATTGATTATTGCTGGTGAATTTTACTCTTCCAAGGAGCGATACTTGTCTCAAATAGAGCGTGGAAAGATCACCGACGATGTGATTCTTCACGAGGGTTTTGTGGCTGACGATATGGTAAAATATTACTTCTCGGCCACCGACTTTGTAGTTCTACCATACCATACAGCCTCACAGAGTGGGGTGACACAAATAGCATACAACTTCTCTCTGCCAATGGTTGTAACAAACGTTGGAGGATTACCCGAGATTGTGCCTCACGATCGTGTGGGATATGTCTGCGAACCGACATTCACCTCCGTTGCCGAGGCTATCGAGAGAGTATGGAGTGATGATAATCTCGAGCGTTTTATTGAAAATTTATCCGAGGAACGCAAACGATTCTCATGGGCTGAGATGTGCAACAAGCTAATCGAGGTCTATAATCAAGTGAAATAAAAATAATAACGAGTGGCTGACGCTGTCAACCACTCGTTATTATCTATCTAATATATCTACTACAACTCCACAAGGTCATCGTCGTGACTTGTAACAAGCTGATAAGTTGTATAGTATCCCGAAGAGCTGAGGTATTGAGTCAAGATCGCTGTAAGGTTGACCTTACTTCCATTAGATGGAATCTCACGATCCTTGAAACGAGCATATCCGCTCAAGCGAAGTATAAATTGCGCTGTGTGGCTACTTGAATTGCGATCAAAGGTAAACCATGATGAGCCATAGTAGTAGTACGATGCGCTGCTACCTGTCACAGGATTCTTACCTTTGTATGCCAATGGAGGGTTCACCCAAAAATCATCGGTCTCGCCCAAATCGGCACTCCAATCAAACATTCCATCATCGCTATTCTCGGAGAAGTAACTTGGGTAGCTGTATGATGTCCAAGCTGCTGCGCCATATTCGGTGAATGCACTCTCTAAGCCCTCGAAGCGAACCAAGCAGGCCAAGTAGTTATTTTTGGTATTGGTGTAGAGCGACCCATAGTTTGAGGCATCAACCACATAGATGTCATCCTCGGTGATCTCTCCGCTCTCGCCCAAGAAGATGTGCTCCGAGATCATGATCTTGCCCTCGATTGTAGTGTGCACATAGCTGGGATCTGTTGCCGAATAGGAGTGAGCTCCCACCGAGATCATACCACGATAATCTCCAATCGACAACCCTTTGAGCTTGACATAGACCATCGACCCTTCGGGGTAGCTCACATAGTTGCTGGCAAAGAGGCGTAGCTCGATTGCTGCACGTGTACCATCGTCGATATTACCATCTTGGATGTATAGTGATTTGTAGACGTTACCCGACTCATCGCTCGAGATAACCTTACCTCGAATAACCCAATTCTCGGTTATAATCTCGTTGCTCGACTCCTGCACATTGGCTGTAGTGCTCGATGCCACAAGGTAGCTATAGTAATCCTTAAACTCCTTGATCGAGATAATCTCGCAATCGGAGAAGTCCGCATCGCTGTAGATATGTGCCTCCTCGGGAATACCATAGTCGTTGTAACACGATTGAGCAACAACACCAACGAGTGCGACTAATGCTATATTGATTAACTTTCTCATAGTTATAAATTTCATAGTTAATTATTTATTAGAAACGCAAGTAAACATTTAGGTAGTAGGTACGACCCAACATATAGAAATATTTTGAGTCGAAACGCTCATAGATTCCAAGGTCGGTATCCTCATTGAGACGCATCTGCTCATAACCACCCGTCTTGATGCTCTGGTTATTCAAGATATTTTTAATCTCGAAGCTCACGCCAAGATTATACTCACGGTTGATGTACCAGCTCTTACCGACGCTTGCATTGAGAGTATATGCACTATCGAACTTCTCTTGTGAGCGCATTGCGTCGACTAACGATTGATCTTTAAGCATGTTGGCCGTAAGAGCGTTGTCGGTACGATAGAATGGATTCATCGAGAGGTAGTTGTTGTCGTAGAAGTTGAGATCGAGCGCCAAGAATAGGTAGTTGGGGCTGCGGTAACCAAGACCTACGTTAACTGCCGTTTGGGGAGTACTCTCCACCTTGTAGTCATTCCAATATACTGTACCCTCCGAGAGAACCTCTGCGCTATTGTCGGCCATCTCGACATAGTATGGGTTTGAATCATAGATATACTCACCCAAGCTAAGTGCCGAGTTAAACGAGATACCTGCCACGATTGGCACCGAGAGAGCTGCCTCGATACCCATGGAGCGTTGATCAATGCCGCTCATTGCGAAGTTGTCATACGAAGAGTAGACATCGCTATAGAACGATATCAACTTTGTTTGATCCTTGATTGTGGTGTAGTAACCCGCCAAACTAAACTTGGCATCACCCACACGTGCAGTAACCGAAGCATCGGCACCAAAGATCTTCTCAGTGTCGATATTTGGAACAACGGTGTTACGAGTACGTGGCGAGACAAATGCCGAGGCAAATGTTGGTGCGTTGTTCGAGTAACTTGCGTTGGCTGTCACTGTAAAGATGCGGTTGATGTTGTATGTAGTGTTGAATTTAGCCTTATAGGTCAAGTAGTCGAGCGTCTCGCTATCGCCATAAGAGTCCTCGGGGAAGAGTCCCTTCTGCCACAAACCTTCACGCCACATCGACGAGTAACCAACCTCACCCGAGATTGTTGCCGAGAGATTTGGCGCAAAGCCAAATAGGTGACGGTAGCTACCCCAAAGTGAGCCCGACATTACATGGGCGTAGTAGTTGTAGCTATATTTGTCACCCTCAGTGACCGCTTCAGCATGACCATTTTCATTGTAGTATGCCAAGTTATTTTGATAGGCAGTCTCATTGCTACCAAAATCTCGCTCAGCAAATTTATCAACATCAATCCAGTAGTCACCACCCAAAAGGTCTTTAACAGTACTATAATACTCCGTGCGGTTGCGACGTGCATTAACACCCATATAGAGGGTTGAACCACTTTTGAAAGTACGCTCCAACTGTGCCGAGAAGTTGGCGTCACGTTGATCGGTGTGACGCTCCTCGATCATGTAGTATGAACGGTGGCCATCGCCATAGGTTGAATCAACCGTACCATTGCGGTTGATGTCGTAGAGAGCATCGAGGTCGATATAGCTAATGTTGTTGTAGTCAACAGCCCACTGCTCGGCAAGTTCGCCAGGATTGGGGCAACGATCATAGCTTGGCAGGTAGCGATAGTAGTCTGGTCGAGGATCGCTACCCGAGGCCCACGTTAGGGTTGAGTAGCCATTTTGACCAAAACGATACGATGCAGCCACGTTGAGCTGAGTACGCTGGTCAATATCGAAGCGATAGTTGAGCATAGCGATTGGCTCGTGGTACTCACGTACACGAGTGTTGCGCATCTCGCCATTTTGGATACCCACGTTGGGGTTATAGTAGTTGTTATCGAGAAGGTCGTAGGCCTCTTGAGTCGATGCCTGTTGCGCTCCACGCTCGGTGGGTGAACCAAGAAGCGTAAAGGATAGAAGTTGACGATCGTCGAGCTGCTTCTCAACCGAAGCGTAGTAACCCAACGTATTGTAGTAGACTCCCTCAACATAGTCGTTGCCACCCTGACGAGTAGAGAGCGAGAAGGCATAGGCCCAACCATTATCCTTCATTCCCGAAGCGTAGGTTACCATAGCACGGAAGCGATACATGTTGTTGGCATTGACAACACTTGTCGACCATCCACGACGGATGTGCGATGCACGAGCCAAGATGTGAGTTGTTCCATTGAGACCGCCCAAACCTTGGTCGCTACCAGTTAGACCTACGGTAGTCTCTTGGTTGCGGGTAGCCTCATTGAGACCGCTCCAAAGCGACCATGTACCTGCACCTGTGAGGGCATCATTCATTCTGATACCATTGAGGTATACATCGGAGTATTGCGAGTCGTAACCACGTTGCGAGAAGCGCATCTCGCTGAATTTGTAGGATGCAATGCTACCAAAGAGATCTTTAGATGCCGAGAGAGTAGCTGGAGCCGACATTCCATCGCTCGACATATCGCTATCGAACTCCGTGAAGATCGAGTCGTCGATGATTGTTGTCTCCAATTCAGGAGTCATCACCAAGGTGTATAGATCCTTGATACCCTCACGCTCAACACGCACCACAACGGTGAGCGTCTCATAGCCTGGAGTCGATAGCTCAAGCATATATTCGTCAGCCTCAACGTCATTGATTATAAATTGGCCCGACGAGTCTGTCACGCCCGAGATATCTATTCTCGAACTTTTAACGGAGACTCCCTCGAGTGGAGCACGTCCCATGCGAGAGACTACACGTCCAGTAATACCACCTATCTGCGCAGAGGCCGAGAGCGATATTACCGATAGTAAAAAGATTAGTAGGGATTTAATTCTCATATATATTCAAATTTGATTATTTAGTCGATATTGATAAACACTGGCAAGTGGTCACTATAGCCGCCAACCCAAGCACCGCCACTAAACGAGCGGAAAGGGTAACCCTTATACTTACCCTCTTGCTGAATTAGGTATGATGGCTTGAAGATATTACCATAATATTTGGAGTTATAGATAGATTTTTGCAGCTCCAACTCCCCCTTCTCGGCATTGACCAGGTTCTCGCTCACAACGATATTGTCGAAGATATTCCACGCATCACCATATGCCAATGTGCCATAGCCAGCCATCAACATAGAGTAGAAAGGAGTGTATAGATCATCCTTCTCCAACTTCTTGATATTGCCCTTAGCTCCCAGATACTCCGCAACACTCTTATCGTTGGGATCGTCGTTGAAGTCACCCATCAATACAAATTTGGTATTGGGACGGATATTGCGAACCGAATCGGCAATAGAGCGCATTTGGGTAGCGTTGGCTATACGCAAAAACTCCGATTGATCCTTACCACCCCAACGTGATGACCAGTGTGCAACCATAAAGAAGAAATCCTCCTCCTCGATCTTACCCCACATAGTGAGGATGTCACGAGTGCGGAAATCGGGACGATCGGGAATGATGGCACGCTCAGCGAAGCTACCCTCCAACTTAAATTGGTCGGGACGATAGAAGAAGGCTACATCGACACCTCTTCGCTCGGGTGAATCGTAGTGAACAACCCTATAGGCGGCAGGTGAGAGCTTGGGGGTAGAGGCAATATCCTCCAACACCGAACGCACCTCAACCTCCGAGACACCAATCACGGTAGGGAAACTCTTGTTCGCTGCTGCAATATCGAAGAATACCTGCTCAATATTGGCAAGCTTTTGGTAATATTTGTCACCTGTCCATCTATTCTTTCCCTCGGGCGTAAACTCCTCGTCATTAATATCGGGATCGTTGATTGTGTCAAAGAAGTTCTCCACATTGTAGAACACCATCGTGTGGGGCTTCTGTGCGAAGAGTGCAACTGCAAATAGAGCAGTTATAGCTGTAGTTGCAAATAGTCGTTTTTTCATAGTTATTTAAGTTTCTTTAGTTTCGTTATAGTGACCAGTCGGTTGTTCTGAGTGTCGATTTCACCTCTTCGGGAATATTGGGGAAGAATGTAAAGCCTGTTCTCTCCTCGATCTCTTTGACCGACACAGGGGCTGGTACCTCCGAGTAGAATTGGTGTTCAAACCAGTAGCCTATAGCTTGCAGCTCGTCGGCAGAGCACTCACTAACCGATTTGCCGCTGTTTCCCAAACGGGTGCGTAGCATCACCTTGTAGTAGGCACCAGGTAGAGGGCACACCTTGCCATCACGATCAGTTGTGGTTCCGATGGTTGTTGTAAAGTCGGCACCAGTCACAACAAATAGGGTGTCGGAGCAGACTTGATCTCGCACCGTAGCCTCCACTGTAGCCCACTTTTGTTGATTGAGTGTTCCGAGCTGCGGTGTCATATTGGAGTAGTAGAAGGTTTGTCGATTCATCTCGGAGGTCGCTTGACGGTCGGCCGAGGCTATCTGGTGACCTCTATCGTAGCTACCCGAATAGGAGTTTGTGAGGTTTGGTTGATATTGAGTCTCGATCTTTGGGTCATATGTCCAATCCTCTACTCGACCAACATTGCCATCATATACCGTGTGGTAGGGGTAAGCCACCCACGCTGCTGCGTAGTTCTCCTTGTCGTAGCAGAGCGAATAGTTGCGCACCTCGGAGCCATTGAGGGTCACACTGTGTGATACATATACATAGGTATCACTCTCTACCTTCGCTGGGATCTCGCTCCAGCGAGGCGTATCATCGCTTTTGTAGGGGTTACTCGAAGAGAGTGTCGACATCTGATTTAGGGTTAGCTCTATCGCCTCAGCGCCATCAAAGGTGAATAAGATTGAGGCCTCTCTATCCTCAGTTAGATCATTATCCTCATAATAGAAGTAGAGAATATTGCGTACCGACGACTTTGCCACACCACTTATGGTCGATGTCGATTCAAAGGTGGAGAACGAAAGAAAATCACCACCTTGAGTGATCTCAGCACTCCACGCAGTGCCTTCAGCGGCCGTGTAGTATATCTTATTGGTTCCACCCACATCACTCAATTCACTCTCATCGAGAACTACAGTTTGCACTACCGACTCTCCAACCTCTTCATCAGCTCCTTTAGTAGAGTCTGAACAAGACGTTGGCAACAGTAGAGCCACAAGCAGCAAAGTGTTTATTTTCAAAGAGGTGAATATATATTTCATATTAATCATTGTTATTACTAAAGTTCTTCTTGTAAGATGATTAGCAGTAGAGGTCATGGAGGCCTCTACTGCTATCATGCTTAAATATATGTAAATCTTAGTTCTATCTACTCACAATCTACTGTGATTATTTTGTTTGTACCTTTGCCCATAGTCAAAGTTACAGTAGATGCTGAACCACTCCAAGTAGAGCCATCGAAAGAACCAACGGTTGCATCGGTGATCTCACTTGCATCAAAAACGATAGAGCTAATTGTGGAGCCCTCGCTTGCTGTAACGGTAACAGTGTTACCTGCATAAGAACGGATAGACGAATCACTTGCCCACAAGCGGAATGCAGTAGATGCAGTTCCTTTGTCTGAGGTAAATGTGAAGTTGCTAAATACAACATCCTCAACTGCAAGACCAGTAGAAGAGCTTACATCGTCAGCAGTTTTGCCCATTGCTGCCAAAACAGAGGCGTAGGTTACAACACCCTCTTCAAAAACCTCTTCCTATGGCTCAGTAACCTCAAAATCGGCAGTCTCACCCAAGCTATCGAAGTAGAAGTCGATAACGTCGAAATATGCAGTATAAGTTGAGTTGTTGATAACTGTGATATACTTGCTACCTGCTGGAATATCATAGATGTAGTAGTTACCATACTTAGTGTAGCTAACCTCGGTTGTTGGATTTACTTCACTACCAGCACAAAGAGTGTAGTTGTAGTGTGTGTAATCCTCAGTCACAACAACTTGAGTTAAACCTTCGAATGCTGTAAGGTTATAGAGGTAACCGCCAGTTGATGAAGAGATACTACCATATGTGTTCAAATAGGTATTATTGATTACAAATGAAGCTTCACTTGTAACAACAACAGCGTCAGAAGAAGATGATGTTGTTGGGAAGTCAGTGTTAGAAGATCCATCAATAGTTAGCTGACCAGCCTCATAGGTGTAATCGTCATCAGAGCCTGTGCCATCATCCTCACCAAGTAGCTGCACGGTGTATAAACGGACATAGCCGCTTGTAGAGGTCACCTTGAAGTGAGTGCTGCCCTCGGGTAGCGAGTAGTATACGTAATAACCATCTGACAACTTTGTAGTGAGCTCTGTGGTTGGGTTCTCAGATGTACCAGCATATACAGTGGCAGTCTGATAAGATGTTGTAGTGCTATTGTATTGAAGGGCAATAGTCTTAATATCGCCACTCAATGCAGTAGTATTATAGATGTAACCACCCTCGTATATTGTGGTATTAGAGTATGAAGTGTCGTAGTATGAGTTATTTACAACCAAATCAACATTACTATTAGTGTATGTAGCATCAGCCTCGGTAGCCTCTGTACAGATAGTCGAGAAATCGAAAGAGTATAGAACATCGCCTGTTGTATCGACATCACCACTATCGTCGCCACCCTCTTCTTCCTCCTCGTATACGTAGTCGTCTGCTGTGCTCTCATCGTCACCGCAAAGGAACTCGATTTGGAATGCGTAAGCTGCATAACTTGAGTCGTTATGTATTGAGACATAAGTTGTACCCTCTGGCACGCTATATGTCGCAATATCACCACTCTTTGATACAGTAACCTCAGTTCCACTTGGATTAGCCTCAGAACCTGCAAAAACTGTAAAGTTGTTGTATGTAGTTCCCTGGGGAGCCAACAAGATAACAACGCTCTTTAGATCACCAAATGGAGTGTTGTTGTAGATATAAGAACCCTCCTTCTTAAATTGGATTGGGCCCTCAGTTTCATATAGTGTTGAATAGTTAGCCACAAGGTTAACCGTAAAATCAACACCATCAACGGTGATGGTAGCATCCTCAGGATAAGATGCCGACAACTCAGAACCATCGAAGGTTGCTGTGTTTCCAGTCACATCGGTGCTACCGTTTGAGCCTGCTTGTGTAATAGTAAGCGACTCCTCGAGGATAAATCCACTGTCGTTGTAGAGTTTCACCGACACACTTGCCTCACGAGCGCTATCGGTAGCCTCAACAAAGAATGTTACTGTTGCCGAGTTGCTTCCCTCGGCAACATCTACCGACACCCAATCCTTGGTTGAAGGGATCTCGATAGTCCAATCACGATTTGAAGTGATAGTCAATTGACCATTGCTTCCATCGGTTGCCTCACCATAGGCATCGAAAGCTAATGTTGTTGCCGATAGTAGGAGCGACGGAGAGCCTACATCTTCAACCTCAGCATCATCACAGCTCGTCATAAACGATAGTGAGAATAAAGCCAATGTTGCTACGAGCACACTAAAAAAATAGTTTCTTTTCATTTCTAATAATTATTTAATGGTTTGTTTTTATTAATTCACAGTGAAACATAGCGCATCTTTAGATACTCTATATAATATGGTATACTGAAAACAGTTTGCTTAAAGGTGTAGGGAGTTGGGGAGTCTTTCACCCCCTCAAGAAATGTAACTTTATACATATTGCAGTTGGTACTACCGTAACGAACTGCGCCACAAACAATAGTCATCTCGACTAAATTTTTCAACTAATTGTTTAACATATCATCATACAAATAAACACGCAACTAAAACCAATTAGCCACTTCACAAAGTTGAAATAATACTGATAATATATAAGGTGGTAAGCGCCACTCTCGATATTAATTGCAGGCCCTCAAAAGCCAACAACAACACAGCATCCTTAAAAATTTTAGTATTCGCCCAACTCTGAACTCTATTTGCTGCTCAAAGTTAACTATAAAAATTAATATAGCATAATATTTGGGTGATAAAATACTACAAATAATCATTTATTAATAATTAGCCCAGCACTCAAGGCGTGACAAAAATTAATGAAAAAGAGGGCAACCAATAGGCAAAATCATCGCATCTCATAAGTGGTAAAAGTGTGGTCAGAGTAGAGCACAATAATGCGCTCAACGGAGGGTGAAAATCCTCTATTTTGAGGAGTCGCTTGAGACTGAAATTTCGCACCTTTTTCATCACTATTTTTCGCTCGTTCCACCCCCGAAATTAATCCATCAAACGGATATTGCGAACCATCTAAATTAGATCCAATATTTGAGCCTTCAACAGGTCTATCCGAAGCGGCTGCAGCAAAGAGATCAAACTCACCAAAATCGCTTACCTCGCCTCGAGAAGAGAGTGGGGCATCTAACTCGTCTCGATAGATATTGGGAGCATCGAGCAGAAGCCAATCTGGATTAATCCGAGGAAAGCGTCTAAGAATCTTTTGTAGCAAATCAAAGCTTGGCTTGTTGCGGCCAGAGATAATATGCGAAATACCCGAGGGCTGTATCTCTAACATCTCAGCGAGACGACTCGAGGTTAAACCCTCATTTTTCATCAAATGTACGATTTTGTCCTTCATAATCTATATTTTTCACAAATATAACTATTTTTCTTTTGTAAAGCAAATTTTACATACAAATGTAACGAACATATTAGTGTTAATAACTTTTACATTTGTTAATTATTTATTCTGTTAAATCAATATAATAATAACATATAAACAATATACTTAATTAAAATGGTATTAAATACTGATATATTGATAGTTACAAAGATTATATATAGTAATAACACCTCGCAATAGCAAATGTATGAATGTAAGGGTATAATATATTCAAGTTTTAATGTATATAAAGCATATAATCTACTGATTATAATAGTGTTAAACGAACAATTACAATAATTTAACCACCAATAAAACAGGGTTATAGGGATCGTTACAGCCCCTACTTGCGCCTATTACAAATGTTACAAAAGTAAGGTTATCACCTGATTGCACTGTAAACATTTGTAAATTATTAGTATGTTTACAAATGTTATCATGTAACATATGTAATATTAAGTGTGCATATTAGATAAAAATGTAACAAAATAAAGTTGTAAATATATTTATTCACCATCTTTTATTACCAAAAATTCTCAATTCTTACATTATGTTAAATCACAGAGAGAGGGGTGGAATAACACTACTCCACCCCTCTATAAATCAATAGTTTACTTTAGCTAATTAGGATACCTATAACGATATTGTCTTTGCAGTTTTAGAAAACTCTTCTGGCGTAAATTTGGCTCTTTCAGCGCCAAAATCAACATCTCCCTCATTAGATATGGGAATTAAATGGATGTGTGCATGGGGTACTTCGAGCCCAAGGACAACCACTGCTACCCTATTACACTCTATATTAGAACGGATCTGTGCAGCCACCTTTTTGGCAAACAAAATCATCCCTGCAAGCATCTGGTCATCGAGGTCAAAAATGTAATCCTGTTCCACTTTTGGCACGACCAAAGTGTGACCTTCACGGAGTGGATTGATATCCAAAAATGCAAAATAACGGTCATCTTCTGCGACCTTGTAACAGGGTATTTCACCCTCAATAATTCGTGTAAAAATCGTTGCCATTTTTTATGATTTTTTGGTTCAAAAAAAGGAGTGATTTTCACCACTCCAAAACTTATATTATTCGTCATATTTTCTTGTCAAAATCTCGGACATAATCACCGCCTGACGAAGGTCAAAATTTAGCTCATGACCATCTCCCGAATCTCCAATTTCACGATCGCTCTTAGCTCCAATCTCATCCTTGATATCATCACTAATCTCACCACTTGAAAGCTTTTCAGATCGAAAGGAAGTTTGTGCTCTTCGTTGTGTTTCTTGCTGCGAAGCTACCCTATTCTTCTTTCCGCTACTCTCGCTCTCAACCTGAACAACAGGCTCAACTCGCCTCTGAGACTTTGGCGTCTGCTTCTCGATGAGTTGTCCCAAAAGCTCTTCTATAGTTTGTGGAGGTCTCACAGTTTTCTTGTCGACCTGTGCTCCCTCGACATGCTCCTCTATTTGACCCTCTATCGACTTCCATGATTGCTCATTTTGTCCATCTGTTTGATGATCATGCTTAGTCGCATCCCCCTCCATTGGATTGACCTTTGGCTTCGAAGTAAATATCCTAATAATTGTAACTAAGATAATTAACCCCATTATCAATGGTGAAAATTCAAAATTTGATCCCATAATTTACTACTACTAATTCATACTTCGCTTAACACTATCAATTCCCTTGATCTTCTGCATCTTCTGCATCAATACCTTTAATGCATCAACACTCTTGACATAGAGGCTAATATTGCCCTCAAAAACGCCATTATGACTCTTTATATTGATCTCTCGCATATTTGTATTAAAATCATCTGTAATAACCTTCGTAAGATCCAACATGAGTCCAATACGATCTATTCCACTAATAGAAACCGCACACAAATAGGACATCTGTTTATGTTGCGACCACTTAATCTCATCTTTAATGATGTTCTTACCAAACTGCGCACCAAGACGTGTAAGTTCATCACACGTAGATTTATGAACATAGATTTTGTTATTTACGGGATCTCTATACCCTACTACCACATCGCCAGGAATAGGTTTACAGCACTCTGCAATCACAAACTCAGACTCTTCCGATATCGTTTTACCCTGCTCCTTACGGCCTTTTGTCGAGGTGGTTGTGGAGCTTGCTTTATCATTAATAAATAGCCCCCAGAATTTTGAGATACCGTTGCGGGAGGTAGCCTTGATAGCTCTCTCCAAATTATCTAATTTGATTATTCCTGCTCCAACTTTGCTATAGAACTCATCCTTCGTAGCTGAGTCATACGCTGGTAAGATCTTACGCAACAAACCTGCAGCCAAAGGTATTGATAACCGCTCGAGCTCCTCCTCGAAGAGCTTCATACCACATGAAATATTATTCTGGCTCTCTCGCTTCAAGAAATAGTTTATCGATTGAACTGCCTTAGCTGTAGTAACATGTTGCAACCATTCGGCTTGAGGTTTAACATTTTCGGATGTCACAATCTCGATCTGATCGCCACTTCTAATAGGAGTAAAAATAGGTTGAATCTTATGGTTTATCTTTGCCGCAATAGCGCTATGGCCGATCTTCGTATGTATATCGTATGCAAAATCGAGTGCTGTAGCACCATTTGGCATACTTCTCGACTCACCTTTTGGGGTAAATACTAATATCTCGGAGGTATATAACGACAATTTAAAGTTATCCAAAAAATCTATTGCACTCTCCGTGGGTAGGCTCAAGGCCTCACGTATCTTACGGAGCCAGTTATCAAACTCAGTATCATCCTGCGAGAGTGTCGTCTTCTTGTATTTCCAATGTGCAGCAAAGCCTCTCTCGGCAATTTCATCCATACGTTGCGTACGGATCTGCACCTCGACCCACACACCATCGGGCCCCATCACCGTAGAGTGCAGAGCCTCGTACCCATTATCCTTGGGGATACTTATCCAATCTCGAAGACGATCTGGCTTTGGGGTATATATATCTGTAATTGAGGAGTATATCTGCCAACATTGTGTCTTCTCAGATGGAAATGGAGAAGATTGGAAAATCACTCTCACAGCAAATAAGTCATATATCTGCTCAAAGGGGATCTGCTTACGCTGCATCTTACTCCAAATTGAATATACGCTCTTCACTCTGCCTTCGATCTTATAATCAAAGCCATAGCGATCTAAAGCAGCAATTATCGGAGCATTAAACTTTGCTATATACTCCTCTCGCATAGCCTCAGTCTCCTTGAGTTTATTCTGAATACCAGTATACTGCTGAGGGAATCTATACTTCATACAGAGATCCTCCAGTTCACTTTTAATAAGATAGAGGCCCAGCCTATGTGCCAATGGGGCAAATAGATAGAAGGTCTCACTTGTGATCTTAATCTGCTTATTCTTAGGCATTGCACCCAAAGTACGCATATTATGCAAACGGTCTGCAATCTTAATCAAGATAACCCGTACATCATCCGAAAGAGTGAGCAGAACTTTACGGAAATATTCGGCTTGCTCCGAAGCATCTTCATTAAACACGCCCGACATTTTGGTGAGTCCATCAACCATTGTAGCAATCTTGGAGCCAAATATACGCTCCATATCCTCTACCGTATGGTCAGTATCCTCCACAACATCGTGAAGCAGCGAGGCCACAACAGCCTTCACCCCCAGACCAATCTCATCGACCACTATTTTAGCTACTGCAATAGGATGCAAGAGATACGGCTCGCCCGAACGGCGCCGTACCCCTTTATGTGCCTCTTTTGAGAGAAACATAGCTCGTCGAATAAATTCCCAATCCTCTTCACTCTTACAAATCTTTTGACAAGAGAGTTGAAGATTATTCCAATGTTCAGCGATTAATACCTCATCCTCAGCATTATACTCCATATTCTACATCTTTTCTTGTTTCATTAATTCTCGCACCTTCTCCTCGATCTCGGCACGTACAACCTCATCATTCTTGAGAAGCTCCTTCACAGAGTCTCGTCCTTGTCCAATCTTACGCTCCCCATACGAGAACCACGAACCCGCCTTCTTAATCACTCCAAAATCTACACCGAGATCTATGATCTCACCAATCTTAGAGATACCTTCGCCAAACATAATGTCAAATTCTGCACGCTTAAATGGTGGTGCTACCTTATTCTTAACAACCTTCACTCGGGTACGAGTACCTAATTGATTTTCACCATCTTTAATGACAGACACACGACGAATATCAAGACGTACACTTGAATAGAATTTAAGAGCATTACCACCAGTTGTAGTCTCGGGGTTACCATATACAACACCGATTTTATCACGCAACTGATTAATAAAGACACATACCGTCTTTGTCTTAGCGATACTCGATGTCAACTTACGAAGTGCCTGTGACATCAAACGAGCCTGAAGGCCCATCTTCGAATCACCCATTTCACCCTCAATTTCAGCCTTAGGTGTAAGAGCTGCAACAGAGTCAATTACGATGATGTCGATAGCGCTTGAACGAATAAGCGAGTCTGCAATTTCAAGTGCCTGCTCACCATTGTCGGGCTGTGAGATCAACAAGTTGTCGACATCGACACCCAATTTTTGAGCATAGTAACTATCGAAAGCGTGCTCCGCATCGATAAATGCAGCGATTCCACCCAGCTTCTGAGCCTCGGCAATTGCGTGAATTGCAAGCGTTGTCTTACCCGACGATTCAGGCCCATAGATTTCAATCACACGTCCTTTGGGATAACCTCCAACTCCGAGTGCAATATCGAGTGTAACCGACCCCGTAGGGATCACTGGCACCTCGACCACCTCTTTGGAGTTCATGCGCATGATTGAACCTTTTCCAAAGTCTTTCTCTATTTTATCCATCACAGCGCTCAAAACTTTAAGTTTGTCGCTATTTGCTTCTACTTTTGCTGCCATATTTCTATTTTACTTTTTTCTAATTTTACTTAATTTGCTAATAACCAAGCTCTAAGCCAAGTTATACTCCTTGAGAATCTGTTGATAATGATTCTTCGTATCTACCTTCTCAAATACTCGCTCCACACGGCCTTGAGTATCGATGACAAATGTCGTACGCAGCACGCCCATATATTTGCGACCATACATCGACTTCTCCACCCAAACGCCAAAGGCCTCGCATAGACTCTTGTCGGGATCCGAGAGCAACGTGAAGTTGAGCTCATGCTTAGCACAAAAATTTTGGTGACTCTTCTCACTATCGGGACTAACACCAACTATGCGAAAACCATTCTCGATGAGTTGATCACGACCATCACGCAAATTCTTCGCCTCTACTGTACATCCCGAAGTGTTATCCTTGGGATAGAAATAGAGTATCGTGCGCTCTGCTTTCAACTCCTCCAATCCAAACTTTGTTCCATCTTGGGTCGTGACCTCAAATTCTGGAACCAATTCACCCACCTGCAACTTTGCCATTCTCTTAAATTTTAATAAACTATAACCCCAAAGATAGTAAATATATTATCAATTCCATCATCAAATCGACTATTTTTTTTTCGATGCAAGCACTATTTAATCCCACATCGTCACTATCTCAACCTGCTCATTAAATTCTCGCTGCGTCACATTCAACCTCTTTTGGCACGCAGGGCACCGTATAGGAGCATCCAACTCCACATAGTCTCCACATCCAACACACTGTAACATCGTCCCATAACTCTGATCTGCAGAGTAGTCGAAGCGAGCACCACAATGCTTGCACTTCATTTTGTAAGCTATTCCCATAATCTCATCTTGTTAAATTAAACTTATTTGATACTACAAAGAAATAGCTTATTTGTGACAGGTTATGACACAAGCAAAATTATTTGAACTTTTTTATGTAATTTGTCAAATATTCAACAAATTCAGGAGAGTCTACCACAGTGATGTCATCCAAAAGGCCCACAACAAAGCGACCGACACCTTGATAACTTGAGACCATCGTATCCAACAAGTACCTATCATCACCAAGCGACGTTATATCTCGCTCGGCAAGAGGATACTCCTCAAGGAGTAGATTATAGGAGAGTATACCCAACTTAAGTTGCACCCTCACTGGCGAATCGGAGTTCATTCTAAAGATATCTATAAAGCCCTCTTTATGCTCCTCCGAATGGTTCCATGACTCTCCGCTACTCTCAACCGATGCAATACGAGATAGCTTAAAGAGTTTATTAATGCCATCCTCAAGATCATAGCACCACACTTGAACATAGTTGGTAGTAAATGCAAAGGGCTCCACCCAGCGATCTCTCACAACGCCACCATGAGCCGACTGATAGCCTCGCAGAGTAACTCTGCACCGCTGTTCGATAGCCTCCACAAGGGTGTGCACATTGGATGAGTTTTTTCCTTTGACCACGGTATCGGCCAAGACGCCACTATCATAGACTGAATAGAGTTTACTCTTAAGATTGTGCTTCAAAAGATTGGTATCATCAATACTTTCGATAGCCCGACGCAGAATAATGGCCTCCTCCTCGGTGAAGTGAACCAATTGCGATATATCTTTAAAATATGGAGACTCCTTATCAAGTCGAATATATTCGCCCCTCTTTTTGATCACAAAGCCCGCCTCACGAAATGTATCGATATATCTATATATTGTTCTTCGAGACATGGATAACCTCTCGGCCAACTCATCGACCGAGTAAGCGTTGTTGGCTGTCAACAACTTCATCAGGCGTAATAGACGCTCAATTTTGGGTTGATCCATTGCTGTGGTGGTATAAAAAAGGGTTGGAACATACCCAACCCATTATATCTATCCTAATAGTAATTTTTCGAGATCCGAGATCTTACGTGAGAACATTTTATCGGTCTCCATAAGGTTTGTAACAGACTTGCAGGCATGAAGCACAGTAGCATGATTACGGCCCCCAATAGCTATTCCGATGGTTGCCAATGGCGACTTAGTATGTTTCTTGGCCAGAAACATAGCTATCTGGCGAGCTTGGGCTACCTCTCGAGTACGAGCTTTTGAGTTGATCGCTTCGATAGTTACATTCATCTGCTCACTCACGCATTGAACAATAGAGTCAATCGACACCTCTCGTTTGTTGATACGCACATAAACCTTGAGAATCTCCTTAGCCAACGATATTGTAATCTTGCGATTAAGAAACGAGGCATTGGCAATAAGTGACGATAGTGCTCCCTCAATCTCTCGCACATTTGCTGAGATGTTATTTGCCAAGAAGTCAACAACATCATCGGGGATGATTGCATTTTGACGTTTAGCCTTCGAGAGTATAATCTTCACTTTAGTTTCATAATCTGGAAGATTTACTGGCGTAGCGAAGCCCCACTTGAAACGGGTCAGAAGGCGTTGCTCGATATCCTTAAGCTCCACTGGCGCCTTATCCGAAGTTAGGATAATCTGCTTGCCAGATAGCTGAAGCTGGTTAAAGATATTGAAGAATGCGTTTTGAGTACCAGTTTTACCTGTCAACTCCTGAATATCGTCAATAATAAGTACGTCGATAGTTTGATAGAAGTGGATGAAATCGGGAATTTCACCATTCTTATATGCCGTTTGGAACTGCGCCTGGAATTTATTCATCGACACATAAAGCACCGTAAGTTCAGGGTGACGTGAACGCACTTCGTGACCAATAGCCTGCACAATGTGAGTTTTACCCAACCCCGAGTTACCATATATGTATAGGGGGTTAAACGGGGTATTGCCAGGATTAATTGAGACAGCCATACTCGCCGAGCGTGACAGACGATTACAATCACCCTCGATAAAGTTCTCAAAGGTATATATACTATTGAGGTTCGGGTCAATGTTAATCTTCTTGATACCTGGAATCACAAATGGATTCTTGATATCGGCTGTACTCGACTGATTATTGTATTGTTTGATTGCCGAAATATCAGAGTTGGTAGTTGTAACATTATCTCCTCCTTTGGGGACTGCATAGAACAATCGAGTTTGTAGACCGTAGTGTTTCTCTATTACAGGTCGCAACACAGGGATATACTTGCCCTCTAATTGATAGACATAGTTTTTGTTGGGAACACCCAATCGTAGGATATTTCCATCAAATTCCAATGGCACAATTGGCTTAAACCACGTTGCAAACTCCTCTTCTGTAGTTTGAGTTTGTATGAGGCTAAGACATTCCTGCCATACCTTAGTGTATGTCTGTGTTTGCTGTAGCATTTAATTCGGTAGTTCTTCTTTCGACACTACAAAGGTGAGGAAAAAAAAGTGAAAAATTAACACTAAAAATATTTTTTTTTTAGTTTTTTTTTGTATAGATATTTAGACCTAAATTTTTATCATCTTTTATTTCAATCCATTAGCATTTTTCACATTTTATCCCTATCTTTGCCTTAGAGGTTCACCTCCAATGCAAAGATAACTCAATTAATTTTAAAACAAAAAATAATGACAGAAGATTTAAACAAATTGGTACTTTCGAAGGCTCAAGCTTGGTTAGATGGCGCCTACGACGAAGAGACAAAGAAACAAGTTAAAGAGTTGATAGACAACAATATGGGTGAGCTCGTTGAGAGTTTCTACCGTGACCTTGAATTTGGCACAGGAGGCCTCCGTGGTATCATGGGTGTTGGATCCAACAGAATGAACATCTACACTGTAGGTGCAGCAACGCAAGGCCTGGCGACCTACCTCGAGCACAACTTTAAGGGTGAGAAGATCCGTGTCGCTGTGGCTCACGACAGCCGCAATAATTCACGTCTATTTGCAGAACATACAGCAAAGATTTTTGCCGCAAATGGCTTCGAGGTTTTCCTCTTTGACGCCCTTCGCCCAACGCCCGAACTAAGCTTTGCTATTCGTGAATTGAAGTGCCACTCTGGAGTAGTTGTAACAGCCTCTCACAACCCTAAAGAGTACAATGGATATAAAGCATATTGGAACGATGGATCACAAGTAACAGATCCACATGACAAGAATATTATTGCCGAAGTGAACAAGATCACCGACGTTGCGATGATTAAGACCGATGCACCTGAGGGAGCTATAACAATCCTTGGTGAGGAGTTCGACAAGATCTATCTCGACAAGATCCTATCGCTTTCGCTCTCACCCGAGGCTGTGGCAAAGCACCACGACATGAAGATCGTCTACACTCCAATCCACGGATCGGGAGTGAAGTTGGTTCCCGATTCACTTCGCAACTTTGGATTTACCAACGTGACCCTCGTAGAGGAGCAGGCTGTAGTCGATGGTAATTTCCCAACGGTAGACTCTCCAAATCCCGAGGAGCGCAAGACAATGGCAATGGCAATCGAGACAGCCGCTAAGCAAGGCGCAGACCTTGTATTGGCAACTGACCCCGATGCTGACCGTATTGGAGTTGCTCTACGCACCCAAAGTGGCGAATATGTCCTACTCAATGGCAACCAAACCTTGGCCCTTATCCTAAGCTACCAGCTCACTCGTTGGGCAGAACTTGGTAAGCTTGATGGCAACCAATACATCGTGAAGACTATCGTGACTTCGCAGATGGCAAATGCTGTGGCAGCTCACTTTGGAGTGAAGTGCTACGACTGCCTCACTGGATTCAAGTATATCGCAAAACTCATTCGTGACAACGAGGGTATCGCTACATATATAGGTGGTGGCGAGGAGAGCTTCGGTTATCTCGCTGGCGACTTTGTTCGTGACAAAGATGCTGTTTCGGCATGCTCTTTGGCTGCCGAGGCTGCCGCATGGGCTAAGGAGACGATGGGCGTGACCCTCTACGAGTGGTTGCAAGATCTATACGTGAAGTATGGCTTCTTCCTCGAGGGATTGGTCTCTGTTGTCCGCAAGGGCAAGGAGGGTGCCGAGGAGATTCAAAAGATGATGGTTGACTTCCGTGCAAATCCTCCAAAGTCTCTATTGGGCTCTCCAATCGTTAAGATCAACGACTTCAAATCACTCGAGACAACAATCGTTAAGAGTGGCGAGGTGGTTAAGATCGACCAAGACTCTTCAAATGTACTTCAGTGGTTCACCGAAGATGGCACAATCGTCTCTGTGCGTCCATCGGGTACCGAGCCTAAGATCAAGTTCTACTTTGGTGTGAAGGCTCCATTGGCTTCAGTTGAGCAATACAACGAGGTATATACTGAGCTCAATGGCAAAATTGAGGCTATCAAGGCTGAATTGAAGCTATAGAGGCTAACGAAAAGCTTCGCATAATATATAAGGAGACCCCTTAACGCTCAATAAGAACGTTAAGGGGTCTCCATTTTTTGCACGTAGATCAGATTTTACTACTCAGCATATTGATATGCAACTTCGCCCTCAACCTCGCAACGAACCACATTTTGAACGATATAATCACCATTATCATTTGTAGCTGTCACGTAGATCAACAGGTGACACTTATCGAGATCCCAAGCGTTCTCATCGATCGCCATATCAAGAATCACAGAAGCTGTCTCACCAACTGCAACCTCGCCAACAGATGTACCCGAGAAGTTGTAAGTCGACACACGGTCAGCCGATGTGCGGAATGTGTTGTCGTGGTCCATATCCCCAAGTCCAGTTTGTGAAGCGGGGATACCGCTCTCCAAGAGGAACATACCTACGCTATATTCTCCATCCTCAGCAGCCTTAACCTCGACATTAGCCGTAAGCGTGCCATTCTCGATAGAGTTTGCAGCAGATATACCTACCGATGGTGTAGAGTCATAGTTCTTTGTGATAAGCGTGTAGAGCGCATCATAGTTAGATGATGATGAGGTACCAGTATTGTATGTCAAGATGTTATCATCCATATTAAACATAACTGTAGGATAATATGCAATACCCATCGCCTGAGAGAATTGCGCAGAGGCAACACTATACATAGGATCTGCCCCATAGCCATAGTATGAGTGGATAGCAACTTGCTCGATCATATTACCAAATGTCGCATCGGCAAGGATATCCTCGACTGCTGGAATCATATATTGGCAATATGAACACTCCGTACCAGTAAACTGCAACATCAACATACGGCCCTCGAAGAGCGTATTTGATGCATCAGGATCCGAGGGACAATCTGGCGCTGAGTTTCCCACCGCCAAGGATACAGTATTGGTATTAATGTTTGAGTAGTTTGCATAGAACTCATACTTACCATTCTCGGTAGATGTAAAGATGTTACTCTCCATGGTTGTATAGGTACCAACCTGATATATTTTAGAGTATTCAGTAACATCAACATCACCACACATTACAGTCAAAACAGCCTCATCAGCACCATCATTATAGATACGAGAACGACTTACGCTCAACACGGCCTCGCCTGTTGGAAGCTCATTGGGCTCATCAACATCGATATCGACATCTGTACTGCTGCTACTATCACATGATATCAGACACACCGAAAATAGCAGAGCTAAAAGTGATAATATTTTTTTCATTTTATCAGAGTATTAAATAATCCATTGCTATCTGTTATACAAACTACAGTAGCAATGGATTGTTTGTTATCAATTAATTATTTAACATCATGCGCTTGTATCGCACGCTCAGCCTTCTCGCTAAGGATCGACTCAACATCAATAACGGCACCCTCGATCGATGGTAATGACTCAAGCTCTGCAGCCTTAGCCTTAGCAGCCTCAGTGACTGTGAGACGTGTACGAGGATGTGTCGCCTGCAACTTAAGATCTGTTGGGATCTTAGGATAGTTGACCGACGTAGGTGCAACATACGATGGAGCAGATGCACTACTATCATTACGAGTAAGAACTAACTCATGGCAAACAAACGACTGGATTAGGTATCCATACATCACGTAGGCTGCCGAGAAGTAGTAGGTATAACCCTCATGCTCTTTTGGTAGGATAGTGATTGTATTTCTATCATCCGATACAGTTACATCAAACGATGTAATGTCGGTATTATAGATCCACTCATAAGGCTCAATAGCGAAGAGGCGTAGCGGATAGGTATAGCTATAGCCGTTGAATGGAGGAATTGTATTGATGTCGACAGGTACAATAACCGAACCATCAGCATTGACCTCGAGTGTCCACTTTGGTCCATAGTCGAAGAAGAGGTCGTCGGTAGTTACAGCAGCAGCATAGTAATCATCATAGAAGAGATCAAATGGAGAGTAATATGTAGTACTAAACGATCCAACATCAAGACCTTGACACAAGATACGGTTTTGCCCCTTCAACTTATCCTCATACTTTTGGCTCGACACCTTAAACTCCTCGAATAGTGCATCCACCTCCTCGGTAGTCATGCCATAGTAAGCATTATATACATCATCACTCAACTCATCGGGGTAAGATGGCATATATCCAATAGTCACTTGAGCTGTTGTTTCTGTAGTCGATGGGTAGTACTCACCTGTAATATCATTGACCTCCATGCGATAAGCGTGTGCAGTCCATTCGCCCTTGAGTGATTCAAAGAGGTCACTATCTACTGGATCGACAGCTGGAAGTGATCCTGTAGTGTAGTCGGCATATGAGCTCTCAGCCTCTGCATCACTTTGAGTCTCCTCGCTATTTACGGCAACCACCAAAAGACGTGTTGTTGTCTCCTCCCATGAGTCAAATACGATATTGTAACCAGCATCAGAGTTTACCGCATCAATGATTGACGAGTCGGTAATGATATTGCCATTTGCTGCCATCAACGATGTATTTGTTCCACCGCTATTGTACTCAAACATCCATGCACGATACTCGTTACACAAATATTTGATATAGTATGCATCTTTGTTATCGCACTTGATGTTGAACCAAGCTTGTAGTGGAGATTCAACCTCTCCCTCTGGGGTATCGATTGCCGTAACTGTAATTGTTGGAGCTGGCAAAGTTGCCTCAGATGGGGCATACTCAACGATATTGATTGAGTGCTCTGTACCCTCCTCGTTTGCGTGGCCAACGAGCACCATCTGGTAGGTTAAGCCCAATTGAAGACCTGTAGCAGTATAGGTCATAGACTCTGTACCAAGGCCCTCGTAGTAGGCTGTTGAGAAGTAGATTGCGCCATCGAAACCAAAATACTCAACCAAATACTCCCATGAAGCAGCTGTGTATGAGCTATATACAAATTGATCAACCTGATCATTCATCGTGAACTTCATAGTCACAGTTTGAGTTGTTGTTGAGATTATCTCACACTCAACTGGAGCATCAACAAGAACTGGAGGAGTTGTATTGGTAGTCTCAGCATAGTGGAATTCGGTCAACCAATAATCATCAGAGTCTACACTTCCATTAGTGGATACATCGCTACTATAACCATCGTAATCATATAGCGCTTGATAAGTCTCACGACCATAATAATCCAACTCGCCATCTTCAACCTCAGAGACCAAAACTTTGACAGCTTGACCTGGGCCAAAACCAGATAGAGATACCACTTGAGACTCTGTGATAACCGTTTGATTACTCTTCACACTCGAGAAGAAATCTGCTGTAATCCAAGCGTAAGAACCAATAAAGGTGTCGTAATCGTCAAGATCCATCGCATTGTATGAAACAGTAGATCCCTCAGGCACAGAAATATACATCTTAACGCTATACATATCGTCAGGAGTCAACAGAGTAACAAACTCACTATACCCTTCAGTTGTGAAACTCTCCAATTCGACGACATCACCATAACCAATGGTATCAAACTCGGCACAGATAAAGATTTTGTATTGAGTATTACCCTCAAGCGATGCTACAGAGATAGTAGTCTCAGACTCTGTAACGCTACCCGTTACTCCTTCAGCAAAAATGATTGCTGCATCAGGAGCATCAGCATCAATGTCTGTTGTAACTAAGTAGGCATACCCTACAACATTTGTTCCCGTAAGCATAATGTCCACACCGTAGATACCTGGAGTGCCGAGAACAAAATCGGCCGAGTAAACCACCTCGTCAACATTTGGATCCTCTGGATCTTCAGGAGTTGTTGTTGCCTTATCCTCTTCGCAACTCATAATAGTTGAGAGAAGGCCAATCACTGCCAACAATCTAAAATAGAAAAGTTTCATAAATAATTTTTTAAATAATTTCATAAATAAGTTTTTAAATAATTAATGAGTTTTTGAGTATTCACAGCACAAAAACCTACACAACAAAGCGTTACATATCACACTTAGAATACTTACGATAACAAAGATATTCATTTAATATTATCGCTCCAAATCAAGGGCAACAAAAAAACACTACACTATCTAAGTACACAAACATATTATATTACAATTATAAATATTTAAGCACCAAAAACATAATAATTTATAATTATTTCCTCACAAATTACACAATCCAGTAAGCAAATCAGCCATAATAAAATAAAATAAAAAAAGATCACTCCATATCGGTAGATCATAGAGTGATCTAAAAAGAGATATAATCTCCTTTTGTTACTCGTAGTAGGATTATTTAGATGCCTCTACAGAAACTTTGCGGAATTCCTTCATTAATTTTGAAAGTTCCAATGCTGCCTTACGAGCACGTGTACCTGCTGCCTTGTTACCCTTTGTAGCTTGGGCCTCAGCATTCACCTTGAACTCCTCAACTTGAGCAGTGATTTGAGCTAATAATTGTTCCATGATAAATCTGATTTTAAATTGTAGTTAAATGAAATAGTCTAATACAAAGATATATAAAATATTTCAAATACAAATAGTTTTTATAAAAAAAATAGTTTTTTTAGCAATATAGATATCATCACGGTATGTTTTTTGACTTTGAGAAGATAAAAATTATTACAAAATGATCAGATATAAATTGACACTTTTATCCCTACTTGCACTTTTGATCTGCTCGTGCAAACACAAAAAGAACAACACGGAGCTACCACCGCCAATCAAAGTTGATATCGCCATAGCATCTCTCGAACCGCTCTACGACCGAATTAGTATAGCAAGCCAAATCGAGGGATTAAACAATGCCGTGATCCAACCTCGTGTCAATGGGTTTTTAGTAGCCACACACTTCACTGGAGGCGAACCTGTCAAACGAGGAGGCCTACTCTTCACAATCGATCCTGCATCATTTGCAACCTCTCTCTATGCTGCTCGTGCCGAAGTGGAGTCGGCTCGTGCCTCCGAGATGGTGGCCAAGCGAAACTACGAACGTGCCGTACCATTGGCTCGAATTGATGCCATAAGCCAAAGCGACTTAGATCAATATCGAGCAACTTACAAATCTGCTATGGCCTCCACTAAGTCAGCAGAGGAGAGGCTCCGCAGTGCTGAATTAGAGATTGGATACACTAAAATTTATGCACCCATAAGTGGCATCGCTTCAAAAACAACTGCAGCTGAGGGCGATTACATTGGACCAGGAACACTACAAAGTTCGCTTACAACAATTTCACAACTCGATACAATTACCGTCAAACTCCCTATTCCAACGGTTAAATATATGGAGTATAACCACTCCAACTCATTCGACAACTCAAAATTGTTATCGCAAATCACGCTAACACTACCCGACAGTACGCTCTATCAATATGGCGGTGAGTATTATTACACTCTCAAAGATACCCCATCAGCCTCATCTACAGTGGTGATTGTTGCAAGATTTCCAAATCCCAACATGCAGCTCAAAGAGGGAATGTTTGCCCGAGTTAGAGCCAATATTGGGGAGCAACAGGAGCGCATTGTAGTACCACAAGTAGCAGTGAGTCAACTCCAAGGGGTTAATTCGGTATGGGTAATAAAGGCTGACAGCACGGCCGAGTGGCGCAAAGTGACGTTAGGTGACACCATTGGTACCATGTGGTGCATCGAAGAGGGTCTCACATCGGGTGAAAGTGTAGTTGTAAGCGGAGGGCTAAAACTTCATAATGGCGACAAAGTCACCACAATGATAACTAAGTAAAGAGGAGAGTTAAGACATGGGTAAATTCTTTATAACAAGACCAATATTTGCCATCTCAATGGCTATAGCGTTGGTACTACTTGGAGTGATTGCTATTCTCAACTTAGCAATCGAACAATATCCCGACATAACACCGCCCGTTGTCGAGGTAACAGCAGAGTACTACGGAGCCGATGCCGAGAGCGTCAACAACACCGTAGCAACACCTATAGCACAAGCAGTTATGGGTGTAAGCGATTTACTATATATGCAAACCACAAGTGCCAACGATGGTTCAATGACACTCGAAGCAGTATTTGAAATTGGCTCCGATCCCGACATCGATGCTATACTCACACAAAATAGGCTATCTTCGACCTCGGCAACTCTTCCCACATCGGTTATTGAACAGGGTGTTGTAACTCAAAAGACTATGCCCAACTTCCTGATGGTCTATGCACTATATAGCGACGGACGCTACGACGACGACTTCTTGACCAACTACGCCTACATCAATATTCAAAATGAGTTACTTAAGATTAATGGTGTAAGTAAGGTGCAGATCATGGGCTCGGGCGAGTATGCGATGAGAGTATGGTTAGATCCTCAACGACTAAGCTATTACAACATATCTATTTCTGAGGTCGAAGAGGCCATCGAAGCGCAATCACAGATCTATGCCGTAGGTAAGTTGGGTGGAGCTCCATCGGTGGCTAATAATCCATTAACATATACGCTAACACTACCACCACAGATCTCTACGCCCGCCCAATTTGGACAAATAATACTTCGCACCACCTCCGATGGTGAGACTATACTACTCAGCGATGTGGCAAATGTGGAGCTGGGTAGCAACGACTATGATGTTGTATCGACATATGGTGTTCAACCTGCATCGGTGATGATGATCTACCAATCCCCAGGCAGCAACGCCATCGACGTCAGTAATAGCGTCAAAGCGACACTCGACAAACTATCCGATAAATTTCCCGACGGTGTAATGTGCCGTGCCATTGTCGACACAACAACAAGTGTAAAGGCGGGCATTAAGGATATTTTTAAGACCCTACTCATTGCTTTACTATTAGTTATAGCTATCATCTATCTCTTTCTACAGAGCTGGCGTGCAACGCTTATCCCGCTTATAGCCATCCCTGTGTCACTCATCGGAGCCTTTATTCTATTCCCCGTAATGGGCTTCTCGATCAATATCATCTCGTTACTTGGTTTAGTTTTGGCAATTGGATTGGTTGTCGACGACGCTATAGTTGTGGTGGAGGCAGTAGAGGTAAACATAGCTAAAGGGTTGAGCCCTACTAAGGCTGCAATGGAGGCTATGCGCACCGTCTCATCGCCCATCATCGCAACAACAATTGTACTCTTGGCCGTATTTATCCCCATATCGATGGCGGGAGGGGTTGCTGGTCTACTCTATGAGCAGTTCGCAGCAATCATCTCGCTCTCGGTTATTATATCAGCCATCAATGCTCTCACACTCTCACCAGCTCTAAGCGCTATACTCCTACGCAAGCGAGAGGAGCGTACCGATGGCTTCTTTGGGTGGTTCAATCGCAATTTTGAGAGATTCATTGGTCGCTACATCAAACAGATTGGGAGACTCTCAAGACATCTTATACGCACAGCAATCTTCGTCGCTTTGGTATTAGTATCTATCGTTGTAATGTGGCACAAACTCCCTCAAGGCTTTCTACCAGAAGAGGATCAAGGATTTATGATGGTTATGGTGGAGACACCTCCCAACACATCATTGCAAGTGACAAAACACTGCATGGAGGGTGTCGACCAGATTATTGCTGCATTGCCGCAGGTTGAGCTCACCTCATTTGCCGCAGGATTTGACATGATTGCAGGTGTTGCCACTCCCAACTGTGGCATTATCTTCGTCAAGCTGGTCGACTACTCTCAACGAACTTTGACCGCCGCCCAAATTGCACACAAGCTCAACGAGGTGCTCTACGTAACAGTTAGCAGTGCCGAGTGCTACGCCTTTATCCCACCAGCTATTCCTGGATTGGGACTCACCTCGGGTGTTACATTCTATATGCAAGATATCGAAGGACGAGGCGAAGAGTATATCTACGAACAGACCGAAAAAATGATCTCACTCATTGAGAAGAGCGATCTTGTGAGCAAGGTAACAACACAATATAGCCACGGTATCCCGCAACGTGAGATAATCATAGATCGAGAACATGCACTCAATCTTGGCGTCAACATAGAGCAGCTTTACGATCAATTGGGAGCACTATTGGGTGGCAGCTACATAAATCGCTTCAACCGCTTTGGCAGGCTATACGACGTATATATAGAGGCAGAACCTCGGTATAGAGTCGATGAGGATCTACTCAATAATTTTTATATAGCAAATGGCGATGGTGAGCAAATTCCAATAAGTGCCTTCGCTCGCATTGAACACTCTACGGGAGTTGAGTATGTCGCCCAATTTAACCTATATCGTTCAATTGGACTCACTGTGATACCCTCACCCACGGCCTCATCAACTCAAGTAATGAATCTCGTTGAGACAACATTAAACGACTCAATGCCATCGGATATCGATATCGCTTGGAGCGGAGTATCGTATCAGGAGGCACAAGCCTCGAAGGGTGGTCAACTTATATATTTGGTGATACTTCTATTTGTATTTTTGGTATTGGCGGCACTCTACAATTCGTGGGGGTTACCTCTGGCTATTTTGATGGGTGTACCCATTGCCCTTTGTGGGGCTCTACTCTTTGTGGGCGGAGCACACCTTCTCAATGCGCTATATGTCAACGACGCATACATGCAGATATCACTAATTATGCTCATTGCGTTGGCAGCAAAGAATGCGATTTTGGTTGTGGAGTACGCCTCGAAGAGTTTCTTCGAGGATGGAATGGAGCTACGTGACGCCACTATCGAAGCGGCCAAACTGCGTGTTCGCCCCATCATAATGACCGCTTTTGCATTTATATTGGGTGTCACCCCTCTGGTCTTTGCATCTGGAGTATATGCCACCGCTCGCAGTATCATTGGTGTGGCATTAGTGGGCGGAATGAGTATAGCGACCTTGGTGGGAATATTTCTCTACCCAACACTATTTTATATGGTTGCCAAGGTAGCAAATTTTGAAAAGTTACGTGAAAAAAGGAGAGTTGAAAAATGAAAAAAATAGTATGGTTAATTGTGGTAGCCCTCTGCACAGGCTGCTCGCTTAAATTGCGTGAAGCTCATGTGGAGCTCCCCGAGAAGTATATCTATAGTTCTCACTTCAACAACACCGACTCCCTTATGGGTGATAGATGGTGGCAGAGTTTCAATGACACTACTCTCAACTCACTTGTAGAAAGAGCACTACAAAACAACCGCAATTTGATCGCCGCCACCTCCGCCGTGGAGCAAGCTCGCTACTATTTGCGTGTAGCTCGCTCCGAGTTCATGCCCTCGCTCTCAACAGATCTCACAGCTGAAGTGATTCACGAATTGGAGACAACCGAACAGGAATACACTGCGGCACCAACCATTGAGTGGGAGGTATCGCTTTTTGGAGCACTTCGCAATGCCAAACGTTCGGCTGTAGCTGCAATCCTCTTAGAGGAGTGGAATATGCGTGGTGTCACCTTGGCCCTCACCGCCGAAGTGGCAACAGCCTATTTCACTCTGTTACAGTATCAGCGCAGCCTCCAAATAGCCACACGTAGCTATGAGCTAAGATGCACTGCCACGGCACTTGTAGACTCACTCTATCACTATGGCATGAGCAATGGCACCGATCTTATGCAGGCCAAAAGTTTGGTATACTCCGCCAACATAGAGATGCAGAGTTATCAGCGTGCTGTAGCCACAACTTCACTATCACTATCTATTCTATTGGGCGATACGCCACAAATGCCACCTCCACACTGTAACCAAACGGCACTAAGCAGCATACGACTACCTTTCGACATCCCAGTTGGACTACCCTCGACACTCTTAGAGCGTCGCCCCGACGTAATGAAGAGTTACTATGCGATGGCCAAAGCGGCAGCCGAGGTAGGAGTGCGACGTGCCAATCGCTACCCCACCATCACAATTACGGGTGCAGGAGGTGTCTACGCCACATCACTCGAGGGTCTCACCTCAGGCAACCCTCTATTTTGGAGTGGTACAGCAGAGTTGATAGCTCCAATATTTAGTTGGGGGGCCCTCAAGCGCAAAGAGCAGATAGCCCGATCGGCATATGAGGCAACGGCAGCCGAGTATGAACAGTCGATACTCGAAGCACTATCAGATGTCGAGAGCGCTCTTGTATCCATTGAAAAATATGGTAGCGAAGCGATAGCAACTGCAGCATTAGTATTGGCAAACACAAAGATCGCTCAAAACACCACTGCGCTATACACCTCAGGCATGGGAGATTACCTAAGTGTGATTGATGCCGAACGTGAGCTCTACGCCTCTCAGATCTCGCTTATCGAGATTGTTGCTCAGCAATATATCAACTATGTCGACCTATTCAAAGCATTAGGTGGAGGGTGGTAATAAAGAGAAGAGTGCCTCGATGCTATCAACCGCATCGAGGCACTCACTATAGTAGAGTTATATGTAATTCTTGATTATCTAACCCAACCAGCAGTCCAGTCGTTCTCTGCACTGAGTGCACCAGCGTAAGATACCGCCTCGAAGAATGAAGAGTCGAGTGATGGAGCAGATGCTGCGATAGTACCGAAGTAGTTGTTGGTAAGAGTTGAAACGTAGTCAGAAGTGTTGCCCGAAGCCAAGAAGTCTGAGTTGTCGTAAGTTGGAACATCGTAACCATTTGTCAAACCAGTGTCGGTGTAGTTTCCCGAGAGAATAGAGGTTCCGTCAGCAAGTTTGTTGTTGGTGTTAGCTGTCTTAACATATACTGAATATGTTTTACCTACAACGATTGAGTTGTAAAGCTCGATCTCAGTACCTGCCTTCAACATCACACCGTCGGTCTTAGAGTCAGAGTATGTGTTACCAACAAGTGTAGCGTTAGCGATAACTGGGTGAGAAGCTGGAGTAGCCTCGTTGTTTGAACCTTGGTTGTCGCACTCCAACAAGCAGTCACACTTGAAGTCGATGTCAGCCTCTTGGTAAGCGATAAGGAATTGCGCACGACCACACCATCCGTCAGTCCAGTCAAATGAGTCGTCAGAACAAGATGTAGCAACACAATATTTAAGGTCTACAGTACCACCAAACATCTCGAAACCGTCGTCAGAACCGTGGTATGCTTGTACATACTCAACTGTTGTACCGTTACCTACACCATAGAAAGATACACCGTTACACTCTTGATCCTCAGAGTAAGAGTAACCAGTATACTCCAAACGCACGTAACGAAGAACACCCGAGTTGTCAGAAGAGTCAGTACCACCATAAGGAAGAGACTCGATCTCAGAGTAAGATGGGATAGAGGTGTTGATTGGTGCTTTACCACAGATGTGGATACCACCCCAAGCACCAGCCTCAGCCAAAGTACTTGTCATTACGATAAGACCTGAAGCGTCGCCACCGTCAGCCTCGATCATACCACCCTGCTCAACGAAGATGTAGTCGGTGTTAGCCTCGTCATATTGAGCTGTGATTGTCACACCTGGCTCAATTACAAGAACTCCACCATCAAGGATGTGAAGACCACCGTCAAGCTTCACTGAAGCACCAGCCTCAATAGTTACAGTACCTGAAACCTCAGCCATAAGAGTCTCACCATTGGTTACAACGATCTCGTCACCACCTGTGTTTATGTCTGGATCTACTTTAGAGTTGTCATCCGAATCACAAGATGTGAATACTGTAGCTGTTGCAAGCATTGCAAGAGCAAGAAATTTGAAATTCTTTTTCATTTTTTTAATTGTTTGAAATGTATAATTTAATTGTTTGTATTTTCTAATTTAGAACTTGAGCGATACTCCAATCGAAACACCAATACCATAATCATGGCTCTCAACGATTTGGTTCACGCCACTGATCTCCTGCTCGTAGATCTCATCACGATCCAAAAGGTTGGTGAGTTGTGCCGAAACCTGTAGACACTTGGTGATGCTATACGACATATTGAAGTTGAGCGTATGAACCGCCATTTGGTAGATGTCGCCACGTCCCATAGTACCTACGGTGTGGATGCGAGGACCTTGGAGGTTGTAGAGAAGCGCAAAACTCATTGTGCGACCCTCATCGTCAAGATATTTCGAGTATGTCAAATCGGCATTCATCAAGTAAGGCGAAGCACCTTGAAGAGCACGATCGTTGTTGGTGTAGCTACCCTCCGAGAGAGTAACGTTAGTATACATATAAGATCCATTAACACCAACTTTAAGACTCTCGAAGAGCGTCTTGCGAGCCTCAATCTCAACTCCAGCAGCCATACCTTGCTCAGCGTTGTTGAAGGTGTGAACCTCACCACCACCAGCAATTGATTGTATACGCTCGATTGGCGACTCCAAGTATTTGTAATATCCAGTTACCGAGAACATATCACCACCCTCGAAGAATCTCTCATAGCGAAGATCGGCATTGTAGTTATAACCATTCACCAACTCCTCGTTACCCTTGATTTGGGCAGAACCATAAGACTCTTGGTAGAGGAATGGTGCCATCTCGATAAATGATGGGCGGGTCACCGTGCGTGACGCTGCGAAACGAACTTGATTCTTGGTGTCCAAGCTATATTTCACGTTGAGGGCTGGGAAGAGATCGTGCTTGATATATGTACGGTTATCATCTTTGCTACCTGTCGAGTAGTTTACATATTGGTCTGAGTATTCATAACGCAAACCAGCATTGACGAGCCACTTATCGGAGTACGAGAGGTCGGCCGAAAGGTATGCCGAGGCGATCGAGTTACCTGCATCGTAGCTATCTTTATCCTGGAAGCTACGAGTAAAGGAGTAGGCGCCAGCATCAAAGTTCTCTTGAGAGATATAATCATCGGCATTGTATGGGTTGTCGTAGCTTTGAGCACCAACCACCGAGTCAAACGATCTAAGATTGTAGTAGAAACGACGTCCAACGTAGTCACGCTTCTTATCTTTGTAGGCTGCACCAAGAGTAAGTTTGTGAGCCTCACCAAATTTGTAATCTGCATAAATGTTACCATTCCACTCATCCTCACCAAGCTCACCAAAGTAGCGCATAGTCTCCTGTTGGTTGAGGTTGAAGAGCGAAAGAGAGCCATCGGCAGCCTCTTCGTACATCACCTGACGACGATCTGGCTCGTCGGAAGAGGTTGTGGTGTAGGCTCCCAACCAATTCACCGACCACGCATCACCAAAGTAGTGGCGACCGTTGAATTGATGTGTTGCAAGCTTATATATGTGTGTAACGCTATTGCTACCAACCAATTGGTAATCCTCTTGGTCAAATCCCGAGCGAAGAGAGTACTCGTCGGTTGCATTGCGTGCATAGAAGAGTGTGTAGCTCACACGATCCATATCACGAAGCGTAAGGCCAACGTTTCCAAGCGCAGCAATCTTGAGTTGGGTCTCGTAGCTATCTGAGTAGTACTCATCGGTGAGTTCACCCGTAGCCTCATAGATTCTAAATACTGAGTTAAGATCTGTCTGAGTATTGTTACTAATACCTCCCGAGAGCAAGATACTAAGCCTCTGCTCACCCACATCGTAGCTATGACCCCACGCCACATTACCACCAAATACAGGAAGTGCAGTCGACTTATTGACATTAAAGCCAGTATCGAATGGTGAGCCACTCTCCGCAACATAGTCATTCATACTATTGCTAAGATCAAGCACATAGGGGTCAACCGACGATTGCGAAAATAGCGACACATTGTACATGCGATAGAAATCCTGCCCCGTTGTATTTGAATTGCCACCCACACTTAGGCCAACCGAGAAGAAGTCGTCGGCAGTAAGATCTTTGGTTGCGATATCGACGTGAGCACCAGAGTAGTCGGCATACGACGTTGCGTTATAGACCTTACTTACAGTGATATTCTTGACTGTCGACGAAGGGAAGATATCGAGGGGAATAAGTTTATTATCGGGGTTTGGTGAGGCGATAGGTTGCCCATTGAGAGTTGTGATAGAGTAACGATCACCCAAACCACGCACCACGAGTTGACCCGACGAGGCAACCGAGATACCAGTCAATTTTTTAACACCCTCCTCAACATTCGAGATACCTTTTATCGACATCTCTTTTGCTCCAAGATTCTCGATCGCCACATTTGAGGCGATACGCTCATTTTGAAGTGTTGCCTCGCTCTCCAAGTTTTTGCGAGTTGAAACCACCACCTCAGAGATTGTCTGTGAATCGGTCTCAAGCTCAATAAGCATCTCTGGAGTGCGACCATCTACCTCAAGATCGATTATTTGTGTTACGTAAGATATGTAGGCGATCTCCAAACTTACAGCTCCTCGCTCCACCTTTAACTCGAAGAGTCCATCGAGATCTGTTGTTGTACCATGGTTTGTTCCAAGCGCAAAGATAGTCGCACCAAGAAGTGGCTCCTTTGTCTCTTTGTCAACCACCTTTCCTTTGAGTGTTGCTGCCTGTGCTACCGACACCATAGCGAGCATAACCACTACCAATAAAACGTCCTTAATTTTTTTCACTTTCTGTTATTGTTTTAATTCACGGTGCAAAAGTGAGGATTTAATGTTACGTTATTATGTCATATCTGTTAATATAGTATTATAATAGCGCTACAATTCTATTTCCATTAGAACGCATCAATTGTAATTTTGAAAGAGACCTAAAAAAAAGATGAGTGACTACACAAGCCTAAAACTTGTTAGTCACCCATCTCTTACCAAGATAGTTTAGTTTGATGAAATATTAATTATGCGAATTAAGGTTTGACCCCATCCCCAACCCCTTCCCTAAGTGGAAGAGGCTTTGTCGAATGGACTAAAGCCACTCTCTACCAACCAGCATATGTATAGTTATCACCAGCACTCCAACCAGCATTTTGGTCAAGAACACCATTCGATAATGCAATTTCACTTGCAGGAATCATAAAGAATCCTCGATTGGTAGCCTCATATCGAGCAGCATATCCACCACTGAATGCAGGCACTGTAGTCTCACCAGCAGCATTCCACACAGTCTCGCCGATTTGCTTATCGAGAACATCCACGGCAATACCCCAACGGCGAATGTCGTTCCAACGAACACCCTCAAATGCAAGCTCCCAACGGCGCTCTGCTTGGAGGGCCTCCAAAGAGTATGATTTTGACTCTAAGCCTGCACGTGTACGAACTTGATTCATATATGAAGCATCACCAGAAAGCTCTGAGGCCATCAATAAAATCTCGGCAAAGCGCATCAATACAAACTCGTTACAATACGACTTATTGGTATTTGTTGTACCATACATCAATACAGTAAAGCTAAATTTAGTTGCCCCATCATCATCCTTTGCAGTGATGATTGTACTCTTCTTCGAGCGGAAAAGAGTCTCCTCCCAACGATAGAAACCGTTCTCTCGATAGTCTGGAATCTCTGTATCCATATCGATAATTGAGCCCCAAAGTCTCACGTCATTAGGCTCAGCAGCCTTCCACTCGTCAACCATGTTTGAGGTGACACTACCAAAGCCCCAACCTTGACCAAATGGGAATAGTTCATTAAGAGACATGCGCTCGGGGATACCTTGCCACTGGATAAAGATGTTACGCTGGAAAACCTGTGATGATGACGTTGCACCATATTTATAGCTATAGACAACCTCTTTATTACACTCTCCTGCCCACTCGAGGTCTAAATCTTGTGCATATTGATAATCTTTCTTTGTATACTCATTAGAGTATGGGAAGAGGTTACCAAACTTCTCAAGCAAACCATGTCCACTATTATTGATACAATCGGTCAAATAACCCATCATGTCACTCTTGGTGAGAGTCGATCCATCGGCAAGTGGCATTCCTGCGTCGAGGTTGTTGTCTTGATACATACCTGTATAGAATAGGTATACACGACCCAAAAAACCTTCGGCTGCCCAACGAGAGGCACGACCTTGATCGTAGGAGCTATAGGGCTGATTTGGTAGAAGCTCTATGGCTTGTACAAAGTCATAACCTATTTGAGCATACAACTCATCAACCGAGGCACGAGGAAGATTCTCAATCTCGGTCTTGAGAGGCATTGGAACCTTCTCGAAGATTTGAACCAACTCCCAATAGAAGAGAGCACGGAACCAGTGCGCCTCACCAGCATAGGTATTACGAGTCTGCTCACTACTATACTCAATTCTATCAATATTCTCCAATACAGTATTGGCACGATAGATACCCTCATAGTTGCGTGACCACAACTCTGCAAATTGCTCATCGCTAAGCACCATCAACTTATCGAGTGACTGAACGCCAAAGTCATTCTCTCCACCGCCACCAAATCGCTCATCTGAGGCTGCCTCACCAACAATATAGGGGTGATCTTGCACCTCAGTGGCACTACATAGCTGTGAAACATATAATCCTGTCACCAAAGCATCCATATCGGATTCCGTCTCAGGAAAGTTTGTCAAATTGATTGTTGTATAGCTCTTAACATCTAAGAAGTCCTCACACCCGACAAAAGTAAGTGATGCTAAGCATAGAGCTAATATATGTTTTTTCATGATATATCTTTGTTTAAATATTTATTATTTTTCAGAGTAGATATTATGCTCTTAGAATGAGATATTGGTTCCCATTACAAACATTTTAGAGGTTGGATAGTTACCGACATCAATGCCACCAGACCATCCATCAGGACCACTATAGCCGACTTGAGGATCGAAACCATCATACCCAGTAATTGTAATGTAGTTTTGGAGCGATACATATACTCTAAATCGAGATAGAGGTGAGCTCTTCCAAAGGTAGTTTAGATCGTAACCCAATGTGATATTTTGGATCTTTACATAATCTGCATCCTGGACTAACATATCAGAGATCTTAGTAAAGTTAGAGATATTTCCAAGACTTGGATAGGTATTCGACGTACCCTCACCATGCCATCTCTTCTCATACACAGCTGTAGTGTAGTTTCCATATGCAGCATTCGACTGGGTGTTTGAGCGATATCCTTGTATCACTTGGTGTCCAAAAGCACCATTTGCAACAACAGAGAAATCGAAACCTTTGTAGCCAAGCGAGATATTAAGACCCATCACAACATCTGGCGTAGGGTCACCAATCATAGTTCTATCGTCACTTGTGATATATCCATCACCATTCAAATCGGAGAAGATAATATCTCCTGGCACCGAGCCCTCGACCTTCACCTCGGTATTGGCCACCTGCTCATCATTTTGGAAGATACCCTCAGTTTGGTATCCATAGAAGTAGCCTACTGGGTATCCCTCTTGTGCACGATACAACACACCTGTAGTGTGGTCAAGCACATCCTCATCACCATTGATGATACCCTCATCGTTGGCAATATATGTCACCTCATTTTGGTTATATGTTCCATTGAGGCTTACACTATATCTAAAATCACCAACAGTGTCTCTCCAACCAAGACCCAACTCGATACCACGGTTGCGGATATTACCACCATTGACATAAGGTGCACTCGCTCCATAGCTTGTTAGAACAGGAACTTGAACCAACCAATCCTTTGTCATCTTGTTGTAGAGGTCCATGGTTACCGATAGGCGAGAGTTAAAGAAATTGGCATCAATACCCAAATCCAACTGCTCGGAGGTCTCCCATGTTACATTCTCGTTTGCCAAAGCCGTAGAGTAGGCTCCTTGGCTCGACGACACTTTATCATCAGTGAAATAGTATAGTGCTTGTGTTGGGAACGACACAGATGCTACATATTGGAAATCAGATATATTACAGTTACCATTTTGACCCCAACTTGCTCTAACCTTAAGGAAGTCAACAGCCGACGAGTTAGACAAAAAATCCTCATTCGAGACTACCCAACCAGCAGATACCGATGGGAAGTAACCCCATCTATTGCCTGCAGCAAATTTTGAGCTACCATCGGCACGTACCATTGCCGAGAGCATATAAGTCTCATCGTAGTTGTAGTTAAGACGACCAAATACCGACGAGAGCATTGACTCAACGTAGGGTGATCCCGACACCGAAGTTACAGATGAGTTCACACCACTTGTATTAGATAACCAAGCATAGTCATATGTTGGGGTAAATGTGAGGTTGGTGTTGGTAGCCTCGAGCTTAGCACCTTGATTACTCTTCTCCATTGATTGACCCAAAACGATATCAAAGTGGTGAATGTTATCAACATAGAAGTTATACGCTGCAGTATTCTCCCACACCCAACTTGTTAGGAAGGTAGAGCCCTGAGTTATCAACTCGTAGTCATTTACACTTGCAGACTCGGAACCATAGCAGTAGATAGGTTCAAAATCTCGATAGCTCGATGCTTTAAACTTATAACCATAAGAGCTGCGAATCTTGAAATCTTTGATCGGTTGAATCTCAAGATAGGCATTAGCAAAGAGATTATAATATTGAGTCTGTTTTTGATAAGAGTCAACCATCTCACCAATTGGATTTGTTGCATAGTCACTAAACGACCACCCTTCAGCTTGACGATCTGCAAAATCGTAGTAGTCACCCTCGGAGTCATAGATAGGCATGATTGGAGGAGCTGTAAGAGCATCCTGCAAGCTGCTGTTATATCTATTACCCGAACCGACACCACTCTTCTCGCTATAGGAGTATACCATATTGGTATTAACAGTTATCACATCGAGGTCGTTGACCTTATACATTACGTTGGTCAAATTGATACGTGCATTGTGACGCTTGTACATTGGCTCAATGGGTGATCCAAATATACCCTCTTGATCGAGGTATGAATAACCTGCTGAGAAGGTATAGCGATCGCTACCGCCCATCATCGTCACAGCGTGGCTCTGCTTTGGGGCATTCTCGTTTGTCATCTCCTCAAGCCAGTTGCTACCTGTCCATGAACCATCCATTATACTATCATATAGGTATGATGGCAATAGACTCTCCCAGTCATATCCTACACCTGCCGATTGCAAACGTCTCTCATCGTGAGCATCCATATAGGTCTGAGCATCGAGCACCTCAACGATGTTTGTTGGGTTTTGGATTGCGTAGTAACCATCGTAACGTATCTCGAAGTGACCACTTTTACCACTTTTAGTTGTGACCAACACTACACCATTGGCAGCACGTGAACCATAGATTGCAGCCGAAGCAGCATCTTTAAGGATATCGATAGACTCTATATCCGAAGGGTTAAGCAGTGAGATATCGGCTCCAGCAACACCATCAATAACATAGAGTGGAGATGCATCACCAATGGTACCAACACCACGTATAATGATAGTTTCACTCTCACCAGGCATACCATTAGCAGCACCAACAGTGACACCTGTCATCTTGCTCTGGATACCACTCATTGTACCATTTGAACCGTTAGCATTGATATCCTCACTTGAGACTTGCGATGTTGCGCCAGTGACAAGTTTCTTCTTTTGAACACCATAACCCATAACGACAACCTCTTCGAGGCTATTGGTATCGTCCAACAAGGTTACATTGAAATTGGTTCTACTACCAACACTAAGCTCTTTGGTAGTGTAACCTACATACGAGAACTCCAAAGTGGCATTCTCCACTGTGATACGCAAATCGAAGTTACCATCAACATCGGAGACTGTACCATTTAATGGATTCTCTTTTTCAATGACGTTTACTCCAATTAGAGGATCGCCATTAGAATCCACTATGGATCCTGTTACCACCTGCCCACTCTGAGCTATGGCTACTGCGCTAATATGAATAAACATAATAGCGACTAAAAATTTGAAGAGATGTTTCATAAAGTTCAACTCTTTTAGTTGAATCCATATATATATATGTGTGGTTGGCACTATGGATTCTTGGTTAATATTAAGTTTAATTTGGTGCTTAAAATAGAATATATATCGTGCTATTTTCCGTATCACAAAGATCATATAAAGCTACCACACTCATGTCTCTATTAGTAAATATGTTGTCCAAAATGATCAATATATATCAAACTCGGACGATAACACATAGTCAATATCGGCACCTAAATATATAATATTCTGACCTCTACAATTTGCCCTCAATAGAACTGAGATGTACATTATATTTACTGATAGATACTTCTCACTAAAATAGTATACATACCTTTGTATGGAGGCTCTCAGATCTCTACAAGAGCCCATTTAAACCACATAAAACCTATACTACCACATGAAGATTTCGACAACCACAGGAGTAGGATTATCAGCCATAGCGCTATCTCTTACAACGAACTGCAACGAGCAACAGAGCTCCGAGAGACCCAATGTTATATATATCTTGGCTGACGATTTGGGCTACGGAGACTTGGGTTGTTATGGCCAAACAATGATCTCGACCCCCAACATCGACCGCTTGGCCGCAGAGGGTATTTTATACACTCAGCACTACGCAGGATGCACCGTCTCGGCCCCATCACGCTCGACCCTACTTACGGGACAGCACACGGGTCACACCCCGATTCGAGGCAACCGAGAGTTAGTCGACCAAGAGGGACAGATCCCACTACCCGACCAGAGCTACACAATGGCCGAGATGTTTAAAGATGCAGGCTACGCTACAGGCGCCTACGGCAAATGGGGCTTAGGTTTCCCTGGTTCTGAGGGAGATCCCAATATGCAGGGCTTCGACGAGTTCTTCGGTTACAACTGTCAGCGCCAGGCTCACCGCTACTACCCCAAATATTTGTGGCATAACCAGGAGAAGGTCATACTCGAGGGCAATGATTTCACCAACAAGGTGGTCTACGCACCCGATGTCATACACTCCAAATCAATCGAGTTTATCGAACAACAGGCCACCGAGGGTAGACCATTTTTTGCCTATTTGGCACTGGTTCAACCTCACGCCGAGTTGATCGCACCCGAGGATGAGCTTCTCGAGATGTATCGTGGCAAGTTCGTCGAGACCCCCTTCGTCGCAAAACAACCAGAGGCCGAATATGGCGCCGAGAATTTCGATGAGAAGTACTACGCCTCACAAGCTGAGCCTCGTGCAACATATGCTGCAATGGTGGCTCGAATAGATCGCTATGTCGGTGAGGTGATGGCACTTGTCGACAGATTGGGGATTGCCGACAACACAATCATAATCTTCTCGAGCGACAATGGCAACCATGTGGAGTGTGGCCACGATCCCGAATATTTCAACAGCAATGGTGAGAGCCGTGGTCACAAGCGAGATTTGACCGAGGGGGGTATCCGCACCCCAATGATTGCACGCTGGAGTGGCAAGATTAAGGCTGGTACAACCTCCGACCACATCTCAGCATTTTGGGACATTATGCCCACAATGATCGAGTTGGCAGGGGCAGCTCCTTGTGCGAATCTCGACGGAATTTCGATGGTGGGCTCTCTATTGGGTGGCGAGCAACCTAAGCACGACCACCTCTATTGGGAGTATGCAGCTGGAAGTGGCGGCATGGCTCTAAGATTAGATAACTGGAAGGCAATCCGCATGGGTCTCAACAAGGATCAAAATGCACCCATCGAGCTATACGATATTGTAAAAGATCCCAGTGAGACAACAAACCTCGCAGCCGAGCATCCCGATATAGTTGCACAGATAGAGGCTATTATGGCTCAAGAACACACCCCAAGCGACATCTACCAATTTGATTTTGAAAAGTAAGAAAGATGAAAAGATTAAAATATATTTTTGCACTTGTAGCCTCGCTCACAACGCTATTCTCAATGGCCGAGGAGCAGAAGATAAATGGCGATTGGAGATTCTCTTTGGGCGATGAGCCATCAGCCAAAGAGGTGACCTTCGATGACTCTCAATGGCGAAGAGTCAATCTACCCCACGACTGGGCTTTCGAGGGTGGCTACTCGCAACATGGAGCCCAAAAAGATAAGGGAGGTTACGCCTCGGGTGGTATCGGATGGTATCGCAAAAGCATAAATCTCAGCCAAGAGCAGCTCTGTGAGAGATACTTTTTTATCGACTTCGAGGCTGTCTACATGAACTCCGAGGTGTGGATCAATGGCTACTATTTAGGCAAGTGTCCCTATGGCTACATCTCGTTTGACTACGAGCTCACCCAACACCTCAAAGAGGGTGAAAATATCATTGCGGTGAGGGTCGACAACTCCTTGGAGCCGAGCGCAAGATGGTATCACGGCTGTGGAATCTACGGCAACGTCTCGCTTCGCAGCCACAACAGTGGTTACTTTGCCAACAATTCAACATTCATCACAACGCCTTGCGATAGGCTTCCTACGGGCGAAGTCAATGTATCGAGCATAATCACGCTTCGCCACGGAGAGGAGGCGTATACTATAAATTATACTGTCGAGAGCCTCGATGGAGAGATACTCGCATCAAAGAGTGAGAGGCTATCGGCCACGCAAGGAGACAATCCACTAAGTAGCTCTCTCAAGGTTGACGACTTTGAGTTGTGGTCACCCCAAAGCCCCACGCTCTACACCCTCACCTCAACAATTGTAGACTCTTTGGGTCATAAGGTTGATTCCGAGAGCATTATCTTTGGCTTCCGCTCAATCGAGTGGCGGGCTGAGAGTGGCTTCTACCTCAATGGAGAGCGCACCAAGCTGCGTGGTGTCTGCGAACACCTCGAGGGTGGCCCCATGGGATCATTCTGGAGCGAGTCACTTTTGCGTTGGAAACTGCAACTTATCAAAGATATGGGTTGCAACGCTGTGAGAGTTGCCCACAATCCACAGATACCAATATTCTATGACCTTTGCGACCAGATGGGTCTCTTGGTGATGGATGAGATATTTGATGGCTGGAGCAAGAAGGCCGATTTCGACTATGGCATGCAGGCATTCGAGGAGAATTGGGAGCGTGACACACGCAGCTGGATTCGTCGCAACCGCAACCACCCATCAATATTTATCTATAGCATTGGCAATGAGACTCGTGGCGATGAGATAGCTCAACAGATTGTCGAGGTTTGCCACCAAGAGGACTCTACACGTGCCGTAACTTCGGGCCACTCGGCAAGCGACCACATGGATATATTTGGTGTAAATGGCCACAGCGAAAAGAGCGAGTTCCTCGATACATTCCAACCCGACGATCGTGGTTTTGTGGCAACCGAAAATCCTCACACATGGCAAGTTAGAGGCTTCTACCGCACTCAAACCTGGTATCGTGATGGCTACCCCAACACCAAACAGCAACCTCAATATATACCAAACTTAACCGAGAAAGAGATCTTCGCATACGACTGGACCTCGCCCTCGGAGCGCCGCAACGGCAAGCAGCTATTCAACTCTTCGTATGACAATGCAACGGTACGTGTCACAGCTCGCCACCTAATTGAGGCACTTCGTGACAAGGAGTGGTTCTCGGGAAGCTTCCGCTGGACTGGATTTGACTACTTAGGCGAGGCAGGTTATGTGCATGGAGGGTGGCCATTCCGAGCTTTTCAATCGGGTGCAATGGATTTGGCAGGCTTCGAGAAGGATCTCTATTATCTATATCAGAGCGAGTGGAGCGACATCGACATGGTTCACATTTTACCCCATTGGACACACCCACGCATGGAGATTGGCACCGAGATACCTGTATGGGTATACACCTCGGGCGATGAGGTGGAGCTATTCAAAGATGGTCTCTCACTGGGTCGCAAACTAAAGGGCAAAAAGTGGAATGAGATGCAGTGCGAGTGGCTGGTTCCATGGAGTGCTGGAGAGTTAGAGGCTGTAGCCTATAGAGATGGCACAGAGATTGCTCGCACCACTATGAGAAGCGCAGGAGCACCAGCCAAGATAGATCTTTCAGTAGATGTTCCACTCCAAGAGGGAGGCGACGACATCGCTATTGTGACTATTATCCAACAAGATAAAGATGGGGTGCACTACCCCTATGGTGAGAATCGACAATATGTTTGGCTCGAGGGCGACATAAGAGTTCTCTCGTTCGAAAATGGTAGCCCATTGGATGTTGAGTGCAACTTCGAGGCGGACTCTCGCTGCTCATTCTTCGGTATGAATCGCCTATTTATACAGCCAACAGCAATCACCAAGAGCTCCGCACCAGCATCAATCGTGGTGGGATCGATCTCGGGTGACAAGAAGTTGGATCTATCGAATATAATAACCATAAACGTCGAGAAGCTCACACTCCACGGCCAACCATCACTCGATTCATTTGAGATATACTACACACTCGATGGCAACACCCCCTCGAAGAGCAGCACCCTCTACACCGCACCATTTGCCATCGACCTTGGCACCACGGTAAAGGCCGTAGTCTACCGAGGTGACAAACAGATTCTCACGATGGAGGAGCGATTTGCCGAGGATGAGGGTCTCTACTGGGGTGTAGCAGGCGAGGAGCCTTGCGCATTTACTGGCGATCAAGCCGAATATGCCACCCTCACACACGCAGCACGACTCAAAAAAGATGGTGACAGCTTCTATGGTGATGGATATGTTGTTGCAGAGCCGCTAATCGGCTCCATCACATGGTACCAAGAGAATGATGGCGGCAAGATGTCATCGACTATCATGATACGCTATTCAATGGCAAACAATGAGGACAAGTCAGCTACAATGGAGCTCTGGAACAACGACGAGAAGATATGCGACGTAGAGTTTAAACCCACAGGAAGCACCGCCTCACACTGGTCCGAGAGGTTAGTGCCGATTACGATATACTCTGGCGCAAACAACATCTCTCTAAGAAGTACCTCACAGCAAGTACCATCAATTGATCAAATCACAATAATTCAATAGGCAACTCATAAAACAATCGATAGGCCAATATTCAGGGAGGAGATAACTCCATTTGAATATTGGTCTATCGCTTTTATATTTACGCATTAGTGAGACTTCGCAACAGGGGAAACGCACGAAAAATAGAGAATAAATTGTGTACATACACAAAAAATATAAAAAAATCATCAACGGAACAGTAGCTTTCACATAAATTTTATATCTTTGTAATAAATTACAGAATGGACGATGAGTATAAAAGAGATTGCAAAATTGGCGGGCGTATCACCAGGTACCGTAGATAGAGTAATACACAAGCGTGGCAACGTCTCGCAGAAGAGCCGTGAGGCGGTAGAGAGTGTTCTCAACAAAGTTGGGTATACTCCAAACTTACATCTATCGTCGATTTCGATGAAACGCAACTACAAAATAACTATCGTGATACCAGCCTATAAACAAGGAGATTACTGGTCGCAGATAGTAGAGGGATTTACTCAAGCTGTCCAAAGCTACAGTAATATTAACATCGAATGCGAATATATCGAATTTGACCAATATGACATCTTCTCATGCCGTAAAGCCTTCTCTCAGGTTATACCACAAAGGCCAAATGCTGTAATTATTGGAGCTATATTCAAAGACGAAAGTTTTCTCTTAGCTTCACAATTGGAGACAAAATCGATACCTTATATATATGTAGACTCATATGTATTTGGCACAAATCCAGTTGCATATTTTACTGTGCACCATCACAGCTGTGGCATACTAATCGCCAGATTACTCGACCAAATAACACCACAGGGTGGCGACATAGCTCTTTTTCAAGCTATAAGAGTGGGAGACGAAAGTGCCAACAATACAATTATGCGTAAAGTTGGATTTCTCGACTATCTGAATGGCGAGCAAGTGGAACGCATATTGCACAATATTCCATTCTCACCAACCTCCATCAGCTACAACGTAGAGAGGCTTAAAGAGACCTTTGCTAAATATCCCAACATCAAAGGGGCTGCCGTATTATCATCTCGAGGAGGAATAATCTCAAGATCTCTCAAAGAGGCTAATATCAATAGTATTAAATTAATATGCCTCGACTTAACCAACGACAATAGAGCAGCACTCTCAACTGGCGACATCGACTTTGTGTTATGCCAACGCCCCATAGAACAGGGAAGTTTAGCCATTAAGTCCCTTATGTTATACATGCTATTTGGCCAGGTTGGAGCTGTCGAAAATCTTATGCCACTCGATATAATCACTCGTGAGAATTTGAAATTCTACAGAGAGAGAGGCGATCTATAATTATCAAAAAAGTAGGCAAAACAGTTTGAAGAGATAAATATATTTTATACCTTTGCAATAAAGCAAATTGTGTACGTACACAACACCCAAAACTAAAAAATAAAAGTTATGAATCTTTTTGATATAGATGGCAAAGTGGTAGTGATCACTGGCGGAAATGGAGTATTAGGACGCAGCATATCTCGCTATTTGGCCTCACAAGGCTGCAAAATAGCTATATTGGGACGTGACACCACAACTGGCAATGAGTTAATCAACGAGATAATAATCTCGGCAGGTGGAGATGCGATATTCCTCAAGTGCGATGTCCTCAACAACGAGGAGCTGATAGAGGCTCGAGCAACAATATTAGATAGATATGGAAAGATCGACATTCTACTCAATGCAGCGGGTGGCAATATGCCTGGCGCAACCATCTCTCCCGACAATACGATATTCGATCTAAAAACAGATCACCTACGCAGAGTGGTTGACCTAAATCTCTTTGGAACAATGCTTCCCACTTCGATCTTTGTTGAGGCGATGTTACCCCAGAAGCGTGGTATCGTTGTCAATTTCTGCTCTGAGTCGGCGTTGCGTCCACTAACTCGAGTTATGGGTTATGGTGCGGCTAAGGCGGCTATAGCAAATTACACGAAATCACTTGCTGGTGAGTTAGCCATAAAATTTGGCGAAGGCTTCCGTGTAAATGCTATCACTCCAGGATTCTTCCTCACGGATCAAAACAGAGCGCTACTGACCAACCCCGACGGCAGTTATACTGCTCGAGGCGAAAGCATTATTGCTCACACCCCATTTGGGCGCTTTGGCAATCCCGAAGAGCTATGTGGCACTATTCACTACTTAATTAGTGATGCCTCAACATTTGTAACGGGCACCTTAGCCGTTGTCGATGGAGGCTTCGACGCATTCTCAATCTAAACACAATACACAACATGTATCTTTGCAAGCAAAGTTGGCGCTGGTATGGCCCCAACGACCCCGTGAAATTGAGCGATATCCGCCAAGCAGGTGCTACAGATGTCGTGACCGCCCTACACCACATCCCCAATGGCGAGGTGTGGAGCATCGACGAAATTACCAAAAGAGTAGAGGAGGTTAATGCCTCGGGGCTCACATGGAGCGTTGTCGAGAGCATCCCTGTGCATGAACAGATCAAAACACGCAGTGGCAACTTTGAACAATATATAGAGAACTACAAAGAGTCGATAAGAAACTTATCTAAGTGTGGCGTCAAGATTATCACATATAATTTTATGCCCGTACTCGATTGGACTCGTACCGACTTAGCACACCTTTGCCCCGATGGCTCCAAAGCTCTTAGATTTGAGTATGAGGCATTTGCAGCCTTCGATCTGTATATACTTAGACGCAAAGGTGCCCAAGCAGAGTACCACGAGCAGACCAAAGAGCGGGCACTACGGTACTTCGAAAGGATGACTCACACACAAATAGAACAACTCACACGCAACATCATAGCAGGGCTACCTGGATCCGAAGAGAGTTTCACTCTCGAGGAGTTCCAACAAGAGCTTGATCGATATGCAAATATCACTCCCGAAGATCTACGCAACAACCTGACCCTCTTCCTACGAGCGATCACACCAATATGCGACCAAGAGGGGGTTCTTTTGGCGATACATCCCGACGATCCACCCTACCCTATTTTCGGTCTACCACGCATCATGAGTAGCGAAGAGGATTTCAACCTTTTGGTCGAAGCTGTTCCCAACCCATCTAATGGACTCTGCCTCTGCACTGGCTCATTGGGGGTTTCGAGCAACAACGATTTAGAGGGTATGATGCTACGATTGGGCCAAAGAGTAAATTTTGTACACTTACGCTCGGTGGAGCGAGACACACACGGTAACTTCATGGAAGCAAACCACCTCGAGGGAGATGTAGATATGTATGAGGTGATGAGAGCCCTGCTGCACATTCAGCAAGAGCGAGGCATATCGATACATATGCGCCCCGATCACGGACATCAAATGATAGATGACCTAAACAAACATACAAATCCTGGCTACTCATGCTTAGGGAGACTCAAGGGATTGGCTGAGTTACGAGGCTTAGAGATGGGTATTGCACGAACCTTATATAGATAATAACCTAAACCATATTTTAATCTTATGAAACACACATGACGCTACCGCATCGCCAAAGGGGATGAAAATTTTGTGTATCTTTGAGCATTATACATTTAATACTCGAAGAATATGAGATCAATACCCTTTGACCAAG
>JBCQWR010000014.1:3077-55070 GCA_047171945.1 Rikenellaceae bacterium | reverse complement strand
ATTCAAGTGTGGAGCAGTTCATCAATCGGCACACCTTCGAGGAACGAAGTTCTCAAGTGGAGCATATATAATGTCTCCTGCTATTGAAGCTCCCTTTACGATCGTGATTGGGCACCACTCAGCACACCACGACACAACGCAGTTCCCATACTCATATTTGGTTGAGAGGGACCACAAGTCGCTGCTCATTCCAGCGGCTAACATTTCAAGTTATGGTTTGGTGCGAGATATAAAGAAGTGGCAAGAGCGAGATAAGCGAACTCTTAAAAGAGATATAATAAACTTTGATGAGCATAATCCATACATCTGCGGATTTATCATATCTGCAATTGAGAAATTAAAGAGCCTATGCGATCATAATAGACAGTCAGAAATTTTACACTGTAACGGATTTACAATTACTCGCGCAAGAGCCGAACGAGCTATAATGTTATATACTAAAGCCTTAGGTGTATCCCTTGCTTGTATGTTGCAAGGAGATAACTGTAAATGTAGCAGAGGTGAGGGCGTCTGGTTAGATTTAGCAGGTCAATACATCTCGAAGCAAAGTGTAGAGATTCTATTAAATAAAATAGAGAGCGGTGAAGTAGAATCTTTAGAGAGCATAGATTGCTACCTTAAGGAGTTTGATGCAGCATATAATAGCCACGCATACAGCTGGGCGCACCAAACATTCGCAAATGCTTTAGGACATATACCCACAAAAGGTGATATCGCCGATTTGATTGCGAGAGCAAAAGAGGCTAAGAGTCACTTGCAAAATCTCTCTGATATTGACAAAAATAAAGATTGTTCGTTAGCAATGTCTGTTAGTTATGGCCTTGATAGTAGGAACGAAAGGAGTGATATTATTGACGACTACAACAACGTGCGAGGGCTTTCACACTCTTCAACCCCACGCAAGTGATGAAATAGAAAGTATATGAGTTGCTGCTACCAACTGGAGATATCGGGTGCATTAGCTCTTTTCACTCGCCCTGAATTTAAGGTCGAGCGGATGAGTTATGAGGTGATAACACCCTCAGCGTGCAGGGCGATATTCGAGGCAATCTATTGGCGACCTCAAATAAGATGGGTGATTAAGGAGATTGAGGTACTAAACCCCATCTCTTTTACCCATTTCAAGCGATGCGAAACAGCGGCAGAGGCACATACAGGTAAAACTGAAATCATTGCCGAGAGGTGTAGGCAGCTTCGCAGTTCGGTGGTGCTCAGTGATGTTAAATATAGAATAAGAGCTGAATTAATGGTTAATGATAGATTGTTAATTGTTAATGAGGAGCAGAGAGCAAAAGAGTTAGCTAAATATTGTGCTGTGTTTCGTCGTCGAGCCATCAAAGGACAATGTTTCACACAACCATATTTGGGATGCAGAGAGTTTGCTTGCAGCTGGAGATTAATTAATGATGAATGGTCAATGGTGAATGGTGAATTGGAGCCGCCAATTAATGAGACAAAAGATTTAGGCAGAATGTTATATGATATGGATTTCACCGACCCAAAGCACCCCAAGCCAATATTCTTCGACGCAAAACTAATAAACGGAAAATTAACCATTAACCATTAACCATTGATATTACAGTCTCTACATAACCACTACCTCCGAGAGGTAGCAAATGGCAATCCACTCTATCCCCCACAAGGGATGGAGCTCAAGCGCATACACTTTGTGGTTGTGATTTCGAGCGATGGTGTTATGGTCGATATTGAGGAGCGTGAGGGTCTGATGCACGTTATTCGTTCTCGTCAGCGTGCAGGTAAAGATGCTTGTAATATTCCCAACTATATGTGGGATTCACTTGGTTATATCATTGCCGAGCCATTCAAAGAGATGGTTCGTGAAATATATATCAAATATCCAGAGAATCCAACTTTTAAGGCTGTTCGCAACTTTTATTATCGTGGAGCGGAGCAGTTAGAGTTGCACCCTCTTTGGCGCAAAATAGTCTCAAAGAATGGTCACAACTTAACGTTCAGACTATTAGGCGAGGATAAGACAGCAGCCGAGCAGCAAGAGTTAATTAAGCCACTAAGTAAGTATGTTGCATTATCGCACCCTAAAATTTATATCAACGGAGCAGCAGGAACGGGGGCAAAGTTAGTCTCATATGGCAGAAATTTAGGTTACGAATCTTATGGATTAAGAGGTGGCGAAAATGCCTCAATCCCGACAGATATAGCTGAAGGGTATGCCTCAGCAATCACAGCTCTAAGGCAGATGAATGGCGTAGGCAACAAAGTGATTGGCGATGTAACATTTCTATACTTCGACAGAGAGATCATCGTTTTAGCACCTAACGCTGCAAGGGTGTCGGTGAGGTTGCATATAAGAGATTGCGACACATCGAAGCTCACCGACAAAGAGCTGTTATCTCAGCTAATGATACTTGCTCCTTACGGCGATATGAAACGCTTATCCTCACAATTTATCGTTGATTTTGTGGAGTCGTTCGTAGTAGGGAAACCACTCCCAAAACAGACTCTTGGACTACTACTGAAATACAAGGAGTTTCACCCAACACACATAGGACTATTATGCAAATACCTAAATATAAATGATATGGCACTAAACGCAGAGTACACAAATACGGGCTACCTTTTGGGCCGTATGCTCGCCATTGTGGAGCGTGCGCAGACCACCTCGCAACCAGGGATAAGCTACACAATCAAGGATCAAACCTACGCTACAATGTCAGTAACTCCTGCTGCACTTTATAACAGAGTCTTTTCCCTTTCAGTTAGTTATTTTCGAAGAATCCCTCGACAAGGAACGCAGGTCTATCTTAAAAATCTACTATCAGAAGTTGCTGATAAGCTCTCAATAGATGGCGTACCAATGCGCCTATCTTTAGAGGATCAAGGACGATTTGCGCTTGGCTACCAGCATCAATTCCAATCATTCTACACTAAAACAATGGTGAATGATAAATGATAAATGGTTAATGAATTATTTGAGACTTGATTTTGCAGTTTTTATACTGCTTGTAAGTAGCTTTATGAGCTCCTGAGCATCAGAAAAAATACTTTTAAATTCCGAATCTGTTAAATAATCACTCTTATGAAGAAGTCTAATCCAATACAATGTCTCATTTATCTCTTTTTGACTAATAGAGAGTTTGTGTATGAAGTCCTGTTTGCTTTCAGAGTGCTCAGATTCACATATATTTGCACCAACGGATGTCCCACTACGCAATAGTTGCTTGGATATAACATATTCATTTTTAAAGTCTCTCAGATGTTTATACATTTTAATAACTCTAAGAGCAAATTCAAAACTCTTGTCTGCTAAAATATTCTCTTTCATAACACAATCAATTATGTGCAAATATAAACAAAATTCACCATTCACCATTAATCATTCACCATTTAAAAATGATAATTAAAAACCGATATGAGTTCGTATTGCTGTTCGATGTCAAAGACGGCAACCCTAATGGCGACCCCGACAACGACAATGCGCCACGCTCAGACCCTCAGACTGGCGAAGGAATAGTTACAGATGTATGCCTAAAACGTAAGGTGCGCAACTACGTTCAGATGGTGTGCGGCGATGAGGCAGGCAAGCGAATATATGTCAAGGAGCGAGCTGTGCTGAATAGGCTGATTGACGAAGCCTACGAACAAAGAGAAGTGGAGGAGGTCGAGGGCTACGACAAAGTTCATCAAGCACGAGAGTGGATGTGCGCTCAATATTGGGATATACGCACATTTGGAGCACTTATGACAAGTGGCAAGAATGCAGGGGCAGTTAGAGGCCCAGTGCAGATGACATTTGCAAGGAGTGTTGAGCCGATAATCCCTGTCGATAACTGCGTTGTTCGTCAAGCTGTAGCCACAGAGAAGGAGTCGGAGAAGCAAAAGGGAGAGAACCGCACAATGGGTCGTAAATATACCATTCCCTACGCCTTATATGTTGGCTATGGTTACATCTCAGCCAATTTAGCTGCTCAAAGCAACTTCACCGAAGATGATTTAGAGCTCTTCTGGCAGGGCTTAGAGAATATGTTTGAGGATGACAGATCGTCGCTCAGAGGTCAGATGGCAGTGAGAAAACTCATAATCTTTAAGCATAGCAGTAAGCTTGGAAATGCCCCAGCAAATAGACTATTCGACCTTGTCGAGGTTGCGCCAAAAGATTCGATGAATGTAGCTCGCAACTTCAAAGATTATGAAGTAACGATAAATAAAGAGGCACTACCCAAAGGGGTAAAGCTAATTGAAAAAGTATAGGTGTCACGTACCTTAAACGTGTGGATTGAAATAACTTTGGGTTTGAGTTTCCTTTGTGTTACCGATGTTTGATTGTTATGAGGCTGTCCCAAATTACAATTAAGTAATTGAGGACAGCCTCTTCATCGTTCACTCTTTAAAACCCAATCACTAATCTATTAGAGTGAACTTCTGTGTACTGATAATTTACTCGATTACTACAGTGACGTCATCAATTGCAAAGTAGTTAGGCATTGCTGGTCCATACTCGTTAACGACGCTACCATCTGCTGAGAATACAACTTTGCTGACCTCGCCAAGTGTCGAAAGATCCCACTTCTGCCAAGAGGTAGCCATCTCGCCATCTTGAGCTAAATATAACTCAACTGTAGCAAGCGCCTCTCCTTCGGCGTCAACCGAGGTTGCAATGATCTTGAAGTAATCCTCGTTGGTCATCGCCGAAGTGCCATAATCACCATAAGTTGCCATTGACAACCAGAAGGATGTTGGAGCTACATAGAGATGATCGATAGTGCGTGCTACGCTATCACCAAAGTAGAGGTATCCTCCATCGTATACAACTGCAAAGTTCTCACTGCCGTTATAGCCGCTATTGCCGTTTGAGTCGATACATGGTACCGATAGTTGGTTTAGGTATGTCGCTTGATTAGCCTCGCTTACCTCGAAGTAGTAGTTAGAAATGGCAATACCACCATTCCAAAACGCTGTACTTCCATAAGCTGAGATAACCTCCGATGCCAACTCTGTGTTACCACCATCATACCATGCATACTCGCTGTATCCAGTCCAATACTCATCGAGTGCATATAGAAGCTCGCCACCATACTCAATATCAATTAGTGAAGACCAACTGCTCTCGCCAAGGTAATTTGCATCGCCTGTGTAGTCGTCATCTTCAAATGTAAGAGTTGCATATACAACCTCATTGTCTGGCGTTACAACCTCCTCATCTTTGCTACAGCTAAAGGTCAGAATAGCCATTGATAGTAATAAAAATACTTTTTTCATTTTCTTGTTTAAATTATAAATAGTTAGTAATAAACTCTCACAAGAATTCATGGCATTGGCTGTATCACCAATTAAAATAAAATGAAAAAGCATAAAACTCTCAAATCATTCTAAGCCCATACTCCCGCAGGCCATAAACTCTATAATTGCATTGGCAGGTCTTCTGACTCACTCCACTCAAACGACGCCTTCCCAACCAAAAGTCAGTGGCAAAGATTGTCGCCTAAAATATCTCAAACAAGAGATAAGAGCTTACAGCAGCGGGAACTGTGTAGGATTCGCACCTAACTTCCCTTTTAATTCCAATCACTGATGTGATCTGAAACCATTGCAGTGACAAAGGTATGCAAAAGATTCTATTTTCAAAATATCTTTTTAACTTTTTTTATATTTTTTTAAAATATTTTTCGTATGTTTGCCTAAACGAAATAGATCAATTAACTATAGTAAAAGATATTAAATATGCAAAATATAGCGATTAAAGATAGAACGGTGACCCTCTTGCTACACTGCCCCGATCAGCCAGGAATACTATCAACAATAACAACATTCATCACCGACAATGGTGGAAATATAGTCTACTTGGCCCAACACGTTGATCGTGTGGAGCAGATATTCTTTATGAGGGTAGAGTGGGATATGCAGGGCTTTGCTGTGCCCGAGGAGAAGGTTGCCGAGACATTCGAAATGCTCTATGCCGAGCGATACAATATGGAGTATCAATTCTACTTCAACCACAACATCCCACGCATGGCACTCTTCGTCTCGAAGATGTCACACTGCTTGTTCGACATCTTGGCTCGCTACACAGCTGGCGAGTGGCGTGTCGAGATACCTATGATTGTGAGCAACCACGAGGATCTTCGCTCCACGGCCGAGCAGTTCAATATCCCATACTATCTATTCAATATCACCAAGGAGAATAAGGCTGAGCAAGAGGCGGCAACCCTCGAACTCATGAGGCAAAATAACATCGACTTTGTTGTCTTGGGGCGCTACATGCAGATCCTTTCGCCCAACTTCATTGCGCAATATCCCAACAATATAATCAATATCCACCACTCGTTCTTGCCTGCATTCGTGGGTGCAAAACCCTACCATGCGGCCTTCGAACGTGGTGTGAAGTTGGTGGGTGCAACGAGCCACTATGTGACCAATGACCTCGATGCAGGGCCCATCATTGAGCAGGATATTACTCGTATCTCGCACCGTGATTCGGTCAATAGCATCGTCCACAAAGGGCGTGATATTGAGAAGATTGTACTTTCGCACGCAGTCGAGAAGCATATCGAACATAAGATATTGGTCTATGGCAACAAAACCATAATCTTTACTTAGGAGCGACGTTCGATCTCACGAAGATTATCCACACGTTTACTACGTAGGAAGTCGTAGACTCCCCCCAGGTGCTCCACAACTCGACCTTTCGAGAATTCGTAGACCTTGTCGACCAAACCGTCGAGGAAGTCTCGATCGTGCGATACTATAAGTAGTGTGCCATCGAAGTTCTTGAGAGCCTCTTTGAGTATCTCCTTTGTGCGGATGTCGAGGTGGTTGGTAGGCTCATCGAGAATCAGCAGATTGACAGGCTCCAAGAGTAGTTTAATCATTGCCAATCGTGTGCGCTCACCACCCGAGAGCACCTTCACATACTTGTCGATGTCGTCACGGCCAAACATAAATGCACCCAAGATATCACGAAGCTTTGTACGTATATCGCCCACAGCGACATCATCCACAGTCTTGAATACAGTGGAGTCTCCATCGAGCATTGAGGCTTGATTTTGAGCGAAGTAGCCAATCTTGACATTGTGGCCCATCTGTAGCTCTCCATCGAAATCTATCTCCTGCATTATCGCCTTAACCATCGTCGATTTACCCTCGCCATTCTTGCCAACGAAGGCCACCTTGTCGCCTCTCTCGATTGCAATTGAGGCCTCGCTAAAGACCTGATGGTCGCCATATCGTTTACCCAAACCTTGAGTTAACACAGGGTAAGCACCCGAGCGAGGTGCGGGAGCAAATCGAAGATTGAGTGCGCTGCGATCCTCCTCATCGACCTCGATTAGCTCTAACTTCTCGAGCATGCGTACTCGTGATTGTACCTGATTTGTCTTGGAGTATGTCCCCTTGAAGCGCTCGATAAATTCCTTGTTCTCGGCAATCATCTTCTGCTGATTTTCGTAGGCTGCAACCTGCTGCACTCGACGCTCGGCACGTAGCTCTAAGTACTTGGTGTAGTTCACCTTGTAGTCATATATGCGACCCATGGTGATCTCTACGGTGCGTGTGGTGATGTTGTCGACAAAGGCCTTGTCGTGCGAGATGACTATCACCGAGTTGGCATGGTTGATTATAAACTGCTCTAACCACTCGATGGACTCAATGTCGAGGTGGTTGGTAGGCTCGTCGAGAAGTAGCAGCGTCGGCTTCTGCAACAATATCTTGACAAGCTCAATGCGCATGCGCCACCCACCGCTAAATTCGGTGGTTTGACGAGTGAAGTCACTTCGCTCAAATCCCATTCCAAGGAGCGCTCGCTCGACATCCTCCTGGTAGTTAGTAAGGTCAATGTCGTAGAACTTCTCCGAGAGGGTCGTAACACGCTCAATGATATTCATATACTCGTCACTCTCGTAGTCGGTGCGAGTCTCCAACTGATGGTTTAGGTCGGCTATCTCACGCTCAATCTTGAAGAGGTGCTCGAAGGCTTGACACGCCTCATCGTAGACCGTGCGACCATCGTCGACCATCAAATGTTGTGGCAGGTAGCCCACCTTGCCGCCATCGGCAATGGTGATCTTGCCTCGTGTTGGAACCCTCTCGCCTGCAATGATCTTGAGCATGGTCGATTTACCTGCTCCATTTTTACCCATTAACGCAATGCGATCCTTGTCGTTGATTGCAAATGATATATCTTTGAAGAGCGTGGTGCCACCAAACTCTACCGTTATTCCCTCTACTGAAACCATAATTCAAAAAATTTGAGGGCAAAGATAGTAAAAGATTATTAGAAAAACTACTGCTCTCTCTCTCCACAGTTGTTGCGTAGATCACACCCATCGCAGGAGGTGCAGCCACTCTTATTGCGACCTTTTGCTATTTGCCACAAATAGCGACCAATGAAAAAGGCTACAATGACTCCAATTATATATGTGATTATCTCCTGCATTATATTATTAGCTCACCAATAGTTTTGATTAGCCAAGCTACAACCCATGCTAAAGAGGTGTTATAGATAGCCATAAATGCTGCCCAGCGCCAACTACCACTCTCTGCGGCAACAGCAGCAAGGGTTGCAACACATGGAAAGCAGAGCAAAACAAATGCCATAAATGCCAGTGCTGTTATTGGTGTGAAATTTGGTTTTCCCGTTGTCTGATTTGTCGCTTTTAGCTGCTGCTGAAGTTGGCTATCCTCTTCGTTTGCCTCCTCATTGTGTGCATATAATACACCCAATGTGCTTACTACAATCTCCTTGGCAGCCATACCCGAAAGTAGCGATACATTGGCCTGCCAAGTAAATCCCAGTGGATTCATAACGGGCTCCAGCCCTTTACCGAGTTGCCCTAAGTAGGAGGCCTCCTGTTGTGCTTCTATGCTCTGTGTGCCGTCATTGGTGCGAGGGTAGTAGCTTAAGAACCATATTGCGATTGAGGCGATTAGGATAATACCTCCCATCTTGCGTAGATATTGCCAGCTCTTGTCCCACATCTGGATCGTAATAGAGCGCAAAGTAGGCATACGGTAGGGTGGCAACTCCATCACAAATGGGGTTTCGTCCTTGCCAAATAGTGTCTTGCGCAGTAGGATTGATGATAGTATTGCCATTGCAATACCTAATATATATATTAAAAATAGTATTGTGCCAGCATTTGTCGGGAAAAATGCACCTAATAATAACATATACACAGGGAGTCGAGCGCTACACGAGATAAATGGATTGATGAGAATTGTGATGAGTCGACTGCTTCGACTCTCAATTGTGCGAGCACCCATTATTGCAGGTACATTACATCCAAAGCCCATCAATAGCGGAATAAATGATTTGCCGTGGAGTCCCATACCGTGCATTGCACGATCCATAATAAATGCGGCACGAGCCATATACCCCGAGCTCTCCATAAATGATATAAAGAGGTATAGTATGACGATATTGGGCAGGAATACAATTACACCTCCAACACCTCCAATGATACCATCAACAATGAGATCCTTTAGTATACCATCGCTCATCATCCCCATGACTACATCCGATAGTGCTCCAACGCCCGCATCGATCCAATCCATAGGGTATGAACCCAGGTTGAAGGTGGTTGTAAACATCACCCACATTATAAATAGGAATATGGGGAATCCCCAAACTTTATGTGTTACAATCGAATCGATTGTACGAGCCGTGTTGCCCTCGTTACTATTCTGTTGCTTATAACTCTCTTTGAGTGCTCCCGATATAAATCCATAGTTGCACGATGTGATAGCACTCTCAATATCGTCATCGAGAATTGTCTCGATGCGAAGGACCTCCTTGTTGCGTAACTTTTCGATGTTGGGGTAGTAGCTACTTGTCGATAGTAGCTGCTCAACCTCTTTGTCTCGCTCCAGCATCTTGATAGATAGATATCGAGATGAGAATTGAGGATTGAGCTCCTCTATCTTGCTTATCTCGGCGTGTAGCGTTGCGATGCTCTCCTCTATTACCTTGCCATGATTGATGTGAATGTGTCGAACGCTTTTGTTTTTGTGCTCAAATACCTCTATTATAGTGTTGAAAAGTTCATCAAAACCATCGCCATTACGAGAGTTTGTTGGTAGCATCGGTACACCTAACATATCACCTAATCCTTTGTAGTCGAGTTCGGAGCCTTGAGCCAAGAGTTCGTCATACATATTGAGAGCTACCACCATGCTACAATCCAAGTTGATGAGTTCGGTGGTGAGAAAGAAGTTGCGCTCGATGTTTGAGGCAGCAACAACATTGAGAATGATATCGGGGCTCTGCTCGACAATGTGTTTACGAACGTAGACCTCTTCGGGAGAGTATGCCGAAAGGGCATAGGTGCCAGGAAGATCATAAATTATAAACTCATATTGGCCATATTTGAATGAGCCTCGTTTGGCATCTACTGTTACACCACTATAGTTTCCAACATGTTCTCGGCTACCAGAAGCGTAGTTGAAGAGTGATGTTTTACCACAATTGGGGTTTCCCACCAATGCAATATTGATACGTTTGGTGGTGCGTTCGATCTCCTCTCTAATTTGTAGTTGATCGAGAGTAATCCCATCGATAGCCTCAAGTTCTGCATTTTGGACAATCTCATCGTTGGTGATGACCTCTATAAGCGCAGCCTCGCTACGACGTAGTGACACCTCGTAGCCCATAATATTGTATAGTATTGGGTCGTTGAGAGGTGCATTGAGGATTGCAGTGACCTTCTTACCTCGAATAAATCCCATCTCCAAGATGCGGCGACGGAAAGCACCGTAGCCTCCAACCTTAACAATTGTAGCACTCTCTCCTCTTTCTAAATCTATTAATCTCATATGCGTAAATTATACCCACCCATTTTTTGTTGAGCACACAAAGGTATAAAAGATTATAGAAAAAATAGCCTATTTAGCTTTTTATAGGGTAAAAATAGCAATATATAGGTACGACTCAAGCAAGTCTCACTACTCCATCTCGCCAATAATGCCTCGTATTACCACCGAGGCGCAGCCAATACCAAAGAGTGCGGGTATATATGATATTGTCCCCACATTTGATTTTTTGTTGCGCTCCTCGCAGAGTATCATAGCCCCTTCACGAATGGGCTCGGGTGAGAATACTGCTTTGAATCCTCGGCGGATTCCAGCCTTGTGGAGTCGCTTGCGCAACATGTGAGCAAGCGGACAGTGGTGACTCTTCGAGATATCTTTTATCTCCATGAGTGTAGGGTCAGTTTTTGCTCCAGCACCCATCGAACTAACGAGTGGTATTGATCGGTTTAGTGCTCCTTGGATCAATGCTACCTTGGGTGAGAGGGTATCTATTGCGTCGACAACATAATCAAATTTGTCGCTATCGAGCAGGGTGTCGGTTAGCTCATCTTTGATATATTCGGCTACAATGGTAAGCTTCAATTGGGGGTTGATATCTTTGAGCCGTGCTGCAAGTATGTCGGTTTTATTTTGGCCAATAGTTGAGTGCAGGGCAACTAATTGGCGATTGATATTTGACTCTCCAACGCTATCGGCATCGGCAATGGTGATGGCGCCAACACCTGCTCTGACGATCATCTCGGCCGCATAGGCACCAACTCCGCCAACACCTACAACTAATACATTTGCACGCTGCAACATCTCTAACTTCTCGCTACCTAATAGTAGCTCGGTGCGTTCTAACCAACTCATTGTCTCCTGAAAATATTTATATAGTTTGTATTTAATCTCTCTTTGATCTCTTCGAGGCTTTCATCTCGATATTGAGCTCCTTTGCTGTATATCTCCTCGATAGATATATCGCATTGATCGGTCTCGAAGAATATATTCGAGAGTGGGGCACTGCGCAATACCTCGAGTGTCTTGGGCGAAACAAAACTTCGGTGGCCAAACGAGAGGAAGTATCCTCTCTGGAGTGCAACCCTTGCTTGTTGCTTAGACCCAATAAACCCATGAAAAATCACAGCCTTTAGAGTGTAGTCTCTCAATATTTGGAGCGTGCGATCGAGGCTCCTTACCGAGTGTATCACCACCGCTAAGTTTAACTCTTGAGCCAATGATAGTTGTTGTCGAAATAGTTTCTCTTGTTGCAATTTGTCTATTGATCGAGAAAAGTCGAGCCCAATTTCACCGATCGCATCAACATCTTGCCCAATGCTCTTTTTGGTGAGACAGATGCCACTTTGAGCATCATATGGGTGGACTCCTTTTGTCACTATTGATAGCTCATTTTCACACTTTTGGTGGGTGTGTATATTAATATATGGTATTTTATCTCTCATCTTTGACGACAAAATTAATATTTTTTAATTATAATCTTCCTTTTCTGCGAAAAAATGCGTATCTTCGCACGCTGTTCCAAGTGACTGTTATTTATTTCACAGGATTATTTGGGGCTAAAACCGATAACATATAAACATAAATATATAACAAACTTTATTCTAAATTAACTATGTCGAAAAACATTCCATTACGTAAGGGTCTCGACATCAATCTTCAGGGTGCAGCTGAGGCTAAGTTAGAGAGACTATCTCTGGCAAAGCAGTATGCTCTATCGCCTCTCGATTTTGAGGGCGTGACTCCAAAGTTATTAGTTAAGGTAGGAGATCAAGTTGAAGCAGGTTCGCCATTGTTCTACAACAAGGCAGACGAGAGAATTATCTTTACTTCTCCCGTCAGCGGAACTGTTTCGGCAATCAATCGTGGAGAGAAACGAAAGATTCTCTCGGTTGTTGTTGATGCTTCTTCTACCCAAAGCTACAAGGAGTTTCCTGTGCTTAACACCAAAAGTGCTAAGCGTGAGGAGATTGTTGAGATGTTGCTCAACTCGGGCTTGTGGTCGATGCTTATTGCTCGTCCATACGGTATTATTGCCGATCCAAACCAAATGCCAAAGGCTATCTTTGTCTCAACATTTGACTCTGCTCCACTTGCTCCAGACTACAACTTTGTCCTCTCATCTGAGAGCGCAAATATCCAAAAGGGAGTTGAGGTCCTTGGCCGACTAACAGAGGGTAAGGTTCACTTCGGTGTGCGTCAAGGCGCCAACAACGAGTTCTCAAAGACTTCAGGCGTTGAGCTAAACTCATTTTCGGGTAAACACCCTGTTGGTAACGTAGGTGTTCAGATTCACCACATCGACCCAATCAACAAAGGTGAGGTTGCCTGGACGGTAAACATTCAGGATCTTGCAATCATAGGTCGTTTCTTTACTACAGGTAAGGTCGATATGACCAAGATCGTTGCTGTCGCAGGTAGCGAAGTTGTTGCGCCAAAGTACTACCAAATCATCAATGGCGCACCAGTTGCATCGTTGTTGGCAGGTGGTGTTAAGGAGCAAAAAGAGGATGAGCGAGTGCGTGTAATATCTGGTAATGTTTTGACAGGTACTAAGGTCGCAGAGGATAGCTATATTACCTTCTATGCAAATCAGCTTACAGTTATCCCCGAGGGTGATACCTATGAGTTGCTTGGTTGGATTATGCCACGTTTTGGTAAATTCTCGGTCTCTCGTTCATACTTCTCGTGGTTGTGCCCCAAGAAAGAGTATCGCTTGGATGCTAACCTCAACGGTGGTGTTCGTCCATTCATCATGAGCGACGTCTATGAAAAGTATCTACCAATGGATATCCTTCCAGTCTATCTTATCAAAGCGATTTTGGCAGGAGATATCGACAAAATGGAAAATTTGGGTATCTACGAGGTAGTCGAGGAGGATCTTGCGCTTTGCGAATTTGTTGATCCATCGAAGATCGACATGCAGCAAATATTGCGTGATGGTATTAACTTAATGATTAAGGAGGCATAAGATATGAAAGCACTACGTAAACTTGTAGATCAGGTTAAACCAACCTTCTCGAAGGGTGGAAAACTTTCGTGGCTCGAGTCAACATTCGAGGGTTTCGAAACGTTCCTCTTTGTCCCTAATACAACTACCCAAAAGGGTGCTCACATACGTGACTGTAATGACTCTAAGCGTACCATGATTATGGTTGTTATAGCTCTCATGCCAGCACTCCTCTTTGGTCTCTACAACACAGGTCTCCAACACTTCAATATGTTGGGCGAAGTAGCTACAATCTGGGGTTGTTTCTGGTATGGCCTTCTTCGTCTACTTCCTATGATCGTTGTGTCGTATGTCGTAGGTCTGGGTATCGAGTTCTATTTTGCTCAAATTCGTGGTCACGAGATCAATGAGGGATTCCTTGTTACGGGACTCTTGATACCACTTATTATGCCGATTGATATTCCACTTTGGATGGTTGCCGTATCTACAGCTTTTGCCGTAATTATTGGTAAAGAGGTCTTTGGTGGTACAGGTATGAATGTGTGGAATCCAGCTCTTTTGGCTCGAGCCTTTGCATTCTTTGCCTATACTCCTCAAATGTCGGGTCAAACTATATGGTTTGCCGAGGCGGTTGATGGATTCTCTGGTGCAACAGCTTTGGAGCAACTCACAACAGGCTCTATGGAGTTCTCGGCGATGGATGCTTTCCTTGGATTTATCCCTGGATCTGTTGGTGAGACTTCAACCTTGGCTATCCTTTTGGGTGCTGTGGTGTTGCTCTTCACTGGTACTGCTTCGTGGAAAACTATGCTTAGTGTATTTGTTGGTGGTTACGCTATGGGTCTTATCTTCAACCTTACAGGTGCTGAGGGCTATATGGCAATTCCTGCTCACTATCACCTCATCGTTGGTGGATTTGCTTTTGGTGCAGTCTTTATGGCTACCGATCCAGTTACATCGGCTCAAACAAGCACAGGAAAGTATATCGTAGGTTTTATGACAGGTCTTATTGCGGTTTTGATTCGTGTTATCAACCCTGCTTATCCCGAGGGAATGATGCTCTCGATCCTCTTTATGAACTCACTTGCTCCACTTGTTGATTACTATGTAGTTGAGGCAAATATTGCTCGTCGTCGTAAACGTGTTAAATTAGTAAAATAGGAGATTATGGCAACTAATAAATATATATGTAAAGTGTGTGGATATACCCACGAGGGTGATACTCCTCCAGCAATATGTCCTGTTTGTAAAGTTCCAGCTTCAGAATTTGAACTTGAGAAGCCAAAGAAGTCAGGTATGTTTAGTGATAAGAATAGCAATGTTTATATTATCACATATTCAACTGTGATGGTTGTAGTAGTAGCATTTTTCTTAGCTTTTACTGCAATTTCTCTCAAGAGTCGTCAAGCTGAGAATATCTTGAACGAGAAGAAAAGTGCAATCCTCGCATCACTTGGCGAGGGCGATCAATCTTATGATGAATTAATTTCTGCTTTTGCTGTTAATGCTGCAGGTCAAAGAGTTGATGGCGTTGAGGGCGAGGCGGTACTTGATCTACTTGCAGATCTAAAATCTACTTTTGCTGGTGATGTTTATCCAATTTTTCAAACAAATGATGGACGTATTGTGGTTCCAATCTTTGGAGCAGGCCTATGGAACTCAATTTGGGGTTATGTAGCGTTAGAGTCAGATATGAATACCATTTCGGGTGTTGTTCTCGACCACGCTGGAGAGACTCCAGGTCTGGGTGCCGAGATCGCAACCGAGAAACATCAAGCTCAGTATAAGGGTAAGTCTATCTTCGAGGCGGGAGATTTTGTCTCTATCACACTTGTTAAAGGTGGTGCCAAAGGAGATAATATCGCTCACCAGGTTGATGGTATTTCGGGTGGTACAAAGACTGCTGATGGTGTGACAGCTATGTTCAACGATAGTTTAGAGAAGTATGTAGCATATCTCAAGTCGCAGATGAGTGTTAACAATGTAAATCCGCAAGAGAATGAGTAATAAGAATCTAAAAACGTTAACCGCTCCATTGAGTGGTAACAACCCAGTGATTGTTCAAATCTTGGGTATCTGTTCAGCTTTGGCGGTAACCGTACAGCTAAAGCCAGCTATTGTGATGTCACTCTCGGTATTGGTCGTTACGGCCTTTGCCAACCTTGTTATGTCACTTTTGCGTAAAGGATTGCCTTCACGAATCCGTATCATTGTGCAACTTGTAGTTATCGCAGCTCTTGTGATTATCGTTGACCAGGTGCTCAAGGCATTTGTCTACGATGTGTCGAAGCAGCTTTCGGTCTACGTTGGTCTCATCATCACCAACTGTATCATCATGGGTCGTGTCGAGGCCTATGCACTTGGCAACAAGCCTTGGGATGCATTCCTCGATGGTATCGGTAATGGTATCGGATATGGTATCATCTTGGTCACTATCGCATTTTTCCGTGAGTTGTTTGGCTCGGGATCACTTCTTGGTATTCGAGTTATTCCAGAGAGTTGGTATATCGCCGAGGGTGGTTTCTACTCCAACAATGGTATGATGCTCTTCCCACCGATGGCACTTGTTATCGTAGGTTGCATCATCTGGGCTCACCGTTCGTTCAATAAAGATTTACAAGAAAAATAGGAGGCAAGATTATGGATATGTTAAATCTATTTATTAAGTCGATCTTTATCGACAACATGGTCTTCGCTTTCTTCTTCGGTATGTGTTCCTACATCGCCGTATCGAAGAGCGTTAAGACTGCAATGGGATTGGGTGCTGCGGTCATCTTCGTAATGTTGATGACGGTACCTTTGAACTACCTGCTCAATGAGTATGTATTGGCTCCAGATGTTCTTATGCCTGGTGTCGACCTTAGCTTCTTGAGCTTTATCATCTTTATCGCCGTTATCGCTTCGTTTGTGCAGCTCGTCGAGATGATCGTCGAGAAGTTCTCGCCAGCGCTCTACAGCCAATTGGGTATCTTCCTCCCACTTATCGCTGTTAACTGTGCTATCTTGGGAGGTTCACTCTTCATGCAGCAGAAGGTTGGTGCAGGCGAGATCGGATCGGTTGTAGACTCTATCGTCTACGGCTTGGGTTCTGGTATTGGTTGGGCTTTGGCTATCGTTATGATGGCAGCCATCCGTGAGAAGACCGAATACTCTCACATCCCTCCAGCGCTCAAAGGTCCTGGTATCGCATTTATCATCACTGGCCTAATGGGAATCGCATTTATGATGTTCTCGGGAATTCAACTTTAACCTTTAAATAAGAGAATCAGATGTTTACAACAACAATTATTACAGCAATAGTTGCCTTTCTGGTCGTAACCCTCGTTTTGGTGGGATTACTTCTCTTTGCAAAGGCAAAGTTAACCTCTTCGGGTGAGGTTACAATCGACATCAATGGCGGTGAAAAGATCATCACAGCTGAGAGCGGATCGACCCTTCTTAGCACCCTTTCGGACAACCAAATCTTCTTGCCTTCGGCATGTGGTGGTGGTGGTTCATGCGGAATGTGTAAGTGCCAAGTTATGGAGGGCGGTGGAGAGATCCTACCAACTGAGACTGGTTTCATCACTCGTAAGATGCAGAAAGATCACTGGCGCTTGGGTTGCCAAGTGAAGGTGAAAGAGGATATGAAGATCCAAGTCTCAGAGGAGGTTTTGGGTGTCAAGAAGTGGGAGTGCGAGGTTATCTCGAATCGCAGTATCTCTACATTCCTCAAGGAGTTTGTGGTTAAATTGCCCGAGGGCGAGACCCTCAACTTCAAGAGTGGTGGATATATCCAAATCGATGTACCTAAGTACGACGAGATTAAATTCTCGGATATGGATGTCGAGCCTCAATTCCGTGACGACTGGACTCAGCTCGATATGTGGAAACTCTCGACAGTCAACCCTGAACCAACCTACCGTGCTTACTCAATGGCTAACCACCCAGCAGAGGGAAATATCATCATGCTTAACATTCGTATCGCAACACCTCCGTTTGATCGTGCTGCGGGCGACTACATGAAGGTGAACCCAGGTATCTGTTCGTCATACGTCTACTCTCGTAAGGCGGGTGACAAGATCACAATTTCGGGTCCTTATGGTGAGTTCTTTATTCCAAAGGAGTCTCCAGAGAGCCAAGAGTTGATCTTTATTGGTGGTGGAGCTGGTATGGCGCCAATGCGTAGCCACATCATGCACCTCTACAAGACCGCTAAGACAGGCCGTAAGGTGTCGTTCTACTATGGTGCACGTGCTCTCAAAGAGGTTCCATACCTCGAGGAGTTCCGCCAAATTGAGCGTGAGTTCCCTAACTTCTCATTCAACTTGGGTCTCGATCGTCCCGATCCAGAGGCTGATAAGGTTGGCGAGAAGTATACAGCAGGATTTATCCACAATGTGCTCTACGATACCTATCTTCGTGACCACGAGGATCCAGAGGGAGCTTTGTACCTCATGTGTGGACCTCCAATGATGATCTCATCGGTAGAGAATATGCTCGATAGCTTGGGCGTTCCAGCAGAGAATATCCTCTACGATAACTTCGGTAGCTAAAACCAAAGGAAACATAAATAAACGAAAGGCTCTCATTTTGAGGGTCTTTTGTTGTTTTAGGAGGTAGGGGTATTTTCTTTTTACTTCCTTTGTTTTTGTTACTTTTCTATATTTTTGTTACTTCTTTGTTACTTATTCTCATATATTTTTCGTATCTTTATAGTGGGTAAACAACGAATAACAAAGTATTATGGCAACTAAAAAATCAACTAAAAAGGAGGCGAAAGCCAAAGAGCCGATTAAAATACGCTACAAGCAACTGCGTAACGGCAACCAATCTATCTATCTCGACATCTACGAGAATGGCAGTAGACATTATGAGTTCTTGAAACTCTATCTTATTCCAGAGACCAATCCTAAAACTAAAGATGCAGACAAAGAGGCTAACCGTGTTACTTTGGAGGTGGCAAAGGCAGTTAAGGCAAAACGAATTGTCGAGGCTCAAAATAGTGCGCACGGATTCTCTAATGCGAAGCTACATACAAATGACAACTTTATTGTGTATCTCCGTACTATGGAGGCAGAGTTTCGCAATAATGGGAACAAAGGCTATGCCGACAGCGTGAGAAGTGCTATAAACTACATCGTCAAGTATAAGGGTGATAAGGTAACATTTAAGCAGGTAACAGAACATTATCTACTTGGGTATATAGAGTTCCTTAAAACAACCTTGTCTCGCTTTAGAAAGCCTCTATCCGTTAGCTCTCAGGAGACCTATTTAAGAGTGGTGGCGATTGCTTTGAATAGAGCTATAAAGAGCAAGAAAATAAGCTCGAACCCTATGCACTTAATAGATTCTAAAGTTAAGCCTAAAGCAGGTGATAATCTCCGAGAGTTCTTGGAGGTGGCAGAGGTTCAAATGATGATGGATACAAAGTGTGATAACGAATGTGTAAAGGTCTCGTTTCTCTTTAGCTGCTTTACAGGTCTACGAATAAGCGATGTTCGTAACTTAACTTGGCGCAAACTTCGTACTATTGATGGTATGAAACAAGTGGAGGGATTACAGCAAAAAACAAAGTCTGTATTTTATGTGCCTTTATCTGAGAATGCTTTACAGCTCATACCCGATAGAGGTGATGCAAAGCTCGATGATAAGATATTTCCACTACCACACCCCAGCACTGTAAAGAAACATATTGACCGATGGGCGGAGCGTGCAGGGATAAATAAGCACGTAACCTACCACGTATCTCGCCACACCAATGCGACTATGTTATTGACATACGATAAAGATATAGCGGTAGTTCGTGATATACTTGGTCACAAATCAGTCAAGACCACTGAGCGATATGCAAAGATTATCAGCGACAGAAAAAAAGAGGCTGTAAATAGTATTCCGTCATTGACTAAAGCGGATAATTAAAATGTAAATATAAAATAGGAGGATAACAAAATGAATAATGACATATATATTATAACTAAGATGATTGATGAGTGCGCTGATATGGTAACTTATCTAAAGGCGAAGAGAGGTACAACAAGTTTCGATGAGTTAAAAGGTGTATTTGTAGCCGATCAAATCTATAATGATGATGGAGATGGTGACTGGTGGTCTGACATTCAAAAAGTGCATCATATTGCAGAAAATAAGAGAGGTAGCCTTGCAATCCTAAAGCATAAGTTTTGTGAGTATATGAGAGATGAGAATATAGATGCAATAGATAAAGATTGGTTGTATGGGCAGATGATTCTTAAATTTTCAAGTACCATTATGGTAACATACGCCACTAATGACCAGATACTAACTATTGATGCGTGGGATGAGCAAAGTGGGTATGATCTTGATGATGATGGCGAGATGCCAAATTTGGATGATTATTTCAGCTACTCTATTAGATACCCCGAAGATAAAGATATGGGCATATTTTACAAATACACTTACTATATAGCTTATATCTCAGAGGAGGTGTCAAGTCTGCTACATAGGTGCAGAGAGTTTGTCGAGGAGGATATTATAACTGCCCCTCAGTTGAAATGTAGCTTAACTGACGCACAAAGAGAGCGTTTGTTTACTGCTTTGACAGAACCAATACCACAAATGGATAACAAAACCATAATAGACCCTAACACAGATAAAGCGAGCTTTTTATGGGCTATGGGTGGTAGTGTGCCACCTAAAAAGTTTGTTGGGACACAATGGTTGCTCAAAAATCAACAGATGCTAAGGGAGTTTATCTTGTGTACGTGTGATTATGAAGTAAAAGTAAATGGAGGAAAACATTTGTCGCCAGATATTAGTTTCACAGGATCAAAATATAGAAATTTTGATTTGATCGAGCAAATCTTTGGGAAGAGACCCTCAAAAAAACCAGTAAACGCTCCAAACCTGTATGGGCAGATAAGTATGCAAGCCTATATCAAAAAAATATTACATTTAGAAAATTAAGATATACCTCTTATTTTCGTTGATAAATCAGTAGTTCCGACCTCTTTGATACAGTTTCGACCTCTTTGAGAGGTCGTGTATCTACTTGATTTTCTTTGCGATACATATGTTTTCCTTTCTTATATTTGTGGTGTAATTACAGCACAAGAGTAGACGTACTCTATTTTTTTAATTATAAAAAATAGAACAATGGAAAAGGAATTTTTAACATCAAAAGAGGCGTGTGAGTTTATAGGTGTGAAGCTATCATATCTATACAAGCTCACTCACCGCAAGCAAATACCATTTTTCAAACCCAACGGGAAAAAGGTATTTTTCAAGGTCGAGGATCTAAGAGCGTGGGTATCTTCGGTTCGCATATCTACCGCTGAGGAGATTAGCGAGCAAGCGCAGTCATACTGTATGAAAAGTAAAGGAGGGTCTAAGCGATGAAAACAGTAGAGACTCCCCCAACAACAAATCAGCCAGAGGCTACTAAGCAAAGTTTGTTTATATGTAGTTCGGCTAACGAGACAATCGAGAGGGCTATCTTGCAGCCTCTCCCCAAACCCCTTTTTGAGAACCTGTGGTATGAGAATGAGGTATCCTGTCTATTCTCTGATTCCAATTTAGGAAAATCCATATTAGCGGTGCAGATTGCTCACACTCTATCTTTATATGAGAAGGTGATGTATTTCGATTTCGAGCTATCCGACAAACAATTTCAGCTCCGATACACTTCTGATAATGGAGTGGATGTACACAAGTTTAGCGACAATCTTATAAGATGTACGATTGATCCGTTTGCTATCACCGATGAGAATTTCGAGGAGGCTGTATTGTCTGGTATTAAGAGTGAAGTTGAGAATAGAGGCGTTAAGGTTATTATTATTGACAACCTAACATACCTATGTATAGCAGCCGAAAAAGGAGACATTGCAGGGCGTCTGATGATGAGCCTTATCCAGATGAAACGACTATACAACTTGTCAATATTAGTTTTGGCACACACACCGAAACGACCTCTCACTAACCCTATCACGCAGAATGATTTAGCAGGTAGCAAGAAGTTGGTAAACTTCTTTGATAGCGTTTTTGCAATAGGGCAAAGTAACAAGGATAGTTCACTTCGCTACATCAAGCAAATAAAGTGTCGTAATGGTAGTTTCACTTTGGATAGTGAGAATGTTGCAGTCTACTTAATTGAGAAGTTAGACGAGTGCTTCTTGTCGTTCCGAGAGATGGGTTTTTCCTCTGAAAAGGAGCATCTTAAAGATGTAACCAAGAAAGAGTCTGATGAGTTGATAGCAGTAGTGATTGAGGGCATTGAGAGTGGCAAGAGCTATCAGCAAGTTGCGGATGAGCAGAGGATTTCAAAATCAAAGGTTCAACGAATTATGGGAAAGCACAACAAGGGGTAGTCGTATCACCCCGTATCGCTCGTATCACTTGTATCATTTGAATCGGTACGATACAGCTATTAACAATAATATACCTACCTAACTAATCAATAAACACAAGTAGTGTATAGAGTTATATGTATCGTATCGATACGAGTGATACAGATGATACAGCCGATACAATGTGATACATTTATAAACAATGGCTCTTTTTTAAGAGCTTTAAACAAAGAAATATTATGACAAGATTTGAAATAGCAAAACAGACAAATGCAATACAGTACCTAAGTAGTATTGGTGTTGCCCCAGTCAAAGAGACTGCATCAATGGCAACCTACTATTCTCCATTTCGTCAAGAACGAACTCCGAGTTTTGTGGTCTATAAGAATACTAATACCCTCCACGATTATGGCGATGGTTGGCACGGTACTATGATAGACTTCGTAATGAGAATAGAGAGTTGCAATAGTATAGAGGCGGTAAACAGCCTCCTTAAAGGCGAGTGCAAACCTTTCTTTTCAACGGCTACTATGCCAACTATTAAAGCTCCAAAAGAGAGAGGGGTTGAGATAGTTGAGGTATGCGATATTAAGCATTTCGCATTGAGGCAATACATTGAGGTTGCAAGGCAGATACCCTATACCATCTATAAAAAGTACCTCAAAGAGGTTCATTACAAATGTGGTGACAGAGAGTATTTTGCAGTTGGTTTTCAAAATGATGGTGGCGGTTGGGTTCTTCGTAACAAGCTGTATAAGATGTGTACCTCTCAACACTACACTCACATCAAAAATGGTAGTCAGTTCTTAGCCATTTTTGAGGGTGTATTTGACTTTCTAACATACTTGACGTGTAGAGCCTCAACAGGTGTAGAGATAGATTATTTAGTACTAAACTCAACATCTAACATAGGCAGGGCAATGCCGATAATCAAGGGTTATGATGTTGTTGGATGCTATCTTGATAATGACACTTCGGGGCGTAATACCCTCAACAAAATCAAAGATAATGCACGAGCCGTTAAAGACTACTCACATATTTATAAGGACTACAACGACTATAATGAGTGGTTTTGTTCAACACAAAAGGGTTGTGGTGAGTAATAATAATAAGATGTGGCTTCGCAAGTTGCCACACTAATAACAAACATTTAATAGAAAAAAGACAATGAAAAATCAGATAACAATGAATTTGTTTGGTAAGAAGTTAGCCATCACATTTGCCAACGTAGATGTAGAACTTAGTAGAGATAGTAGGATTCTGCCAACAATGAACCTGTGGCTTAGTGCTATGTGTTATGCCGAAGAGAAAGGTTTACCACCTGCAATTTTAGTATGGGGTAGTAATGGGGTTGGATGCTTTAGAGAGCTACCCACAAGGCACGAATATTTCAAGCCTGCTCTCAATGATAATTTCGATAATGTCACCATCAATGCAGAGGGTAGGTTTAACGTAGTGGTTAATGTAAAAAATGACACAAACGATGATTAACGAAACACAATTACCAGAGCATCAATATTTCAAGCGTAGTTGCCTCAACTGTAACAACTTTCTCGACAAGAGTTGTCACGCTTATAATGAGCATATCAGCAAAGAGATTTGGAGTAACAAAGCTCGTTATGGGTGCATTTACTATGTTGGAGAATTTAGTAATGAGAAGTCTAAGAAGCAGTTAAGAAAGGAGAAATGATTATGAATAAGAAACGAAAATACACGGAGGGCATTGAGTCGATTAAAGCGTATGAAATCACGGGGTTTGTGACAGACGAGGAGAGGGTATTTTGTTTTTTACACGCTCTATGCGGTATGCCAGCATCGAAAGCATTTTATCACGCCTTTGCACGCTCTCGAAGATCCACTCTCGCAAGCTGCGCAAGTCCAGCGTGCCACCTATTGAAAGAGCCACATATAGTTAGCTACATACGCACCCTGTGGGCGTTCTATGATGGAGGACAGCTTGAATTTAATGAGAGTGCCATTAAGGGCTAAGCGCAATAAACAGGGCTGATTATAACAATGCTTTATCGTATTTAGGACAATATTACAGTTGCTTTTACACAAATAAATAGCTATATTTGTATGCTGTGATACCATAATTTTGTTGGGTGTGCCTCTCTATATGAGGGGTGCATCTTTTTTGTAATATTTTGAGCCAGATTGCATTGGTATGAAATAATTTGTGTATATTTGCATTACGATTGATGTGCTATTGTGTCGTGCAAGTTGGCAAATATCACCTCAAACAACATATAATATAAAAGCATTAGCTTTTATTCGGTTGGTTGGAACTTAGACACTTTCGAGAAGCCGTATTACTGAGATTAAAATCTTTTGCTCACGTATCTTTTACGTGGGCTAACTCGATATTCAGTAATACAGGTAGTCTAAGACCTCAACCACGATAACGAGCGTCCACGTTTTTTGTGCGCTTATGTTGGGTGAATAGAAGTATAATACAAACAGGAAATTTAATCTAAAACATAAAAATTATGAAATCAAAAGTTGTAACAACATTAGCATTTTTATTCGTTATATCTCTTTGCTTAACTCTATCTTCTTGTGGTGGATGTTCAAGTAATTCGCAAAAATATGAAACTGAGGTGCAAGAATATAGAAAACAAAGAGAGGCAGAGGCAAAACAAAGAGAAGAGCGACGAAAAAAAGAGTTGGCTAAATATGCCGACAAAACTGTTGATTTATCATTTCTGGATTTTAAGTTAGGAGAGCCTCTTTCTCAATGCTTAAAAACGGCAAGGACAAATAAAGAAATTAAAGATTTAAAAGTAAAAAAAGAGAATGGGGATTTTGATGTTCGTTTTAAATCTATTCTAAATGAAATAAATGTCGAGTGCAAAGTTTGTTCATTCCAAGATACCATAACATCATTAGTTATTTTAACAACAAATGGGGTGTCAAGATATAAAATACCAGAGCTATATAAAGAAAAATATGGAGAACCAAGTTTTGGCACAACGTGGCGTTTTAAAAATAGCGGAATAGAGATTTACACTAAAATAGATACTGAAACAAAAACCAGATTAGTGCCAATTCCTGGTAGGGAACATTTAAACTTAAGGAATATAGAGAATAAATACAACAAAGTGACTGAGGAAATCGAACACTTTAGAATGCTCTCAATAACATATGTTGATAATAAGCAGACGGAAAAAGTAAAACGGATAGAGGTTGCAGAGCGACAAAAGATAGACTCACTTAAAGCTATCAGAATCAAAAGAGAGGCAGATTCAGTAAATATCGCAAAAGAAAAAGCGAGGAAAGATGCTTTAGATGCAATTTAACTTAAACAAATACAAATTATGAAAACAAAAACACCAGAGGTAGTTTTAAGCCTAACCGCAACAATAACATTGGTTATTGGATTTATAACTTTTATTGCATCTTTTTCTGTTGTCGAAGATGGAGCGTATTCGATACTTATTTTGCTATCATTCATTATCTCTTGGGCTGTAATGAGGGTATTGAGTAATATATCCAACTCACTCAAGGAAATCAACCTCAAATTAAATCAACCAGATAAAGAATAGAGCGAACACCCGAAATGAGTGTTAAACCAAACTAATATAAGAAACTATGAAAAAACTACTACTGATTTTATTCTTAGCCACGCTAACTATATCTTGCAATAATAGCAGGAAAGTTACGAGTGATGCTAAAAATGCAATGAAGGCAACAATGCTTGAGGTTGTGAAAAACCCTAAAGATGCTAAAATTGAGGATGTCACTAAAATGTATGCAAATAACTCGCTTTGTATATTGCATTTTACTCTTACTGCAAAGAATGGATTTGGAAATGATGTAACCAGTAAGATGGAATACGTCTATATTCTTGATAATTCAAAAACATATGAGGCTTATCACAAAATTGATAATGATGCTATATTTAATTCTGAATTAGAATTAGATAAAATTAAAAAGGGACAAATTTATGAGAATTTGGATTATGATGGTGCGATAAGATACCTTTCAGCAACTTTTGTAAATAATCAAGGGCGTGCTGTCGGAGATAAAGTGGGGGATGTTGAAGTAAATATCTCTATTCCTACAAAAACAGGAAATTGGGAGTTGAAGAATTACTCGGATAGCTTTGGAGAGAAAACAGATGATAATTACCTCATACTAATGGGCAAAGGCGTATTTAGCAATAGTGCAACCCTTAACTCAAACCTTACAGCTATTCTTTTTGTTGATAATGATAGTTACTCGTTTCGGTTATTTGAGTATGGTTCTAGCCCTGTCAAAGATGATGATGCCTCATATGTTACTTTAATAAAAGATTCAGAAGGTGTTATACACAGTATGGATTTAACAAACAGTGGACAATCAGCACAAATTCGTCCGTATTCTTGGCAAAATAATTATATTGACTTTATTAGAATACTAAGAAAAGGAGGAGATATAATTGTAACTATGAGCTATAATAAATATGGCAAAAGCGATTATAGATTTATTCTCAATGTCGATGGATTTAACGAAGCGATAAAATATGTTCGATAAATATCCTAATAAAATGATAATTAAAGCCGATAGAGGAACGAGCATATAAAACCTCAATAATATTATGGGATGGATTATATTGATGTTAATAGTCGCAGTTATAATTATTTATTGTGCTGTAAATAGTGGCTCTAAATCATTTGAGACGGATGCAGAGAAGCAACTACGACTAATGAAAGAGCAGCAGGCAAAAGAGGAGCAGAAGAAGTTATTAGCTGAAAAAAGGCTGAAAGAGCAACAGGAGATGGACGAACTAATTGCACAATATGGAGCATTAACCAAAACGATTGTTCTTCCAACTTTCAAATGGTCAAGAAGTCCAGCACATAGTATAATGATATTTGATACCACGAGTACTATCTTAATCCTAAAAAAGGCTTTTTCGTATAGAGATATATTGAATTGTACAGTTGCCGATAATAGCACAACTACTCAATCTTCAAGTACGCTAACATCTAATACGACTACTGATACTGGCAGTATGCTTGGGCGTGCAATAATTGGAGGAGTATTAACTGGCGGTGTAGGTGCAGTTGTTGGAGCTGCAACAGCTAAAAAGAAAACTACAACATCTTCGCCCCAAGTGAACATAGTAGTCAAACACGATTATACGATTCAAATAAATGTAAACTCCATAACTGAGCCACTAATAAAAATACACATAGGCGCAAACGAGGAAAAGGTAAACGAGATAGTATCTGTACTCAACGTAATTATTAGCCGTAATGGTCAAGTGAATAATTAGAGGCTTTAAGGAAATAAATATATAGCACATTTGATTATGCCAATATGAGTATAAAAACAATAAAAGACCTACTACTGATAACTCGACTTATTCCCTACTTTTGGGGAGTTATAAGTATTGTTATTTTAATTGTTGAGGTGTTTAAGAACAAAAGAATTTATAGTTCAAGTATATTGGAGACGGCTTTTGTGTTTATTTTATTATTCGCATCTGCAAGGGTGTTTAATCATTGTGTAAGGTATAGGGTATTATTGACACTTTTATTGTTGAGTAGTACATATTTCTGTTTTGTTCCGTATTGTATGTGGGCAAACATTGTGCTGATACTAATGTTGGCATACATAATACCTTTTGGTATTTGGCGGTTTTTAAGAAATAAACAAACAAAGTCTAACCAATAACATTACAGCTATGACATACATATTTGCCATATTATTTGCGATAAGTCTACTCTTTGGTAAGAAGTAGCCCAAAAGTCGAAAAAAATATTTTTTTTAGTTCCACATAGATTTGTATTACTTTATTCGTATAGGGGGAGGGGGCTTTGAATCTCGGTGCAGTCGTGGCGATACAAGAGGTCTCGGCAGGTGATTGACCATAAAATAGGGGTGATTCTACTGATTTGGGTGGTGATTCTGCTCTCGGTAGGGTCTAAATCCATAAAATATACGCCTTTGATGTGGTGATTTGCTCTCTGTGTAGTCTCCATAGCAGATGATTTGAGGTATCTATAATATATAGGTATGCAAATTGGTGATGATTTTCTTTGGTATATATATTTTATTTGTTACCTTTACGACAAGAAACCTACTATTTAGCACGAAAAGAAGTGCTTTTGTTGCTCGTTTGTTACCCGACATAAGTGCAAAGTGGGTTTTTATTTTGATACTCAGTTAGTTACGATGGTATATGAACATTATCTATGATAACTTCGGTAGCTAATCGTAGTTACAGACTATACATAAAGAGACCAGCGCTTATAGTAGTGCTGGTCTCTTTATGTATAGATTTATCGTAGATTTAGAATGGTAGATCGTCGGGATCATCGGCGGGTCTCTCCACTGCGGCGATAGCTTGTGGTGCAGCTGTTGGCTGCGATGCTGTTGGCGCAGCCTCTTGACGACGTCCCAATAGCTTTAGCTCATAGGCTACAACTTCGGTTGTGGTGTGTTTGACATTATCTTTGTCCATCCAGTCACGAGTGCGTAGGTTGCCTTCGATGTAGATTTGAGAACCCTTACGGATATATTTGTCAGCTACATCGGCCAAGCCTCGCCACACTATCACCGTGTGCCACTCGGTATGCTCACGACTCTCGTTGGCCTGACGGTTGAAGATTCGCTCGGTGGTAGCCAAACGTATGCGAGCAACTTTGGAGCCACTCTCGATTGTCCTCACTTCGGGGTCAACGCCCACGTTGCCAACCAATATTACTTTGTTGATCATTGCCTATTGCGATTAGAGTTGTTTGATGAGCTCAACAAAAATTGTTGTCATCTTGACGGCAGCCTTAGCGCCTTGAATCTGAACATCCTCGTGGTCGCCAATCTCATCGCTCAATCCGCAGTTGGTGATAACCGACACTCCAAATACAGGGATCGACATGTGGCGAGCAACGATAACCTCGGGTACGGTCGACATACCTGCGGTGTCGCCACCAATAGCCTTGAAGTATTTGTATTCAGCTTGGGTCTCGAATGTTGGACCAGTGCCACCCACATAGACGCCATACTGCAACTTGATGTTGCGCTCCTCGGCGATAGCTGTAGCCTTAGCGATAAGTGCATGGTTGTAGCAATCGTGCATATCGGGGAATCGAGGCCCCAACTCTTCGATATTTGGGCCAATGAGTGGGTTTGGCATAAGGTTGATATGGTCGGTAATGATCATCAAATCACCTACTCTAAATGAGGTGTTGATGCCGCCCGACGCATTTGAGACAAATAGATTCTTGATACCGAGGAGCTTCATCACTCTAATTGGGAAGGTAACCTGCTCCATCCCATACCCCTCGTAGAAGTGGAAACGACCTTGCATAGCGACAACACGGCGATCGCCCACATAACCAAATATGAGACGACCCTTGTGGCCTTGTACTGTCGATACTGGGAAGTTGGGTATCTCGCTATACTCAATAGTATATTTCTCGTCGATATTATTAGCAAAGTCGCCAAGACCTGTGCCAAGAACTATACCCACTTCGGGCTCAAAATTTTGGCATCTCTCGTTGATGTATGCCGCTGTCTGTTTAATTTTCTCTAATATCATTTTCTAACTGTTTTAGGAAGTTTGTAGCTGGTAGATCTATAAAGTTGATCTGGATAGGTACGTAGTATATATGTTTGCGCAACTCTTCAGGAATCTTATGTGGTACACATAATTTAACAGCATCCTTCTCCGTAATTACAATGTTGGAGTTGGGATACTTCGCCAAGAGAGCTTTCATCTCGCTTAGGTCTCGCATGCGATAGATGTGGTGGTCGTTGTGATCGATATGGTCCACTACATTATAGTTGCGCCGTAGCGAGTCAATAAATGGTCGAGGATTGCCCAATCCCGAGATTGCTATAACATCGGAGTGGGGGGGTAGTCGCTGTTCGTTGTCCGCAGGGAAGAGTGGCTCGGGTCGATAATTTATGTAGCGAGTATAGTAAAGTTTTTGATAGGCATAGGAGATGAGAGTTTTACGGAACAGACTTCTGTCAATAGGTGTCATTGTTAGTGGACATTTATTGACAATAAAGTAGTGCGCTCGAGTGAGAGCCTCGGGTACATCACGCAATGATCCTAATGGTAACATCTTGTCATCTTTGATTGGTCGAGTAGCATCAATAGTGATTATGTTGATCTTGGCCTCTACACTACGATGTTGGAATCCATCATCCATAACGATTAGGTTTACATCGGGGTGTTCCTGTTGGATTCTGCGAATTCCTTCGACTCGCTTTTCGCAAACTACTACTACGGCCTTGGGGTATTTTAGTTTTATCTGGAGTGGTTCGTCACCAACGTCTCGATAGTGGGAGTTGATAGTTGCTTCAAGATACCCTTTACTTCTGCGACCATAACCTCGAGAGAGTACGGCAACATTATATTTCTGGGAGAAGTGAGAGACTATGAGTTCAGTCATAGGAGTTTTTCCTGTGCCACCTACAGTCACGTTACCTACACAAATAATTGGTATGTCAAATTTATGAATCTTGAGTAGCCCCTTATCATATAGCAAGTGCCGCAAATTGATTGCGGCTTTATAGATCGATGCAGTTACAGCTAAGAGTAACGATTTAGGCATAAACTCTTTGTGGGTATTTTAGTAAAATGTTTTAACATTATTATGGTCAAAGATACAAAAAAAAATAATATCATCAAAAATGTAGAGCCATAGTAATGCTAATCTTTGATAAAATGAGTGTAAAAATCTATATATTTGCGGTTTTTTTACTATTTTTGTGGAGATTAATGGATTTTAGTAGATACAATGAGAAAATATTTTAAGTATATAGCACTTGCCTCAATCTCGTTTTTTGTCGTTGCGTGTGGCAATCCTCACGCCTCGAAGCAGAGTGAAGCAGAGGAGGTTGAAGTTGTCGAGAATAGGGTTTATGGAATTTTGTCAGATGATTATAATATAGATTATTCGGAGATTAAATCGGGTGAGACAATGGGTAAAATTCTCAACTCCTATGGTATCTCGGCTGTCGACATCGATCGATTAGATAAGGCATCAAAAGAGATTTTTCCACTCAACAAAATCAAAGGCGGCAATCGATACGCTACATTTACCAAGCAAGACTCTATTAGCTCCAAATTGGATTATTTGGTCTACGAAGAGGATGATATAAATTATGTGGTATTTGCCTTTAATCAGGTTGATTCAATCCCAATATACAAAGGAGCGAAGCCAACTACCATTAAGCGAAATATGAAGAGTGCTACAATTGAGAGCTCCATGTGGGGTGCCATCATGGATGCTAATCTTCCATTTGCTTTGGCTGCCGAAATAGAGGATATATATCAATGGACAGTCGATTTTTTTGCGATTCAGAAGGGGGACAACTTTACGGTGATCTACGACGAGAAGTTCGTTGAAGATACTATCTCGGTGGGGATAGGAAGAGTATGGGGTGCAAAATTTGGACATGGTGAGCAAACATACTATGCAATACCATTTATCCAAAATAACACTATGCAATATTGGGAAGAGAATGGTGCAAGTCTCCGTAAACAGATGCTCAAGGCCCCCCTTAAATATTCAAGAATTAGCTCTGGATTTAGTTATGCTCGACTCCACCCAATCTATAAAACCTATCGTGCACATACAGGTGTCGACTATGCAGCGCCATCGGGAACACCAGTACACTCAGTTGCAGATGGTGTCGTGACCTTCAAAGGTTGGGGCGGTGGCGGTGGTAATACCCTCAAAATTAAACACCCCAACAATATAACAACAGGTTATCTCCACTTGCGAGGTTATGCCAAAGGTATCTCCGTGGGTACACACGTCAAACAAGGTCAGTTGATTGGTTATGTAGGTTCTACGGGTGCTTCCACAGGCCCTCACCTCGATTATAGAGTATGGAAAGGTGGTACGCCTATCAATCCATTAAAGATTCCACAGGAGCCGCAGGAGCCTATTAGCGATGAGAATAAAGCTGCATTCGACGATATTCGACGACGAATCATTGGAGAGTTAGAGGGGACTATAACCTCCGAGGAGTTTGTAACACATCTCGATTCAGTTCATGTAAGTAGTGTAGATAATATACAGGAGAAGAGTGATGGATCAGAGGATAATTAACTTCTTGCGCAAGCACCATGTTTTGACGCTTGCCACCTCTGTAGGTAATACCCCATACTGTGCCAATGCATTCTATGCTTTGGATGCTCTTCGTCGCAGGGTTATTTTTACAACTGATATCTCTACTCGACATGGTAGCGAGATGAGTCAAAATCCAACTGTTGCCGCCTCGATCGTTTGGGAGACTAAGTTAGTTGGTAAGATCCAAGGTGCTCAGCTTACGGGTAAGATCGTGAAAGCGGACTCGGAGGATCAGAAGAATTATATTAAGCGATTCCCATATACAGCTCTTGCCGAGCTTAATTTGTGGGCAATAGAGCTTGATTTTGTTAAATTTACCGACAATACGCTCGGTTTTGGAAAGAAATTAATATGGAGTGCAGAATAGAACCTAAAGTGGGTGTTGTGATTGTTGCTGGTGGCAAAGGCCTTAGAGTGGGTGGTGAGCTCCCAAAGCAGTTCAGAATATTGGGGCAAGCTCCATTGTTGGTACATTCGATTAATAATCTCGCTAAGGGGCTTCATCCATCGAAGGTGGTGGTGGTGTTACCTCAATCACACATAGAGTATTGGGCTAATCTATCATCTCGTTTCGATGTTGCTGAGCATACTGTTGTGATTGGTGGCGCAGAGCGATTTGATTCGGTTAAGGCTGGTTTAGAGTCACTTGGTGAAGATTGTGACATAATTGCCATTCACGATGGCGTTAGACCTCTCAGTAGTGAGACGATGCTTGCTCGATGCTTGGCATGTGCCGTTGAGTTTGGCTCGGCAATACCATCTATCCCTATTAGTGACTCTGTGAGGGTTGTTAATGATGATAATTCTCAACCGCTCGACAGATCTAAATTGAGAGCCATTCAAACGCCTCAAATATTTGATGCCGTGATTCTTCGACGAGCATATAATCGTTGTAGTTACAACCAGGAACTTACCGACGATGCTTCGGTTGTTGAGGCTTCGGGGGTGAGTGTGAAATTGTGTGAAGGCGAAAAACGAAATATTAAGATAACGACAATTGAAGATCTGCTCTATGCGCAGATGATTTTTGAGGGCGCAGATGATTGAGAAGATTTATAAATATAGCTATGATAGGAGAACGATATTTTTTTCAATATTATATATTCTCCTATTTTCTACTGTGGCTGTCTCTATTGCGATATTGAGTGATGGTAGCTACTTCACTGCGTGGTTCATCTCGATAGTTGGAGCTATTGTCGCACTTATGATTCTCTCGATTCCTCGTCAGATAGTGCTAAATGAGGAGAATCTAACTATAAAATGTGTTCTTGAGATAGCTCAAATACCACTCGAGGAGATAGTCTCGGTGAGTAGGGTGGAGCCACAAGATCGTAAGTGGGTGCTGCCAATATTTGGAAGTTTCGGATTCTTTGGTTATTTTGGGTACTTTGTCGACTGGCGTACTCTCGAGAAGGTGACTATCTATGCTACGGAGTGGCAAAACATGATAGAGATTGTCAATATATATGACGATAGGTACTATATCTCATGTCGAGATATAGATCAATTTATTGCGCATATAGATAGCTATTTTGAGCGAAGCGAAGAGGTGTAGAACAGCCCTGGCAGGCAGCTCTACACCTCTTTGTTTGTGGTTTGTTAGGTGGAGACCCTTATTCGTTCTTGTTATCTCCCACCATCATCGTCAGGAACCATTCAGGTACTCGTGTGGGGCGACGAGAGTCGGAGTGCATAAATCCAAGTGTTGTAGTGCCGTAGTTTGCCACTTCTCCTTTGGAGTTGATCACCTCATAGTGGAATTCAATTCTTACTCGTGGTGCCTCATATAGAGATACTTTGATGGTGATCTCTTCGTCAAAATATAACGGTGATATGTAGTGAGATGCCACATCCAAGATCGGCATCATGATGCCTCGAGCCTCAACTTCGGCATATGATATTCCCAGTGAGCGCATGAAATCACATCGAGCAGCCTCGAAGTAGCGAATGTAGTTGGAGTGGTGTATGATTCCCATCTGATCAGTTTCGACATACCATGTCCTCATCTTATATTCGTGGCTCACAATTGGCTCACGACCATCTGTTAGATCTCTTTTCATACTTTTTTCTTTAGTTTTATTTCAATATTTTTATCTCTTTCGCAGCACCAAATTCGTTGAGCGTCATCAATCTCGATGATGCTATCGGAGCCATCTATGGTGACTAAGTAGCGTCCTGGCGGGGGTACAAGCTTTAATGGTTCATCTATTATCATCTCACCTTTGAGTGTTGTTTGTCCAAAGATAGGATAGTTGTGCGAAAGTAATCTGTTGGCAGCCTCGATATCACCTAACTCTATTAAGCCTCTAATTCGAGTGGAGCTGATGCGTTCACCGCAGTTATACTCTTTGGCCAAGATAACCTCAAAATTCTCTTTTTGAGCTAATTTAGTCAAGCTGCTGTAGTCACCACCATTGTGACCTATGTGGTGGTTAAATCCTACTATGAGCTCTTTCATATTGACTCTTCTAAGTAGATAATCCACAACAAATTCCTCGTAGCTAAGTTTGCTAAAAGCATCATCGAACTCAAGAAGTAGGAGGGCGTCAATACCACTCTCACTAAGTAAGTATCGCTTCTCTGCATCGCTGGTTAGTAGCTTAAGTCCCTCGGCTCGACCTAATGCAACACGAGGATGTGGCGAGAAACTAATTACAACACTTGCAATATTTGATGTCTCAGCTCTATCTCTAAGGAGTGTTAATATAGATGAATGACCTCCATGTAGACCATCAAAAGAGCCTATTGTAACCACGGCTCCTTGTTCTATACTATATGAGTCGATGCCCCTAAACAACTTCATTGTAGTGAATTATGAGTTTGTGTTATTTTCATTTTCTTTGACAAAGTATGCTATCTTTTCGAGTAGTGTTGTTATATCGTAGTTCTCTACAACGATTCCTTGTGGAAAGCTGAGAGGGGTAGATGTGAAATTCAAAACACCCTTGATACCCGCATTAACGATTGGGATTACTAAATCGGATGCTATCTTGGTGGGGCACGAAAGCACAGCTAATGTGATATCTTGGTCTTCGGCGATTTGTGCAAAATCATCCATGTGATAACATGGTATATCGTCGATCTCGGTTCCTACTTTTTGAGGATCTACATCGAAGGCAGCAGTGATCTTTAGGTTGAATCCTTTGCCGTTGAAATATTTGGTTACAGCTTGCCCCAAGTTACCCATTCCTAATATCGCAATTTTGATTTCGGATTCACTATCGAGGATCGAGCTAATAAAATCAATCAACTCTTTGACGTCATAGCCCTTTTTATTATCACTCGAAAAACCAATTAGCATGAAATCACGACGCACCTGTACGGCAGTAATGCCGTGAACTCCTGCGATGATGTGTGAAAAGATGTGAGTGATACCCATCTTATAGCTCGAGATGAGTGAACGACGATATTCGCTCAAACGTTCAATTGTCTTTTCGGGGATTAATGTTGCGTTGTTGGCCATATTCTCTATTACTCTATTGTTATTGTATAGTTATTATTGTAGTTTACTCTTATCCACTCGTTGTTAGTGTGTATGCCGCTATGAGGATTGGTCTCAAAGCGGTAGAAGTTTTGTAGTGGAGTAAAGGTGCGTCCCTCTAAATTATACTCCATGTCGGAGTAAAGAGCCTCTCCGAAGATCATAGCAGTATCGTATCCTCGATATGCAAAGAGTGACGGCATATTACGATGTTTTTGAATGTAGCTGCTATCAAATGTTTTAATATTCTCATTGTCTCGTTTTGCATGGTACGAAGAGATTAGAGATACATTATTCTTAAATAGAATTGTACGATCTATATTTCTGTAGCGGTTCCACTCGGAGTTGCCTAATACGGCATAGGTTGGCATCTTGCCACCACGAGCCACAATATTGATCTGAGCTGACGAGAGAGCCGATAGAATACGATCGACATCGGTTTCGCTGGAGGACATTATAACGATAGTGTTATCGAGCCCATTATTAATAAATTTCGAAAGATCGCCCGCCGATTCTCTATTCTTGCTAATTTTCTCGGCAACTACTGTCGGATGTTCGTATTCGTAGGTGTGACGCTCAAATGGACGATTACCCAATATAGACATTATGTTCTGTTCAAAGAGGGAGTCTGTTTGTTCTGTATATATCAACGTCACGTGTTTTGATGATTCAAGTAGTGGTTTAACTTTGTCAAATTTACTCTCGGCAGGAGGAGCCATTTGAAAAAGTATAGGACTGTAAACACTCTTAAATGATGCAAGTGGTGATACCACCGCAATACCTTTGCGTTCGGCATAGCTGATAATAGGAGCTAATTGATCTTCATAGATTGGACCAATAATGAGATTGGTTCCATCAAATTCACTACTCTCGACAATCATCTCGACAGTTGTGCTATCTCGCTTGGTGTCGTACAACGTTAGTTCAATATCACGTCCCCATCTTCTCTTCACCTCATCGAGCCCCATTATGAATCCATTGTAAAAATCTGCGAATTGAGGTTGAATCTTATCATCACTGCTTAGAGGTAATAGAAGGGCAATTTTGAGGCTGTCGGTGTGTGACAGTGAACGCAAATCTACAACTTCGACATCTTGATATGCTTCAATCTCTTCAGTATCATGTGATTGTTGCTCTTGCGCAGGGAACTTTATAATAGATCCCGCCTTAAGCCCATCGGTGATATTGTTGAGCTCAATGAGCTCCTCTTCGCTAATATTGTGCTCTCGAGAGAGCGAGTAAATTGTTTCTCCCTTCTCCACAATGTGGTAGATGTATCCATCCGACTGGGTTGTCATGTTGAGATCAGCTTGATACTCCTCCCACTCGGCCTGGTTCTCCTCGGCGCTACTCTTTCCTGTCATCTTCTTGCGAATACGAAGCTCGTAGCCCAAGGGTAGGGCAATGGGGTCTATGGATGGATTATCCTCCATAATGGCATCAATAGAGATCTCATATTTGCGAGAAATAGAGTATAGAGTCTCTCCAGCCTCAATTTTATGATTGATGAAGGTTAGCTTCTGAAACCAATTGTTTATCTTCGAGGTGGTGGGTGTTGCTACAGGTGTTGTAGTGTAGGGAATCTTAATGTTGTCGCCTGCATTTATCTCCGATTTATTGAGCTCGGTGATAATCTTCTCATCAACTTCGTATACCTCAGCTATTGCCTCAATAGTCTCGTCACCTTTGACGGTATGTATATAGTATTTCTCACCATTGATATATACTACCACCTGCGATTTGGTGATGGCAAACATCATTATGGTGGAGCCGAAAGTGAGTAGAAATGTTAGTGCTAACCTCTTCATACTATTTTTTATTATTTTCAAATTTGTTGCGACATCTAATCTCGGTAATCACCTTCTTGGTGTAGAGTGGGAAGTCGCCATTCATCATCCATGAGTAGTAGCTTGGCTCCTTTTGGAAGACCTCTTCGACCGAGACACCACGATACTTGCCGAAGCTAAATACCTCTACCCCTTGTTCGTTGTAGATGATTCGCCCTGCGAAGTCGGCACTCTCGTTGTGTGTCGAGAATTTGGCCAAAAAATCTATATCATTTTCCAACTCATCATAGCGGTCGAGTTGAGATTTTAGCACCTCATATGTAGCAAGGGTGTCTGCCTCAGCCGAGTGGGCATTAGTAAGATCCTTTTGGCAGTAGAACTTATATGCTGCAACCAACGTGCGTTGCTCCAATTTATGGAAGATATTCTGAACATCAATAAATTTGCGACGTTTGAAGTCAATATCGACACCAGCACGCATAAACTCCTCGACCAATACGGGAATATCAAATCTATTGGAGTTGAATCCGCCAAAGTCACAACCCGCAACAAACTGTTCGAGTGAGCGAGCTATCTGGTTAAATGATGGGCAATCCTTCACATCTTCGTCGGTTATGCCGTGAATCGCTGTCGATGATGGAGGAATGGGCATCTGAGGGTTGATCTTTCGAGTTTTGATTATCTCCTCGCCATCGGGCATAATCTTCACCATTGAGATCTCTACAATGCGATCTTTAGAGGTGTCGACACCTGTTGTCTCGAGATCGAAAAATATTATTGGGCGTTTAAGATTTAATTTCATCTATGTAAATTACTTTTAATATCACAAAGTCCCCCTAAAAGAGGGAGACTATTGTGAATTATATTGGATATAATTTTATGAGTTAATCATCATTGGCATCAACAACATTAGATTCTCGTCGTCACGAGGTTCGTCGAATACAGGTTTAAACACACCTGCTCGGGTCGAATCAGCAAGCTCTATGACCACTGTTGGAGTCTCGGTATTCGAGAGAATCTCTACAAGGAATGTTGACTTAAATCCTATGCTCATAGCTTGACCGTCATAGCTGCAACATACCGACTCATTAGCCGATACTGAGAAGTCGAGATCTTGAGCTGTGAGGTTGATGTAGTCCTCGTTGATTTCCAAACGAATTAGATTGGTAGTAGGATTAGAGCAGACACCAACACGTTTGATGGAGTTGAGCAGTTCAACTCTGTCGACAAGCACCTTGTTGGGGTTGCTCGACGGAATTACGGCGTTGTAGTTGGGGTAGTTGCCCTCAATTAGGCGACATACCATTGTATAACTCGAAAGTTTCACCAATACACTCTTTGAGTCGAATGTTATAGTGACATCGTCTGCCTCCTTAAGCAAAAGGTTTTTGAGAAGATTTGCTGGTCGCTTGGGCAGAATAAATGATGATGTGAATGGGTTCGAAAGCTTAGTCGAATATTTAACCAACTTGTGAGCATCTGTTGCAACAAAGGTTAGAGACTCTGGCTCGAAGTTGAGAAATACGCCATTCATTGCAGGACGAAGTTCGTCGTCTGCCGTAGCGTAGATCGTTTTATTAATTCCATTTGAGAAGAGTGAGGCATCGAGGGTCGCTTGGTAGCTATCCTCACTAATGGTATGAAGTTGAGGGTAGCTCACGGGGTTTGCGCCAGGAATCGAGAGTGAACCGCTCTTCCAACTCAATCGGATCTCCCAGTCGGTCGTGTTTATCTCGATGAAAAGGGGCATCTCGGCGAACTCTTTGAGTGTGTCGAGGAGGAGTTTTGCTGGTGCTGCGACCAAACCATTACTTCCTTGGTTGTCGATCTCAATAGAGCCGATAAGAGTTGTTTCAAGATCCGAGGTGGTGACACTAAGCCTCTCGTCGGAGATCTCCATCAAAAAATAGTCAAGTATTGGGAGTGTATTTTTGCTGCTAATCACCTTGCCTGTTGATGATAGTAGCGATTGTAGAGCTGAACTTGATACAGAAAATTTCATAGCTGTTTTATCTTAGTTTTAAATTGTAGCTAATTTGTCGAGTGCCATTTCAATCATATTTTTGACAAATGGCTTGTAGTCGGTGTTGACATCTTGAGCAATACGCTGAGCAATAATAGTGCATATTGTGGTTGCACGGTGCCCCATCATTGTTGAAAGACCTGCCAAAACGGAGCTCTCCATCTCGTAGTTGGTCACTCGGCGACCGTTGTAGTTAAACGATTCGATCTTGGAGTTAAGGTCGATGTCGTCTGGAGCCAATCTTACGTAGCGACCTTGGGGCGCATAAAAACCTGGCGAGGCGATGGTGATACCCTCACGAGTAGAATCTTTGAAGAGTTCAAAGAGTGAGTCGTCGGAGTTGACAAAGTATGGGTTCGGTAGCTTTGGGTTCCAAGCGGTATGAGCCATAAACTTCTCCTCCATATCTAACTCGCAAACTTCGTCACGACCTGCATAGAACGAGAGCAATCCATCGAAACCAATCGAGGTGCGAGCAAAGATAAAGTCTCCCACTTTGACATCGGTTTGTAGACCACCCGAGGTACCCAAGCGAACAAGCGTGAGTTGCTTGAACTCGCTCTTAACTTGGCGAGTTGCAAAATCTATGTTGGCCAATGCGTCGAGCTCTGTCACTGATATGTCGATATTACCAATTCCAATTCCTGTTGACATCACCGAGAATCGTTTGCCTTTATATTGACCTGTGATAGTTTTGAACTCACGGTTTGATACTTCACACTCAATAGAGTCAAAAAACGAAGCTACCATAGCTACACGGCCAGGGTCGCCAACCAAAATTACAGTATCTGCCAACTGCTCAGGAAGCAGGTGTAAGTGGAATATTGTGCCATCCTCATTTAGGATTAGCTCTGAAGCGGGAATTGTTCTCATCTTTTCTTGCAATTAATTTCCATAATTGGCATAAAAGTAATATATTTACATCGAAATTCAAAATAATTTATAACAAATTTATTTAAATACTACATAAAACATGGCATTAATAGAATCAATATCAGGTATTAGAGGAACTATCGGTGGTCGCATGGGGCAAAATCTTACACCGCTCGATGTTGTAAAATATACAACAGCATATGCACGGTTACTTTCGCATGGTAATCCAGGGAGACGACTTACAGTGGTTGTGGGGCGTGATGCTCGTCTGTCGGGTGTAATGGTTAATAACTTAATTGAAGGTACCCTGATTGGGTGTGGTGTCGATGTAATCAATATTGGAATGTGTACCACACCAGGAACCGAGATGGCCGTTACTACCTATGGTGCCGATGGTGGAATTATCATCACCGCTTCGCACAATCCCAAGGAGTGGAACGCCCTTAAGTTGCTCAATGCCAAGGGTGAATTTCTCAATGCTGCGGAGGGTGGCGAGATCTTGGAACTTATCAAAGATGATCAATACTCCTATCCTACGATCGACTCAATTGGCAAGGTTAAGGGTAGGGTAGACTTCAATCCAACCCATATCGCACAGGTGTTGTCGATGTCGGCAGTCGATGTCGATGCTGTTGCCGCACGCAAGCTCAAAGTTGTTGTCGATGCTGTAAACTCAATCGGAGGAGTTGTTATTCCTGCTCTATTGGAGGCTATGGGGTGTGAGGTTATCTGTATTAATTGCGAGCCAACAGGAGAGTTTGCCCACAATCCTGAGCCTTTGGCTGAGAACCTCACCGAGATCTCGGAGGTTGTCGTGCGTGAGGGAGCCGACCTTGGCGTTGTGGTCGATCCCGATGTTGATCGCTTGGCGCTGATCTGCGAGACGGGCGAGATGTTTGGCGAGGAGTACACCTTGGTGGCTGTTGCCGACTACATCCTGACCCTCAAAAAGGGTGCTACGGTGTCGAACCTAAGCTCCTCGAGAGCTCTTCGTGATGTCACCATGGCGCATGGTTGCAACTACTCAGCTTCGGCCGTAGGTGAGGTCAACGTTGTGGAGATGATGAAGGCCACTGGAGCGGTGATTGGTGGTGAGGGTAACGGAGGTATCATCTATCCTGAGTTGCACTATGGTCGTGACTCGTTGGTTGGTGTTGCGCTCTTTTTGACATACTTCGTTAAGCGAGGTATGACTATGAGTGCGCTTCGTGCAATATTCCCAGCATATTTTGCCTCTAAGAATAAGATTGAGCTCACCGATAAGATTGACGTGGATGCACTCCTTATGGAGATCAAGAGCCGTTATAGTGGCGAGCAGGTGACCGATATAGATGGTGTGAAGATCGACTTTGCTGAGTCGTGGGTGCATCTGCGTAAATCAAACACTGAGCCTATTGTTCGTATCTACACCGAGGCTGGGTCGCAAGCCGAAGCAGATGCATTGGCTGAGAGATTTATCGGTGAGATGAAGGAGATTTGTGGAGTAAGCTAAATTAACTTTAAGAAGAATATGGAAAAGGTGCAAAAATATATTGCCGAGAATAGAGAGCAGGCCCTATCGGAACTCTTTGAGCTACTTCGTATACCCTCGATCAGCGCTCAAAGTGAGCATAAAGCCGACATGGTAACCTGCGCAGAGTGGTTGGCCGCAGGGCTTCTCAAGGCGGGAGCCGACATGGCTGAGGTGATGCCAACTGAGGGTAACCCAGTAGTATATGCCCAAAAGATTGTCGATCCAGCAGCTCGCACGGTGTTGGTCTATGGCCACTACGATGTGATGCCTGTTGACCCTCGTTCGGAGTGGACTACAGATCCATTTGAGCCAGTTATCAAAGATGGACGCATCTATGCTCGTGGTGCCGACGACGATAAGGGACAACTCTTTATGCACCTCAAAGCCTTCGAGGCGATGTGTGCAACAGATTCACTCCCATGCAACGTGAAGTTTATGTTGGAGGGTGAAGAGGAGATCGGCTCACCAAGTCTATATGGTTTCTGTCGTGAGAATAAGGAGCTCTTGGCAGCAGATATTATCTTGGTTTCAGATACCTCGATGATCTCGATGGATACCCCCTCAATCACCTGTGGATTGCGTGGTTTGGCATATATGGAGGTTGAGGTTACAGGCCCCAATAAGGATCTCCACTCGGGACTCTTTGGGGGTGCCGTAGCCAATCCAGCAAATGTGTTGACTCGTTTGGTCTCGGAGCTTATCGACGAGAATGGTCGCATTACGATCGACGGTTTCTATGATGATGTTATGGAGCTTACCGATGCTGAGCGTCAAGCCTTTAATGAGGCTCCATTCTCTCTTGTTGACTATAAGCAGGCGCTCGACATCGAGGATGTTGAGGGCGAGGCAGGCTACACAACTATCGAACGTACAGGTATCCGCCCATCGCTCGATGTGAATGGAATTTGGGGAGGATATACCGAGGAGGGAACCAAAACAGTTATCCCATCCAAGGCCTCGGCAAAGATCTCAATGCGCTTGGTGCCAAACCAAGATTATCACAAGATCAGCGAGCTCTTCGAGCGTCACTTCCGTCGCATAGCTCCTTCGAGCGTCAAGGTCGAGGTGAAGGCTCTCCACGGTGGAATGCCATATGTTGCACCAACCGATATGGCTGCCTATAAGGCAGCTGAGAATGCTATCATCGACACCTTCGGCAAGCGACCTTTGCCATACTATTCGGGTGGCTCGATCCCTATCGTGAGCGGCTTTGAGGAGATCTTGGGGATTAAATCTCTATTGATCGGCTTTGGCTTGGCTGAAGATGCAATCCACTCGCCCAACGAGAGTTATGGGCTGAAGCAATATGATAAAGGTGTTGAAACAATACCTCTCTTCTATAAGTATTTTGCTAAGTAGGATTTGGCTATAAATAAGAAGCCGCCTAATAAGGCCATTTTCGGCACTTCCCTCCGCTTTTTAATCCTCACCTACCTAAGTACGCTGCGGTTAAAAATGCTCACGAAGCCCCAAAACTAACCTTGCTATCCGACTTCTCCCAAAACAGAGGGTGACTACTAAGTAAAAAATACTTAGTAGTCACCCTCTGTTTTTATGTGTAGTTTAGTGTTACTTAGCTTTATTAGCCGAAGTGTCAGCAACAACCATACTCTTGTCGATGCGAAGTGTGACGTTGCTATCAACCTCGATGAGTAGAGTGTTATCTTTGATCTCCTTAACTACGGCGTAGATTCCACCAGCGGTAATCACTTTATCACCTTTTTTGAGACCCTCACGGAATTTGGTCGCCTCTTTGCGACGTTTATTCTCTGGGCGGATCATGATAAACCAAACGAATGCTACCATTAAGATAGGTAGGATAAATGGTCCAATTTTGTCAGTCCAAGGAGCTGCGGGAGCATCCCCAATAGCTTCGCTCTCAACAACTGTAGTAGTCGTAGTTGGGGTGTCTGTCTGAATTGTTAGGCCTGTGTCGGCCGATGCATAAAGTAAGTTGAACATAGTTGTCTCTGTTTATGTTTTGTTATTATGTTACAAAGTTAGCAAAATATTTTCAATTATACTATTCGTAGCGTCCAGATTTTAATCTCTCAACCTCTTCATTGGTGAGGAATCGCCATTGGCCACGCTTAAGGTTCTTCTTCGTGAGTCCTGCAAAGTAGACACGATCGAGCTTCTTGACTGTGTAGCCCAGGTGCTCAAACATGCGACGAACGATACGGTTGCGACCAGAGTGAATCTCGAGACCAACCTCGTCACGACCCTCACTAACGTAGGAGATCTCGTCGGCATAGATCTCACCATCTTCGAGTGTGATGCCCGAAGCCAATGAGTCGAAGTCGGCACGAGTAACGGCCTTGTCGAGCGACACTTGATAGATCTTTTTCTTCTTGTGTGAAGGGTGTGTAAGCTGCTTTGTGAGGTCGCCATCATTGGTAAATAGCAATACACCCAAGCTATTTTTGTCGAGTCTACCTACAGGGTAGATGCGCTCGGTGCAGGCGTTGCAAACCAAATCCATAACGGTCTTGTCGGCATGTGGATCATCCGACGAGGTTACAAATCCTTTGGGCTTATTGAGAACCAAATATACCTTCTTCTCTCCCTTTATCTGCTCGTCATTAAATTTAATCTCGTCGCCAGGCATAACCTTAGTTCCAAGCTCCTTGACGATAACACCATTGATCGAAACTAATCCAGCTGAGATATACTCATCTGCCTCACGACGTGAGCATAGTCCCGATTGTGCAATGTAGCGGTTGAGGCGAATCTCGCCTGTTTGTGCATTGGGGTTATACTTTGGATAGTTGTTGTTTGCTGGCTTCTCTTTACGCTCGCCAAACTCTTTACGCTCGCCAAACTCCTTACGCTCACCAAATTGTTTGCGCTCACCGTATGGTTTTCTATCTCCATACTCCTTACGCTCACCAAACTGTTTGCGCTCGCCGTATGGTTTTCTATCGCCATACTCCTTGCGCTCTCCAAACTGTTTGCGTTCGCCGTATGGTTTTCTATCGCCATACTCCTTACGCTCTCCAAACTGTTTGCGTTCGCCGTATGGTTTTCTATCGCCATACTCCTTACGCTCACCAAATTGTTTGCGCTCGCCGTATGGTTTTCTATCGCCATACTCCTTACGCTCACCAAATTGTTTGCGCTCGCCGTATGGTTTACGCTCACCATACTCTTTGCGCTCACCTCCTTGTGCACTTTTTGGACGGTTATCATCCGTAAAATTGGGGTTGTACGATGCACGTCGTGGTGCTCGTTGCTCCGAATCAGTAGCATCACGCTGCAAACGCGGACGTCGCTCAGCTCTTTGGGTTGTTGTAGTCTCCTCTCGTTTATCACGACCGAAACGTGACAGAGCCTTAGCTGAGTCGTTCTTAAAATCTCTCATAGATTCCTGTATAATATTATGTTAATCGCCACAAAGGTAATTCAAATTTTTGATCTATTTGCACTAAAAATGAAGAAATGACAATAGTTGATGTAAATTAGATAGTTTACACTATCTTTGTGGGGGTTTAAGATTAGTAAAATGAATAGAGAAATATTGCGCATAGCGCTACCCAACATTATATCAAATGTAACAGTTCCACTTATGGGAATTGTGAGTACCGCCATTGCAGGTCACATAGGTAGCGATTCTGCTTTGATGATTGGCGAGTTGGCCATAGGAGCCTCAATATTCAACTTTATCTACTGGAATTGTAGCTTTGTGAGGATGGGTACCAGTGGACTTACGGCACAAGCTTTTGGCCGAGGTGATTTTCATGAGACTACCCGTATGCTTCTGCGTGCACTCTCAGTTGCTATGCTTTTGGGAGTTGTGGTAATTCTTTTTAGGGTGCCGTTAGCTTCGGGTGCGGTACAGCTAATGAATGGTAACGATATAGCTATGGAGTATGTGGCAACTCGATTGTGGGCGGTCCCCGCCTGCGTTGTTTTGTTTGGATTTCATGGGTGGTTCACAGGTATGCAGAATGCTATTATACCCATGGTGGTCGCCATCTTTGTCAATATGCTCCATATTGTTGCAAGCTACTATTTGGCTTTTGGTTGCAATATGGGGATTGTGGGTATTGCTTATGCATCGGTAGTGGCGCAGTGGTCGGGTGTGGTGTTGGCCGTCGTGTTGCTCTTTACAAGGTATAGCAAGCAGTTGGTTATTCGAGGGTTGGATAGTGTCTATGCATGGGCGCCTCTGCGAGAGTTCTTTGGGGTTAATAGCGATATCATAATTCGTTCGTTCTGCAACGTTTGTGTATACTCGTTCTTTACCGCCTCGTCGGCTCGAATGGGTGATAGGAATATATTGGCGGTCAACACTCTACTGCTTGAGTTATTTACTCTTTTTTCGTATATGACCGATGGTTTTGCCTACGCAGCTGAGGCGCTTACGGGGCGTTTTGTGGGGGCGCAGGATAGGGTGTCGCTTAAACGATGTATCTACCTCTGTATCCGATGGTCGCTCGTTATTGCTATTATTTTTGTTGCAATATATATATTGGGATGGCGTTCAATTTTGGGGCTATTTATGAGTGATGGGGCGAGTGGTGCTGCTGTTATTGAGCTTGCTGGTCACTATATTGGTTGGATTATAGCGGTGCCAATTGCCTGTGCCTTGCCATTCTTGTTCGATGGAATCATGGTTGGAGCTACACTCACTCATGTTATGCGCAACTCGATGATAATGGCAACTATAGGCTTTTTTGCTATCTATTACTCCCTCTACCCAATTATGGCAAATAATGCCTTGTGGTTCGCTTTTGTCTCGTTTATTGTTATGAGAGGAGGCTTTCAATATTTATTGACTCATAAGCTGAGAGATATTTATAATAAGGCGTAAAATTTGGGCGAGACTCTTCTCAGAGAATCTCGCCCAAATTTTATAATCTTAGAAGTGGAGTTACTCCTTGATGTTGCCAGAGAAACTGACATCAAGAGTTAAACATACGAACTCAATCGAGAGTGATTTTGTGCTGTAGTTGCCCGAAACGTCAGTGATCGTGTAGCTCTCCATTGGTACGCCAGCGAGTGTTGGTACAACTGAGTCGATCGAGAATGAACCATTTGTTGAAGGGATGTCGCTAATTTTGATATCCATAGCTGGCATACCATCACTGAATTGGATATCGACCATCTCAAGAGAGATTGTGTCGTCCTCCTCCTCGAGAATCAAAGATGAATCCTCGAGTGTGTAGATCACTGCACCATAAGAAGATACATTAGTCTGTCCAACGTACTCGGCAGTCTCGCCTGCACCAAAGATGCCGTCGATAATCTCCTCTGCCTCATCGCATGAGGTTGTAGATAGTGCTGCAGCTACGAATAGTAGCATCGAAATTACTTTTTTCATTTTTTTTCTGTCTTTATAAGTTAATAGTTAATGTTGCTCCAAATATTCGAGGACGTCCTTGTTGTACAAACTCACGCTCCATTGATTTGAAATAAAACGTGTTGTACTCCTCATTTAGTATGTTTTTTGCCCATAGCGAGAGTTCATATTTTTCACTTTCAAATCGTATGACTGCTCCGAGTAGCGCATATAGAGGTTGTGAAAAGCTATTATCTTCATTCCAATATATTCTGCCTGCTCCCGATGTGTTTATGTCAAACCCGATTCGCTCGATCCACGTTGATCTCAAGGGTTGGGTGTAGCTCATCTCAGCAAAGAGGGTGTGTTGAGGGGCGTAAGGTACATAGTTGCCAGCATAGTCATCTGTCCCACTTATATACTCAGTAAACTTGGCGCAGGTGTAACCATATGAACCATTGAACGAGAGGCTGGGACTCAGCTTTGCGGCAACAGAGACCTCAGCGCCATAGCTTATAGAGCCTCCAGCATTTGTCATCATGCGCCCTGTGGTCTGACCTTCGGGGAATACCGTGAGTTGTTGGTCTCGGCAATCGATGTAGAATAGAGCTATATCTGTCGAGAAATCTCTATTGGCACTCATAAGGTGGCTGCCAATCTCGTAGTTCCAGCTGTGTTCGGGCTTGTAGCTAATTATCTCGTCGGTGTCGTATGATGAGCCAAATGAGATGCCAAACTCCTCCATGACACGTTGTTGTAGTATGTCGGAAAACATCTGGGTGTTGAATCCACCCGCCTTATATCCTTTAGCTATCGAGGTGTAGATTGACGATTGGTTATATTGCCCAAAGCGATATATAATATTGAGCTTGGGGAGTATCTCAAAGAAATTGAGTGATGTTTTGTCACTATCGTCCAATTCAATTTGTTTTAAAAAGTATACTTGATTGTTGCCATCGTAGAGTGTGCAGCTTGTCGATGTATAGTTGCGATAGTTGAGTGATGCTCTCTCGAAGTCAAAGCGGATACCTGCTGTGATGCTCCATTTTTCGGTCTCGTAGCTTGACTCATGATATAGAGCACCACCTGCTGTAGTATTTGTAAAGTCGCTGTTAAGAACAAATATATCGTCGTCCCAGACAAAATAGTAGGGGTCGAAATAGTTGTTGGCATTGTCGAGTATCAAGCCATTTATTCCATACTCCTTGAATGTTACAGGGGCTGCCATTTTTTGGTGCTTGAAGAAGCCAAATGCACCTATAAGCATATTGTATGGAGAATCAGTCTCGGTGTGGTATACCAAATCTTCGGTCACAGAGTGCTCTTTGATGGCTTGTCGAAGTGTGAAATAATCATATTCAGTAAAGTCATTATCGAAGAACATGTCGTCATTGATATATTGATAACTTGTGATTGACGCTAACGAATAGTCTACACCTTGATACTTTACGGTTGTGCCATTACTTATAGTTGTGCGATCGTAGCTCGCAGGGTCGTTGTAGTTGATCTCTTGGCTCTCGAGTTGCATATATGGGTATCCACCCTGTTTGATAATTGCGGCAGCAGTAGTATTCTCTACTCGAATATTCTCTGCCCCTCGATAGGCAACCTTGACCCTTGCGCCACCACTCTGCTCCCAATCACACAATTTCCCCGTGTAGCTATTTTCGAAGATACCATCGCTTGAGGTGTAGTATGCCGAAATAGCTGTAGCTAACTCCTTGGAATGTTTGGAGTAGATCGATGCTCGAAGCTTATAACTATTGCCACTGCTATACTCAGCGCCTATTTTAACACCTTGATAATTAAACGGTGATAGAGTGTATATGTTCATCACACCACCCATCGTATTGCGCCCATATAGTGTTGATTGAGGACCTCTAAGAACCTCGACTCTCTCAATATCCATCACTTCGGTGTCAAAGGAGTTTTTGTTGAGAAGAGGAACGTTATCAATATTAAGACCCATTACGGGTTGATCAATTCTGGCACCTAAGCCTCTGATATATATGGAGGATGTTGTGCGAGATCCATAATCTGGAATGTGGAGGTTGGGGACGATTTGGCTTACATCTTTGATTGCATTGACTCCACGTCGCTTGATATCTTTTGCTGAGATTGTGGTTGAAGCTACAGGTTGACCATTGAGATTCAAGCCCTGTTTGATGGTACTTACATTTACCTGATCAACTGCAATTAGAGTATCTATCTGAGGCTCCTCGATTGCAAAAACCGAGGTAGATATTAGCAGGAGCGTGATACATAGGTGAACGTTCTTCATTGGGTGCAAAGGTAGCCACAAATTAATTAATATGCAATCCTTATTTATAAGGATAGAATTAATCCCATAATTGTGAAGATGGCAAGGGTTAAGCTTGCCAATCCATTGAGGGTTCCGAAGGCGATGCCAATATTGCGCTGATGTGTTGGTGTTACCAGGAGGTGCTCTGCTGTAAGAATTATAATAAATATTGCGACTCCAATTGTGATCCATACAGAACGAGGCAAAAGGTATGCGAAGTATATCAAAAATAGAGCAGAACAGATATGTAGTAATGTGCTGATTGTGAGAGCTCCTCTGGTTGAGAATTTTGAAGGGATGGAGTGAAGCCCCTCCTGTCGGTCAAAATCGGCATCTTGTAGAGAGTATATTATATCAAATCCTGAACACCAAGAGAGTACTACGGCAGCTAATATACATGGAGCCAATGCAAATTCACCAGTGACGGCGATATATGCACCAATAGGCGCTATGGCCAACCCCAATCCTAATACCAAATGTGCCGCTGCGGTGAATCGCTTGCAGTAACTGTAAAACATTATCACAAATAGCGCAGCAGGTGAGAGTATCGCAGCGAGAGAGTTTATTGTGCAGGTCGTTGCCACAAATAGTAGCGCATTGGTTACTACAAACGTGAGAGCTGCCCGTGGCGATATTCTATTGGCTGGAATCTCACGGTTTGCTGTGCGTTCATTCTTTGCGTCGATATCACGGTCGGCCCAGCGGTTGAAGCCCATTGCTGCGTTGCGGGCAAAGATCATACATAGAAGAACCTGAGCAAGGAGCATCCAGCTAAAAGAGGCTTCAGTGGTTGTTACAGCATATGTAAACCCTATAAGAGCAAAGGGCATTGCAAATATGGTGTGAGAGAACATCACCAAGTTTGAGAATTTCTTTATCATTGTTAATTGTCTAATTTCAAAAAAATCATTGTGTCAACCCCGTCGGCATAGTCGAATAGGGTGGGGTGTTGAGCCTCTCCAAAGCTCACTTGGCGAGGGTGTTTAATATTGTTATTGCATACGATGCACTGTATAAAGTGGTCGTTTTCTGCTATCCACTCTTCTACCTCGGAGAGTGAGTCATATTCCCAGATGGTGATCATGCTGAGTGACGATGGCTCTTGATGTGAACGCACCAATATCGAGGTGCCGTTATCCTCAAACTCCTGCCCCTTAATCGTCAATAGCGCTTTTGTACGAAGGTAGTTATCTCGATAATTTAATGTGGTTGCAACTGATGGAAATGAGACTTTAGCGCCACGTGGTGCGAATATCATGGAGACATTGCGGCAACCTAATCCCGAATAAGAGTAGATATCTTCGGCTAATAGATCAAGTTCGTGAGGCGTAGGATTCTCAGATAGTACTGCTATTGAGTGTCTTGAGGTTCGACAGAGGCGCTTCGTTGTTGCAAACTTACTTTCGAAATATCGGTTTGCATCGTTACCCCCTGTAGCTATTACAGCGTCGTATTCTCGGGTTTCGTCATACATACATATAGGAGTCGATGGCTCAATATCTTTAATCTGATTACAAATGTACTCCATAAGGACTCTATCCTTGCTCGATGGCTTGATCCACGCTTGATGACCTGCCGCAAGTGTGCAAAGTAGATCGAATAGACCGACAAGTGGAATGTTACCCGCCATAATTATGGCTACATGGCGAGGATTAGAGCATGGTAGCGTAGGGTAGTTAGCCAGCCATTTATTGATCTTTGCGGGGTCGAGCATCTCGGTTCTAATAGCTGTCATAGCCAAAGAGATATCGGATGCTGTAAACCAACTATTTGCCTCAATGGCATCGTTGATTATAGCAATTGACTCTTCGCTTGAACCGAATGTAGCAATCCTTTGCGAGAGCTCAATAAGTATGTCATTTATTATTTTCACGATGCAAAGGTAGTAAAAAGGTGGCTAAAAGATACAAAAGAGAGATTTAAACAAAATATTTCATGAAGTTATTTGTGTGGTAATAATATTTTTCGTACCTTTGCGAGCCCGTAAAAGTGCGGGAGTTGGATTACAAGTATTAACATAAACGTAAACAAAGTGGATTCATTAAGCTACAAAACTATCTCGGCTTCTGAGGCGACGGTAACCAAAGATTGGGTTATCATCGACGCAACGGACGAGGTATTGGGACGTCTTTCATCGCAAGTCGCAAAGATCTTGCGTGGAAAGCACAAGCCAAGCTACACTCCACACGTTGACTGTGGCGACTACGTCGTTATCATCAACGCTGAGAAGGTGAAGCTAACAGGCAAAAAAATGACCGACAAGGTCTATGTTCGTCACACTGGATATCCAGGTGGTCAGCGTTTCGCTACCCCTGCTGATTTCTTAGCACGCAAGCCTACATTCGTTATCGAGAAGGCTATTAAGGGTATGTTGCCCAAAACTCGTCTTGGTTCAGCCATGATGAGAAACTTGCGAGTTTATGCTGGCAGTGAGCACCCTCACGCTGGTCAAAGCCCCAAGGAAATTAAGTTAAACGAGATTAAGTAAAAATTTATGGAAGTTGTAAACACCGTAGGTCGTCGTAAGGCTGCTGTGGCTCGCGTATTCGTGAAGCCAGGTTCTGGAAAGATTACAATCAACCACAAAGAGCTCGAGGTTTATTTCCCTTTGGAGATCCTTCG
>JBCQWR010000014.1:0-3067 GCA_047171945.1 Rikenellaceae bacterium | reverse complement strand
TATCAAAGGTCAAGCCGAAGCAGCTCGTTTGGGTATCTCTCGTGCATTGTGCGAGATCGATGCGGAATTCCGTCCAGCTTTGAAGAAGAGCGGATTCCTAACTCGTGACCCTCGTGAGGTTGAGCGTAAGAAGCCAGGTCAACCTGGAGCACGTGCGAAGTTCCAGTTCAGTAAGCGTTAATCGCCCTTACAAGACCGAATTTTTGGCAAGCACAATTTGGGTTCTAAACTCCTCAGACTACTAAAGAGTATTACTGAAAGTTGCCTAAATTGCGGAAAACCCTTGGGATTGGCAAGGCCACTACCTAAAGGGTTGAAGAAAAGAGAATTAAAATTAATAAGAATTAAAAACAATGTCACGTACAGATTTTAATACATTATTGGAGGCTGGTGCACATTTTGGTCACTTGAAGCGTAAATGGAACCCTAAGATGGCTCCATATATCTTCATGGAGAAGAATGGTATCCACATCATCGATCTTCACAAAACAGTTTTGAAGATTGATGAGGCAGCTGCGGCAATCAAAAACATCGCTAAGAGCGGTCGCCGTGTGTTGTTCGTAGCAACCAAAAAACAAGCAAAAGAGGTAGTTGCCGAAAAGGTTTCAGCAGTCGCTATGCCATACGTTACTGAGCGTTGGGCTGGTGGTATGTTGACTAACTTCCCCACAATACGTAAGGCCGTTAAGAAGATGTCTACTATCGACAAGATGGAGTCAGACGGAACTTACAATAACTTATCAAAACGTGAGAGATTGCAAATCTCACGTCAGCGTGCTAAGCTCGAGAAGAACCTTGGTTCTATCGCAGACCTTACTCGTCTTCCTGCTGCACTTTTTGTAGTAGACGTACAGAAGGAGTCTAACGCTGTTAAAGAGGCAAAAAGATTGAATATCCCAGTCTTTGCAATGGTAGATACTTGTTGTGATCCAACTAACATCGATTACGTTATACCTGCAAATGACGATGCGGCAAAATCAATCGGCGTAGTACTCGACGTAATGTGTGCTGCTATCGCTGAGGGTGTTGAGGAGCGTAAACTCGAGAAGGAGAAAGAGGCTCAATTGAACCCAGAGGCAGAAGATGCAGCTCCACGCAAAGAGTCTAAGCCACGTATCAAAAAGGTAGTTAAGGCTAACGACGAGGCAGCAGTAGCTGAGGTTGTTGCAGCTACCCAGGCTGCTCCTGTAGTTGAAGAGGCTCCCGCAGCTGAGGCAACTGTAGAGGTAGAAGAGACTAAAGCTGAGTAATTTAAATTATTAATATCAACTGATACTATGGAAATTAAAGCAGCAGAAGTAATGAAACTTCGCAAGATGACTGGTGCTGGTATGATGGATTGCAAGTCAGCTCTTATTGAGGCTGAAGGCGATTTCGCTCGTGCACAAGATATCATCCGTGAGAAAGGTAAACTCGTAGTTGCAAAACGTGCTGATCGCTCAGCTTCTGAGGGAGTTGTAGTGACTAAGATCGTTGGCACTAAGGCTTATATGGTTTGTCTTGCTTGCGAGACTGACTTCGTAGCTCAAAATAGCGAGTACTCGGCATCGGCTAACGCAATTCTTGACCTTGCGGTTGAGAGCGATTCAGCAGACCTTGAGGCATTCTTGGCTTACAAGAACGCTGAGGGTCGTACAATCGAGGATATGGTAACTGAGAAGTCAGGTCAAACTGGCGAGAAGATCGAGTTGAACTACACTCGTATCGAGGCTCCATATTGCGCAGCTTACGTTCACTTCAACAAAAAATTGGGTACTCTCCTTGGCTTCAACGAGCCAATCGCTGACGAGGTAGCTCACGCCGTAGCTATGCAGGCAACTGCAATGGCTCCTATCGCTATCAGCGAGGCAGATTGCGACCCAGCAGTTGTTGCTCACGAGCGTCAAATTGCACTCGATATGATGAAGCAAGATCCTAAGAATGCTAACAAGCCAGAGAATATCCTTGCTCAAATCGCTGAGGGTAAGATGCGTAAGTTCTTCGAGGAGAACACACTTTTGGCACAAGCAGTTGTTGGTGAGAAGCGTTCTATCGCAGATCTTATCAAAGAGTCAAATCCAGCAGCAACAGTTGTAGCTTACAAGCGTTTCGCTTTGGAGGCATAATCAACTTGCATATATTGAAAAGTCCGATGACCCAAAAGGTTATCGGACTTTTTTTGCATTAATTGGCTACACAAACTTTTAGTAAGATAGACTATAATATCGCTTGTAGCTATCCTTGAAGCTGCGGTAGTAGATAGTGTAGCTATTGATGCTCTTGATCTCTACTCGTGCGTTGTCGTTATCCTCTAAGCTGTCGGGTGCGTAGGTGATAACCCCGTAGTGGCAATATGTGCCATTGTAGTTCATGTAGTCGTCAACACTCTCTTGGTTGCAGTAGATTTTCACGGGTTCGTCGATCGTATATTCAATAACCTTATCGTAGGCGCTACATGAACCATACCCACTAATCGAGTAGTATTCGAAACCTACCGCCGTGTCGCTATCTAAGGTTAACTCGAGCGACGTCTCAGCGCAGTTGTAGTTGAAGTAGTCGGTCGTCAGGGTCCAACTCTGCTCCGAGGAGGTGCACTCAATATCGAGCTGCATCTTTAGATTCTCTACAGTTATGCTCCATAGAGCGCCCTGCTCCTTGATGGAGACTCCTTTGGTGTCGATCTCGATCTTATTGTAGTCGTATAGGCTGGAGTAGAGCAGCGTGAGGCTTATAACATCTTCATCCATGCTAATCACATAATCTTCGAAGTATAGTTTATTGATATAATCTTTCACCTCGGTATTATCCTCCTCAATCCACTTGTCAAGGTAGAAGAGCATATCTAATGTTTGGGCATTTATGGCAATACTCTCATTGAGATATTGAAATAGCAGATAGGCATATTTTGTCTTGTCGGGAGCCACGTAGGTTGATACACCATAACAAGAGGAGAAGAGAGTAGCGATGAGTATGAGTAGTATAGTAGATATCTTTTTCATCTGTAAATAAATTAGTTACACACCCCACGCAAGGGTGCATAAATTAGGTTTATAATAACTTGACACAACAAAAGATTAACAGGTGTGTA
>JBCQWR010000013.1:0-57243 GCA_047171945.1 Rikenellaceae bacterium | reverse complement strand
GGGGCTTGTCTCGTTTGGCTTATCTCTCTTTGTGGAGTAGACATCCAACACGAAATTGCGCAATGCAACCTCGCTCTTGCTATTGAGTGGGCGACCAAGGAACATAGGAGTGTTCATTCTGCTACGATGTCCGAGATATGCAACCACCACCAATGCTATTATCACGAAGAAGTTTACCACCACGAAATAGCGGTTATCATTATAATATGCTGCTAATCCGAAAACCGCCACGTATAATAGTAATAACCCTACAATTATTACGTGAGTGCTGTCGAACTTGTTAAAGTAGTCAATAATCTTCTTTTTTGCCATTTTTCTTATAGTTTTTAAAATTTGAAAGTGCAAAGATAGAATTATTTTCGATATTTCACGGCAGTTTCGAGTAGGGGTATCAAGATGATTTGCAACACAAGTGCAACACAGAAAAAATTAAAGCCTTGATAATCAGACGATTATCAAGGCTTTTGGCGGTGCGTAGGGGACTCGAACCCCTGACCCCGTGCGTGACAGGCACGTATTCTAACCAACTGAACTAACGCACCAGTGGTGATTGCGGATACAAAAGTAGTGTATTTTTTTTATTTGTGCAAATTTTATCTATCTAAATTTACTTTTTTTCACTTTCGCCTGGGGCGTAGTTGGGTGGCAACAGCGCAATTGGGGGTTCTAAATTATGGATAATCAATAGTTGATACGGTTATTACTCCTGCAATTTATCAAATATCTTTATAGCTTTGAGTATCTTGCAGAGACTCTACATTAACCTGCTGACCACCCTCGAATGATACATTTCTTATAATCTTACAATTTCAACTCCTTTGATCTCAAGCGATCCTTTGTCAATATTTTGATTTTGATTGAACGTTAGTTCAATTTTATTATCACCCTCCAAGAGGTGTATTACACCAAGAGACTGCTCACCCCAGATCTGCTCGTATGCCTCTACTCGTGGCGAGCGATCAGGGCTTTCAATCCTTTGAGCTGCGTAGGGGGTTAATGCAACTGCCGTCATGCCATTGAGTATAACATTATGGTGCTCGCCGATTGACGAATATTGTAATGTTACATTGTAATCACCCTCGGTGTTGACGATAACATCCCAATGAATCATATCTTCGGGTGCCATATCGACCAGCCAGTCGCCAGCCCATCCATAGATATTAGTGTAGTAGCGTGTGCATCCGCTCATCAGAGCTTCGTGCGCAGGTAGTTCGATCGGCTCATCGAGTATTCCAATATGCGCCGTGCGACTTATCGAACGCTCATACTCTTGCTGTGCCTCGGCAAACCATGCATCGTATGCTTCAGCCATTATGGCTGCCAATTGCGGCTGTTCAACCGATAATTCGTGCTGTTCAGCTGGATCGGTGACTTTATTATATAATTCTCGTTTTCCACTCTCAAATGTGATTAATTTATATGTGTCGTTATATATCACACCATTGTTTGGCGCAAGCACTCGATCACTATTCGAGCGGTGGGTAAATAGATACCTCTCATCTAATTGACTCTGCTCGCCTGTAAGCAACCCTTTGAGCGATATTCCCGACAGCTTACGGCTATCAACTCCCTGATATTCAACGCCACACAGGTCAAGAATTGTAGGCATTAGATCAACATAGGATGCCCCTTGAGGCAACTCCACAGACTCGATACGACCCTTCCAATAGACTAAGCATGGCACTTTGAATCCACCCTCATAGGGATGCCCCTTAACACCACGCATGCCACCATTGTAGCGTACACCATGGGGGCCATTGTCACTCAGAAAGATAATCAGTGTATTCTCATCTAAATTATTATCACTTACATATTGCAGCAATCGTCCAATGTTAAAGTCTAAATTTTCACACATTGCATAGGTGGCAATTGTCTCACCACTATGCTCTCCCTCTAAGTATGAATATTTATCGTAATATTCGTCAGGCACTTGGTATGGAGCATGAGGGGCGTTATACGGTACGTAACAGAAGAAAGGGTTACCACTCTCCACACTCTGATTCATAAACCTTATCGCCTCATCGGTCAACACATCGGTGATATACCCTTCGGCATTGAAAAACTTTTGATTGTGTTGCAGGCGTGAATCAAAGTAGTTGGTGAGGTGTCCCGAGCAGAACCCTACAAATTCGTCGAAACCTTGGCCATTGGGATCTTGCGGATAGTGGGCTCCATTGTGCCATTTTCCAAAACATCCCGTCGAGTATCCATTAGCTTGGAGCACCTCGGCTATGGTCTGCTCACGAGGATCCATATTCTCAGATGCACGAGTTACCGACATAGCACCTGTGCGTAGATGGTCTCTACCTGTAAGGATTCCAGCTCGTGTTGAGGCACTAAGTGGACTAACATGAAAATTAGTGAAATGGGCAGCCTTTTGGCTCAGAGAGTCAAGCACAGGAGTGTTGATAATCTCATTGCCATTGAATCCAAAATCTCCCCAACCTTGATCATCCGTCAAGATCAACAATACGTTGGGCTCTACCGCCTGCTCTGCGGAGCAAGCGGTGAGTAGTCCAACTCCTAAAAAACCTAACCAACTAAAACCTTTCATTATATTATAAATTCAAAATTTCTAAGCACATGCGTGAATTGTGATATGGACACTTCCACATACCTGCTTTATCCTCTTTCATATTAATAGAGCCATCCTCTCGGCGACTCCACCACCATTCACCACCTTCGTGATCTATGATTTGCGCCTTGATATACTCCCAACACTTTATCGCTTCCGCTTCGGCCTGAGTATCATTATGGAACTCAGCGAGCCACATTAAGCCAACAACACATTCTGCTTGCACCCACCAGTGGCAATCTGTATCTAATGTGCCATCTGCATGACGCTCGTATATCATCGAGCCATCTGCACGAAGTCCCTCTTTCGAGGCCTCTGCAACACGCTTTACGATCGGCATCACTCGCTTTATTACTACACTATCGCCCAACACCTGTGCTGCCTCCAATAACAACCACGAAGCCTCAATGTCGTGACCATACGAATAGATGCCATCCAACCTTCTCCACTCCATATCGAAAAAGAGCGAGAGGTGACCTGTTGCTGAGTTGTAAATTTTATCAATAAAAATATTAATCAATCGAGCAAGTGATACTTTTACTTCATCACTTTGCCACACTCGATATAAGTTTGTATAGGCCTCCAAAATATGGAGATGGGTGTTCATCGTCAGAGGTGCGTTATCATCTTTTTCACTTAGGCGTAGATCTTCTATCTCGCTCCAATCCTCTCTGCAAGCCTCGATATACCCATTCGATTCAGCGATATAGCTATGCTCCTCGATTGAGCAGAACAATATTTTGGCCTGCTCCAAAGCCTCATCATCGCCCGTTGCACGGTTGTATTCACTCAAAGCATAAATTGCAAAGCCCAAGGCATAGAATTGGTTCTTAGTATCCTTAGGCATACCATTGCAATCGACACTCCAACAGATCGTTCCTCTATCTGCATTACAGAAGTGCTTTAACAGATACTCCTTAGCGTGAGTAGCACAGCGCAAATAGTTCTCATCACCCAATACTCTATAGGCCGCCGAGAAGGACCACAAGATACGAGCATTGAGTACCGCCCCACGAGGAGCATCTCTCAATAACTCGCCACTGCTCGCCATTGCGCCATAGAAGCCACCCTCAGCGCAGAACATCTTCTCCGACCAAAAGGATAAGATATTCTCGATGAGCACCTCTCGCACCTCATTTTTAAATATATCTCTACTCGTCATTACTCTCTCGTTTTTTGTCAAGTTCAGCTCTGATTCCCTCCATTCGCTTCTCGCTCAGAGGATAAAATAACATTACTCCGACGCCAAGAATAGAGGCTAATGCTGGAATCCAACTCATAAGTGAACGCAATCCCGTTAAAGCCACTTCACTCTGCTCCACAGACACTCCGTCAATTGGTGTCTGATAGTTGTATGCCGTAAGCAACCACAACACGAGCGACGTTCCAAAGGCACCTCCAAACTTCTGCGCCATCGACGAAGAGGAGAATACCAATCCCACCGAGCTATGTCCATTCTTATGTTCCGAGTAGTCTGCCACGTCAGCAAACATACTCCACACAAGCGGAAGGGTTACACCTGCACCAATTGAGATGATAACCTGTAAAATTAGCATTATCCAATATCCACCTGTTGAACCTTCAGTAAGGAAGTAGAATGGCACAGAGAAGAGTCCTGCGACTAAAATAGCCACCATATAGGCCCACTTCTTACCTATCCACGAGGAGAGAGGCACTGCCAAAACCACACCCACCATATTGGCGATCTCACCAATAGCCAAGAAGAGTGCACACGATAAAATAATACTACTACCAAAGAGGTTGCCCAAGAGGCTCTCACTACCGATATAATCTGCAAAGTAGTATGCTGCGGCACCTCCACGGATGGAGTTGAATAACAACACTGCGATCGAAACACCAAGCAGGATCCACCAAGGAACATTACTCATAAGCGATTTGAGATCCTTACGGATGCTGGTTGATTCTTTGTTGGCAACCTCTTGAACCCTCTCCTTAGTCATCAAGAAGCAGAGTACAAAAAATGCAAAGCAGATAAGCGCCACAACACCAATCGAAAGTTGCCACGATGTGGGGTCAATAGCAGGATTATTCACTCCACGCATATTTCCGAACATATCACGCAAAGGTTCAAAGATAGCCAATGCCACGAAACTACCACCATAGGCGAAGAACATTCTAAACGATGAGAATGTAGTGCGCTCCACCGAGTCGCTACTCATAACGCCCAACATCGCACCATAGGGGACATTGATAGCGGTGTAGACACTCATCATTAGGATGTAGGTTACGTAAGCCCAAACAAGTTTACCACCATAACCCCAATCAGGTGTGGTAAAAGTCAATATGCCAGCAATGGCAAACGGCAAAGCAATCCACAACAAATAGGGTCGATATTTACCCCAACGTGTCTGCGTGCGATCTGCAAGTACACCCATCATTGGATCCGACACAGCATCCCACAATTTGGTGACAAGTACCAAAAGAGTGGCATCTTGCAAGCGCAGTCCAAATACATTTGAGTAGAAAAACGGCAGGTAATAGATAAATATCTTCCAGAACATTGACGAAGAGAGATCTCCAAATCCATATCCTATTTTTTCGGTTAATTTTGCGGCCATGGTGGTATGAGTTTTTTATTTTTTTAGGTTCTTGTCAATTAGTCTCTTTAGCGTCTCAACCGATGTGGTGGTGGTTAGCCCATCGGAGGGCGAGTTTAGGCAGTAATCGACCAAGCGATCTATCGTCGAAGTTGCCACATGCATGCGTGTGTCAGACGAAGCGTAGTAGATAAATACTTTGCCATCCTCGTCGGCAATCCAACCATTTGAGAATGTCACATTCATAACATCACCAATGTATTCTGCACCTGCAGGAGCAATAAAATGACCCGCTGGCTCAGCGATAATTTGTGTTGGATCCTCCAAAGAGGTCATGTAAAGATACAAAACATATCGCAAACCTGATGCACAAGCTCTAACTCCATGAGCCAAATGCAACCAACCTTGCTCAGTTTTAATTGGGTGAGGTCCTTCGCCATTCTTCACCTCCTTGATAGTGTGGTAGTAGCGGTGGTTGATTATCTTCTCCTCTTTAACTTCGGCATGTGTCATATCATCGACTAATGCCCAGCCAATTCCGCCTCCACTTCCAGTGTCAATAAATCCATCTTGAGGGCGTGTATAGAGTGCATATTTGCCATCGACAAATTCGGGATGAAGCACCACGTTGCGTTGTTGACTTGGAGTCTTGAGATCTGGCAGACGCTCCCATGAGATCAAGTCCTTGGTACGAGAGATTGCAGCCGTCGCCGTTGCCGACGAAAGATCGCCAGCAGGTGCCGCTGGGTCATGCCGCTCGGCACAGAAGATACCATAGATCCAACCATCCTCATGAGCCGTAAGGCGCATATCGTAGATGTTAGTTGTTGGATCCTCCAAAGTGTCAGGCATGGTTACTGGGTAGTCCCAAAAGCGGAAGTTATCGACGCCATTATCGCTCTCGGCGATAGCGAAGAACGACTTGCGATCAACTCCCTCGACACGCACCACCAAGAGATATTTATCACCCCACTTAATAGCACCAGAGTTTAGCGTAGCGTTGATTCCAATACGCTCCATCAAAAAAGGATTGCTCTCCTCACAGAGGTCATAACGCCAAAAAATTGGTGTGTGTGCAGCTGTAAGAATTGGATAGATGTAACGTTGGTATACACCATTAGTATCATCTGCTGCTATATTTTTTCGTGTAATTAGCGCCTCATGCTCCACTTTGAGTTTAGCCAATCGCTCATTAAATGTTAAGTTAATCATCTATTTTCTAAGTTTATTTAATTCTGACAAAAAAGTTGTTGTAGGTAGATTATAGAATTCAACAAAGTTCTTTTCGGAGTGGTGTCCCTTATACGAGCTATAGAAGTGTTCGGGTCTATCCCACGCATTGCGCCATGTTAACAGATAACTTACAGGGTACTCCTTGATGGCATCATATAGCACATCAGTCCACCAGCGATCTACACCCACGCCCTCAAGCCCACACTCTGTAAGGGCAATGAGTTTATTATTATTCTCGCCAAGTTGTTGCATAAGCGATAGGGTTTGACCAAGTGTATTTTTAAACTCCTCGACACCCTCCTCGTTGTTATAGTGGTAGCAATCGACCCCATAGATGTCAAATTTATCGATCTGTGGGATTCGCTCTTCGTAGAGCTCGATACCTCCACATGGAGATACTGCCCAAATGATATTATCGAGTCCCCGCTGCGTAAAGTAATCGTAGGTTGTATTCCACAATGCACACCACTCTTCGGGGGTGGCATAATCTCTACCCCACCAAAACCAACTTCCTGTGTGTTCGTGCCAAGGGCGAAAGATAATTGGTATAAGTCTACCCTGCTCATCGGTGAGTGTAAGTAGGTAATCTGCCGCACGCTCCAAATTTGCCATCAGTTTATCGTGATGTTCACCCCCTTCGATAATTGAACCGACTACTCCTAACGACCTCTGCCATGAGTCGCTATTATCTATTGGATTATAGGCATGCCACGATATGGTGTTGATCCCACCTCGTTGATGATGCGCCCGAATCTCGTTACGCATAAATTCAAATGGGATGCCATCTATATTTACAGAGTCTACAAGTTCTATACGAGCTATATCCCAGCCTATAATAGCAGGATAATCACCTATAATCTCTTTAGTATCGGAGCGCCCAGCCTCATATCTCCAAGTATGACCATATGCTGTATCATCTTGGTGACCATACAACACTTGACTCTGCTCACCTGCCATGGTGAGGAGTTCTATTATCTCTTGGCGTGGAGTGCTCATTGGCTCTGAAGAGCTATCACATGCAAAACCACCAAGCAGAGGTAGTAATATCAATATTTTTTTCATCTACTTTTACTCTTATTAATATATTTCAACTTCATCACGTGTAATCACAAAATCACTATTTAGAATTGTGTTGAGATACTCTGCTCCATTATAACTATCGCTTTGTGTGAAGTCGCCCACCCATGGCATAAACCACGACCAGGTGTCACCGCCTTCAACCATATTTTCGGGTGAAGGTATTGCACCACACTCGCTTAGAGTTACTAACTTGTTGTGATATCCTATCGTTGCCACAAAATCAAAGTATTCACGGCGGGAGTCATGTGTAGGGGTGCCATATATATCTGTCCCCAAAATATCAACCATATCGCCACCTGGATACCAATCGTTGGCACCATCCTTCTTGTCTACTGTCCAGACCCAAATTAGGTTGTTGAGCCCATGGTGATTGGTGAGTCGATCATAAAGAAGCCCCCATAGCGCTTTACAATCGTCGGCACTACCTGCGCCCCACCAAAACCAAGCTCCTTGAGCCTCGTGTAGAGGTCGCCACAACACGGCAATGCCTAAATCTTGAAGCTCTTTTAAATAGGTAGCCACTACGTCAATATCTGCCACCATCGCCTCATACTCAGCCGACGATGTGTCGTGCACCTTTGAGACATCGAACGATGTGCGTTCACTATTGGAGGTGTTCATCGAGTAGAAGGCATCGGTTGTTCGCAGAGGATCACGCCAGTGCCACATCGCTGCTACTACCCCACCACTCTTTGCCCACTCCTCGGCCGAAGTGATCATCGTCGAGTAGGGCTCATCCCAGCTCCACTCTCGGGTCACATTCATAAAATCGTAGCATAGTATTGCTGGATATCTGCCACTCTTCTCGACCATCCACTCTGCTTCGGTCGATTGAACGGTATATTTGCACATTGCACCCGATAGAGTTCGCACTCCAAATCCTTCTCTCAAATAGTCATATAGCGCTACCGCCTCAGAGGTAGCAGAGGGGTTAATCAAACTCTCGTCGATAGTAAAATCAGCCGAAGGGTCAACCACAAAAGGCTCCTCCTCGCTCGCAAACGAGAGCGAGTATCTGGTAGATGGCGCCCCCGAACTCTTTGCCTCGACAGCTCCAGCTTCGAGTGTAAGGGTATACTGCTTATCATAGGCGAGATTATCTAAGAGCGACACAGACAAAGTTAAGTTATTTGCTACTGCATTTAGCTCTATCTTATCTCCATTGGCACTGGACAGCACAATTTTATCACTTTGAGCAATAGAAATTGGGACAGAGTAACGGAGATCAATCTTTGCAAAATCTACCTCTACTATCGACCCCTCCTCAAGGCTCACACTAACGACATCTAATGTTTCGGGATCGGTAGTTATACTATTATCGGTTCCAGTATCAGAGTTGCAACCACCACAGCACACCGCAGCAATCGCTACGGTGGCCATGAGTAGTTGAGTAAATTGATTACGCATAGATTAATATGTGTAGTAGAGAGCTGTTAGCTCAAAGTTTTGTCCTGAAATAATAATTCCTCTGGCTCTAAATACATCAACTTCGCTATCGGCAAATGCGTAAGAGTATGAGGTAGAGTCGTTCGTTATATCAGTTATAACACCATGTTCATTGACTGTTGGGCCAGGAAGCACGCTCCAGCCATTTGGATCACAGAGCTTCAATTGTGCATCACCTCCTCCAGTTGGAGTAAACTCAAATACCAAAGTTGCACCATATGGCATATCGGCAAATGGCGATGGACTCTGCCAAGCGAAGTCTGAAATATTTCCCCATCCACTTATGGTATTTGATCCGCTCCAAATATCGACACGTGTGACAACTACGCCGATGGTGATTGCACCAATCGAAGTCTCCGTCTCGCCCGTTGTGAGGTTAAAGGTGAGGTTATAGATGCCTGCCTCGACCTGGGGAACAACAAACGTCATTGAGCTATCGGAGCGAGCGATGTAGTCGGTCACCTTCGAGCCGCCAATCGACATAGATTCAATCTTGTTGAATTGGGCACCCTCAATTGTGATCTCATCGCCCACACCTGCACTATCGGGCATTGAGCTAACGGTAACGATCGAATCGGGAGTGAGAGTCATAGTTGTAACGTGGATCGAGGTGCCATTTGCTGTGATGAATTTGAGCTCACCACTTAGCGACTCACGAGAGGTATAGACGGTGATGTCACCTGTAGAGGCGTCGTAAGCAAAATCCATATTGGCGCCTGCTAAAGTAACAGAGGTCACCAAGTCGAGATCACGGCCGTGAGTTACAATATCCTCGCCCGAGATGATGTCGATCGACTCCAAAGATGTAACAACAGGTTTCACCAACTCTATTGCTGGTGTCTCGACGCTTTTACCTGCCGCTGTGGCGAGTGTGATAACGCCATCGGTAGCCTCGGCAGGGATCACAACGCTGATCGAGCCATCGAAAGCAAACGAGTCAACAGCTGCGCCGCTGAACGCAACAGAGGTAACCAAGTCGAGATCGTCACCCGAGATTGTCAATGTGTTACCAGCCTTGTAGCCATCAGATGCTGCTGTGGTAAGATTAGTTGGAACAATACATTCCAATATATCGGTGCTCTCCACAACTTGACCAGCAAACGAGGTGATGGATATTGCGCCATCGGCGATTGCCGCAGGAGATGCCACAACAATTTGACTAACACTTTGGCTAACAAACTCTGTTACTACTTGAGCACCACCAAACTCAACTGAGGCTACCAAATCGAGGTTGCCACCCTTGATAGTTAGATTTTCGCCCGCCTTGATTGCAAGTGGCGCAATTGAGCTAATTGTAGGTTGCTCAATAGTAAGCTCCTCGTCGGAGTAGAGTTGGTTGCCGTCGAAATCCTCGACATAGAGTTTTCCCGAGATAGCCTCGGCAGGAAGCACCGCTACGATTTGGTAGCGATCTTGCGAGATAAACTCAGTCGATTCAACTCTTGCTCCACCACCAAACACCACCACTGTGATGTTGTTGAGGTAGTCTCCATCGATTGTAATCTCATCGCCAGCTCTCACCGCTTTGTCAACTGGCGAGATCGACGAGATCTCGTAAGGCTCGGTGAAGCCCATCATAGTTTGAGTGGTGATAGAACCACCAGGGAAGTTCAAAGTTACATAGCCTACAGTAGCCTCTTGAGGCACTGTGATTGAGATCTTCTCGCTACCCTCAACTGTAATATCGGTTATTGAGATGTTGTCGGGAAGGATAATCTCGGTAACCTTATCGAGATTCTCACCAAGGAAAATAATGTCGTCGCCTCGCAGCACGGGTGTAGGACCAAATGCATAGAGTTGCACCGTAGAACCCGACGAAGCGTCATCAGTTTGACAGGCTGTAAAACTTATTGCGGTTGCGAGCAAGCAGACGAGTGCTAACGCCCTATATATTAAATTTTTCATATCCTTTTCTTCAATTATTTGATATTAACAAGGCGAACGTTGTCGATATTAAGATTGAGATCGAACACTGTTGCATCGGTATTGGTTGCACCAAAGAACATGATGTTTAGATTCACCAACTCACTAAGTGAGCCGATACTTCGTGATGTCTCCGTCTCATCTTTACTATATACGAACTCCGAAAGAGGCATAGTGACAGTGACCCAACCATCGGTAACGTAGTTGTTGTCGGGCGCTGTAAGGTATGGTCGCCAGTGGTATTGTGCCCAAGAGGCATCTACGCCGTGGCCTGCGTCATTGTCGAACCAAACAAGCATTGGTGTGTCGTGCCATTCGTAGCTGCGACACTCAAAACGCAAAGCATAGTCCGAAACCTCACCCTCGCTCACAAGTGGTGAGCCCGTAGGGTTGACATAGAATAGCTGAATGCCATTAGCTGGCCATGCCCAAGAGCCAGTAGCACCAACTAACGTAACATAAGTGCCATCGAGAGGGTCTACATCGCTAAAGCCCGACAATCCCCAGTTATTCCAAGTCGCAGCATCGTCACCTGTGATAAAGATACCCTCTGAGTCACGGAAAGTAAACATAGAGTTACCTTTTCCATAATCGTTCTCAACAGAGATCAAACCTGCCTGAGTACCCATTGGGACAGTTACATTGATCTCATAGTCGTTAAATGAGTTGACTGTAGCTGGCATATTTCCAGGGAAGAGTACGTCGATTGATCCATCCTCACGAGCATAGAATGATTTTCCATAGATCGTAGCTGAGGTTCCATCAGGAGCCCACTCGCAACTAATTGAGTTTACGGTAGGCGAAGGGATGGTTACGGCAAAGTCCATCGTGCAACTTTTACCTTTTTTGGTGTAGACGGTAAGAAGATTATCGACGACGGTTGGCATAACCGCTGGAATTGTACAGATAATAGACTCCGAAGTTACATAGACTGGATTGAGTTTCGCATACTGATCGTTAAATTTAACGTCACAAACGCCCTCTAACCCCTCACCAATAATTGCGATAGTTTGACCCATTGAGCCACCTATAATTAGTGAATCTGCCTTTTCCGACTCTATGGCACGAGTATATTTAATGATGGGCTGAGCAGTGCTATTGGCCACATCATCATCTTGGGTGCACGAGAAGAAGCCCATAGTTAGCGCCCCAAGTAATAAAATACTATTTAATATTCTTTTCATAGTTGTATCTACTTTAAATTATTCTTGATAGTAATCAACGGGCTCTTCCAAAAGGATTGGAGCATTGGTAGTCGCATCCGATGGTATGTCTATGTAGAGTGACGACGAGGTGAAGGTGATAACTCCCGAACGGTTCGAAGTGTCGATATTGTCGTTGGTGCCAGCATCTATATAGGCCTCACCATCAATCTCCGAAAGCCAACCACGAATGTAGTAATCTTGGTTGTTTCCATAATTGAAGATATCCTCATTGGTGTGAGTTCCACCAACCTCTTCATTGATTCTCTCGTAATTCAACTTGAATTGCTTGTCACGATACATGCTATTGAGATAGTCCAACGCAGCTTGTTCATCCAAATAAGCCAATCGCTTAATGTCGAACCAATTGGCACCCTCCAAAGCAAACTCACGACGACGCTCCTTGATAAGATCCATATACGAAAGCTCCGATACATTGTAGCTCGCATTGCCACGATCCAAAACTGCATTGACATAACCCAAAGCTACAGGATCGGTGAGCGTTGCAGAGAGATTGCCAGCAAGGCAAGCCTCAGCATAGACGAAGTAGACGTCGGCCGTGCGCAACAGATAGAGGTTATTCTCGCCATCTTGGCCAGTTCCGATCAAGGTACCACCTTCGGAGTTAATCACATACTTCTTGGCGTGAGCACGAGTGAAGTTAAGTTGGTCGATCCAAACTGAATAGTCATCCTTCTCGGAGTAGTAGTTATAGTAGGTGTAGTCTCCCAAGAGAGGATACTCGTCACCAAGCTGCATATATACCCACTGACGGCGACCATCGTTAGGATGCTCCTCGAAGAGCTCTTGCAGTGAGAGTGTTGGGCCCTTACCCGAACCCCAACAGCTTGTGCCGACAAGGGCATCACGACGACCCCACTCGATTGGACGGCTATTGCCGTAGCCGTAGCCACCTGTCATACATTGAACAGCGATAAGCGACTCGGAGCAGTTGTCGGCCGAAGCGTCAAACATTGTCGAGTAGTCACCAAATAGTGCTGGACCATTGTTAATTACCTCTTGGGCATACTCCTTAGCTTGGGCAAAATACTCGGCGTCGCCCTCGTAGCAACCACGAGTAAGGCACACCTTAGCTTTAAATCCAAGAGCCGAGTAGTAAGTTACACGACCAGCCTCCGAGGCTGTTTTGGGAAGTGCCTCAATTGCTCTGTCGAGATCCTCACAGATAAAGCGATAGAGGCTACTGTGGGTATTGCGTGGCAGGTACATATCGTCGGTGTTGCCCGAAGTGATAAGGTCAGTTGGGCTGGTAACGATAGGCACATCGCCCCAATACTCAGTGAGGTAGTAATATGCTACGGCACGGAAGAGATACGCTTCACCCAACGCCTCGGTGATAACATCTTCGCTGACATTATTCTCACGAGCCATATCGGGCATATCGTCGATGATACTATTTGCATAAGAGACCACTCTAAATAGGCCATTCCAACCTTGAAGGCTATAGAGGTTCTCTGGTTGTACGGTATTGAGGAAGAATTGTCCCTCCTCGGCATAGGTGTAGAAGAGATCACCCGATAGCATATCGCCACCCTGATACATAAAACGGTTGGTAAAATCCCACCAAACAAGACCATAGAGTGATGCGGTGTTTGCCATTACACTCTCTTCGGAGGTGTAGTAGCTCTCTTTAACCTGCTTATCTACTGGGTTCACCGTAAGGAACTCGCTACAAGAGCTCACCGCCAATAGATTAAGTAGCGCTATTGTTGATATAATTACTTTTTTCATTGATCTAAAGTATTAAGTGGTTAAAAACCGATGTTTACACCAAAGATATACATTGTTGGCGTTGGGTAACGTCCCATATCGTAGCTCTGCATCAATGCCGATTGGTTATATGCTCCAACCTCTGGGTCGTATCCCGTGTAAGAGGTGAATGTGTATAAATTCTGCAAAGTGCAATATAGCTTGAGAGAGTTCATTCGCAGACTCTTTATCATAGATGCTGGGAAGTTGTAGTTAAGCGTAATGGCTTGAATACGTAGGTAACTACCATCTTCGATCCAACGATCACTCATACGGTTATTTCCATTGATGTCGTTTGGTGCAAAGCGAGGTGCTGTTGCCGACGAGGAATTTGAAAGGTAGGCTGCGCCACTCTCGTCGTACTGGATATTTGCTCTATCAATTACCGATGCCGCTTGGTTATCCCACGCATTGCTAAGCGATTCGGTGCGATAACGTGCGATATTTAGGATGTCGCCACCATACGAACCATTAATAGCAACAGTTAGATCCCAACTCTTATATGAGAATTTATTTGTCCAACCATAGGTGAAGTCGGGATTAGGATCGCCAATGATAGTCTTATCGTTGTCGTTAATCACGCCATCGCCATTGAGATCCTTAAACTTAATATCTCCAACATATACTCCCGAATATTTATCGTAGAGATTCATCCCAGGGTTGTTTCCATCCTCGACCTGCACAGCTGAGCTAAGAACATCCTCTTCGTTCTCGAAGTAGCCATCGGTAACATAACCATAGAATACACCCATTGGTTGACCCACCTCGATGCGTGAGGCTGAACTAAATGCCGAGCTGAAGTAGACTGAGATACCACCCGTGATCACCTGAGCGTCGTCGTTGAGAGCCAGCACCTCATTTTTGTTCTTCGAGAAGATCACGTCGGAGGTCCATGTGAAATTGTTGGTTTGTACAGGAACCGTGTTGATTGCAATATCGATACCTTTATTGCGAGTCTTTCCAATATTTACATAGGGGGCACTAATGCTATTTCCACTTCCTACACCGAGATATGAGGGGACAGATACCTGCATCAACAGATCCTTTGTATCTTTTTGGTATACATCGACTGTTGCGACAAAACGGTTGTTGAAGAGTCCTAAATCAATACCTGCATTATACTGCTCCGAGGCCTCCCACTTAAGATTGGGGTTCGAGATGTTACTTACTCTGTATGCACTACCACTACTTGAGAATGGCGATAGGATACTTGTCATAGTTGCACCATATTGATATGTTGAAATATTGTCGTTACCCACCATACCGTAGCCTAAACGTAGCTTGAGGTTGGAGATAACATCAACATCTTTGAGGAAAGCCTCGTTGGATACTCTCCACGCAAAGGCTGCCGATGGGAAGTAACCCCACTTGTTGCTTGGACCAAACTTCGAAGAGGCATCTGCACGGAAAGTAGCAGTCACAAGGAAGCGCTCATCGTAGTTGTAGTTGATACGTCCAAAAGCTGACACCTTGGTTGCTGAGTCCTTCCAAGCGTTGTTGCTGTCGAAGGTTCCGTCGGATGTCATCACAAAAATATCGTCGGTCGAGAAGCCGCTCTTACGAAGCTGCATACCCTCCCAGGCGCTCTTCTGCATCTCGAAACCTGCCATTGCATTGATCGAGTGCTTACCTATGCTCTTATTGTAGGTTGCATAGTTTTTCCAGATCCAGAATAGAGAGTGGTCCTCTTTTTGGAACATCTGGTTGAGTGAGTTTGCGATACCGTTACCGAAGTCGTATGTTGGGATAAAACTTTGATTTAGGCCATTGCTCACATCGTAACCATACTCTGTACGGATGCTACCACCCTCGATTGGATTTAGCTGAAGGTAGAAGTTACCCATAATTCTATCTCGAGTCAAGGTGTTACGCTGCATCTGAGCCAACCACAATGGGTTGTTTGAGGTTGAGCCATATATCGACTCAGGACTTGCAAACTCGCCCTCGAAGTCGTAGACCGATACCGAAGGTTGCATCGTAAGAGATTGCATAATAACTCCATCGTTACCATCTTGGCGTGAGATACGCTCAGAGGTACGAGTAAAGGCGATAGATCCACCACCCTCCAAATTTTTAAGCATCTTGCCATCGGCATTAAGACGCATGTTGTAGCGATCGAACGAAGAGCCATAAATAGTACCCTCTTGGTCGGTATAACCTACCGATGCCGACATCTTGAGCTTGTCGGTACCGCCCGAGATCGAAAGGGCGTGCGACTGCATTGGAGCAACTCTAAAGATCTCACTCTGCCAATCGGTACCCTCGCCCATAATCGAAGGATCTTGGAGAGTCTCATCGAGCGCAAGAGTCGAGTATAGATCGGTAATTTCATTTTGGAATTGGGCATACTCGCTAAGATTCATCATATCGATGATGTTGCTCGCCTGTTGTATAGCATATTGACCATCATAGTTGATCTTCATTGCACCCTCGGCACCACGACGGGTGTTGATGATGATTACACCATTGGCACCTGCCGAACCATAGATAGCAGTGGCCGATGCATCTTTGAGTACATCCATTGAGACGATATCCTGTGGCGAGATAGTCGAGAGTGGATTGACTGTAGTTTGACCCTCGGTGCCACCACCAGCCCAACCGATTGTGCTGGCACTACCCGAAAATGGGATTCCGTCAATCACATACAGAGGCTCATTTGTAGAGCTGATCGACGAGGCACCACGCACACGGATCGAGGCAGCACCACCAGGTGCACCTGAGTTCTGAGTCACCTGCACACCAGCTACTGTACCTTGCAACATTTGGTCGGCATTAGTAATAGCGCCACTCTTGAGATCTTCAGTAAGTACCGATGCTACAGATCCCGTAAGATCACTCTTCTTGACGGCACCGTAACCGATTACAACTACATTGTCCATCTCGATAAGATCTTCGCTCAGAACAACATTGAGCGTCGTTTGAGCAACTGACACCTGAAATGTTTGAGTCGTATAACCAATATACTCAAAAATTATTGTTGCCGATTCTTTACCTTGAAGTGTGATAGTGTAGCTACCATCAGCAGCGGTAGTCACACCATTGGTTGTCCCCTCTTGGAAGACACTAACTCCGAGTAGTGGTCGACCATCGCTTTGCGAGGTCACCACACCTTTCAGGCTCTGTGCCGAGGTGGTTGCAACAGCACAGAGACTTAGTAGGCATAGAAGAAATCTATTCATAAAAGTTGTTTTTTGGTTGATAATAATATTTATTTAGTTGTATATTTTTCAAAAAAAGCATCACGCATAGGGTTCCATATTATTTGGTCTACATCATGAGTGCCAGCTGGTGCCACATAATACTCTTTGTCGGTGGTGATATGGTTATATCCCGAGAAATTGGTATGGGGTGGACACACTGGATCTTGCAAACCTGAGTACATTATCACGGGACAGGTTATAAGGTGAGTGAAGTTTTTAACATCAAAATACGAAAGCATTCTGTATAGCTCCTCATCGCTGATTCCCAACCTATTCTGAGCGGGTATAATAGCACTACCAGGCCAGTCAACAATTCTAAAATAATCTTGATAGTCCGAAAGGAATGGTACAGCTGGTGCTACGGCAGTAAAACGGTCATCGAGTGATGCTGCAACAAGGGTAAATGCGCCACCTTGCGAGGCTCCATCAGCAAAAATGTTGCGCTGATCCGTCTGTGGAAGTTGATCAATAAAATCTACGGCACGTACTAAATCCATAAATGCCCCACGGTAGTAATACTCCTCCTTTGAAGATAGCCCATATACGATCCAATCCCCATAGTTATTATTTGGTTTGTTGAGCCCTTGGCCACGCACCGACACCACGAAATCAATTCTATCGGTAGGATAATCTGTGCCAGGAATCCAAGGATCTGCACCATAACCCATATAGTTGATATAGGCTGGATATTTCTTGCTTTTGTCGGTTGGCACAGCCAAATGCCCCTGCACCAAAGCGCCATCTAATGAACGCATTGAGACTAAGTATAGATCTCGATATTGAGTTGATTTATCTTTAATCTTAACCATCTTATATTTTGGTGCGACTGTCGCTAATTCCGCCTTTGCCGCTTGCCAAAACTCTTCGAAGTCTGCCTGGGCATCTACTGGAGAGATAATCGCAGTTGGTTCAAAACCAATATTAAAATGGTTGATTAGGCGGCCATTATGAAAAACATCGACAATATAAAATCCTGGATCAATGCTTAATGCGATATTGACTACCTGCTCTCGATTATCAAAACTATACAAACGTTCGAGATCGAGCAGTTGCTCTTTTGTATCACGATATACAACAACTCGGATTACACCCTCACTCATTCCCTGCGAGGTGAGTTTAACCTCAATTGTTGGTGTTGTCTGAGTATCAAACACCCAACCATTATTACATACTACCTCGGCTCTTGCGACACATAATTGATCGTTGTCACAAGTTGTTGCCGCAACACTATAGAGTGTCGATAGTAGTACAAATGCAGTAGCAAATATTATTGATAATTTAACGGATCTCTTCATTTTTAGTCAATTTATCAGTTGTTACTCTACGTTAAAGCCCTTCACCTCAATCATCTTCTCGGCATAGCGCTCTCCCAAAAGGCGAATACCTTCGGTGTCAAAATGGACACAATCCTCCTTGACGGCGCACCCCTCTGATGATACTACATAGGCTGTAGGGATAGTGTCGGGCAGAGTATCGATAATATTGTTCATCGCTGCACATACGCCGTTAGCACTTTCTGGTACTACTTGTCCCGCAATGAGAGGTACATCTTTGGCCTCTAATCCAAGATCAGTGAGGATATCTGTATAGACCTTATTGACGTAGTTACACCACTGATCGTCACCCGTATTGGTCTCGCCCTGATGAAGGATTATGCCACAAATATCGCCATCTTGTTGTGCGATTTTTGCCATATCTATTAGGCGTTTGTAAGGGTTAGCACCATAGGCGTTGACCTTATTGAGAAACCACTCCTCGTCGTAGGTCGCAAGGTAGTTAGAATATATATCTTTGTCGAAGATACGAATGTCGCACCCTCCAATCGCCACTGTGATAAGCCCTACGCCCACATCGTCGGGAAGATTCTCGACCATCGCACGTCCGAAGTAGTCGGCTGGCGAGAGTCCCGAATAGGGGCCACTAAGTGGAGGAATACCAGCACTCCACTCGCCCATTTCTCGCTCGGGGGTATAACCTTCGGCCGTTGGCATCATTTTGAGACGATCACTACACGTTACATCCTGCGCCTCGATTGCACCTTGCCCCTCCATATTGGATTGACCTATACATAGATATATCTGCATTGTTGCCATAGCACTCTCCTCCTCTATCTCTACGGTTATATCCTCGCCTCGCAAATTAGCCTTGACGATTTGCGCCCATGGCTTCATAACATCCTCACTCCAAGGACCAGAATCACTTGCCGCAGGCTCCAACATCGAACAAGTCTCATCTTTATCAGATAGCGACCATGCAATCCAACTAAGTGAGTTATCTGCAGCCCACTCTCGCCACTCTCGCCAAGACTCTTGATCGAGATAGCCATCGCCCGAAGATTCCATTCCTGCACACTCCGAGATAAACAGTGGCAGCCCCTTCGAAAGGGCATAATCAGCCTTGTCTCGCAACTCTTGTTTATGTGTTGCGGCATAGAAGTGAAGTGTATACATTAGATTATCATACTCGGTGATAGGGTTATCGGCTGCAATATGCACATCTTGATCCCACGTGGGCGATCCCACCAAGATAAGAGCATTGGGGTCAATGTCACGGATAACCTTGATAACCTGCTTTGAGTAGGCCTTAACCTCAACCCAACTTTCATAATCGGGCTCGTTGAATATCTCATAGATAACATTCGGAACCCCTTTGTATTTTTCTGCCGCCTCAGCAAAGAATGCCTTAGCCTCCAAAAGATTTATGTTGTGACTATGCCAATCTATTATCGCATAGATCTCGTTAGCTATAGCTGCATCAACTACCGAGTATATCAATTCGCTGGACCACTCGGGTCTATCAATATATCCACCATCGAGGTCGATACCCATTGAGGCACGAACCACATCTACACCCCAATCATTGACTAATGTCTTAACACTCTCAGCATTATAGAAACGAGGCCAGTATTGGTGCCAACCATAGCTTACGCCGTGAAGCACCACAACATTGCCATTGCGATCCACAAGTTGAGTACCATCGACACTCAATGGCGAGAGTCCCGATTGATTATCGGGAATTATATCCACATCGCTACCCTTACTGCGACCTTTGCACGCACCACATGAAAAAGAGAGAGCAATAATTATAGATAAAAGAGCTATTCTAAATAGAAGTTTCATATTAGTTTAATTTAGTTGTTGCATTTTTAATTACCTCGAGCGTAGATTTATCAGATACGAAAACCGAGTTTAAACCCTGCTCCTCTTGTGCAGGATCTCCACAATAGGGATCTCCTTTACGCCAAAAGAGGCTTTCGCTCGATGGGGTAATATTACCACCCCAACCCCAGAAATTACAACCGCCTAAAAGTCCTCCGTTGGCCGCTGAAGAGACTACAGCATCAAATATGAATTGATAATACTCATCACGATACGTTGTCGGGGTATCGAGTGTGAAGAGCATACCGTCACGTGGAAAACCAAACTCTTCGAGCGCAATGGGTTTGCCAAGTCGAGAAGCAACCTCTATATGATTGTCGATATACTCAGTTGTATTATGTTTTGCCACCTCAATTGTCGAGGCCATGTCGTCGGTGTCGATCCAGCTCCAGTTCTTGGGCCATATGTGGATATTGAGGTACGATATCTCCTCGAATGAGTGTATCTTCTCGAATAGCTCAATATCACTCTCGCAGCCATGCGAGCCCTCGCTACCAGTTGAGATCATGTGGTTGGGATCAAGCGAACGTATCAATTTTGCAGTTGCCCCTATCCACTCAGCAAAAGCCTCTTTGTTATCGGGATTGAAGCAGCGTGGCTCGTTAGATATCTGCCATGAGAAGATTGTCGGGTCATCTATATACCGCTCTCCACTTATACTATTTGTACGAGTTACAATATCAGAAACATACTGAGCGAAGATTGCTTTTGCCTTGTCATTTGTGATAAAAGTTGAGGCGTATGCCATATATTTATCCCACCCATCTACAACGGGTATCGGAGCCTTACCCTCTCCTGCCCACATTAAATATTGGGTATAACCACCACTCCACTCCCAAGCGTTGTTGAGGTAGAGCACAGCCTTCATATTACGTTTATTCATCTCCACAAGTAGATAATCAAGACCTTCGAGCAGATCGGCATCATATACGCCTGGAGCCTTTTGGAGCGTTGGCTCCGCTTTGGTACGCACACCGCCCTCTCCATCGGCTCCAACAAGCACACGAAGATTATTAACGCCTAAGGTCTGAAGGTGATCTAATTCCGAAAGTAATCGATCTCGATCACCGCCCTCACCCTGTGAGCCGAGTATTGCTCCAAACCACAAGTTAGCACCTATATAATAATAGGGTTCACCATTTTCGACAAATTGACCATTTTCAACTTTAGTAAATTGAGTCTCTTTTTTTTGACATGCACAAAATAACAATCCAAGACAGATTAGTGGTAGTAATAATTTATTCATATTAAATTAGGTTTGATTCGGTATTACAAAGATAGTTAAAAGCACAATGATAAAATGGTATTATATTATCTATAAGTAGTAGAATTATGACAATGTTAAAATATTTACACTTTATATAGGTAATATTTAAATAAATAGACTTTGAGACTCTTGCATTATAAAGATAATTATAATAACTTTGTGACAATAGAATAAATTAATTGCTTGCTTGATGAATAATTCGATAAATGAAATTTCACCACTCTCAGAGAAAGATTGTTTTTATATAGTTGATCGAAACAAGAGTATGTTTACATACCCATTGCATCGCCACGAAGAGTATGAACTTAACTTTGTAGAGAACGGTGCTGGAGTAGTGCGAGTGGTGGGTGACTCTGTGGAGCAGATATCCGAATATGATTTAGTGCTTATTGCCAGCGAAAACCTCGAGCATGTGTGGGAGCAGGGCGAATGTCAGTCCGACTCCATCCATGAAATTACTATTCAATTTTCATCAGATATCTTTGCAGACTCTCTTCTTATGCGCAACCAATTTGAGTCGATCCGCAAGATGTTAGATCGAGCTAAACAGGGTTTAGTATTTCCTCTCTCAGCAATAATGAATGTCTATTCACAACTAAGTCGCATTGCAGAGGAGCAAAAAGGATTCTATCAAATCCTCAAAATTTTGGCTATTCTCTATGAGTTATCACTATGCAAGGATAGTAGGGAGCTTAGCAACACCTCTTTTACTCAGGTGCAACCCACCTCCGACTCACGCCGCATAAGTAAAGTCGAGTCGTATATTGCGGCCAACTATCAAGAGGAGATTACACTAACCAAACTCGCTGATATTGCTGGCATGTCATCTTCGGCATTTAGTCGTTTTTTTAAGATGCGAGCAGGGCGCACCCTCTCAGATTACCTCACAGATATTCGCATTGGGGCTGCTGCACGTATGCTAATCGACACTACTGACTCTATTCAAGAGATATGTTTTAGCTGTGGCTTCAATAATCTATCAAACTTCAATAGAACATTTAAACGACGCAAAACTATCACACCAAAAGAGTTTCGTGACCTATACCGTAAAACTAAAATTATATGTTAATCTAAATAATAGACCTTAATTATGAACAAAATTCTACCAATAGTTATGATTGTTGCAACCACACTATCTTGCTCAAAGCTCAATAACCCAAGCGCAATTCCGCATGATGCAGAATTAGAGAGCAAAATTGAAGAGACACTTAAAGAGATGACCCTCGAGGAGAAGATAGGTCAGATGTGCGAAATCACCGTTGATGTGATTACCGATTTTGAAAGTCCCAATAATTTTAAGATTGACGAGGCAAAGCTCGACGAGGTGATCGGCAAATATAAAGTTGGCTCTATCCTCAATGTGCCGCTTGGTGTAGCGCAGACAAAAGAGGTGTGGGCCGAGGCGATTAAGGTGATTCAAGATAAGTCGATGGCCACTATGGGGATCCCCTGCATATATGGTGTCGACCAGATCCACGGTACCACCTACACACTCGATGGCACGCTCTTTCCACAAGGCATCAATATGGCCTCGTCGTTCAATCGTGACTTGGTCAAGCAATCGGCTCAGATCTCGGCCTACGAGACCAAAGCGGGTTGTATTCCGTGGACCTTTGCTCCCGTTGTTGACCTCGGCCGTGACCCCCGTTGGGCTCGTGCTTGGGAGAACTATGGCGAAGATTGCTACCTCAATGCTCAGATGGGACGTGCTGCCGTTGAGGGTTTCCAAGGTGATGACCCCAATAACATCGGCGAGTTTAACGTAGCTGCATGTCTTAAACATTTTATGGGCTATGGCGCTCCAATCTCTGGTAAGGATCGCACACCGAGCTCAATAAACAATATTGACATGCGAGAGAAACACTTCGCCCCCTTCTTGGAGGGTATACGTGCAGGAGCACTCTCTGTCATGGTCAATTCGGCTGTAAATAATGGAGTTCCACTCCATATCAATGCTGAGTACCTAACACAGTGGCTTAAAGAGGATTTGGCGTGGGATGGACTAATCGTGACCGATTGGGCTGACATCAACAATGTCGCTACACGAGATCGAGTTGTAGCAACAAAAAAGGAGGCGATTAAGTTGGCAATCAATGCTGGTATTGATATGTCGATGGTACCCTACGAGGTGAGTTTCTGTGATTACCTACGTGAACTTGTCGAAGAGGGTGAGGTTCCAATGAGCCGTATTGACGATGCTGTGCGACGTGTACTTCGCCTAAAATATCGTCTTGGGCTCTTTGAAAATCCATATTGGGATATTGAAAAGTATGAGGAATTTGCAAACGATGATTTTGCCTCCGTAGCTCTTGCATCGGCTCACGAAGCGCAGGTGCTGCTCAAAAATGAGAATAACATTCTTCCACTTAATAAGGATGTCAAGATTCTACTCACAGGACCCAATGCTGCCTCCATGCGTACACTCAATGGGGGTTGGTCATACTCCTGGCAGGGTGACAAGGCCGATGAATGTGCTATGGCATACAACACCATATATGAAGCTATGATAAATAAATTTGGCAAAAGTAATGTTATATATGAAGCAGGTGTGACCTACAAAACTACACCAAAGTCATTGTGGTGGGAGGAGAATGAGCCAAATATAGAAGCTGCGGTACGTGCTGCACATGCGGTCGATGTTATCGTAGCTTGCGTAGGCGAAAATTCATATTGCGAGACTCCAGGCAACCTCAACGACTTAACGCTTTCAACGGCACAGAGTGATTTGGTGAAAGCTCTCTCGAAGTGCGGAAAACCAATAGTATTGATCCTCAATCAGGGTCGCCCACGCATTATTCGTGAGATTGTACCATTAGCCGACGGCATCGTAAACATCATGCTACCAGGTAATTATGGAGGTGATGCACTTGCTGATCTTTTGGCAGGAGATGTTAATTTTAGTGCTAAGCTACCATTTACATATCCTCGTCACATCAACTCAATCATCAACTACGACTATAAACCATGCGAGAACATTGGTCAAATGGATGGCAACTACAACTACGACTCAGTGATGGATGTCGAGTGGGAGTTTGGCGCTGGCTTGAGTTATACTACCTATGAGTATAGCAACCTACAAGTCGATAAGAGCGAGTTTAATGCTGACGATATTTTGACTGTTACGGTCGATGTGACCAACAGTGGCAGAGTGGCAGGCAAGGAGCCCATTCTCCTCTTCTCAAGCGACTTGGTAGCATCCGTTTCGCCCGATAACAAACGTCTACGCAACTTCTGCAAGGTTTCTCTCGAAGCGGGCGAGAGTAAGACAGTGGAGCTAACCATCAAAGCGAGCGACTTAGCATTCGTTGGTGCTGACGGTGCTTGGCGCTTAGAGCAGGGTAAATTTACTCTAATGTGCGGTAGCGAGGTGATCACAATCAATTGCAACCAAACTAAAGTTTGGGAGACCCCTAATATTTAGGACCTTAACTTAATAACAATCTGCATATTAAAGGTTTATACCTACAGAAACACTAACTGTATGGAATCGTCGATAACTCATAAAATTAAACGAATGAACCTCGTTGCTCCAAAATCGCAACGAAACGAACTTCCGCACCCTCTTCCACCCAACCCCAACCAAAAATTGGTGAGAGTCTATGTCGAGGGATATGAGGATGTAGCATTTTGGAGAGGTGTTTTCGACCACTTTGCAAACCCATATTTAAGATTCGAGATTTCTGTACCAACTCGCAAAGATCTACCCAAAGGCAAGAAGATACTTTTGAATATGATCCCCGAATCATCAGAGGAGCTACTCCTTTGCGTTGATTCAGATTTTGACTACATATTTAATGATTCAACATATCAAGCCAGAGTGGTTAATGGTGCGCAATTTCTATTTCACACATACACCTACGCCACCGAGAACTACCTCTGCTACGCCCCTTCGCTTCATAACATATGCGTGAAAGCTACAAAGAACGATACTCGAATATTTGACTTTGAGCTCTTTATGACAGAGTACTCCAAGGTGATCTACCCCACTTTTTTGTGGTATTGCTACTCGGCACAACTCTCCTCGGAGAGCGTTTTTATACTTGCTGATTTCAAAAATACAGTACGACTAAACTTCCTTGATATCGCAGGTAACGGCGCCAATACATTGGCTTGGGTCGATCGGAATGTTCATCGCAAGATAGTAGAATTGAGCAAAAAGCACCCTCAGATGGCAACCGACATCAAAGAGTTCGAGAAGATAATAATCCAGAGAGGTGTAACCCCCGAGACCACATATTTGTATATGCACGGGCACACACTTATGGATAGCGTAGTGATGGTGGCTCTTAGTGCCGTATGCGAGAAGCTCCGCCAACTCTCTACCGCAAGAATAATAAATTCTTCGAAGAGAGGCACTGCATTTAAGAACGAAATAAGCAACTACACCAACTCCTTACGCTCGATCAAAGATGTACTTCTCGACAATGAGAACTACACGAAATGCCCATTATTTAAAGCTCTACACTCAGACTTAACTCGTTATATAATAAGAACGGTCAAGGATATGAAGAACCGAGGCGAGATCCCCGAAGATTCCATTTGGGAGATTATCAAGAATATTGAGAATTCTCTCAGATAATGTAAGAATCTGTTTAAATTTCTCTCATCTAATTTGTTAAGGATCTGTCACTTCACTTTTCTCTTTTTGCACTCGTTACATAGCTATTGCTATGCGCCTCGCACAAAGAGAGAAAATTAAAGCAACATCTCTCTTAACAATTTTAGCGAGAAAAACTTAAACAGATTCTAAGATGCAGTTCATAATTATCTTCTTTCAACCACACACCCACATATAAAAACTAATATGCTCTCAAGAACTACATTAAATTCTCGAGAGCATATTCTCAGTGATTACCAATTTGGATGGACGTTATACCAAACCTTGATCCAGCATTGCATTTGCAATCTTTATAAAACCGCCAATGTTGGCACCCTTTACATAATCAATATATCCATCTTCGTTGGTGCCATACTCTACACAGACAGAGTGAATGTCGTTCATGATGCTTTTTAACTTTTTAATAGCATAAAGTGCTTTGTTAATAAAAAGGTTGTTTGGTTCTATATATGTTAATTCATCTTTATTTACAAATTCTCCTTTGAAATTTCTCCGTATAGAGAACCCAAAGGGGCCGTTAGTTTAACTGATGATTGTCTTATGAGGAAGTTACGCCTCGTGTTTCACCCCCCCATAATTTAGCATGAGACATCAGACAACCGATCTACTTACAAATGTAAACCAATATTTTTAATCCACCAAATAATTTACAATGTATTTTACTAAAAAAGGTTTTTTATATTAAAAACAACGAATAAACTTACGATAATAACTAAAAATACGATTATTACACAACTTCATTAGCGCCTCATTAAAATTAAGTCACTCATGAGATTAAATTATAATAAATTTTAATAAAGAGTATTACTGAACTCAATATTATAACCAGAGTTGGACAATCAAATTTTATTTACCTATATATATACAACAACAGCTGACATCAATGATATCAGCTGCTATTATTATAATGATACGAATCCCTCTTTGTTTGAGGTCAAATGATTAACTACTCCTCGTCAGCGTAGTCAGAAACTAAAATTCGACCACAATACTCACATACGATAAGTTTCTTACCGTGGCGAATATCAACCTGGCGTTGTGGTGGGATACGGTTGAAGCAACCGCCGCAAGCATCACGCTGAACTGTTACTACAGCCAAACCATTGCGGACATTGCCACGGATACGGCTATAAGCCGAAAGCAGACGCTCATCAATCTTCACCTTTGCAACCTCAGCCTTTGCGTGAAGCTCCTCTACCGATGACGCAGTCTCTGCCTCGATACCCTCCAATTCCAACTTCTTAACCTTCAAATCCTCTTGACGCTCATTAACATTCTCAGTCGCCTCGTCCAAAAGAAGTTTCTTAGCCTTCAATGTCACAGTATACTCTTTAAGGTATTTCTCTGCCGCCTGAATCTCCAACTCTTTGTACTCGATCTCCTTGGTGATTGCATCAAACTCACGGTTGTTGCGCACGTTATTATGCTGCTCCTTGTAGTTTGTGATACTAATTTTCGCTTGATCGATCTCACGACGACGCTGTCTTGTGAGTTGATTTACATCCTCGATCTCAGCATTAATGTTCTCAATGCGGGTATTGAGACCAGCAAGGCTATCCTCTAAATCTTGAACCTCCAATGGAAGCTCACCCTTAATCATGTTAATCTCATCAATTTGAGAATCAATCTTTTGGAGCTCATACAATGCAATGATCTTCTCCTGCATTGAATAGTCAGCTTCAACTGCTTTCTTCTGTGTTGCCATACTTATCTTTATTCTCTTTTACTATTAATTTATCAACTATTAAAACCCCGATAATATACAGGATTACAAGAGGTCTCACTCTTGCGAACTGCAAAGTTAAACATTTTTTTTGATAATATATCACATAATATGTCGATTGCGCAATATTCACTCTCAAAATGGCCGATATCTACCACTGTGAACTCATCAGTAGGCTCCATAAAGTCATTATACTTAAGGTCAGCTGTAATATATAGGTCAATGCCACACCCCTTAACTCGACTAATCAAAGAACCACCCGAACCTGTACATAGTGCAACTCGGCTCACTGGGCGATCAATAGGGCGACTATAGCGCAAAGCGGATATGCCCAACACTTTTGCGATATGCTCAATAAAGAGATCAAAAGCCATTGGCTCACTAAGCGACCCAATAACACCAAAACCAACACCCTCCACAGTACTTGTCGATTCAAGCAACTCCAACTTACCAATACCCAAGATTTTAGCCAGCCGCCAGCTCATTCCCTCGGGGGCACTATCCAAGTTAGTATGACACGCATATAGCGAGATATTACTACGAATGGCCTCCTCAACGCATCGCTCCACATAGGAGACCGAGTTGAAACGCTTTAAGGGGTGAAATATTATTGGGTGATGCGTTATTATAAGATTTGCTCCAACACGCTTCGCCTCCTCGATTACCTCTTCAGTAACATCGACTGCCAACAGAACGCCATCTACTTCACTCTCTGCACGCCCCACAATCAAGCCTGCATTGTCGTATGATGCCTGGTAGGCCAATGGGGCAAACGCCTCTATAATATCTGTGACCTCTCTAATTGTTGTTGCCATAACTAAAATAGCTTTTGTTCATAAAATGCAAAGAGCTCTTTCTCCTCGCTACCATCTCTTCGCTTGCGAGATTGATGAACTCGGTTCACCGAAGTAGAGACCTTTTCTTGATGCGCCACCTCGCTCTCAAGCAGCTGGTCAGCAGTATCAAATACACCCTCTTGCTTAGAGATCTCAACTTTAGACTCTTGGTCATCACCTTCGCCTCCCTCTTTAAGCACCTCACGCACCTCGAGCAAGAGAGCTCGCATATTCTGCAATCTATCCATCAATTCTGCCTCTCGGCTCACAGGCAGTTTTGCGCTACGGAGACTCTTTTTAGCCCCCTCGAGGGTCATGCCTCGCTCCTTAACTAAATGGTATATTAACTTAAAGTTCTCAACATCCTTTGGTGTAAACAATCTATTTCCCTTCTTATTGCGAGCTGGTTTAATCACACTAAATTTGCTCTCCCAGTAACGAATAAGTGAGCTGCTCACATCGAACATCTCGGCAACTTCACCCATTGTATAAAACATCTTTTTAACCTCCATAATCCTAAATTTTATAGTTGGCCTTATAATCGAACTCACGTTATTTTAATATTCTCAGCGAGTTGGGATAAAGATTATTTACTCTACCACCAATACGTTTAGCAAAACCTATAGCATACCCATTCGCCACAACAAGATTGATACCCTCGGCAAATAGTTCTATTGCAACCTCTTGTTTGCGAAGATACAACAAAATATCTAAATTGTCAAGTTCCACCACATTGATTGGCTCTCTTCTCACATCATGGAAGAGAGCCAACGCAGCATCGGGCTTCAATTTACCTTTGAATATCTGCCCCATAGCAACCCCCGAATATAATATTGTGAGCGACTCGGCAAGAGCTTTTATAGCATCTACTTGCGCTCTGTAGTAGCCGTAAATCATCGAATCGGCCACATTGAGAAATGTCATAAGTTCAGGCTGTACAACCCATCGAGATAGCTCAAACAGAGATTGACGATCGAGAGTCGAAAATATCTTTTTTCGAGATTTGGGTTGACGCATTTTACCTCTTACATCATAACTCTTGGTGGCAACTGCAACAAAAAGTCCTTCACCCTCAACTAAATGCGGGAAAAATCTGAATGTTTGAAATGGCCCAACTTCACCCTTCACAACACCCCACGACTCTTCACACTCGACACTATCGTATGGCGAGATTTCATCCTCAAACTGAGAGACGAAGCGCTCCAGCACACCCTCATTCTCTGTACGGTTAAAAGTACATGTACTATAAATTAGCACTCCATTGGGCTTCAACGACTGCCACGCACTCTCCAGCACCTCCATTTGGCGCTCTGCACACATCACAACATTAGATGGGCTCCACTCCTCGACAGCACCATCCATCTTGCGAAACATACCCTCGCCCGAACATGGTGCATCGACTGCAACCACATCGAACCACGACTCAAATTGAGAGAGGTGCTCGGGCCGATTGTTACATACAACAACATTGCCCAACCCCCACTTACGCACATTGTCGGCCAAAATCGAGGCTCTCGAACGATTAATCTCATTGGCAACAACCAAACCCTCTAATCCCACCATTGTTGAATAAAGGGTCGATTTGCCTCCTGGTGCCGCACACATATCAAGTAACCTGGCACCCTCCACATCTCGATGCGAAAGGATATGACCAACAAACTGTGAACTTGCCTCTTGAACATAGTAGGCTCCTGCATGGAAATCACTATCGAGTGTAAATGATGGGCGCTCTGCAAGGTAGAATCCATAGCGGCTCCACCCCACTCTTCGCTCCGACAGAGGTGCTTTAACCTTAAAAGGGTTGACTCGAATGGAGGTTGGTGATTGCGTCGCAAGAGCTGCAAAGAGAGCATTAGCTTGCTCTTGACCTAAGTCATCAATGACACGCTCTACAAAGGGTTGTGGTAACGCCATTACTTTCTACTCATTGAATCAATCTTACTGCAAATTTGTGCAAAGATCTCAGGGTTAGCGACAAAATCGTTGTTATCCATCTCAACAACGTAGAGGTTGCCATTATATATCTTCTCAATCCAATTGTTATATTTATCATTGAGTTTAGCCAGATACTCCTCGTCGATATTGGCCTCATAGTCACGACCTCGCTTCTTGATCTGTTCCATAAGTGTTGGCACACTCGCCTTGAGGTAGATCAAAATATCGGGACGTGGCACAAAGCTCGAGAAGAGGTTAAAGGTCTTCATATAGGTGGCAAAATCTCGAGAACTCATAAGTCCCATTTGGTGGAGGTTATCGGCAAAGATGTGGGCATCCTCATAGATCGTACGATCTTGAATAAGGTAAGACCCACGAGTAACGCTCTCGGTGTAGATATCTTTAGTTTGTTGGATTCTACTACTCAAGAAGTAGATTTGTAGGTTGAATGACCAACGACTCATATCTTCATAGAAGTCACCAATATATGGATTATTGGGCTCCTCAAAGTATGCCTGAGCATTGTAGCGCTTGGTAAGCATCTCTGTTAGAGTTGTCTTACCGCTTCCTATGTTTCCTGCTATCGCTATATACATAATTATCTATTTTTTATTTTTATCATACTCAATCCACTCTAACACCTGATCCATCACCTTGCGATCGTTGCTCAGGCGTGGCACCTTGCTCTTTTTGGCATCTCGCATCCATCTTAGGAGCGTCCCCGACTCCAATAGAGTCACCTCGGGCAGCGAGAGCGTTGAGCACCTCTTGGCATCGTAGTCAGAGTTAATGGCACGCAACTCACAATCGAGCAAATCCACAAATTCAACTACATTGTCGGGCGGGGTGATAAACTCCACAAGCCACTGATGACGACCCTTTTGCCCGACATCCATAAATCGAGGCGCCACCATGTAGTCACTCATCACGGCACCACACTGTCGACATGCAGCGACAATAGCTCGATCCGAATTCTCAACAATAACCTCTTCGCCAAAGGCATTGATATATTGACGAGTACGACCAGCGAAGCGAATACGGTAGGGACTCAGCGAGGTGAACTCCACCGTGTCACCTATCTCGTAACGCCACAGACCATTCGACGAGGTGATAATCACGGCATAGACTACACCCAACTTAACTCCCTCGAGAGGCACCACCTCATCGCCACTTCTAAACTCGAAGTAGGTCTCGTAGTCGAGCATCAGCAACATATCGTCACGAGTGAGATCGTCGGCTATAGCGAAAAATCCCTCCGAAGCGTTATAGGTCTCCATGTAGTTGACTCCACCACCATCAATATTGCTAAAGGCTTGACGATAGGGGGTCATCTCGACCCCGCCGTGGCTAAATAGCTCTATGTTGGGCCACACCTCACGGATATTACTCTTGCCAGTATACTCCAGCACTCGACTCATAAGGGCGAGATTCCACGACGGCACACCTGCAAATGAGGTTATATTCTCGCCTACGCACTCCTTGCATATCATCTCACACTTCTTATCGAAGTCATCTATCTGAGCCACCTCCATCCTCGGAGTTCGAAACCATCCGCTACCATAGGAGAAGCGCTTAACCAATATCCCCGAGAGATCTCCCACCAGGTAGTGACCCTCTCTTTTGCAAGCTCCACCAAGAGTAAGCACCTTACCATCGAGCACCTTCGATTGGGGGAATAGAGAGTTGTATATCGCCCCCACATCTCGCATGCCACGCATATGGTTGTAGCGAAACGAGCTCTCCGAGATAGGAATATATTTACTTCTCTGCGAGGTGGTACCCGACGAGCGGGCAAACATATTGATGCGACCCAAAGTGGCCACATCTCTTTCACCAGCCACCATACGTTCGACGTAGGGCATAAAGGCCTCATAGTCGACAATTGGAACCTGCGAGGCAAACCTCTCGTAGCTCACATCGCTACCAACACCTCGCTCGGCACCATACTTCGTCTTGGCAGCAGAAGCCATAAGCTCCCTAAAGATTCGTCGCTGCACCTCGAGTGGAGCAGTTCGAATCTTATCTATTGCACGACATCTATATAGTATGATAGATCTCAATATGGAACTTCTAAGCGACATCTCGATACCCTCTCTTTAATTGAAATAACTACCGATCTTGCCTATAGATTTAGGCATTGCAAAGACCACAACTCTGTCATATGGAGCGATGAGAGTATTACCAGTGGCGATAAAGACCTTGTCACCACGAACTATACCTCCAATAATCGTATCGGATGGCAGCGATAGTTCACGAATTGGTCGTTTGGTGGCTGGCGAGTTGGGCTTAACGATAAACTCCAACACCTCGGCCTCGCTACCCGTTAGACACTTGATGGCTTGAACATCGGTCGACATGGTGAAGCGGAAGATGTTGGATGCTGTAACCATCTTTTTATTGATGATTGTATCAATTCCAATGCTATCGGCCAAGTTGATGTAGTTGAGATTCTCCACCTCGGCTATCACCTTCTTCACTCCCATTCGTTTGGCGAGCATAGCGGCCAAAATATTGGTCTCGCTACGTCCCGTAACCGCCACAAAGGCATCCATATTGGCCAAACCCTCCTCGAGCATCACATCGGTATTGCGACCATCTTCGTGAATTATCAACGTCTTATCCAACTGCTCGGCCAGGCGATAGGCCTTCTCGGCATTATAGTCGACAAGCTTAATATTCACCTTATCTTGCAACTCGGCAGCAACCCTAATACCTATACGGGAGCCACCCAAGATCATCATATTTTTAATCTCTATATTACTCTTTCCCGATAGAGCCATAAGTTGATCCATGGCACTTTGGCGGGTAATAACATATATCAAATCATCCTCCATAAAGAGCTCATCCTTTTGCGGAATAATAGTCTCACCACCTCTATTAATCGCCACGGTACGATATTGCAGAGGGGTATCATCGTCTGAGAAACCAGATAATTCTCGACCAACCAGCGGCGAAGTGGCCTCAATACGAAATACCACCAACGAGAGCTTACCACTCGAGAAGTCGACATATTCGGTGATGGAGGTGTGACCCAAAAGGTTGATCACCTCTCGTGCCGCCACCTTCTCGGGATAGAAGAGGTAGTCGATACCCATGTTAATAAATATCTCCTTATTGTTTGGCTCGAGGTATTCGTTGTTATCAACTCGGGCGATAGATTTCTTCACACCAAGTTGCTTGGCCAATACCGCCGCCACGATGTTATCATTCTCCTCGTGGTTAACGGCGATAAAGAGGTCGCTCTTGCGGATTGCGGCACGGCGAAGAGTGGCGAAAGTTGTCGAATCGCCCTCCACAGTGATCACATCGGCCAAACTTGAGACACCAACCAAAAGTTTTGGATCGCTATCAATCACTGTGATATCGTGCCCATTACCACTTAGCATAGTTGCCAAGTGACTTCCCATTTCGCCAGCTCCTGCAATAACAATCCTCATACTCTCTCTAAAATTTTGTATTTAAGCAACAAATATATAAATTTGTAGCGGTAATTCAAAATTAAAAAAGTATTAAAGTTATGTCAAGCTACTTATTTATCTTCCTTTTTTGCGTTGGTGCAGTTGCAATATTTGTAATTGGACTCTCGATCACCCTTATGATCAAAGGTCATTTTGTTGACTCCGAGATAGCCACCAACAAAAATATGCAAGATCTCGGCATCCGTTGTGCCGTCCAGATGTCACGTGCCGACGAACAGGGAGTCAGCTGCAACGACGTAGGGTGTAGCGGCAACTGCGCAGGGTGCGAGATTGAGACCGACGAGAGCGCCGCATAAAAGAGCGATCTACTTGAGTGGCGAGTCGGGCTCCTTGGCCATAGCATTGTAGAACATCTTGTCGAGGAACTTTGGGGCAAACTTCTTAACAAAGTGCGAGGCACGACCATCGAACTCCATCAAACATAGGCGCTTGCGTTTAGCTGTCGCCTTCATAATTATATTGGCCACCTGCTCCGAAGTCATCATCTTCTCCTCGGTGCGTGGAGTCTCGCCCTGCGACGAGCCATCGGCCGTGAGTGCTGCAAAGCGCACATTCGACGAGGTGAAGCCTGGGCATGCTATCATCACATGGAGCCCCTTCTTGAGGTTCTCAATGCGGATAGTCTCCAAAAATCCTGTCATCGCATATTTCGATGCCGAGTAGCCTGTACGTGCTGGCAAGCCATGGATACCCGCTACCGACGAGACCCCCACGATAGAGCCTTTGGAGGCTTGAAGATACGACAAAGCATACTTAACACAATTCACCGTACCCCAAAAGTTTACATCCATCAAGCGGTGCAGTACGCTCAAATCGACATCATCGAATATTGCACGCATAGAGATACCTGCATTACAGATCAAAATATCAATTCCACCATAACTCTCAACGGCCTTCTCCACCAAACGTGCACAATCAGAGGGTTCAACCACATCACACGCAACAGCTATCGCCTCACCTTGAGAGGCCTTAATATCAGCAACCAAAGCCTTCAACTTCTCCTCTTGACGAGCTGCCGCCACCACCTTGGCTCCTGCCGCCGCATATACTTTTGCCAATGCCTCACCGATTCCCGACGAGGCTCCCGTAATAACTACTACTTTTCCTTTTTGACTCTTCATATCTATTTATATTTCAATTTCTAATCCATCATAGGCCAACTCCACCCCTTGTGGCAACTTGGCATTTGTCTGCTCATAGAGCCCAATATCGTGTGAAGCATGGGTTAAGTATGCCCTACGTGGCGCAACCTTCGCTATGAGTTCAAGCGCCTGCTCAACATTGAAGTGCGAAGGGTGTCTCTCAAATCGCAAAGCGTTAACAACCAACACCTCGACACCTTTCAACTTATCTACCTCGGCCTCACTTATAGCGCTAAAATCTGTCAAATAAGCCACAGCGCCAATACGATAACCAGTCACACTAAAGCGAGGCGAATGTTCGCCCGAGATGGGCACCACCTCAACCCCCTTGATCACAAATGGGCTCGAGGGATCAACCTCAAGAAGATCAATCTCGGGAACACCTCTATATTTATTGGCAGCAAAAGCGTAGTCATAATCCTTGCGCACAGTCTCAAAGGTGTGCGCCGTAGCGTAGAGCTCGATGCGGTGAATGGTCGGGAAATCGACAAAGTTGAGAGCTCTCACATCGTCGAGGCCTCCAATATGGTCCTTGTGTTCATGGGTCAGGAGAATTGCATCTATGTGGCTCACGTCGGCTCGCAACATCTGCTGCCTAAAGTCGGGACCTGCATCAATTATAAATCGACGGCCATCCACCTCAACCATAGCCGAACTTCGCAGTCGATTATCTCGAGGATCCTTCGAGCGACACACCTCACATCGGCACCCGATTGTGGGGACTCCCTGCGAGGTGCCGCTACCCAATATTGTTAATTTTATCACCTTCTATTTCAATATTTTGAACACCGTAGCGCTGCGTGAAGTGTTGTAGATCTTAATGTAGTGATTATCGCCATCGCTATATGAGAAGTGCTCCTCACCAATCTCACTACGTCCCAATCCACCAAAGCGCTCCTCGTCAGTCGAGAGTTGCGATACATATTTACCAGCCTTTGGCACCTTGACGATGTAATCGGGCACCGATGCCGTAGGGTGCCAGTTGAATACAAAGAGGAGGTTGCGAAGGGTGAAGACAATCGTTTTGTTCTGCTCATCCATCTGCTCTTGATAGGGGTAACCTGCCGTGAGAAGCCTCGAGCGTTTAACCAGCGACAACATCGCACGATCGAAAGCTCCAAGGTGGGAGTAGCGCAAAAATCCATTTTTGGAGAGCGACCAGAGGCGTCGAGCATGGGCGTAGCTCCAATCGTTTCCCTCACGAGGGAAGTCGATCCACTCGGGGTGGCCAAACTCGTTACCCATAAAGTTGAGGTATGCGTCGCCACCCGTAGTGATGGTCATGAGGCGTATCATCTTGTGGAGCGCAATACCACGATCCACTACCAAACTTTGAGAGTCTCGATTCATCGAGAAGTACATCTCTTTATCCATTAGGCGGAAAGCGATGGTTTGGTCACCCACCATAGCTTGGTCGTGCGACTCGGCATAGGCTATTGTCTTGACACCTGGTAGACGAGATGTCATTATATTCCACATCTCATAGATATTCCACTGCTCGTCGGTCTGCTCCTTGAGCAGTTTGATCCAAAAGTCGGGAATCGCCATCGCCAAACGATAGTCGAACCCAGCGCCACCATCCTCAATGGGGGCACAGAGACCTGGCATACCGCTCACATCTTCGGCAATGGTGATCGCCTTGGGGTTAAAGTCGTGCACCAACTTATTTGCCAACGTGAGGTAGACTACAGCATCTCGGTCGACACCCTCGTCAAAGAAGCGCTCACGGCAGTCGAACTCCACATAGCCACGATGGTGGTAGAGCATCGAGCTCACACCATCGAAGCGGTAGCCATCGAAGTGGAACTCATCGAGCCAATATTTGATATTCGACAACAGGAAGTGTTGCACCTGCTGCTTACCATAGTCGAAGATCATCGAGTCCCAATACTTTTGGTAGCCGATCTCGCCCGCCTTGGAGTAGTGGTGATCCGATCCATCGAGCTCGTTGATTCCCTCGTTGAGGTTCTTGACGTAGTGGGCATGGACCACATCCATAATCACAGCTATGCCCATCGAGTGGGCACGTCGCACCAACTCCTTGAGCTCCTCGGGAGTACCAAAGCGAGAGGATGGGGCGAAGAAGTTGGCCACATGATAGCCAAACGACCCATAGTAGGGGTGCTCGGCGATGGCCATAAGCTGCACTGCATTGTAACCATCGGCCTTGATGCGAGGCAAGACCCTCTCTGCAAATTGGAGATAGGAGCCTACCCCCTCCTCCTCTTGAGCCATTCCAACGTGTGCCTCATAGATTAGCAGCTGACCATTTTTGACGGGTACAAAGTCAGCATCGTCGCCCCAATCAAATGGTTGCGATAGCCAAAATTGCGCTGTATAATTTTTGGTTGTCTCATCCTGCACCACCCTATTGGCGTAGGCTGGAATACGGTCGTGCCAACCATTGTCGCCATTGATATGGAGCTTATAGAGCGAGTAGTGCGTCAAGCGATAGGAGTAGATAGCGTCGGGCAAAAAGATAGACCAGACGCCTACACTATCTCGATTTAATCGCAATTCGGTACGTCGCCAGCTATTGAAGTCACCAAAGATGTAGACATCCTTAGCCTCGGGCAGCCACTCACGAAACCACCACCCTTGCATCATCTCGTCACGCTGCCAACCGAAGTAGAGGTAGCCATTGGCGTAATCGACAATCGAGCCAGCACTCTTCTCAATATCCGACAGGTGTTGCTCGTAGAGTTCATGACGATAATTAATCTCATCTTCAACTGGGTGCAACCACTCATCAGAGGCAACTAAAGGGAGTCTATTTTTCTGCTTTTCCATAATTTTGAGCTATCTTAATTTAAGCAAAAATACAAAAAAATTGGGAACTATCACACAAAATCACCTTTTTTACTGGTTATTTTATCACTATCTTAAAATATAGCAACGCTTCATTCGTCTACAAGATTGAAGGGTAGAGACAAATCTTCCCAATTTAAAACGATTCTTAATCAATTATGAATATGTTAACAAAGTTTAAAATGAGATTCAAAAAGCCCAAAGAGGTTCAGTCGTTAGAGATCATCTCACAAAACTGCATTGGATGTGGTGCGTGCGTAAATAAATGTAAACGAAAAGTCTTTACGATGGATAGCAGCACTCACCGTGCAGTGGTGGCAAATCTATCAGATTGTGTGGGATGTGGCAAATGTGTAGAAAAAATGTGTAACTTTGAGGCAATCAAACTTATTTTAGCATGAAAAATATAAGGAAAAAATCTATTAAAATAGGTGTAATCACACTACTATTTGCGTTACTTGGAGTAGCTGTGATGCTTTTATGGAATACTATTATACCCAATATCACAGGCTGGGGCTCGCTAAGCTATTGGCAAGCATTGGGACTTTTAGCCCTCTCTCGCATCCTAACTGGAAGAGTGGGTGCCTCGCCTCTATCTATGTCAAATAGATGGAGCATAAATAGAGAGCTACGAGAGAGAGTAAAAGGTATGTCTCGAGAGCAAAAAAGAGAGTATATTAAAAAATATATGCAAGATCAAAACAACTAAGAGTGATGGATAGTGAAGATCAGAGAGATCGTTCAGAGTCTCTGTTTAAACAATTCTCGGCAGCCATCAAAGGATTTATCAACAAGCATACCTCACTCTCCTCACTCGAGGCGGAAGATATGCTTCAAGATATATTCTACAAATTCATTGTGGCCGATGGCGAACATCAGCTAATAGAGAACACCTCAGCTTGGCTTTACCGCACTTCACGCAACCTAATCATAGATAAATCTCGCAAAATTAGAGAGGAGAGAATTGACTCTTCGAAAAACATTCTACTCATCGACAACAGTTATGAATCTAATCCCGAAAGTGAAATAATCAACACTATGATCGAAGAGGAGATCGAAGCAGCTCTCGCATCACTACCACATGAGCAACGAGTGGTATTTGAACTAAATCAACTCCAAGGTATATCTTTTAAGGATATCTCGGAGAGTAGCGGTATCTCAATTAACACACTAATATCGAGAAAACGTTACGCTATACTCCATCTCCGAAAAGAGCTCAAGGAGCTCTACGATGAACTTTTCGAGTGTTAAACAAATTAATTTATAAAAAAAACCAATAAAACCAGAAAACTTTTTTGGTTTTCTAAGTTTTATGCTTATCTTTGCAGCGCAAACAAAAACATATAAGTTATACGCATGGAGGCACAACAGAGAGCTGAAATAATTAATTATGCACGCAAGGTGATCGTTCAAATGGGAGTAAAAGCCCTTAGGATGGATGACATTGCACAGGCAACACACACATCCAAAAGAACTCTATATGAAACCTTTGGAGACAAAGAGGAGTTGTTGTTTTTAGCTGCTCGAGCACACTTCGATGCATTCGATCAGAATAATATTGAAGCAGCTAAGGATGCTGACAACATCCTCATTGCTATGCTTATTATAATGGAAGAGATTCGCAAAAATGCCGAAACCAATTGGCAAATACGTAGCACTCTCAAAAAATTCTACCCCAAAGTCAATCAACGGCTTTGGCACGACAAGGCTGACCTGAAGCGCAAGATTGTCGCCGATTCAATCAAAACTGGTATCGAGGAGGGTTATATCGACAGTAGAATAAATATACCTCTGACGATGAATATGTTCTCGTACATCGCAATAGGTATCACCCAACACAACGATATGATTGAGATACCAAAAGAGATCAATACCGAAGATGCCTTCCAAGAGGTACTTGTAAACTACATACGTGGCATTAGTACAATAAAGGGCGTTCAAGCAATTGATGAACATCTATCAAGAAGAAAAAATAATAACGAATATAATTAAAAGAAATGAGAAGAGTATTAATCTCAGCAGCTATGCTGCTTATTGGAGTTGGAGCAAATGCTCAACAGCTGCAACTAACCCTCGAAGAGGCGGTCGAAATCGCACTCAACGACAACCCCACGATCAAGATTGCCGACATGGAGATCCAGCGATACGACTACGTATTGGCTGAGACAAAGGGTAACTACCTACCATCGCTTAGCATCGACTCATACTACAACTACAGCGTTGTTGCTCAACAGATGTCTAAAAGTATGCAGATCTCGGCCAATGGAACCTCGACCGTATCGGCAGCAGCCAACCTCTCGATTCCACTCTATGCACCAGCAATTGCTCGTACGCTTACACTCAACAAAACGCAGATGGCAGCAGCAGTGGAGTCGGCTCGAGGATCGAAGATCAATTTAATCTCCGAGGTGAAGAAGGCATACTACAACACTCTTCTTGCCGAGCAATCACTCGTAGTATTGGAGGAGAGTTCTGCAATCTCGAAGAAGAGCGTTGACGATACTCAAACAATGTTTGACAATGGCCTCACAGCAGAGTATGACCTACTCACAGCTCAGGTGCAGTATAGCAATCTACAACCAACAATTGTACAGACTCGCAACTCAATCGAAGTAGCCAAACTTCTACTCAAGATGTATCTTTCGTTGCCTGCCGAGACCGAGATTGAATTAACGGGCTCTCTTGAGGATATGCGTGATATTGTATTCTCTGGCACCGATGGACTCACGACCGATGTTTCACAAAATAGCGACTTGGTGAGTTTGGAGTATCAATCACAACTCTTAGCTGATCAACTTCGTCTCACAAACTCAGCTCGACTCCCAACGTTGGCCGCTTATGGATCAGCAACGTACTATGGTAACGAATCTGCAGTAATTGACTTCGCTTCATTTACCCCACAGGGAACCGAGTACTATGCACAGGTGCCAATTAATGTAGGTATTTCACTATCAATCCCCATCTTTTCGGGACTTACCAACGTCAACAAAGCCAAATCAATTAAAAATCAGATCAAGCAGTTGGAGCTACAAAAGATGTATGCCGAGCAGGCTAAAATCGTAGAGCTTAAATCGGCAATCAACAACCTCTTCACCGCTCGTGAAAAGATGTTCTCCGAGGAGGCTACAATGGCACAAGCGGCCAAAGCATATAGTATCTCTAAGACTCGCTACGATGCAGGTGTGGGAACGATGCTCGAGCTCAATTCAGCTCAACTTGCTCAAACCCAATCGGAGTTAAACTACTCGCAGGCCATATACGATTACCTATCGGCAAAATGCGACTACGACAAAATTATTGGAAAAGAAAATTAAAAAGATAGATTAAGAATGAAAAGAGTTATTTATTGCGCCCTCGCCTTAGTGGCGCTTACAAGTTGCGGTACAAAGCAACAAAAAACAGTTGAGAGCACCGAGGTGCAGAAGATCGCAACAACATCAGCTGTAGTCGCATCTGAATTAATCACAATCGATGAGGTCTACTCATCAGACATTAAAGCCTACAAAGAGATTATGGTGACTCCAGCAGCTTCGGGAGTAAGAATCGACAAAATCTTCGTTGAGGTGGGCGACAAAGTACGTCAAGGCCAACTCATCGCAACGCTCGACCCAACACAGTACAACCAGCAGATGACATCTCTCAAAAACCTACGTGCCGATTACGATCGTTTGGAGTCGGTATACAACGCAGGTGGAATCTCACTACAGACTCTCGATCAAGCCAAAACAAATTTGATGATCGAAGAGGAGGTTTCGAAGAATCTAAAGACCAACATCGAAGTACTTTCACCAATCAGTGGAGTTATCACAGCTCGTAACACCGAGGAGGGTAACCTATTTGTGGCGCAACCAATCGTACACATCATGCAGATCAACCAACTTAAAGTTACTGCCGACATCCCCGAGATCTACTTCCCAAATGTTACGATCGGAATGCCAGTTGAGATTACAACAGAGGTATATCCAGGCGAGGTATTCGAGGGTAAAGTATCACTTATCGCACCAGCAATCAGTGCCGACACTCGCACCTTCAGCGTCGAAGTGACAGTTCCAAATGGCAGTGAGCGCCTTCGTCCTGGTATGTTCGCTCGCACAAAGTTTGAGATGAGCACCAAGGATGGCATCATGGTTCCAGATATTGCCGTACAGAAGCAGATCGGCACTGACGATCGTTTTGTATATGTAAACAATGGAGGAGTAGCCGAGCGTCGTTCAGTCTCTATTGGTCGTTTAATTGGTTCTCAATATGATATTTTGTCGGGCGTTGAGGTTGGCGAAGAGGTTCTAACAACAGCATTCTCTCGCATCTCGAATGGTACGGCAATCGAAATAAAATAATCTAAGATAAAAGCAATATGAATATATACGAAAGTGCCGTCAAGAAACCGATCTCGACTATTCTGATATTTATCGGAGTCGTGGTAATGGGTCTCTTCTCGCTTCAAAACCTCGCTGTAGATCAATACCCCGAGATTGACATGCCTATGATATCGGTTATCACCACCTATGCTGGTGCTAACGCCTCAGATATCGAGACCAACGTTACTCGTGTGTTGGAGGATAACCTCAACACCGTAGATGACCTTAAAGAGATTACCTCAACATCGTCGGATAACTTCTCGATGATTACCCTCGAATTTGAGTATGGTATAGATTTGGCCGATGCGACCAACGACATCCGTGATGTTGTTAGCCGTGTACAATCGTCGCTTCCCGACGAGGTAGACTACCCTACCATCTTTAGATTCTCTTCGTCAATGATGCCAATATTGATGTTTGCCGTTACGGCTGAAGATAGCTACCAAGCATTGGCTAAGATTCTCGACGATGAGATGGTCAACACTCTCAACCGTATCGACGGAGTTGGTTCTGTAAGTGTAATTGGAGCACCCGAGCGTGAGATACAGGTTAATGTTGACCCTCGTAAGGTGGATGCTTATGGTCTTTCACTTGAAGCTATTGGTGGGATCATAGCATCTGAAAATATCAATATACCAGCGGGTACAATTGACGTTGGTAACAACACATTCAACCTCAAGTCAGACGGTGAATTCACCGAGAGTTCGGAACTTCGCAATATCGTTGTTTCAAACCGTGGAGGTCGTGTTGTAAAGCTATCCGACATAGCTGAGATCCGTGATACACTCGAGACCTCAACGATGGATGAGCGCATAAATGGTCAGACAGGAGTGCGTGTAATGATCCAAAAACAGTCGGGAGCCAACACCGTAAATATCGTCAAAGCAATTATGGCTGAAATGCCAGGAATTAAAGCTTCTCTTCCCGATGATGTCAAAGTTGATACTATCTTTGAGGGCTCTTCGGAGATCACAAACTCTATCAACTCGCTCTCTAAAACCATTATGTATGCCTTTATCTTTGTGATCTTGGTTGTAATGGTGTTCTTGGGACGCTGGCGAGCAACATTTATCATATGCCTTACGATCCCTATTTCGCTGATATGTTCTTTTATATATCTCTATGTGACGGGATCTACACTCAACATCATATCGCTTTCGTCGCTCTCCATTGCCATCGGTATGGTGGTTGATGATGCCATCGTAGTACTCGAGAATATTACAACTCACATCGAAAAGGGATCGAGTCCAAAGGAGGCAGCTATCTATGCAACCAACGAGGTTTGGTTGTAAGTTATAGCTACGACACTTGTAGTTGTTGCAGTATTCTTACCTCTAACCATGCTTAGTGGTATGGCTGGTATCATGTTCCGTGAGTTGGGTTGGATCGTTACAATCGTAGTTTCTGTCTCTACAGTAGCGGCAATCACACTTACCCCAATGCTTTCGGCATATATTCTTTCGGCAAAGGGTGGTGAACACGACTACAAAGGTATCGGTATCATCTATAAGCCAATCGACAAAGCTCTAAATTGGTTGGATCGTGCCTATGCTAAGATGTTGCGTTTGGTTTTGGCACACCGTCGAATCACAATGAGCATTGTAGCACTCACATTTATTGGTTCACTTATGATTATGGGTGCAGGTAAGATCCCAACTGAATTCTTCCCATCGAGCGATAATGACCGCATGTCGGGAGTTGTCAAGATGGAGCAGAATGTTTCGGTGGAGTATACCGCAAAGATTGCACGTCAGATCGACAACATCATCTATGAGAAGTATCCCGAGATTGTATTGGTTTCAGCCTCAGCAGGAGCTAACTCTTCGGACAACGCATTCTCGGCAATGACAACTACGGGCTCGCACATCATCAACTACAACTTCCGTTTCTCGCCTGCGGCAGAGCGTGACAGAACAATATTTGAGGTAGCCGACCTCTTGCGTGAGGATTTGGCAGCGATACCTGAAGTGCGTGACTACGCCCTCACTCCAGGTGGTGGTGATGGCCCATCGGGATCAACTACAGCCGACATCAAGATCATAGGATACGATATGGAGGTGACCAATGCTGTGGCAACAGAGCTCAAAGAGTTGGCCAAGGGTGTAGATGGTCTTCGTGACGTTCAACTCTCTCGTGAGGATCTACGACCAGAGTTCGACGTGAAGTTCGATCGTGAGAAGCTTTCATACTATGGCATTACATACTCTACCGCAGCTTCAGCCGTACGTAACCGCATCAATGGACTTACTGCAAGTATATATCGTGAGGATGGTGACCAGTATGACATCATAGTACGTTACGACGAATCATACCGCAAGTCGATAAGCGATGTAGAGAATATCACTCTAACAACAGCTATGGGCAAACAGATACCACTTAAAAATGTTGCAACGATCACAACTGTTGAGGCTGCTCCTTCAATTGAACGAGAGAACCGCCAACGTATCATCTCGGTGGAGGGTACTATGGGTGCTGGCGTAGCATTGAGCGATGTGACAACTCAACTACAACAGATCATTGACGAGTATCACGCACCCGACGGAGTATTCATCGAGCTCGGTGGTACCATCGAAGATCAAAAGGAGTCGTTTGGTGATCTTGGAATATTGTTCCTATTGATTGTGATTCTGGTATATATCGTAATGGCTACACAGTTCGAGTCGCTACTCTTCCCATTCATCATTATGTTCACTATTCCTCTCGCCTTCACTGGAGTTATATTGGCTCTTTGGATGACTGGCACTACCCTATCTCTAATTGCACTTATCGGAGCTATCATGCTGGTAGGTATTGTAACCAAAAATGGTATCGTGATGGTAGACTACATGAACCTTTTGGTGGAGCGTGGATCGAGCGTCTACAACGCCGTAATCGAGGGTGGTAAGAGCCGTTTGCGCCCTGTATTGATGACATCATTCACTACGATTTTGGGTATGATGCCAATGGCTATCACGGCAGATGCTGGATCGGAGATGTGGCGACCAATGGGTATCGCTGTAATTGGAGGTCTTACATTCTCGACTCTTCTTACACTACTTGTAGTACCTATCTTCTACTCTGTCTTTGTAAATCACAAGATCAAACGAGATCTCAAAAAGGCAGCAGCAGCAGAGGCACAGGCAGCAGCAGAGGCACAGGCTTAAATCATAAAAAAGTAAAACAATGAAAGCAGTATTTATATCATATAATCAGGCTCTCACCGAGAGAGTCCACAGAATCCTCGACGATCTATCTATCCGTGGATTTACCAAATGGGCTCTCACCGAGGGTCGTGGCACGGAGGATGGCGAACCACACTACGGCACTCACACTTGGCCTTCGATGAATGCGTCGATTATGACAATCATTGAGGACGAAAAGGTTGAACCATTAATGGCAGCACTCCAAGCTATGGATGAAAAGACAAAGATGCAAGGTTCTCGTGCATTTGTTTGGAATATCGAGCAGATGAGCTAAAAGCAACTATAAACCTAATATATTCAGAGGGTGACTATCAAAATTGAGTAGTCACCCTCTGTTATTATTCAATGTAATTTACTTTAGCTCCTCAATAAAACTATAGATTAGCGCTAAGCTATCATTTAATTCAATATCGGCTGGCATAATGTGAGTACCATAGAAAGGAGGTAACTTCACATTTGTACGGCGAGATTGAGAAAGATCTCTCCCCACCTCAAGATAGGCTCGCCAAACCAATTCTGAACAATAGAGCCTCTCTTGGTTATCGAGGTTATAATCGTGATCAAATTTTGTTCCAGCCTCGAAATGGTGTTCTACATAGGAGCCGATAGCTTCTCTATCCAGGCTATCTAATCCCTGCATACGATATATAGCTCCACAGCTCGCTTTTTTAGTTGAATAAAACTCACCGATTGGCTCGCAATACACCTTATCGTCTTCGAGTCGATCGCCTTCATATGGCACTGCATGTACCACACACCACTCCCCATTGTAGTGGATCACAACACCGCAGTGCGAATAGCTTCCACGTGCGTTAACCACCAAAACAGCATCACTAACAAACCCCAATCCACGACGAAACGCAATATCACCGTCACTAAGTTCGACCGCAATATTGCGTTTTTGATCATTTGCACTATTCGTCTGGCAACCGCCCAATAGCGAAGTTGCAACAGAGAACAATAGAATAACTATTTTGAGATCTCTAAATACCATTTATCATCCTTCAACATGGTATCATAGGTATCCTCATTTGTCTCACCATTGCCATAGACAACACTCAAAGTGACCTCTGCAGATTGACCATCTTCGCTGATCTCCTCATCTACAACTTGATAAGATTTAATGCCTCCCATATCTTTAATACTCTCAGCACCTTTCTCCTTAAACACCGAAACGATAGCTGCTTTCATCTGCGCAGACTCTTCGCTACCATCTGAATAGATTAAATCCGAAAGCGTTTCATAATCTCCACTCTTCATGCACTCAGCAAATGACTCAACAACCGCCGAAGGAGTCGAAGATGATGAGGAGCAAGATAGGGCTACAGCAAATATTGCTGCAAATAATAAATAGGCGAAAAATTTCTTCATAATTAAAATAGTTTAGATTAATATAGGTAAGTAATATATACTCTCGCAATATAAATATTTTTCACAAAAAAAACAAATATTAATAGACAAATGCAACGCAACGCATGAAAAATAGCCGAATTGGGTTTAGCGCAGCTCAAACCTTAATTCGCATTAATTTATTTAGTATACATGCACACTACCTTGAGCCGAGGGAAGCGACGAGACCCCAAGCCAAGTTATCATCAGCAAAACAAAGGCAATTATAACCATCCACAAAGCAAGCTGCTCATATCTCTTTGCACATCGCACTCGCAAATGGATATAGAATAGATATGCCGCAGCCGAGACAAAGGCCCAGGTCTCTTTGGGGTCCCACGACCAGTAGTGCCCCCAAGCATCCTTGGCCCACAACATTCCCATCAGTAACCCAAGACTCAAGAAGCCATAACCCACATAGATCATATTATCAATAAAATCAAAGATCTTAGAATCGACCTCTCGTCGAATAAGCTTATAGAGTGCACCAATTGTTGCAGCGCCAAACATTGAGTATGAGAGAATATATGAGGTGACATGGGGCACAAACCAAACACTCTGCAGTGCTGGCATAAGACTCTTAGAGTGAATCTCAGGTTTGAGAAGGTTAACCACAACAAAGACAGTAGATACAACCGCCGAGAAACTCAACAGCCACGGATAGCGCCAATATCTATATGCTACGTAGCCAACCGACGAGAGAAACAGAGAATACCAAAGTCGTGTCTCGCCCATGGTTCGCATGGGAGGACGCTCAAGGTGAATCCAGAAGCCAACGATAAATGCGGCAAAAATAGCCACACCCAAAATCATCAGCAAATCAGCCAAGCTCCTACCTATACCTTTGAGGTATACCACCGATCCCGCCGCAAGCCACAAAATAATGGCAGGCAGAGCGAACCATATAAAGTTACTCCAAGTCATCTTCGTTTGTTTATTACAAATGTAGGCAAAAAAATATTAAAATAAAATTTTCCGTATAAAATATAGTATTATAAATCTTCGTTATTTCAATGTAATTTAGATCACTCTTTGGTATAATATGTTGCAAGAATAGATTTTATTAGCTACTTTTGTCGTCGACTACAGGTGATTTTGGTTACCCCACAAGAATAATTATTACACAAGAACAAATTATGAAAAGACTACTACTATTGCTCATCCTTGCAGCATCCACAATATATGCACAGGCCGAGACTCTAACGTTGAATAAAAAAACTCAACAGGTTTCATCGTATCTCGACCAAACATATAAAGTGGAGCCATATATCAAAGCTGGATTAAACTTAGCAACAATATCGGGTGTGGGCGAAAACTATGACTTCAATAAGAACAATATGCAGGTCGGCTACTACGTAGGTGCAGGATTTACTGGAGCGGTCATTTATGACTTCTATTGGGGTATGGAATTGGGTCTAAGTACTCGTGGATTTGGTGGCGAGCATGAGTTCCCCGAGTATGGTCAAGATAAAAATGATTTTGAGTATCTCTACTCTCACAATGTAGAGTTGGTACCAATCTTTGTTGGCTACAAATATAAGCTATCGGATAAGATAACTCTCGACACCCACTTCGGCATGTATCTATCCTACGACTACTATGGCGAGTATACATATGAAGATAACTTCGATAGCAGAGATAGCAAATACTACTCCTTAAGCGAATATGCTAATGAGAATGATATGAGCTACAAGAGATTTGATTTAGGTATCAAATATGGTGTTGGAGTATGGTTTAATAATAGAGTTAATCTTGGTGTAGAACTCAAGAATGGTTTCCAGCCTATGTTTGAGGTTGATGACACAGATAGTGTTCATGGATATACATTCAATGCTATGGCAACTCTAAGATATAAATTCTAATTACCTCTACGCCCCCTGATGATCATCAACACTGCGCCAAGCATCATCATAACAACGCCGAAATAGATTGGTTCGAGCCAAGGGTCATATACCAACTCAAAGCTACTATAGGTTGAAAGTGCTCCCATTGCATCATCACAACCATATTGATATATCATCCAGTTGCCCACCTTTAGTGGTGAGTTAACCACTATCTCCGCCTCAATATTTTCGCCATCCTCAGTATATACCTCCACTTGCGACACAAATTTGCGAGGTTCCGCTTGGGTCATCACAACACTATATGTATCGCTCAAAGGGAGCGTCATATAGGCCTGAGCAATGCTTCCTGCACTAACCCATCCTTGTGCAATAGTATCACCTTGCGACGACACAACAACATCCACCGCTGGGGTTGCTCCTGGCATTGGCACCTCACGGTAGGTACTATCACTGCTTCGTACAGCTTCGTGGATATACTCAACCACCTCAATACGATAACCATGCAGATCATAGGTTAGCACATCGGGGTCAATCTGAAAATATTGAGGATCATCAACGGGTTGCACCTCGCCCGTTGAACGATCAATAACCACCAACTTAGGGGGATAGTGGTCCATGTCGAAATCATTGAGTTTGATAGCGATAGGTAACTCCTTAACGCTATTTTGGGCATCGTAGACTCGCCATTGGGTCTCACCCTCGCTCACATACATCACATATCGCTCCATATCGGCATAACCCAAACCTGCGGCAAAGAGCACCAAGTAGAGGCCAATATGGTTAAGCATAGAGGCGAGATTAGCAATTTTAAGATCTCTTAGTCGTCTAAATATTAATACTCCCAACGAAAAGAGAGTTAACATATAGATCAACACCATGCTCCAAGCTCTGGTCATAGAGTCAAAGCCAAGCCTTAAATTGGGCTCCACACCCTCGGCTACTTGAGGCGTAAGACCCATAATGAGCGACAAGAAGAGCAACGCACCAATTAGCGACACACTCATAGGTACGCCCGAGATCCATCGCACAAAGTTGCTCTTTGGAGCAAAAATAGAGAGCAGAGCACTAACCAATAATATAACTAATCCAGTAATTATATTTACTGGATTAGTCAATAGAAAAAAGTCAAATGGACCTATAACAAGTTGCAGAGTGAGGCTAATTAGAACTACCCCAGCAACTATTGCAACACTCTCGGCATATCCCCATGGGCTCTGCCAGATGTTGCGCTTTGTATCTTCAGACATCGTTTTGCGATTAAATCTCACCTATCTTTTTGCCCTCGGCAGTCGCCTTTGCAAGCCATGCTGGTGGAGTCTGCTCCAACCACTCATCTTTCTCAGAGCGAAGCTTCTGCATATCTAAGCCGATGTATGCCTGTGCCGCAGCTTTTGTCGAGAGGTCTGGCATCTCAACATCTTGAACGCCCAAAGAGTAGAGAACGCTTTGGAGAGTCAACTGAGCCTGCAGGCTACGATCGAGGCTATGCGCCAAGATGCGTTGAGTCTCCACTGGTGCGTGGAACGAACCACCGTGAGAGGCTACAGCGTAATCCCAACGCCACTGCGCTTGACGGATATACTTGAGCGCTTCAGCCATTGCAGCATCTTGAGCACCATTGTCCCAAGCTGTTTTAGCCAAGATGTGCGCCTTAGAGAGCTCCACCTCAACTCTATCACGAATCTCGAGAGCCTTATCTTGATACTCATAAACATATGCCATAAGCGACTCCTCGCTATCACGGTGACATGTTTGGCATGTAGATGAGATATTCTTCAATGGACTTGTAACCTGGTGATCAGAGTATTTGATTCCCCCCTCCGACTTATAAGGCATGTGACAATCGGCACAGCTTAGACCACGTTGACCGTGAGGGCCCAAGATAAAGAGTTCATAGTCGGGGTGTTGCGCCTTGATCATTGGAGTACGGCTCAAAGCGTGAGTCCAATCACTATATGCCAAATTATCGAAATACTCCTCCATTGCCTCAACAGTCATACCGCCATCCCAAGGGAATGTTAGATATTTACCGTCACCCTTAAAATAGTACTCAACGTGACATTGAGCACACACCAACGAGCGCATCTCTTGAGGCGTAGCATCATCAATTGAGCGACCTTGACGTTCGAATGCTTCGATAAGTGCAGGACGAGATATTGCGAGTTGCATAGTCTCGGGATCGTGACAATCGGCACAGCCGATGGGGTTAACAATCTCACAACCATGAGCACTCCAAGCTGCTTTGTAGAACTCTGCAATACCCTCCTCGTGCATCATGCGAGGCACATCGGGGCTCTTACAAGTCCAACATGTCGAGGGTTGAAGGTCAGCATGATTCTCATCGGGAGAGCCCACACGTAACGTATTGATCATATCCTCAAGTGCATGCATGTGGCCACGTGGTGCCGAATAGTCTCGTGAAAAGGCGTAGCCAGCCCAAAGCACAACCATCTCAGGACGACTCTCCAACACATCTTCTGGAGTGTTACCAAGGTGTTTACTGCTAAAGTCCATATCCTTAGTCTTCTTCCAAGTATCGTACTCTCGTGGATAGTTTAGGCCCCACTCCTCGCTCTTAGCATTGATACCTGTGATCTCAACAACCTTGTTGGCGTAGAGTGTCGCCACCTCAGCACGACGCTCTGTGATGGATGCAGCGAGCAACCCAAGGATAAATACACCAACCATTACGATTGCAAATATAGCCCAACCTATAGAGAGCTTGCGACTGATTAATTCGGCTAACTTCTTAAACATATCTATTCGTTTTTGCTGTTTTTTACTCGATCTTTGAGCCACGCTGGAACGGGTGATTCTGGCATTGGGGCGATTACGTTAGGTGACGACGCTCTATTGCTGACTGTGGTGTGCGGAACATCACGATGACAATCCCAACACGCTTTGCCCTCACCATTTTTGGTGTCAGCAAATGATATCATTCCAGTATCGACAAACTCTGTATTGAGTTGAGTGTGACAACGAATGCAGTTCGACATAACTACCCCACTGCTGGCATCACGAGCTCTGATAACTTGTGGTTCGGCTCTAAAGGTAAATACTGCCGCATGATAAAGACCATCCATAGCCTTGAAGGCATACTTACTCATGACGCTCTGGTGAGGCACATGACAATCGTTACACGATGTCCATATTGCATGGGAACTATGTTGCCATGATTGATAATATGGCGTCATAACATGACAGTTGACACATGCACTTGGATCATCAGAAGCATAGGTGTGAAGACGTGCAACATAGATAGTATAGGCACCAAGACCCGCAACCACTCCCCCTATGATAAATAGGGGTAACACAAAATACTTTGGGATAGTATTTAGAAATTTCTTCATAGGAGCTATTTGTGATCCATTTGTCTGTATTACAAATGTAATCTTTTTTTTATAGAATCACAACTATTTACACTATTTTTTCAGAAAATCAAAAATATGCCTGCAGAGAGATGTTTATTACTCTACTATGCGAAGTCGAACAACCTCTTTATCTTGTTGATTGAATAGTGTTAGGATGCCATCTTCCACACTATACGAGGTCACCAATTCGAGAGTTGCAACATACTCTGACTCTACCCCCATATCAGGACATGCTGAGCGAGTAAGACCCATTGGGCTGAGCGTCAACTTCTCACTTTTACCACTCAAATCTTGCTTATAGCTACCCACAATCACATTGCACGAACCTTTTGCAGCGATACGACCATCCGAGGCAAATTCTATTGTAAAACTATTATCTTTTGATTTAATGGCACGACCATTAAGCTCCTCAGTTTGCCACTTTGTTGACTCAAGATTAAATGGTTGACCCTTAGTAGTTGTGTTTGATGTACCACAACTAACTACCAATGACAGTAGTACGAACGAGAGAAATGTGTGTGTTTTCATAACATAATAAATTAAATTTGCACAAAGATAACAAACTTTATTAAAAAAAAGCCCGATCGCCTCTCAAAACAGTGGCGATCGGGTCCTACTAATAACTATCTAAATTACAACCAATAGCTTTACTCATTAGTTGGCTGTGGCTGCTCTCCGCCGTGTGGACGCTCAGAACGCTCTCCTGGACGTTGCTGTTGACCTCCCTTTTGACCACCTTGCTGTGGTGCACCTTTTGGACAACCTTTACCTCCATCTTTGCGACCTTTCATTTGACCTTGCCCTCTTGAACCTTCACCACCTTTACGAGGCTGCTCGGCCATCATCAAGGCGTAGTCAATCTTCTGCTCATCCTTCAAAATATCCATAATCTCAAGCATTTGAGCACGCTTAGTACTCTTCATCTCGGCCTGCTTAGCCTTCATCGTTTCACGATCTGGACGCTCGCCCTTTTCTCCCTGAGCCTTATTATCCTTAGCTGCTTCACGCTCAGCCTTCATTGCTTCATGAGCAGATTCAGCAGCCTCGGCATACTTTAGATTAATCTTATAGATCTTAGACTCTTGAGAGTCACTAAGCTCCAATCTCTGATCCAACTTGTCAGTAGCGATCTCTGCCATCTTCTCCGCCGTTGGGCGCTCTTTGTCATTAGGTGCTCCTCCCCTACGTTGTTGTGGTTGTGCAGATGCGTCTACTGAAAATAGAGTTAATAACAATGCTGCTGCTGTGATTTTTAAGTTTTTCATAGTTGTACTTTTTTTATTAATTAAATTTTACTACCTTGCTGTCGGCTCACCCTCTTTAGCGGTGCGCTCACAACTATAGAACTACAATGATCACAAAAGTTAAAAAATAGAATAAAAACTTTTTTTACACCACACCCATTTAACTTCTTTCAAGAAAGTTGTTCTATTAGGATAAGAAAATAATTAAGGGCTAAGATTAGGGCAAATGATAAGTGAAAAGAGAATAATAGAACTCCTCGCCAACCAGAAGAGCCGCCATGAGGGGTTTCAGCTCTTAGTTGAGAGCTATAGAGAACCAATATATTGGCACATACGTCGCCTTGTAGTGCGACACGACGATACAGAGGATGTTATGCAGGAGTGTTTTATAAATGTGTATAAATATATAGATAATTTCAAAGGCGACTCATCTCTCAAGACATGGATCTATAAGATTGCAACCAACGAAGCGCTTCGCCATTGTACCAAGAGACGATTGGAGATGAGCTCCTACGACGAGAAGAGCCGCCTTGTAGAGATGTTTAGCGCCGAGCAGGAGATCGACTTCTCATCGGCACAGGCGCTACTACAAAAGGCGATACTCTCACTATCCGAGAAACAGCGTGTGGCATTCAATCTACGCTACTTCGAAGAGATGAACTATGAGCAGATATCGGAGGTTACAGGTAGCAGCGTCGCAACATTAAAGACAAATTACCACTATGCAAGTGGAAAAATTAAAGAGTATATATTAAACAATATGGAGAAGTAGATATGAAAGAGTTTGACATTAACACAATCGGAAAAGAGATGCCCTACAAGGCCCCCAACAGCGATTTCTTCGAGAACTTCACCGAGGAGCTACTCAACAAAGTTGAGCAGAAACCAAAACCTCGATTAAGAATTATAAGTCAAATAGCGCCTTTCTGCGGCATCGCAGCAGCCGTGGCTGTAGTATTAGCCATCTCGATAAACTTAACATCGAATGACAAATGGAGCAGCAACTACATTATTAGCGAGAACCTCGATGAGAGCCTCGACTCATACTTTGCATCACTCAGTGACGAAGAGCTTGCATCTTTGGTTGCCGAAAGCAGCTACCACGACGATTTTTATTCAACATTACCAAATAACTAAAGAGATGAAAAAGATTATTTTCGTGCTACTTTTAGCACTCACATCACTCTCACTACAGGCTCAACCTCAACGCCGAGGAGGTGAGGGCAAAGGCAATCCTCAAGAGTTTCAAATTGCCCTAATGATCAAGCAATTAAATCTTGATGAGCAACAGGGGGATCAATTCAAGGAGCTCTATACACAATACTCTACCGAGATGTCCAAACTTCGTGTACGCCCACAAAGAAAAGCCAACGAGCGCCCCACCGAGGAGCAGATCGAGGAGCAGATATTGAACTCCTTCTCAAAGGCAGAGCAGAGCAACGATCTCAAGCGTGAATACTACTCTCTATTCAAAGAGATACTCACACCGCACCAAATATTGAGAATGTACAACATTGAGCGAGAGTTCCAAGAACGCCTCAATGCAGAGCATCAACGCAGAACATCCAAGCAACCAAACTGATAATTTAGATCTTACAAAAATATCACTTGTGATTTAAGAATTTATCACTATCTTTACAGTTACAAATAAAATTAGCTATGAAGAAGAAAGATATATTCACATACCAAGATGCCGTCAAGAGTGCTGCTCCGACGGCATTTTCGACTATGTTAAAACCCGCAGGATCGACCTGCAACCTCGATTGCCACTACTGCTACTACCTCGACAAAGCGCAGCAGTATGGAGGCAAGCAGGCAGTGATGAATGACTCACTATTGGAGGAGTATGTAAAGCAGTACATCGAGGCGAACGATGTACCCGAGGTGACATTCTGCTGGCACGGTGGCGAGCCTCTCTTGTTGGGTGTCGACTACTATCGCAAGGCGGTGGAGTTTCAGGCCAAATATGCAGGATCAAAAAAGATATTCAACACTCTTCAAACCAATGGCACACTCCTCAATGAGCAGTGGTGTCAATTCTTTGCACACCACAAGTTCCTGCTTGGCATATCGCTCGATGGCCCCAAGGATATTCACGACGCATTTCGCCTCACCAAATCTCAGGAGCCAACCTTCGACAAAGTTATGCAGGGCATTGAGCTGCTCAAGATGCACGGTGTGGAGTTCAACACATTGAGCGTGGTAAACTCAAAGTGCGAGGGTCGTGGTGCCGAGATCTATCGCTTCTTCAAATCTCTTGGAAGCCACTATATGCAGTTCCTGCCAGCGGTGGAGCATGTCGTAAATATCGAGGGATACCACCGCCCACTTATCGTAAGCCCCGACACCGAAAATGCTCAACTTGCACCATGGTCGGTCTCACCCAAAGGGTATGGAAAGTTCCTATGCAGCATCTTCGACGAGTGGATCATCAACGATGTAGGCAACTACTACGTCCAGATCTTCGACGCCACATTGGCCAACTGGTGTGGCGTGCAGGCGGGAGTATGCTCGATGAATGAGACCTGTGGAGATGCCTTGGTGGTGGAGCACAATGGCGACGTCTACAACTGCGACCACTTTGTTTATCCCGAGTATAAGTTGGGAAATATCGCCGAGACACACCTCAAAGATATATACAACTCACGCAAACGTGTAGATTTCGGCTTGGCTAAGCGCAATGGACTCACCAACGAGTGTATGCGCTGCAACTACTACTTCTGTTGCCATGGCGAGTGCCCAAAGCACCGATTTATTGTCGACGAGGAGGGTTACCGCAAGAACTCTCTCTGCGAGGGTCTCTATATGTTCTTCCGCCACTCGGCACCCTATATGGAGTTCATGCTCAAACAGATACAAAACCAACAGGCGCCAGCTTGGGTGATGCCATTTGCCCGCAAGCGCATGGGACTTATGTAACAAAATATGTAGAATGTGATAAGACGAATTGCAATAGCGCTAATGATCTACCTTGGAGCGGTGAGCTGTGGGGTGAGTCGCAGTGCTATGCTCCCTCAAATATCACCCAACGAGTTTCATCGGGAGCACCCCAGACTCACAGATCATCAGGTAGATAGCCTAAGAACGATATATGGCGCCAACAAGATCTTCGTCGAGGAGTTCTTAGAGCCCACCCTTATCGCACTATCGCACTACCCCGAGCTCTCGGAGAGCCACATAGAGTTTAAATACTCCACCGAGGCCACCACAATGGCAGCTCGACCAAAGCCCCTCTCGATGCTCTGGAGGCGACGTTACGTAGTTGTGATCAACGACAACGACAGCTTCGATGGAATCCACCTTGGCGATGTCCCCTTCAACGCCCAAATTGGAATCATAGGCCACGAGTTGGCACACATTGCCGATTATGAGCGCCACAACCTTAGCGGCGTGGTGGGGATATTGATGCGATATAGTAGCAAAAGCCGCAAGGCACTCTTCGAAAGAGAGATAGACCTTGCGACAATAGAGCGTGGTTTGGGCTGGCAGCTATACGACTGGGCACAATTTGCCCTCGATGAGCATAATGGAGCTACAGCCCACTATCGGGAATTCAAACGCACTCACTACCTATCACCCGAGGAGATTGAGCGCTACATCAACCTCTATGGAAGGTATCGCTCGAGGAGCCACTAATCATCTATTATTAGTAGAGATGCGTTAACCTCTTATCGTCATCCCAGACTTGATCTGGGATCTACAACTTCTGCTACTAAGTTGTTAAAAAAACTCTCTTTTGTAGATCCCAGATCAAGTCTGGGATGACGTGCTTGTTTGTTTTACTATGAAACACACATGACGCTACCGCATCGCCAAAGGGGATGAAAATTTTGTGTATCTTTGAGCATTATACATTTAATACTCGAAGAATATGAGATCAATACCCTTTGACCAAGTCATTG
>JBCQWR010000012.1:0-57297 GCA_047171945.1 Rikenellaceae bacterium | reverse complement strand
ATCGTAAAAAAGCAAAATCAGCAAGTGGGTTGCAACCCACTTGCTGATTTAAAAACATTTTGTATTTTTGTATCAAACCTGTAAACTTTTTTCAGGACGACACATCTGTCATATTCGACTTGATCTATTACTGTCTGATAAGTTGTGTTGCTCGCCCGTGCGTCATTCCAGACTTGATCTGGAATCTGCAAACTATACTGGTATATATTGCTGATAACCACTCGCTTTTGTAGATCCCCGATCAAGTCGGGGATGACGTGTGGTAGTATAAGTTCAAGGTTTTGAAAGGTTGAATACGGATAGATTATTTTATTAGACTCCAATAGATGCAAAAGAGGATGGCCCAATGAGCCACCCTCCCTAAGATATAGATATGTTATATTACTTCTCCCAGATAAGATCGAAGGTAATATTAAGGATACGTCCATCTTCATTTGCATCAGATAGCGATAGAACCTTCATCACACCATACTTATCACTTGTAGAGTTGTGGATGTACACATAACCATTAATGTAGTCAGTAGTAATCTTTGGAGCTGATGAACTTGGAGTAGATACACCATAAGTTGCCAAGGTCTCATCATCAAATGCAATCGTACCATCTTCATAAGCTGCAATAAGAAGAGCGTGTGAAGCATCAGTTGTATCGAGCAGACGGAACTTAGTTACGATGCCACCAGCTAAGATATCATCCCAAACACCACTCTCTGTGATAGAGACATCATCACAAGAGTAGTTAGGAAGTGCACTACCACCATTTGCAGGTGAGTAAGGGCTAATTGCGCCTGATTGGTCATAGATGTAGAAATCAATGATATTCTCGTTGCCAGAGACAGAGCAGTTTGTATATACTATACCCGTCTCGCAGTCGATAAACGAACCATTGTCGGTTTCTCCCTCCTCAAGTTTGTTCTCACGACCGTTCATTGCAATGTTTGTGTACTTGTAGTAGTTGTCATTGCCTAAGTCACCAGAGTCATCATCTGGAGTAGTTGAACCATCCTTCTCCCATGCAATATCGAAGGTAATATCTACGATACGGCCATTCTCATTAGCTTCGCTAAGTGATGTAACCTTGATAACACCCGACTTGTCGGTGAGGATATTGTAAACATATGCGTATGGATACTCTGCAACTGAGATCGAGCTACTTGAATAAGCTGTTAGAGTTGTGTAGATCTTTGGAGATGATGAACCTGCGGTCAACTCAATTGTTGAGAAGTCGAGAGTTCCTGCCTCAAACGCTGCGATAACTGCTGCGTGACTCTCGTCAGTTGGATCCAATGCTCTAAACTTAGTGTAGTGAGTATCGTCACCTGCCATAATTGTATCCCATGCTCCATTGCTGTTGATTGCAACGTCGTCACAAGTGTAGTTTGCGATAATGTTGTCAAGATTAGCTGGCGAGTAGAAGCTGTTGCAACCTGATTGATCGTAAACGACGAAGTCGATTAGAGACTCATTGCCAATAACTGAACATGATGTATAGATAGCACCAGTCTCACAGTCGAAGAATGAACCATAGGTACCACCTTGACTCTCACGGCCACTCATTTGAACATCTGTATAGTAATAGTATGCTCCATCATCATCAGATCCACCACCATCAGAGGTGTAGCCTCTCTCCCAAACCAAGTCGAAAGTTGTGTTGATGTACTTGCCTGAGCTTGTATCCGAAATAGCTGTATACTTGATGATACCACGCATTCCTGTAGTCTCGTTCTTAACGTAACCATATTGGTACTTGTCGATTGAGAAGGTCGAAGAGCTATACTCAGTTAAAGTTGGGGTAATCTTTGGTGTCGTTGTATTTGGATCTGTAATACCCTCAAAAACAGTATCCGTGAATAGGAAAGTACCATTCTCATAAGCTGCAATAACTGCTGCGTGGGTTGCATCGTCTGGATCCAAAGCTATAAATTTGGTTGATACCTCATACAAAGCAGCCTCAACTGTAGTATATGGTTCAGAACCTGTTGCAATTGCAACGTCGTTACACTTGTAATTCTTGAGCTTACCCGATGCACTTGCTGGCGAAACTGTTGAGAAGTAGTCACCATTTGCATATCCAAAGAAGTCAATGATAGTGGTTGCATCTGCACCCAACGCCTCTACAGCGCACTCAGAGTAGATAACTCCAGTCTCGCAATCAAGGAATGCCATACCTTCGCCACCATCTGCTGAGCGACCCTCAACAAAGAGATTTTGGTGGTAGTAGTAGTTGCTATTTGTCTCCAGGCTACCACCTTGCTCCTCCTCTTCTTCCTCCTCTTCCTCAACAAGCTCATTGATGATACAGTCGAGAGCCACTACATAGTAGCCACCAGTTGCATATTCGAATGCCGCCTCTGGAGTGATTACAGATGAGTATGTTGCTGGAGTTGATGTACCACCAACCTCAACATTGATTTTAAGAACAAACTCCAACTCTTCGCCTGCATCACGATCAAAAGGAATCACAGTTGTCATGATCGAAAGTGTTGGGTCGTCGTGGTCAAGGACAGGAACATCGCTAAGATTAACTGTCATTGTACCATCACTTGTGTAGCTCACAAAGCTTGTTGCGTCGACTGGGTCAGTAAGGTCAACCTTAGCTGTCAGAGGCACATCGTTGATCGAAAGTGAAGATACTGAGTAGGTCGTATCATCCTCAAGACCTACGAAGTTGAAGTCAAACTGCATAGCTGCAAGAGCATATGTCATTGCTACTGATACACTGTCGGCAACATCAATTACATCGGTACTAACCAAGATCATCGCAGAGTTAACCTGTGTGAGTGGATCGGTTGTATCGGTAGTTTGAGAAGCTACACTAACAGTATATTCACCATTAACAACTGCTGTTGCATCGTATGGATAGACCATACGCACCTCAGTTGCAGCGGTAGTTCCGCTAAAATAGTTATTGCTCGAGTGAGTAAATTTATCAACTAAGTTGTCGTCAATAGAGTACGCACCAACAATTTCAGCATCATCCCACGCTACAGACAATGTAGCTGTCGCCTCGTCGAGTTCTAAATCGGCACGAGTCTCGATCACAGGAGCACTAATATTGAAAACGACATCGACAGGCTCACGTGATGATGAACTATCACCTCCGCCAATAGTATCATCTACCTCCGACTCTGTACAAGCTACAGCAGCAAAGATAGTTGATAGAAGAATAAACATTCTTTTCATAATAATTAGTTTTTAAGTTGTTTTTAGTCGGTTTTTTTGCTCTCCGATAGGTCATGAAATGGTTAGTTGTCATGTAGCTACATGCGACCCACGAAGAGTTTTCATCTATTTTGGAGTTAGCTGGGTTTTAAAAAGAAGCCGCCAATGAATTAAATCGTTGGCGGCTCCACCAAACTAAACCTAAATAAACAAGCTATCTTGCTAACGCAATTTAGCTATAACGTCGAGTGCGAATTTACACTTCTCAGAGATTGCAGCCCAATCCTCTGACTTGATAACGTCGGCAGGGAATAGCTGCGAACCCATTCCTACGCACATTACGCCAGCCTTGATCCACGCTGTGAGGTTCTCCTCGGTTGGCTCTACGGCACCTGTTGCCATGATGTTTGACCATGGTAGTGGAGCTTTGACGTTCTTGACGAACGATGGGCCACCCACGTTGCCTGCGGGGAATACCTTAGTGAGGTCGCAACCCAACTCTTGAGCCAATCCGATCTCGGTTACCGAGCCACAACCAGGAGTGTAAGGCACCAAGTGGCGGTTACAAACCTTAGCCACCTCGGCATTGAGGTAAGGACCTACGATGAAGTTTGCGCCATACTGCATGTAGAGAGCAGCTGTAGGAGCGTCGACGATTGAGCCAATTCCGAGAATCATCTCGGGGCACTCCTTTTCGGCATACTTCACAAGGGCGATAAAGACCTCACTTGCGAAGTCACCACGGTTGGTGAACTCAAACATGCGCACGCCACCATCGTAGCACGCCTTCAAGACCTTTTTAGAGATCTCTGCATCTTTATGATAAAATACTGGAACCATTCCAGTTGATTGTGCAGCTGCAAGCACCTGCATCTTTGAAAATCGAGCCATATAATTATGAATTCTTAATTATGAATTATGCATTATCTTTGAACACGTCCAGAAGCGTCACCACCAGCAAGAGCCTCAACCTCCTCAACTGATACGTGGTTGAAGTCACCATTGATAGTGTGCTTCAAAGCCGATGCAGCTACTGCAAACTCCAACGCCTCGCCTTGGTTTGGCTTAGTCAAGAGTCCGTGGATGATACCGCCCGAGAATGAGTCACCACCACCTACACGGTCAACGATTGGCTCGATGTCATAGCGCTTAGACATATAGAACTCCTCGCCATTGTAGATCATCGCCTTCCAACCATTGTGTGTTGCAGAGAATGACTCACGAAGGGTTGACACAACATACTTGAAGCCAAATGTCTCGGCCATCTGTTTGAAGATTCCCTTGTAGCCCTCAGCATCGGTGTGACCCGCCTCAACGTCAGCATCTGGTTTGAAGCCCAAGCAAAGCTCTGCATCCTCTTCGTTGCCAATACATACGTCGACATACTCCATGAGTGGACGCATTACAGATTGAGCCTTCTCCTTAGTCCACAACTTCTTGCGGAAGTTGAGGTCTACAGAGACTGTTACGCCGTGACGCTTTGCAGCCTCACAAGCCAAACGTGTCATCTCAGCCGACTCATCAGATAGGGCAGGAGTAATTCCTGACCAGTGGAACCAAGCAGCACCCTCCATGATTGCATCGAAGTCAAAATCTGCAACAGTTGCCTCAGCGATAGACGAAGCGGCACGGTCGTAGATAACCTTCGAAGGACGCATTGAAGCACCTGTCTCGAGGAAATAGATACCTACACGGTCTCCTCCACGAGCGATAAAATCGGTGTGAACACCAAATTGACGAAGTGCATTGACTGCCGCTTGGCCAATCTCGTGAGTAGGTAGCTTCGAGATGAAGTAAGCATCGTGACCATAGTTAGCACAGCTGACTGCGACGTTAGCCTCGCCACCACCATAAATTACGTCAAAAGAATCAGAACGAACAAAACGTTTGTTCCCTGGAGTTGATAGGCGAAGTAGGATCTCGCCCATTGTTACTACTTTCATAATTTTAATCTATTTTTAATGTTTTACACTATAAACCTTCATTTCCAGTCATGGCAACCTTCTTGATACCATCAGTGATGATGATAGCATCTGGCTTTGCAGGATAAACATTAGTGAAAGTGCAATCCTCAACCAAAAGGTTACCTCCAAGAGTTGAATCCTCAACACCCAAACGGATGTAGTGAAGAACCCACTCCTCGATATTCTCAAACTTACTATCTTTGAGAATAACATACTCGGAGTTATACTTTCCTTGCAACTCAACCTCTGAGGCCAAGTTCAACACACGGAAACTATCGTGAACATAGCAATTTTCCAATATAATATAATCTCCGCATCCATTAGGATATGCTTTGAAGATAGCACCCTCATCAGCGTTGAAGTTGTAGATCTCACAATCCTTCATCACAAGATGGAAGTTATGGCAAGCTTCACTTCCTGTTGTGAATAGATAGTTAACAGGATTTGTGTGACCAGCACCATCAAACTTAATGCCCTCAATATTGAGGATACCAGTGTAGATCTCAAAACCATATACTCTGTCAGAACTACTATCAACCTTGACAAGTACCTCAGCACCTTGAGCCGCCTTGAGTGTCACATCGTTGTGAATCTCAATTGGGCTTGTGATAATGTGAGTACCCTCAGCCAAAATCAAAACATCGCCATTGTTTGCGCCTGCGATAGCCTCCGCAAGTAGACCTACGCCAGGTGCCACTGCGATCTCTTTGGGTGCTGGAGCTGCTGCTGCCTTAGCACGAACCTCATCGAGATACCACTGTGGACCTACGTTAGTCTGACTTGGAATAAACTTATCGTCTGCCCAATCAATACCGTAATCTTTGTAAACTGGGATGTTAACGCCCGATTTACTCATCTCAAACTCAACACTCTTAGTTACAGAGCCTCTCATCGCACCATTAGAGTTAAAGATAGCATTCTTGCTAAACTTAACACCATGCTTTGTGTCGTGCTCCGAGATCAAGTTCTCTTTGTTGACGCCATAGATCATATTCTTCGAAACATCTACGTTCTTTGGTTTATCGTCACGATCACGATCTCCCTTACCTACGCAAAGCTCAAAGTATGAACCACACTCTACAAATGTATTTTGTGTGATGTCAACGTCAACTACCTTGTGGTAACCATTGATAAGTGTGCCTGGAACACCATTCATGATGGCCAAACTACAGTAGAAGTTCTCTCCACGAAGTTTGTAGAAGAGGTTGTTAGATACGGTGTGACCCTCGTTAATGATACGAACACCACCTGTATTTTGAACCTCATTACCATTGAAGAAGTTACCAGTTACGACGTTGCGATCACCATGACGAAGAGTCATGCCACCTTGACACTCATAGAAAGTGTTGTTGATAACTTGGTTCTCGCATGATTTGATCGAGATGATCTCAACCTCACCATCGCACTTCTCAAAGAGATTCTCCTCGATGATAGTATTTGAGTTACTCTTCGATACCTGACTGGTACCTACACGTAGAGTCTCGCCACCATTTGCACCGTAAGATGGTCTCACACCGAAGTAGTTACGAGTAATCTTGTGGTGATTCTCTTGGCTACGCTCGTCGTTTGGCCACACAATCATTGTTGGTCCCTTGCAAGTTTTGCCCGCAAGATAGCAATTTTTTATGACATTGTTCTTACCCCACACACTAATATATGTAGTTTGTACACTTTTTACTCGAGGATTGAATGAATCAACCACACAATCGCTAATTACGCAGTTGTTGGCATAATCCTCCTTCGATGTCTTAGTCTCGATAACATATTTGTTGTCGATACCTGGAGTCTCACCAGTAAAGACCAAGCCATATACATTGACGTAGTCGCCCGAGATGCTAATAGATGAGTTTCCTTTGAGGATAACACCACCTTTGGTCTCAGCCATAACTACGATAGGCGCCTCGGCAGTACCTTGACCACGCTTAACAAAAAGACGTGAATCGTTCCAGATACCATTTGTTAGGATAATTGTATCACCTGCTTCTGCTCTCTTAGCAGCCTCATTGAAGTCATGCGCATTGATAACTTCAACTGTTTTGGCTGATGCACCAAGAGTACACATTGAGGCCACAAGCAAAATTAGAAAGTTTCTTTTCATTGTTATTTAAGTTTATCGAAAAAAGTCTGGGCTACCCAAGGGTATGGATAGCCCAAACTAATTATCATATTTTTATAATGACCACAATAGATCGAAGGTAACCGATTGGCCCATGCCCGAAGATGAGTCGATCACCATGCTTTGAAGCTCGATCAAACCATACTTCTCACTTGTAGAGCTGTAAACCAATAGATACTTATTGTCGTTGTATGGACAAGCTGTACCTGAGTTATAAGCAGTATCAACAGACTCATAGATCTTTGGTGAGTTAGTCGATGGAGTAGAGATGCCCAATGTCTCCTCGATATAAGCTGCATTGAACTCTACGATAGTCGCTGCATCGGTTCCGATAGCCTTATAAGCCTCGATAAGCTCTACGTGACCTGTTGAGTCGCCCGACTGGTCGAGTGTTCTAAACTGAGTTGTGTTAGCCCAGAATGATGCCCAATCAGCCCATGTTGTTGTAAGCGAAGTTCCGTCACACTTGTAGTTCTTAAGAGTACTTGTTGTCGACGAAGCGTTGTACAACTGTAGGTAACCTGTTTGGTCGTAGAACATCACGTCGATGTCAGCCTGTACGTCGTATACCTGACAAGCAGAGTATACAATTGCCTTCTCGAAGTCAAGGAACGCCTTATCCTCACCACCCGAGTTATCGCTACGTCCACTCATTTTGAGGCCTTTAGTGATTGTGAAGCGTGGCTCTGATGGATCGGCAACCAACTTAACATCAACAATACTCTCCAATGTCTTGTCGGTATTATATACACCACACAAAGTACCCTCGAATGACTCCTCGAAGAAGTCTGTTGCAACATCAAGAAGAACAGATGTCGAAGATTGAGTTATAATACGCAACTTGATGAAGTTTGTCTCGTCATCCTCGCTCACAACAGTGAAGCTATTGAATAGGTTCATGTTGAAACCGATAAGAGTTACAGATGTCATACCCTCTGTCGATGAAGAGTACTTCTCCAAAGTGATAGCGTCGGTAATATCGTCAATAGGAGTCAATACGCCACCCAAGTTAATATCGGTAATTGTAGGAACAATAACGATAACATGGAAAGTACCCATGTCAACATATGTGTCCGATGTACCATTGAAGTAGGTAAGACGCAAAGAGACATCAGAAGAGACGTCGAGAAGTGGAATCTCAGCAACGATCTCATCTTCACGTTGAGTAATCATCGTACCAACATAAGGTGTCTCAACACCATCCTCGGTAACTACAAACTGCACCTCGTCGATAAAGTGAAGGTCGCTACCCTCGAATACGAGCATTTGGCCTGACTCACCCCAGTGTCCATCCTCAGCATCCGAAGTGCCCTCGATTGGAGCATTCTCAGTTGATGGATAGTCAACAGTTGGAGTTGCTATGTTTTGAGGATAAGTTACCTCAAAGGTCGACTCGTTGAAAGTTGCTACGGTATCAAAGTTGTTAATAACTTCGATCTCACCCGAACGTGTATCAGTACTAACCTCAACTACAAGTTGATTTTCAGAGATACGATAGATAATTGGAGCATCACCACCACCGATAGTTACCGATTTGATGATATGAAGGTTTTCACCATAGATAGTGACCTCAGTGCCTACCTCACCAGATTTTGGTTCAAAATCAGTAATGATAGGATCTTCAATTGTAACGGTTGCTACATAGACATCCTCATTACAGCTCGCAAAGAGCGTACAAAGAGCGCCTACCAAAAGAACCTTTATATAATTCATTGTTTTCATTGTAATCAATATTAGTGATTAGTAACCTGCGTTTTGTGTAATATTTGGGTTAGCATCGATCTCCTCTTGTGGGATAGGCAACAAGATCATGTTCGAAGTTACCGTCTCGATAATAAGACCCTCATCCTCCATCGCCTCAGCATAGAATGGATCGTCGATAAAGTTTTGGTTGATAACCTCCAACACACGATCAGTACGAACAAGGTCAAACCAACGTTGGTTCTCGAAAGCGAACTCAATTTGACGCTCATCCTCGAGTGCCATACGCATAGAGTGCTTAGTTGCGAAGTCGGCAGCATCAAGATCCTCAAGACCACCACGGCTACGAGTCATGTTGATATATTTGATTGCTGACGCTGGACCCTCAATCTCGTTGATAGCCTCAGCATACATCAAAACAACATCTGCATAGCGAAGAATTGGCCAATCTTTGTCACCATCCTCATCGTTGGTAACAGGAGAGATGAACTTATTAACGTAAGCGTCGTCGATCCATGTTGTTCCTGCGTAGTAACCCTCCTTAACTGAGGTATCTTTACGAAGGTCATAGATTGCATCGGTACCAGCTGTGTAGTCTGCCTCAACTGCTGTGTGAGCATCAATGATGATCGAAGTTGGGTAGTTGTAGCTATTACCATCATTGTTGATCACGTAGTCAAGACTCTGCTCTGGAGCAAACCAGTTACCAAATGGATTACCAAGACCGATACCACCAGAGGTGTAACGGATGGTGAAGATGATCTCGCTATTGCACTCATTAGAGATGTCAAATACATCTGCATAATTTGGTTGCAAAGAGTGACCACTATTATTGAGTACATCGTAGAGATACTCACGAGCAGATGTGTAATCTTGCAAAGTCATATAAACCTTTGCCAAAAGAGCCTTTGCCGACCATTGTGTCGCACGTGCAGCATTAGATGAGTCGTAGATAACATCATCCAACATATAGGCTGCTTGCTCCAAATCCTCGATGATAAAGTCATAAACCTCAGAAACAGGCTTACGTGGATAGTCAGTCACTGCATCTTGAGCCGAGATACGAGTATCAACGATCATCACAGGACCAAAGAGACGAACCAAGTTGAAATAGTGGTAAGCACGGATAAAACGAGCTTGACCAGCGATTTCGTTATACTCACTCTTATCGGTTACAACATCCATTGCGTCGAGCACTGTATTACAGTTTGCGATATTCTTGTATGTTGCATACCAGTAGTCATATAGAGCTGTATTGGTTGTAGTAACAGCACACTTATCGAACTCAATATTTGCACTTGTCATAGTAGATGTAGATGTCAACAGCTCAACACGTGTGTTGTCAGAACGCATCTCAGTAAGGCGCCACTCATACTGCATTGGCGCTTGGAGACCAGCATAGCACGATACAAGCGCTGTAGCTACCTCGTCTGCATCGTTAAAGTATGCATCCTCGCTTATCTCTGAGATTGGTAGTCTCTCTATCTCGCAACTTGCGAAAGAGGCTAACAACAACATAGGTAAATACTTATATAGTTTCATAATCTTTATTTTAAAATATTCCTAATTAAAAATTAATATCGATACCAACTGTAACAGTCTTAGCAATTGGATATACTCCACGTTGGTAACCTGCTACAAGAGGAGAAGAGTATTGAGAACTGGTATTACGAGACTCAGGGTTGATACCTGTATAGTCGTCGGTCCACCAATACCAAAGGTTTTGACCTGTTGCATATAGACGAAGTTTAGTCAAACCAATCTTCTTCAACATATCCTTGCTGAAAGTGTAACCAAGAGTTATATCGCTAAGTTTGATATATGTTGCATCCTCTATAAGGTAGTCGGTAAGCTCCCATGTTGTCATACCACTTGTTGAGAATGTTGGAGTTTGTCCATCACCAACGTACTCCTCAGAGATAAAACGATTTGTGTTGAATGCCTTGTCGAACTTCTTAGACTCAGAGTAGTAACCGTCACCATTCATAACCTTACCGCCCATTGAGCCGTAGAATTGGAATGAAAGGTCTACTCTCTTATATTTGAATGTATTGGTCAAACCCCAAGTCCAATCTGCGAATGCAGAGCCCAAAGTTGTACGGTCATCACTGTTGATGATGTTGTCACCATTTTGGTCAACGATTTTGAGTGTACCCGCAACTGGAGTAGCACCTACAGCAACAGTAAGACCACTGTTGTCGATCTCATCTTGAGAAAGCCAGATACCATCTGTCTCATATCCATAGAATTGGATTGCCTCCTCACCAACACGTGCAATGTAGATCTCGTTACGCTCACCATAAGTCAACAACTCTGTTTGAGTGTCGCTCAACTCCAAAAGACGATTGTCGTTGAATGCAAGGTTGAGGTTAGTTGACCACTTGAAGTCCTTTTTGTCGATGTTGTATGTGTTGATGTCAAACTCCCATCCCTTGTTACGTACACGACCGATGTTGTTCCAGTAGTTTGAGTAACCAGTGATTGCCATTGTTGGTTGCTCCAACAACATACTTTGAGTGATTGAGTAGTAGTAGTCAGCAGTAACATTGATACGTGAACCAAGGAAGCTAAGGTCAACACCATAGTTATACTCACGTGTTTGCTCCCAACTGATATATGTATTACCAAGTGTATCACTTGTATTTGCCAAACCTGCTGTTACAGATGACGAAGTACCAAAGGTATAGTCCGAGCCAGAGAGAGTATTGTATGCTGCATAGTTGTCGATGTCGTTAGTACCTGTAACACCATAACTTGCACGAACCTTAAATTGATTGATAAAATCGAGATTCTTCATGAACTCCTCCTCTGTTACACGCCAACCGATAGATGCCGATGGGAAGTAACCCCATTGGTTGTCGAGACCAAACTTAGAAGAGCCGTCGGCACGAGCCGATGCAGATAGAAGGTATTTGTCATCGTAGCTATAAGTCAAACGACCCAAGTAAGATACAAGAACCTCTTCCTCCTCCTCGGAGTAGGTCACACGGTCACCATCCTCATCGGTGATAGTGATGTTTGTTGCAGCGTTGAGTGTTGGAACCAAGTCTGTTGGGAAACCAGTACCATAGATCTGTGACCAACGGTAGTTAGTTGTATTTGCTGTATAACCAACCATTGCAGAAATAGAGTGCTTTCCAAAATCCTTCATGTAGTTCAAAGTGTTCTCGCTCAAAAGGTCGAGAGTCATCTTAGAGTACAGAAGTGCGTAGTTGGTATCACCAGCAGCTGAAGAGTTTGCCTCGTGATAACGCTCTTGACCATATTGTTTGAAGTAGAAACCGTTTGAAGAGCGGAAAGTAAGACCTTCGGCCAACTCGATATTGATGTATGCCGATGTTTGAAGAGCATAAGTCTCGTAGTAACGACGGTCGGTCATCATCTTGTGGTATGGGTTGTAGTTTGAAGTACCCCATGCACTTTGACCATCAACATAGGTTGTCTCCTCGGTATCCTCATCCCAGTATGAGAAGTCGATAGAACCGTAGTGGCTACCGTGAGATGCCTCACCTACCTCATAACCAGTAAGTGCTGCTGAAGCCTCAGTGTGGTATGCTGGCATCCAAGAGTATGTACGGATAAAGTCGATGAAACCTGCTGTGTTAGACTCTTTCTTAGTATATGTAGGAGCAAGGTTTACTCCAACTGTAACTGCGTCAGAGAGTTTTGTATCAACCTTCACACGAACGTTGAACTTATCGTAAGAGCTATTAAGCATGATACCATCATCGCTCACATAACTTGTAGAGATATAATATTTGGTATCATCTTTACCACCAGATACGCTAAACGAGAGGCTGTTTACAGTAGCCGAGTCGTTCATCGCCATCTCTTGCCAGTTAGTATCCTCCCAACCGTCGATGCTAAGCATATACTTCCAAAGCTCTTGTTGAGATCCAACAGAAGCACCACCTTTATCCTCCTCATCATAGAGCATATCGAGGTACTCGTCTGTTGTCATCATATCGTGTAGAGTGTAAGCAGACTTGATACCTGTATAAGCTTTAACAGAGTATTTTGGTTGAGCTGCACTACCTGACTTTGTTGTTACGAGGATTACACCATTTGCACCACGAGAACCGTAGATTGCAGATGATGCAGCATCCTTCAATACCTCAACAGACTCAACGTCGTTCATATCGACCATTTGAAGTCCGTCAGATGATGGGTAGCCGTCGACCACAACAAGTGGCTCATTGCTTGCACTGATTGAACCCATACCACGTACACGAATTTGAGGGGTTGAACCAGCCTCAGATGTGGTATTAGTAATATTTACACCAGCGATGCGACCTTGAAGTGCTTGGTCAACGCCAGTTACTGCCATATCGGCCAAGTTCTCGTTGGAGTATTTCGATACAGAACCTGTCAAGTGAGACTTCTTCTGAACACCATATCCTACAACGACAACATCGTCGATCATTTGAGAATCCTCCGCAAGTGTGATGTCAAACTTTGTACGAGCTCCTACAACCATAGTTTGTGTTGTAAAACCGATATACGAAAATTCGAGAACAGAACTTTGAGAAGGCACGTTTAATTCGAAATTACCATCTATGTCAGTTTGGATACCGATCAAAGTACCCTCTACCATAACGCTAACTCCGATAAGTGATTCACCTTGCTCATCGACTACAGTACCTGTAACCTGTACTTGAGCAAATGAAGTTTGAGCAATTAACAGAAGTGCGATACAGCCGATAATTCTCTTTAAAGTTGCTAAATGTTTCATAGGTTAAATTAGTTTTTAGGTTAAGGTAGTCAACCGCTTTAGGTTATGAGCGGTTGACTACCAAAAATTACAAGGGAAACTCTCTACTAAGAGAAGAACATACCTCCGTTGATGTCGATATTTGTTCCAGAGATGTAGTCAGACTCATCACATGCCAAGAAAGCAATGAGATCTGCAACGTCACCTGCATCACCCTCACGACGCAATGGGTAGATAGCCTTCATGCGCTCACGGTTCTCAGGAGTGTTGTGGATATCGTGGAACGATGTTGCGATAGTACCAGGAGCTACTGCATTAACACGGATACCTTGAGGTCCCAACTCCTTAGCCATAGAACGAGTAAATACCATAACGGCACCCTTAGCTGTAGCATACAAAGATGCACCTGGGCCACCACCGTCACGAGCTGCAAGTGAAGAGAAGTTGATGATAGAACCACCATTTGTCATGAAAGGAACAACCTCCTTAGTACACAACCAACAGCTCTTCATGTTAACGTCCATCAAGAAGTTATACCACTTCTCATCTTGCTCGGTGATCTTCTTGCGACCAACGATACCACCTACAACGTTTACCATAACGTCGATAACTTGACCAAATGCCTCTGTTGTTGCAGCTACCAAAGCCTTAACCTCAGCCTCTTTTGTCATGTCGCCTTGAACGATGATACACTCACCGCCAGCAGCTTTGATCATCTCAGCTGTCTCCTTTGCGTCGCCCTCGTTGTCGAAGTAGTTTACAACGACCTTAGCGCCCTCAGAAGCGAGCTTAATAGAGATTGCACGTCCCAAATCTCTTGCGCCACCAGTTACGATAGCTACTTTTGATTCTAATTTCATAATTGAAAAGTTTTTTTATTATTAATTGTTTTTGTGAATTTTAAATATTTAGTCTTCGATAGGTTCGATTTTCTTTACACATAGGAACACTGCGATAAGCGATAGTGGAACCATTGCGCCACACATCACAAAGAATAGAGTCCAGTTAGCACCCGAAGTGATCATTGGAACCAACCACATTCCAACCAATGTACCAAATACAGCCGATACACCACCCAAACCTGCCAACGATCCTACAGTCTTACCTGAGTGAAGGTCGCTTGCCAAAGTTTGCATGTTGACCATTGCAAATTGGAAACCACCCAATACGAATGCCATACAGATAACCGCCACAGTAACGTTAGTCGCTGTTGCAGCGAAGAACATACCTGGAAGGATGATTAGACCACCAACAACCATTGCACACTTACGAGCAAAGTTGAGCGATTTGCCAGAGCGGATCAAGAAGCCCGAGAACCAACCACCGATGATACTACCAGCAGCAGCACCTACATAAGGTACCCAAGCCGAAGCTGCGATCTCCTTGATGTCGAGGTCGAAAACCTGCTTTAGGTAGAGTGGCAACCAAGTGACAAACATCCACCAGATTGGATCGAGGAAGAAACGGCCCAAGATAAGTGAGTAGTTACGCACGTCACCCAAAAGTTGACCCCAACTCTTACCTGCTGGAACAACAACTGCTGTATCACATTTAGGTTGACCGTCGAGGATATATTTCTTCTCCTCCTCGGTGATCCAAGGGTGATCTTTTGGAGCCTTCTTGTTGATAAGGAGCCATGGAATAATCCAAATGATACCCAAGCAACCTACAACTACAAATGCCACTCTCCAACCAAATGCAATAAAGAGGATTGGAATGATGATTGGCGCCAAGATGCTACCTACAGATGCCGCAGCACCGAAGATACCTTGAGCCAATGCACGCTCGTTTGTTGGGAACCACTCAGCGTTACTCTTCACAGTTCCAGGCCATGGACCAGCCTCGCCGAGACCGAGCGCCATACGGAAACCGATAAGTGAGAACTTTCCAGATGCCAAAGATGTCAAAGCATCGGCAGCACCCCAAATAAGAGCCGAGAGAGAGAATCCCTTGCGAGTTCCGATCTTATCGTAGATCTTACCCGATACAAGTTGGCTGATACCATAGGCAATCATAAAGAAGATGGTGATGAGAGCCAAAACGCTCTTACCCTGCTCATCTTGCTCACCCACAGTGAGATTTGGATCTACCAAACCAAGGTCGTGTGCGATACCTGCATTTACCTTATATGTAATGGTGTTGTTTACAACCTCCATTGCTGGATCACTCGCAGGAGCCGTACAAGCCACTGCTCCTTCTTGATCATAGAAGGTATATGTGTCGCCCGAGAGACAAACTGTATACTCACCCTCAACTGGAGCCTCAGCTACAGTAAATTCGTGAGATTGACCAACAAGGAACATATAGTTAAGTGTTCCACGGTCAAGATAGTTAATGATTGTTACCAACGCTATGAGCGAGAGGACAACCCATCTTAGGTTTTTGATTTTCATAACGCTAAAGATTATTTAAGGAAATCTTCACGCATTGGAGAGAAAACGTCGATTAGGATACCTGCCTCGAGACATACTGCACCGTGAGGAGCATCTGGCTCGATGTAGAAGCCATCACCAGCTTGAAGAATCTTCTTCTCGCCATTGATCTGAGTCTCGAACTTGCCACTTACAACATAAGTTGATTGTGAGTGGAAGTGCTCGTGAACTGTACCAACTGCACCCTTCTCGAAGAGAACCTTAACAAGCATTATTTGACCATCATAACCCATGATTTGACGTGTGATTCCTGGACCTGGGTTTTCCCATTTCAATTCACTCTCAAGGAGGAAGTTTGCGCTTCTTGTTTTCATAGCTAATTTAATTAGTTTAGTTTATAAATTTGGTTTATTATTATGTTATTATTTGCTAATGTAGTAGTTTCCACTCCAAGTGTACCTCTTACCCTCGATCTCAACCGAGTGCTCAGCTTTATCTAATTTGCAGTTGTTGACAACCACAACCATCTGCTCACCAGCGGCATTGGTCAATCTCACACCTGTGTAGTAGTCACTCTCGTGGATTGTCTCCACCAATACCACCTCGGGATCGCAACCCAAGGTTTGCTCAATATTGAGGTCATATGTACCATGCATCTCGAGCGTCGAAGCGAAGATGTGTGACGCCTCACCCTCTTGGCGGATTACCACTGCTGGCTCACTACGAAGGTTCATGTTGGGATCATTTGCACCTGTGCGAAGGTGGAAGATTGAGGCACCCTCCTGCTTCACGGTCGACGTTAGGCTATAGAAGCGATCGTCGTTGAGCCATGTGAAAGATACATTGTCGCTCTCAGGCTTAGCCTCACCCTCTTTCCAGAAGTGTTGGTAGCCGTGCGCTGTACCAAATGGCTCAAGCTTGTCGGCAGCGATCGAGCTGTCGTAGTTAGCCAACACGAGGTGACCAGTGTAGTGGTATGCAATATCATATTTGTGAACTGCTGGAGCCGACACCTTAAATATATCGAGCATAAATGGGTTTGAGCAGAATCCATTGTCGACGATAGCCACTGTGCGTTGCATAACCACCTGCTTGTCAGCATATGAATTAGCGTCAGTTGCTGTAGCCACCTGGAACTCAGGGTTGCCAAAGTCAGCATACTCAAACTCTGGAGCATACTTCGAAGATACCTTATATACACCACCGAAGTGCGATGTCTCATCAACCACAACTGTATTGTGAGCGATAGATTGCTGTGCATAGGTATCATTCTCAGTTGTATAGCGACCGCCAGACTTAGACTCAATATTGAGGAAGCGAGCAGCACCATAATCTGTCAACATCTCGTGACCATTATCATATAGTGTGATGTTGAGTTTATCGTAGTGACCGTGTGATAAACCATGCGAAGTAGCTTTGAGCACCAAGCAGATGTCATTACCATTGTTGTTGTTGCGAATAACTGCCACACCACCTTGGTCTCCCTCAGCGCCATCACGAAGATACATTGACTCCGAGACGAATGGCTCCTCAAGCTCATTGATAAGTCCCTCAGCTGCAATCCATCCAGCCTCCGACACAAAGAACTTTCCTTGATCTTTGATTAGAGTGAGCAACATTGGATCCTTAGTGATTGAGTATGCCACATCGAGGGCGATGATAAGCTCCTGAGTTTGGAAAGTCTTGAGCAGACCATCGTTAAACATCATAAGGGTACCATTATAAGATAGTTGAATAAGAGTCGTTACAGCCTTAGCGAGTGCACCCTCCTTCTCCTCATAGATCTTGAGCTCAGGTTGGATGTTGTTGATAGCTTGCGAGAAGAGCATAAATGGCCAGATTGAGTAGCGTTGGTAGTATGGACCCTCTGTGAAGTAACCATCGGGCGAGAAGAGCGCGTGGATTTGGTTAACGAAACCTGCTGGAGTTCCCTCAGCCGCTGTACCATCCTTCTTAGAGCCATAAAGTGCCTTATCTACAAGGTCTTGGTCGCCCATAGCGTAACCAATCATACCAACACCCGCAGTAGACCAAGTACCATGGTTGTGCATCTTGTTGAATGTTCTATGATTATTAGGTGTACCATTCATAAAGAACTCGGTCACAGGATAGAATAGATCATCCTCGATCTTTCTGCGCTGCTTGTCGGTAAGTTGATCATAGACGCAATCGTAAGCCACCGCTGTGTGAACCAACCAAACCGAGTCGTTGAGTGTCTGCCAAAATAACTTTCCACGAACTCTCGAGGTGTTGATTGGGTGAAGTGGAAGCGATATATACATATCTGCATATTTATCGAGCATACCTATAACAAAATCAGAATATTTGGTGTCGCCAGTGAGTTGGTATGCGATACCAGCGTTGTACATCGCTACGTAGTTGCTTCTATGTTGCTCGTGGGTATATGCGCCAGCAGCATCTTTTGGAATAGGAACAACAATACCTTGCTCAATAGCGCTATCGGCACCAGCAATAAGTTCATCGACCGAGGCATCAAACACCTCAGACTTGCCACGATTTGATTTGATCAGCTCAACACTCTCGGGTGTAAGCAAAAGCGATGGATGCTCCTGGGCAAAAATAGAACCACAGAAGAATAGCGCCACGATTAAGAATCTAAATTTCATAGAGTTAGTTTATTTAAAATATCGGTCGGTTGGTTGCGTGATAATTGGTTAACCAATCATCATAGTACAAAGATAAGTATTATAATTGGTTTACCAAAATAAATTGAGTAAAAAAACATAAAATAATTTATTTTGTTTAATTTAATAAAAAATTAAGTAATTAGCACCAAAAGCTGTATATCCAAATAGTGAATATCAGATCAGCACACCACTGCAATAAAAGTTAAACAAAACCAACAGATTAGCCTTAGAAGGCATTGTAACAGCGATTTAACATAGAGACAATATCGCAAAATAGGTCAAAACTGGTTTACCAGAATATTTTTAGTAAAATAAATTTTATTAATAGGCCGAAAATACAAAAAAAAGCTATTATATTTGCATAACTCAAAAACTACTCACTAATCAATATTTACCACTATGGATACAGAACTTAGAAACTCCAACATACGACAAAAGGATCAAGTAATACAATACATCCGCAAAGCGCTACAAAGCGGCGAACTTCAACCCAACACCAAGCTACCATCGGAGAGAAAGCTTGCTGAGATGTTCGAGATAAGTCGCTCGGCGGTACGTGAAGCGCTCAAGACACTTGAGACATATGGTATCATAAAGACACTTCCGCAAAGCGGAAGTGTAATTGTAGGACTCGATATCTCAGCAATTGACGGACTTTTATCAGATGTTATTCAACTCGACGCATTTGATTTTGCTTCGCTTATAGAGATGCGTGCAATTCTTGAGGTAAACTCAGCTCGTTTCTGCGCTGCACGACGCACAGAAGAGGACCTCATCGAGATTCGATTAGCTCTCGACAACTACATAAACCTATACCACAACAACACACCCGAGGAGATATCGGCAGCTGATTTCGCCTACCACCGTGCGATTGTCACAGGATCAAAAAATAGCGTACTTCGCTCCATGTTGATGCTTATCACACCCGACATCCTTCACCTATATCAAGCGCAAAGCATATGCGCCAACGACACAAACGACACATTTGCCGAGCATGAACTCATATACAAATATATACTCGAGCAGGACGAAGAAAATGCCGCAAAGACTATGGCCAAACACCTCAAAGGTGTATTAACCTATGCCACTTCGCTCCGAGAACGTCAAGAGGTGTAGCACACGAGAAACACGAAGAAGCTATCTCTTTTCGTGCATTTACCCCGAGTAGGGGAATGACTAATACTCTACAATCCCAAAGTCGGCGAGTTTTATCGTCTCGTCGGTGAGTCCCTCAACTGCCTCATAGGATGTTGTATCTGTATATATCTTGCGATACATGCCATACTTAGGCCGAATGAGATCGGCCCCCTCACGCCATAAATCAAAGGTGTTGCTGTAGTCGAGCAGCACCTTACCATCACTCACACGCTCCAACTTTAGGGAGTATGCTCCGTCGTACTCATACGTGAGAGTTTCAGTTGCCGCTATCCACTCGCCACACACCTCATCAAGATCTATTTTTGCAATATAAGTCTTATCCCAATCTACAGGTGTCATATAGACAATCTGAAGCTGACCGCCAGAACTTGAACGGGTAGTAAAAGTGATTAGCGGTTGAGAATCGTCACTGCCACCAGCCGCCTTTATCTGATGAATATGTGTAAATTCACTCGATGGGGCGTGATCCTCACTGAGGCAAAATTTCCACGTATAGGTGTGAGTCTCACCATAGGTGCCATACATAGTCTCGGGTGAAGCGCTATAGGTCTTAATCTCGTTTCGCTGACGATCCTCCATACCCACTTTGCAACGATCCGTATCAACAATGCCATTCTCGACATGAAGCATCAAGGCAAATACATATTTATCCAAAGCCTCGTCCCACACCTGCTCGATATGTTTGAAGTCATGCCCACACGTTGGTATATCGGGGTTAACTCCCAAGTCGGGCACCTCATAGTAGAATCCATGCGAGGTGAGCAGCGAGTAGGTCTCGGTGCTGCCATCAGCCTCCAAATAGACACTCTTCGTCTCGGGCTCTTCAGGCGTCTCAGGCTCCTCTTGATCATTGGGGTTCTCCACATTGTTCGAATCATCGACCGTAGTGTCATCGGCCGTAGAGGGAGCACAGAAACTAAATAGCATCATAAGTGTCGCTATCAATGTTAGGTGTCGCTTCATAGTATAAGTATGAGTTATTTAATTATTACTAAACCACTTTAGAGTGCAAGATACAAAAAAAATCAATTCCTACAAATAATTCGCCTGGATATTCAAGGCAAACGCACGAAAAATTATAGTTTACGACTGACTCCGTCGGGCGAAAAAAACACCTCCGCTGGTGTATACTATCTTGCGATAAGGGCTTAGAGACTTCTCGAGGTTCACCTCACTGATGTGTGGTGGCAACCATAGGTTGACATAGATATATCTCTTATAATGAGCGTTGAAAAGAGACTTTCAAAAGATCATTATAAGAGATATATCGTAGGGCAAAGCCCCACACACTCAGTGCAATAAAGATCAAAAACGTAAGTTTTTGGATCCAAGCTTAGCTTGGCAGCCGCCCGCTGCAAGGGCAGTAAGAGAGTAGTATAAAGCTCTATTTTTCGTGCGTTTGCCATAAAATTAAAAGCCAAAGAGTTGCAATAGATAAGCAAAATTAATATCTTTGTGAGCTATAAAAGAAATTAAAACAATAGAAACACAATGAGAAGTCCAAGAATCGCTGAGCTACTAAGCTCTAAAGCAACCGACACTGAGGTTGTAGTCAAAGGTTGGGTACGCACCAAACGAGGCAACAAGAATGTTGCATTTATTGCACTCAATGACGGCTCGTGTCAAAATAATATCCAGATCGTTGTAGACCTTGCGAAGATCTCCGAGGAGGAGCTCAAGGGGGTTACCACAGGCGCCTGCATACGTGTTGATGGTCTTTTGGTAGCCTCGATGGGTGCTGGCCAAGGAGTCGAGGTGCAGGCCTCTAAAGTAGAGATCTATGGCACGGCAGATCCCGAGACCTACCCTCTCCAGAAGAAGGGTCACTCGCTCGAGTTCCTTCGTGACATTGCCTACCTGCGCCCACGCACCAACACCTTTGGAGCGGTGTTGCGTATTCGTCACGCCATGGCTTTTGCCATCCACCAATACTTCAACGAGCGTAAGTTCTTCTACCTCCACACCCCACTTATCACAGGATCGGATTGTGAGGGAGCAGGTCAGATGTTCAACGTCACTACGCTCGATATCTCGAACCCACCTCGCAACGAGGAGGGAGGAGTAGACTACACTCAGGATTTCTTTGGAAAGGCTTGCAACCTAACTGTTTCAGGACAGTTGGAGGGTGAGCTTGGAGCACTTTCGATGGGTCAGATCTACACCTTTGGACCTACGTTCCGTGCCGAGAACTCCAACACTCCACGCCACTTGGCAGAGTTCTGGATGATCGAGCCTGAGATGGCATTCTACGAGTTGGAGGATAACATGGAGTTAGCCGAAGATTTCCTAAAATACCTCATTCGCTACGCCCTCGAGAATTGCCGTGAGGATCTCGAGTTTATGAACAAGATGTGGGACAAGGAGCTCTTGGAGCGTCTTAACTTCGTTGTGGAGAACGACTTCATCCGCCTCGACTACACCGAGGGTATCGAGATATTGAAGGCTTCGGGACGCAAGTTCGAGTTCCCCGTAGATTGGGGTTCAGACCTTCAATCGGAGCACGAGCGCTACCTTGTGGAGGAGCACTTCAAGAAGCCAGTGATACTTATCAACTACCCAAAGGAGATCAAATCGTTCTACATGAAGCTCAACGACGACAACCGCACAGTACGTGCTATGGATGTCTTGTTCCCAAAAATAGGCGAGATAATAGGTGGATCGGAGCGTGAGGCCGACTTTGGCAAACTTTCTGCTCGTATCGCAGAGCTTGGCATGAAGGAGGAGGATGTATGGTGGTACCTCGACACACGTCGTTGGGGCTCGGCACCTCACTCTGGATTTGGACTTGGCTTCGAACGTCTCTTGCTCTTTGTGACAGGTATGGCTAACATCCGTGATGTGATCCCATTCCCACGTACACCAAAGAACGCAGAGTTTTAGGTTGCACCTCTAAAGCTCGACCCTTGAGAGTTCGTTCGTAATGAGCAACATAAAAAATTAACCTCGAATTCTTAAAAGAGAGAGTATGGCTATAAATCAAAGGCAACAGCTATCACTACAACAAAAGCTATCGCCACAACAGATACAGATGATAAAGCTGCTCGAACTGCCCGCAATGCAGCTCGAGCAGCGTATCAAACAGGAGATCGAAGAGAATGTCGTGCTCGACGAAATTGCGCCACAGGCCGACGACGAAGAGCCACGTCAACTCTCGATGGAGGAGTATCTGCGTGAAGATGACACCCCCTCCTACAAGAGTCGTATCAACAACTACTCGAAAGATGATAAGCAGCGCCCAATCTACATGAGTGGCGGTCGCTCACTCCAAGAGTTCCTCGGTGAACAATTGGGCTACAAAAACCTCTCGGAGCGAGAACTCAACTTGGCTAAATACCTTGTTGGCAGCATCGACGAGGATGGATATCTGCGTCGTGACCTGGAGTCCATTAGCGACGACATAGCTTTCACAATTGGAATCGAGGTGAGCGCCACCGAGTTGGAACGCATACTCAAGGTGATCCACGAGTTGGAGCCTACGGGAGTTGGAGCTCGCAACCTTCAAGAGTGTCTCCTGCTACAGATCGACCAATTTAGCCACCTAAACTCAGCGCAACGCTTAGCTCGCAAGATCATAAACTCACACTACGAGGAGTTTATCAAAAAACACTACGAGAAACTCATGCAGCGACTCTCAATTGGCGAGGATGAATTCCGTGATGCCATCGACGAGATCAAACATTTAGCTCCAAAGCCAGGCAATCTCTATAGCGAAGATGGAAATGATACAACACCTTATATCACACCCGATTTCATCCTCGACAACAACGATGGCGTGCTCGCCCTCTCGCTCAACTCCTACAACATCCCCGAGGTGAAGGTCAACCGCCGCTACATGGATATGATTCGAGAGATGGTGGGATCGGATGGTTCGATCAAAGATAAAGATAAGGAGGCTCTACAATTTGTAAAGAGTAAAATCGACTCAGCAAAGTGGTTCATCTCGGCCATCAAACAACGCCACGACACCCTCATGCGCACCATGCAGGCTATTCTCGACTACCAATATGACTATTTTGAGGATGGCGACAAAAGTAAGTTGCGCCCCATGATTCTAAAAGATATAGCCGACCGCACAGAACTTGACGTGTCGACCATATCACGTGTGGTAAACAGCAAATATGTACAGACGCAATTTGGAATTATACTCCTTAAATCACTCTTCTCGGAGGCTATGCAGACCGAGTCGGGCGAAGAGGTTTCGAGCTACGAAATCAAAAATATATTACAACAGTGTATCGACGAGGAGAATAAGCGAAAACCTCTAACCGACGAGACTCTCATGGAGATTCTCAACTCCAAGGGCTACCGCATTGCTCGCCGCACTGTGGCTAAGTATCGAGAAATGCTCGACATTCCAGTGGCTCGATTACGTAAGCAGATCTAATTTTAACCATTATTTTTTATTTTTCGCTATGATTTTCAAGAAAAAATTGTACTTTTGTACTCTAATGCAAAAGAGTATAAATTAAAAACAATTAAATATCATGGCAAAAAACAAAGTTACTACACCCGAGATAGAGATTCTCGGTGAAGAGGCTATTAACAAAACAGAGCACTTCTTCGAGGAGAATGGCAAAAAACTTATCTACACTATCGTTGCACTTGTAGTCGTTGCAGTGGTTGTATTTGGCTACAAAAGTGTAGTGGTTGAGCCACGCATGGAGAAGGCATCAGCAATGCTATACAAGGCTCAAGTGGTATTGGAGGCTGAGACTCCAGATTACCAACTCGCATTGAATGGTGATGCCGCAATTCCAGGATTCCTCGAGGTTGCCGACAACTATGGTTCTACTCCATCGGGCAACTTGGCTAAGCACTACGCTGGCGTAAGCTACCTTCACCTTGGCGACATGGCTAATGCAGCGAAATATTTGGCTCAATATAAGCCTGTTAAGGGTTTAATTGGCTCTATTATCAATGCTCAAAATTATGCTCTTCAGGGTGATATCGCAGTTGAGGGTGACGATTTTTCTAAGGCTGTAGCACTCTACCGCAAGGCCGTAAAGGCTTCTGACAACCCAATCACAGCTCCGTCTTACCTATTCAAGGCTGCGTTGGCTTCTATCGCTGCTGGTGACACTGCTGGTGCAAAGTCAATTTTGAACGAAATCACTACAAGCTATCCTGGTACTGATGAGTCAAACAAAGCCAACAAATATTTGGCAAAAATGTAATTTGGCCCAAAAGATTAAAGATGGCAACAAAAAATCACAACCTTTCGCAATTTGACACTCCGCTACCTTCAGCTCAAGATATGTCGTTTGGCATTGTTGTAGCTGAATGGAATCCTCATATCACTGGTGCCTTAGCAGATGGAGCGATCAAAACACTCTGCGATGCAGGATGCCGAGAGGAGAATATCACTGTACGATATGTCCCTGGCACCTTTGAGCTACCTCTTGGTGCTCAGTTCTTTGCCGAGTATACCGAGGTTGATGCAATCATCGTACTTGGGTGCGTGATACAGGGCGACACCCCACACTTCGACTACGTATGTAGTGGGGTGACACAAGGGGTGACACAGCTACAACTTCATTGGAATATCCCAGTAGCATTTGGTGTTCTGACAGTTCTCGAGGAGCAACAAGCTCTCGACCGCTGCGGTGGCACCCTTGGCAACAAAGGTGATGAGGCAGCTGCTACAGCTCTAAAAATGGTAGCACTCCAGCGCTCAATGGCGAAGATTGCAGATAACGATTAATTTATCTCACAAGAAGATAGAAAAAGAAGATGGTTACTGATAGAACCTTACAGCCTATTAGTCACCATCTTCTTTCTATATTACGCCTATCGCTTAGAGGATTTAAGCTTCGACCCTGGCTCAACATCGCTATCAATCCATATATTACCTCCAATGATCGAATCTCGACCAATTGTTATGCGGCCAAGAATTGAGGAGTTGGAGTATATCCTCACATTATCCTCAATTATTGGATGTCGAGGGATATTGATAACATTGCCCTCTTCATCAAAGCGGAATCCCTTTGCTCCGAGGGTAACACCTTGATATATAACCACACTCTTACCAATTATGGTGGTCTCGCCGATCACCACGCCTGTACCGTGATCGATTGCAAAGTGGCTACCTATCGTAGCTGCTGGGTGAATATCTATCCCACTTGAGGCGTGTGCCACCTCGGCAATAAGGCGAGGGATGATTGGCACCCCAAGCTTGTGGAGGCTATGTGCAACTCTATGGTGCGTCATCGCCACAATGGAGGGGTAACACAAAACCACTTCGGCATAGGAGGTAGCCGCTGGATCGGCCTTATACATCGCCTCAACGTCGGTTGTAAGGAGCATTTTGATCTCGGGAATGGAGCAGATAAATAGCTCCGTGAGCTGCTCGATAGATCTTTGCGACTCGGTGGAGGCACCCTTGAAGTGCATCGCACGTGCAATTTGATCCTCGAGCAACATCTCTATGCGCTCAAGATTTATCATCACTCTGTGTGGCGTCATCTCCTCGCTGCAATCGAGCATATATTCGGGAAATACCACCTCCGAGATGAGACGAACGATCTCGGTGAGGACAACTCTCTGGGGTGGAGTCTTGCTACTCGCCCACAACTCACTATCTCGATTCTCATCAAATAACCTCTCGGCACTCTCTTTTATTATCTTCTCTCTACTCATCTCTCGTTACTTAACCATTTATCTGAAAAAGTGGCGTCGAAAGGTATCTCTCACCACCATCGGGCAAAATCACCACAATCCTCTTGCCTCTATTGTGAGGCTCTCGCCCAACCATAATAGCTGCATGGAGCGCTGCGCCCGACGATATTCCCACCAATAGGCCCTCGAGTGCTGCCACTCTACGAGCTGTGGCCACTGCCTCCTCGCCATCCACACATATAACTCTATCGACCACCTCAGCGTTGTAGTTCTCGGGGATAAATCCAGCTCCGATACCTTGAATTGTATGAGGTGCAGCCACGCCACCCGAAAGCACTGGTGAGGCCGATGGCTCTACCGCTATCACCTCTACATCGGCCTTGAGCTCCTTGAGTCGAGCACCAATGCCGCTTATCGTACCTCCTGTTCCCACTCCTGCCACGATGATGTCGACCCCACCATCGGTATCTCGCCAGATCTCCTCGGCCGTAGTGCGGTAGTGTGCAGCAGGGTTGGCAGGGTTGGCAAATTGGTTGAGTATCACAGACCCTTCGATCTCACGTTGCAGCTCACCTGCACGCTCTATCGCCCCCTTCATCCCCTTGGCTCCAGCGGTCAAGTGAAGCTCAGCGCCTGCCGCAGCCAAGAGTTTACGACGCTCGAGGCTCATCGTCTCGGGCATAGTGAGGATCAGTCGATAACCTCGTGAGGCGGCCACTAAAGCCAAACCAACGCCAGTATTTCCACTTGTCGGCTCGATGAGGGTTGAGCCAGGTGCGATTACACCTTGACTCTCGAGCGCCTCCACCATCGAGAGCGCCACACGATCCTTGATGCTCCCCGCAGGGTTGAAGTACTCCAACTTGGCGATGATATGGGCATCTATCGACTCCTTAGTCAGAACTCTCGAAAGCTCCAGAAGAGGTGTGCCACCTATCAGATCGGTGAGTGATTTAGCTATTTTGCTCATTGCTCTATTTGTGTCTCTTGGCGAGCTCCTCCTCAATATCGGCCAAGGTCATACCTTTGGCTGCGAGGAGCACCAAGTAGTGATACATCAAGTCGGAGGCCTCGTAAAGAAGTCGCTCATCGTTGCAGTCGATCGCCTCGATAACAGTCTCTACAGCCTCCTCACCCACTTTTTGGGCGATCTTGTTGATTCCCTTATTGAAGAGGTGAGTAGTGTATGACCCCTCGGGCATCTCCTCGTGGCGACGTTGGATAAACGAGTCGAGGAAGCGGATGAAGCCCTCATTCTCTCGTCCACCAAAACAGCTTGTAGTCCCTGTGTGGCATGTTGGGCCAATTGGATTGACACGGATTAGCAGCGTGTCGTCGTCGCAATCCTTAGCTATTGAGCATATATTTAGGAAGTTACCACTCGTCTCACCCTTGGTCCAAAGGCGGCCTTTGGTACGACTAAAGAAGGTCACTTTACCCTCCGCCACACTCTTATCGAATGCCTCCTGGTTCATATATCCGAGCATCAATACTTTGAGCGTGCTATCATCTTGAATTATCACGGGCACAAGCCCCTCACAGCTCTTCGCTGTCGAAAGTTCACTAAATTGAATCATAATCTAACTACTATATTTTGTTCTTTTAACTCCTCTTTTAATCGTCCTACGGTTATCTCGCCATAGTGAAATATACTCGCCGCAAGCGCTGCATCGGCCTCACCATCGCTCAGCACATCGGCAATATTCTGCACCGACCCTGCCCCTCCCGAGGCTATAATGGGGATCGACAACTCAGCCGAAAGTGCCGCAAAGGTGTCGCACGGATAGCCATTGCGAGTACCATCGTGATCCATCGAGGTGAACAATATCTCACCTGCACCACGCTCCTGCGCCTCTCGAGCCCAACTAAATAGCTCCTTATCGGTTGGGGTGCGCCCTCCATGAGTTGTCACCACCCAACGACCATCAATCTGCTTGGCGTCGATTGCCACAACCACAAATTGGCTACCATATTTGGCCGCCAAGTCACTAATTAGTTGAGGGTTACGCACCGCAGCTGAGTTGACCGAGACCTTGTCGGCGCCAGCCTTGAGCATGCGCCCTGCATCCTCCACAGTGGAGATGCCACCACCCACCGTAAATGGAATATTGATAGCCTCAGCAATGCGTTCTACAAGCTCGGTGAATGTCTTGCGCCCCTCGTGCGTAGCGCTAATATCGAGGTAGACCAACTCGTCGGCACCCTCTTGGGCATACCTACGCCCCAACTCAACAGGGTCGCCAACATCTTGAAGCCCAACGAAGTTGATACCCTTGACTGTCTTGCCATCCTTGATGTCGAGACATGGAATAATTCGCTTGGCTAACATACCTCTTCGGCCAATTTGCGAAGATCGTCGAACGAGATGCGACCCTCGTAGATCGCCTTGCCAACAATCACACTTCGCAGGTTATGCTCATTGAGTATCTCAATATCTTGGAGCGACGAGATACCTCCGCTCACCGTGATATCAATCTCCTTGAACTGCTCTTGGAGCGAGATGTAGAGAGGCGTCGATGGCCCCTGCAACATACCATCTTTGGCGATGTCGGTGCAGATAACTTGACTTAGACCTGCGCCAGCAAAGCGCTCTATGATCTGCTCCACGCCCACCTCGGAGGACTCCAACCAGCCACCAATCGCAACCTTGCCATCTTTGGTGTCGGCACCCAAAATGATCTTGGAGCCACCAAACTCTGCGAGCCACTGCTCGAATAGCTCGGGGTGAGTCACCGCCACACTGCCGCAAATAGCTCTCGAGGCACCCGCATTGAATACGTCACGCAGTGCATCACGGCTCTTGATGCCGCCACCCAACTGGATGTCAAGCGATGTGCGTGTTGCGATCCTCTCGAGCACTCGTAAGTTGACTGGCTCTTTGCTCTTTGCGCCATCGAGGTCGACCAAATGGAGGCGCTTTAGGCCGCAATCCTCGTAGCGAAGTGCCACCTCCAAAGGATCCTTATAATATGAGCTCTTTTGAGAGTAGTCGCCACGAGTTAGGCGAACGCACTCGCCATCTATAATATCTATTGCTGGAATTACTGTTATCATAGTTTCAAAAAATTACTTAATATCTTCTCACCAATCTCACCACTCTTCTCGGGGTGAAACTGCGTACCGTAGAAATTACCACATTGCAAAGCTGCACTAAACTCACGGCCGTAGGTTGTTGTGGCTATTGTCTGAGGCGAGAGTGTAGGGGCAAATGAGTGAACGTAGTAGATGTAGCTACCCTGGTCGACACCCTCGAATAGTGGCGAGCTCAGTTTTTCAATGCTGTTCCACCCCATGTGAGGCACCTTGAGACCACTCTCGGCAGAGAATTTACAGACTCTACTATCGAATATCCCCATGCACTCAGTCTCCCCCTCCTCGCTGTAGCTGCACATTAGCTGTACACCAATACAGATACCCAGCGTAGGTTGGGTGAGCGACTGGATAACCTCCACAAGGCCTCTCTCACGCAGCTTTGCCATGGCACTCTGCGCCTCGCCCACACCTGGCAGAAGAACTCTGTCGGCAGCCTTTATCGCCTTGGGGTTGTCGGTCACCGTAAATTCGGCACCCAAGCGGCTCAGTGCATTGGCAACCGAACGTAGGTTGCCCGTATCGTAATCTATTACCGCTATCATAATATTCCCTTGCTACTTGGAAGTTCAAAACCAAATCCTTGACGTGAGACGGCGGCCCTAAGAGCTCGAGCAAATGCCTTAAATACCCCCTCAATCTTGTGGTGCTCATTCTCACCCACAGCCGAGAGGTGGAGGTTGCACATGGCGGCCGAGGCGAAGCTCTTGAAGAAGTGGCTAAACATCTCGGTTGGGGTATCGCCAATTTTTTCACGTTTGAATTCCACCTGCCAATCGAAGTCGATGCGACCACCAAAGTCGATAAGCGCCATAGCTCTACACTCATCCATCGGAAGGGCAAAGCCATAACGCCCCACACCTCGCTTATCGCCCAAAGCTTTGCGGATTGCCTCACCCAACACAATAGCGACATCCTCCATCGTGTGGTGTTCATCGACACAGAGGTCGCCATCCACCTCGAGGAGCATCGAGACCCCTGCATGGTGAACAATTTGATCCAACATGTGGTCGAAGAATTTGAGCCCTGTATCTATCTTGGAGCTTACTCCCCCATCGAGATCTATCGTAAGCGAAATTTTAGTCTCCGAAGTATTGCGCTCGATGCTCACTCGGCGCTCACCAAGGCGTAGCATGGTGTAAATTTCACCCCAATCCTCGGTGACAAGCGAGCAGACATCCTCCAACGAAGCCTCTTTGAGCTGCTGCACGCCAGCCTCTTTGTCTGCGAGGTATATAGCTTTAGCTCCCAAGTTCTTAGCCAACTGCACATCGGTCATTCTGTCGCCAATGACGTAGCTCGACGATAGGTCGTAATCACCCGAGAGATATTTGCCAAACATCCCAACGCCTGGCTTGCGAGAGGGCGACTTCTCCTCGGGCAAAGATGGGTCGATTAGGATATCGTCAAACTCTACCCCCTCGCCACGAAGCGTTGTGAGCATCTTATTTTGAGCTGGGTGGAAACTCTCCTCGGGGAAGCTCTCGGTACCCAATCCATCTTGGTTGCTGGCCATCACAAGCTCGAAGTCGAGTTGTGCAATGCGACTCATTGCGGTGATGGCACCTGCACGAAACTCCAACTTCTCGAGGCTATCGACCTGGTAATCAATAGGTGGCTCGACGATGAGCGTTCCATCACGATCTATAATTAATACCTTCTTCATAGTTGATTCATCTTTTCAATTAAACGGTCATTCTCCTCGGGAGTACCTATTGTTATACGCAAGCATCCCGCACACCCTCGCACTCGAGAGCGATCACGCACGATGATACCCTCACCAATTAGAGCCTGGTATACTCGTGGAGCATCCGCAACCCTAACCAGCAGGAAGTTGGCATCGCTCGGGTAGATATGCTCCACCACGGCTGCCCCCTCGATCGCCTGAGCAACCCTCTCTCGTTGCGCCACGATCTCGGCCACAACATCGCTGATGGGGCTTTGCAACAGCTCACCAACGATCTTTTGAGCCACTATATTTATATTGTATGGATACTTCACCTTCGACATCACACCCACGATATACTCCGAGGCAAAGGCCAATCCGAGGCGCAATCCAGCCATTCCCCACGCCTTGGATAGGGTCTGCAAAACCACCAAATTATCGAACTCTGCGAGGCGAGGCAAAAATCCTTGATTATCGGCAAAGTCGATATATGCCTCATCGACTACGACAATGCCCCTAAAGTGGTTCAACAGCCACTCTACATCGCCTCTCGAGAGGAGGTTGGCCGTCGGGTTGTTGGGTGAGCACAAAAATAGCAGTCGGCTCCTCTCATCGCTCGCCTCGATGATCGCCTCGCAGTTGAGCGAGAAGTCATCATTGAGTGCCACCTCACGCATCTCCACACCATTGATGTCGGCCGAGACTCGATACATGCCATAGGTTGGCACAATCGAGATTACGTTGTGGATCCCTGGATCGCAGAAAACCCTAAAGAGTAGGTCGATGGGCTCGTCGCTGCCGTTGCCTATAAATATATTGGGCTCTTGCACCCCCTTAATCTTAGCGATTTGGCTCTTCAAAGCCTTTTGGTGAGGGTCGGGATAGCGGTTATATCCGCTCTCGTATGGGTTTTCGTTGGCATCGAGAAAGATCCCCAACTCGCCACCTTGATAATCATCTCGGGCGGTGGAGTAGGGTGCCAACTCACGAATGTTTGCTCTTACTAACTCTTCTATTCTCATTCTTCTAAATATCTTTTAGTCGCAGCGTAACTGCATTGCGGTGAGCCGACAACCCCTCGGCTGAGGCCATAGTCTCGATTGCATATCCAATTTTGGCGAGCCCCTCGGGAGTGATCTCCTGGATGGTCATCTTACGCATAAAGCTGTCGAGGTTTACCCCACTATAGGAGCGAGCCCACCCATAGGTTGGCAGGGTGTGGTTAGTTCCCGAGGCGTAGTCGCCAGCGCTTTCGGGGGTGTAGTTACCAATAAAGATGCTTCCTGCCGCAGTGATCTGCGAGGCTACCTCCCACGGCTCCTCCATCGAGATTATAAGGTGCTCAGCAGCATAGCCATTGGCAAACGCAACCAATTGATCACGATTAGCAAGCACCACTACCCTACTATTCTCCAGCGCCTTAGAGGCAATATCGGAGCGATCCAGCTGCAAGAGCTGCTCCTCGATGCAGCGCATAACATCGGCGGCAAATGCCTCGGAATCGCACACCAACATAGCTTGGCTATCGGCTCCGTGCTCAGCCTGCGAGAGCAGATCCGAAGCCACATAGGAGGCCACAGCACTACTGTCGGCCATCACAAGCACCTCCGAGGGCCCCGCTGGCATATCGACCGCCACCGTAGTAGAGGATAGTTGCTGCTTGGCCTCGGTGACATATTGGTTGCCTGGGCCAAAGATCTTATCTACAGCCTCTATACTCTCGGTGCCATGCGCCATTGCGGCTATAGCTTGCGCACCACCTATTTTATATATCTTATCTACCCCACAGAGTTTAGCGGCGTAGAGAATCGCTGGCGCCACACCCCCTTCTCGAGAGGGTGGAGTGCACAAGATAACCTCCTTACACCCCGCAATCTTGGCAGGTAGGGCCAACATCAATACCGTCGAAAAGAGTGGCGCCGAGCCTCCAGGGATATAGAGCCCCACTCGCTCAATTGCCACTGCACGTTGCACGCAACGAACACCTGCGGTGGTCTCAATATCGACATCGGCGTGACGCTGCGCCGCATGGAAAGATCGTATATTGGAGGCTGCAAGTGCCATCGCACTCTTCAGCTCCTCGCCTATTTTGGTCTCTGCCTCGTCGATCTCGCACTGCAAAACCCTAAGGTCGTCGAGCTCCACCTTGTCGATCGAAAGAGCCAACTCACAGAGAGCAGCATCGCCACCACAGCGCACCTGCTCAATGATATTGGCTACCAAAGGTGCTATCTCATTACGTTTAGCCAGGGGGCGAGCCATCAACTCTCGCCACTCCTCACAGTGAGGGTTGTTATATATCTTCATTACTCAATCATCTTTTCGAGTGAAAGCACCAAAATATCCTCGGCTCCGATCGCCTTTAGCTCCTCAATTTTTGCCCATAGATCGTGCTCATTAATAACTACATGAATAGAGCACCACCCCTCTTGAGCCAGAGGGAGGATGGTTGGAGATTTCATTCCTGGGAGGATCTTAACAGCCTCCTTGACCCTATCTTGCGGAAGGTTGAGAAGCACATATTTCATACCTCGACTTCGCTCAACCGCTGCAATACGGAACAAAAGCTGATCGAGCAGTTGACGCTTTTCGGCACTCATCGACTTATTGGCCACAATAACCGCCTCGGAGTGAAGTGCCACCTCGACCTCCTTGAGGCCATTGGAGATGAGCGTACCACCCGAGCTAACTATATCAAAAATTACATCGGCCATACCCACCGAAGGGGCAATCTCGACCGAACCAGCAATCTCGTGAATGTCGGCCACAACACCACTCTTATCGAGGAAGCCTCTCAAGATATTGGGATATGAGGTGGCAATGCGTTTACCATTAAAGTATTCGACTCCACAATACTCATCCGCCTTGGGAATAGCAAGCGACAGGCGACATTCGCCCCACCCTAACCAATGGACGATCTCAACATCAAAACCCTTCTCCTCAACCTCATTGAGCCCCACGATACCTATGTCGGCAACGCCCATCGAGACCGCCTGAGGAATATCGTCATCACGGAGATAGAGCGCCTCCATAGGAAACGTTTTGCTTGTTGTAAAAAGTTTGCGTTTCCCAGATTCTATATATACTCCCACCTCGTTGAGCAGTGCAATACTATCTTCATTGAGGCGACCTTTTGCCTGAATTGCCAATCTAATCATTACAAAATAATATTAAAAATAATCTAATCGATAACACTCTATACTTTTTACACACAAATATCAAACAAAATGCAATATTTAGGCATATAGAGTGGTGATACTCACTCCACAAACTTACAAAAAAAACTCTATAGTTGTAACTTCTAACCAATAAAAAAAATCACATTTTTTAGCTTTTTATTATGTATTTATAAAAGAATTATTAACTTTGTCTTCACTGAATCTAAAACCAACAATGAATATTAAAACTTTAAATTATAACTAACATGAGCAAAAACACGCTTATTGACCTATTCGAGAGAGCAGTGGATCGTTATGCAGAGAACACATTTCTCAAAGAGAAGGTCGGCCAAGAGTGGCAAGAGACAACCTATAGCAAAACACGTGATACAGTCTATAAATATAGTGCAGGATTCTCGGCACTTGGACTCTCCAAAGGTGATAAAGTTGCAATACTTGCCGAAGGATGTAATGCATGGATTATTGGCGAGCTCTCACTCCTCTATGCTGGAGGTATAAGTGTTCCTCTAACGGTAAAGTTTGAACACAACGATCTCCTCTTCCGTCTACTTCACTCCGATTCCAAATATATATTAGTATCAACAGCCCAACTCCAAAAGATCCGTTCACTAAGAGCCGAACTCCCCAACATCCAATATATCATCATTATCGACGATGCAACAACCTTGCTCGAAGAGGGAGAGATAACACTCACCGAGGTGGGTACGATAGGCGAAGAGTACCTCAAAGAGCATCATAATGAGCTACTTGCAACAGCCCAAAGCATCCAAAACAACGACATCGCAACGATAACCTACACCTCGGGAACCACAGCGGAGCCAAAAGGAATCATGCTTTCGCACCGCAACTACACGGCAAATGTCGAACAGGCATTGACCCTAATGGATATCCCACCAACCTACAAAACACTTATCATCCTACCTCTCGACCACTGCTTCGCTCACGTAGTGGGATTCTACATCTTCCTCAACCAAGGAGCATCGGTAGCAACCGTTCAACAGGGTCACACCCCAATCGAGACACTCAAAAATATTCCAATCAACATCAACGAGATAAAACCAAATTTGATACTCTCGGTACCAGCATTGGCCAAAACATTCAAGAAATCTATCGAGAGTTCAATCCATGCCAAGGGCAAAACCGTGGAGTGGCTATTCAACACAGCGCTCAACACAGCAAAGCTCTACAATCGTGACGGCTGGAGCCGTGGCAAGGGGTGGGTTATCATCCTCAAACCTTTTGTAGCACTCTTCGACAAGATTCTATTCTCGCAGGTGCGTGCAGGAATGGGTGGCGAGATCGACCTATTTATAGGTGGTGGAGCGCTACTTAGCACCGAACTTCAAGACTTCTACTACGCAATAGGTATGCCTATGTTCCAAGGTTATGGACTCTCGGAGGCGACACCCGTAATCTCGTCGAATACGGCAAGTAAGCACAAATTTGGAACATCGGGCGTACTGGTTAAGCCACTCGATATAAAGATATTAGATAATGACGGTAAAGAGCTCCCAGTAGGTGAGAAGGGCGAGATCGTAGTGCGTGGCGAGAATGTCATGCTCGGATATTGGAAAAACGAAGAGGCTACAGCCGAGACAATCAAAGATGGATGGCTTCACACAGGCGACATGGGCTACATGGATAAGGATGACTTCCTCGTGGTCTTGGGCCGCTTCAAGAGTCTTTTGATTAGTAGCGATGGCGAGAAGTATAGCCCCGAGGGAATTGAGGAGGCTCTGGTTGGCAGCTCGCCTTACATCGACCAAATTGTGCTTCACAACAATCAAGACCCATACACCACCGCCCTTATTGTACCCAACCTCGACGCTCTCAAGCGAGATATTTCGGCCGAGTGGGGCACCGAGGCAGCCTCACGTGAAGCGGTGAAACTTATCCAAAGCGCCATTGGCGAGTACCGCAAAGGTGGCTCCATGGTGGGTCTCTTCCCCGAAAGATGGCTCCCAACAACCTTCGCACTGCTCGACACCCCATTCTCGGAGCAGAATAAGATGGTCAACAGCACTATGAAGATCGTCCGCAACAAAGTGGAGGAGCACTACGCAGAACGCATCGAGAGCCTCTACACGGCCGAAGGTAAAGATATTTTTAATGGCGAGAACCTCGCTGCGCTGAAGTAAGGTTGCTCTGAGTCTCTTTTTGTGAGTCTCTTTTTACGTCATTCTTTACGTCATTCCCGACTACCCTTTTTACGTCATTCCCGACTCGATCGGGAATCTACACAAGAGGCACAACAAAGCCCAGACGCATTGAATTTGTGTCTGGGCTTTATTGTGTATTGATGTTGACCGAACTATTTGCTCAATTCAGCGATAGTTGATTTAGCGATCTCAGCGTTAGGACCCTCAGTAACCTTCTTGAAAGCAGCAATTGCTTGGTCACGCATCCCACGATCGTTGTATGAAGCACCTAAGATAAAGTATACGTTGCTACGCTCAATTTCGTCAGTTTGTACAGAAGCAGCGCCCTCAGCGGCAGCAGTTACCGCAGCATGATCTTTTTTGTCGTAGTATGCTTGAAGGCGGATCTTCTCAGCAAGAGCGTTTACAGGATCATTCTCGAGGATCCACTCAGCCATAGCGATAACACCATCGTTGTTACCCTCAGCTTGGAATGCTGCCACACGGTTGTTGGTGTAGATGCCCATATTCTTTTGAGCCTCAGCAGCGCCCTCAGCATATTTTGGGTTGTCACCCATTGCTGATATTTGGTAGAATATCTCCATACCCTTTTCGAACTCATCAGTCTCGCAGTAGCAGATACCGAGCCAGTTAGCCATTTCGGTGTTGCGAGGATCTGACTCGTAACCCTTAGCGAAGATGCCTTTAGCGGTCTCGTAGTCACCCTCGTTGAAAGCGTCACCACCTTGCTTTTGGTACAATTTTGCAATCCATCCATTAGCATTGCTTTGAGTCTTCATGTCGTCGTAAAGCTCAGCTGTTTCGGCAGCCAAAGTGAAGTTCTCCAAAGCAACATCATAGTTGCCAGCTTGCATTGAGCGACCTCCAATTTGGTAGTAACACTTAGGAATGTAAGTTTTAGCTGTCGCAACCATGCTTCCAGCGTTCTCGTCGTCCATGCCGAGGTCGAGCACTGTGTTGAAGTTCTCTAATGCAACATCAAACTTCTTTTCGCCATAGGCTGCTGCAGCGGCGTTGTAAGCTGTTGTCACATCCTCTTGAGCCGATGCAACAAATAGGGCCGAAGCCGCAAAGATTGAAAGAATTAATTTTTTCATTGCTGTAAATTATTTTTTTGTTTTGTGTTGTCGTTTATTAATATCTGCAAGATTCACCATTGTCTATAATTTGCAAAAATAGTATTTTTTTGTTTAGTACCAAAATTCTATCTCAATTTTGTAAAAAAAGAGCGCATTATCTCCTCGCACTCCTCTCTCAGCACGCCACTCCTTACTTTAGTCTTGGGGTGGAGTATCTTCTCGGAGTAGTGGCGGAATCCTCGTTTGGGGTCGTCGGCACCCCACACCACCTCGCCAAGTTGGCTCCAGGCTATAGCTCCAGCACACATTGCGCAGGGTTCTACGGTGACGTAGAGGGTCGCCTCGCCAAGGTACTTGCCCCCCAATGTGGAGGTGGCTGCGGTGATGGCCTGCATCTCGGCATGGGCAGTGGCGTCGGCGAGTGTCTCGACTAAATTGTGGCCTCGTCCTATCACCTTTTCGCCCACTACAATAACCGCTCCGATGGGCACCTCACCCTCTCTTAACGCCCTTTGAGCCTCCGAAATTGCTAAGCGCATATACTTTTTGTCTCTATCTTCCATATTTTTATCGTTGATTCTATTTTTATTATTATCTTTGTGAGTTACAAAGCTACGAATAACAAAACAAAATAACAATTATATTATGTACAGAAGTCATACCTGTGGCTGCTTAAGAGCCACAAACATCGATCAAAGTGTAACTCTTTCGGGTTGGGTGCAGAAGGTGCGCAACTTGGGAGCTATGACCTTTATCGACCTACGTGATCGCTACGGCATCACCCAAATCGTTGTCGAGGAGCACTCCTCGGAGGCTACCAAGGCTATTGCCGCAGAGCTTGGCCGAGAGTATGTGTTGCAAGTTGTAGGCCGAGTTGTAGAGCGCTCATCGAAGAATCCAAAGATGGCGACAGGCGACATTGAGGTTGTTGCCGAGACGCTCACAATTCTCAACGCTGCTCAAACTCCTCCATTCACCATCGAGGAGCACTCCGATGGTGGCGACGATCTCCGCATGAAGTACCGCTACCTCGACCTTCGTCGTGCGCCACTTCAGCGTGCGATGATCCTCCGTCACAAGATGGCTCACGCCGTGCGCAACTTCCTCGACTCCGAAGGATTCCTCGAGATCGAGACTCCATATCTAATCAAGTCGACTCCCGAGGGAGCTCGTGACTTTGTTGTGCCAAGCCGCATGAACCCCAACGAGTTCTACGCATTGCCACAATCGCCACAAACCTTCAAGCAACTATTGATGGTTGCGGGTTACGACAAATATTTCCAGATCGTGCGTTGCTTCCGTGACGAGGATCTTCGTGCCGATCGTCAACCTGAGTTTACTCAGATCGACTGCGAGATGGCATTTGTGGAGCAGGAGGATGTTCTCTCAACATTTGAACGTTGGGCAAAATATATGTTCAAGGAGGTGATGGATATTACTCTCGAGGAGTCGTTCCCACGCCTAAGTTGGCACGAGGCGATGGAGAAGTATGGCTCCGACAAGCCCGATATTCGCTTCGGTATGGAGTTTGCTGACCTTACTGAGCTCGCCCACGGTCACGGATTCTCGGTCTTTGATGACTCGGAGTATGTGTGTGGTTTCGCAGCAACGGGTTGCGCAACCTACACTCGCAAGCAGATCGACGAGTTGACTAACTTTGTTAAGCGTCCTCAAGTTGGCGCTAAGGGTTTGGTATGGATCCGTGTGGAGGCCGACGGCTCAACTAAGTCGTCGATCGACAAGTTCTACTCTTCAGAGCAGGTTAAGGCTATCGCTCAGAAGGCTGGTGCTGAGGCTGGTGACATGGTATTTATATTGTGTGGTAAGAAGTATAAGGCACTCTCTCAACTCAACACTCTCCGTTTGGAGGTTGGTGAGCGTTTGGGCTTGCGTGATCCCAAGAAGTTTGCACCGTTGTGGGTTGTCGACTTCCCTCTATTTGAGTGGGACGATGAGAGTGAACGCTACTACGCTATGCACCACCCATTCACCTCACCTAAGGCCGAAGATGTAGAGTACTTGGCAACAGATCCAGGTAAGGTGCGTGCTAACGCCTACGACTTCGTCTGCAACGGAACTGAGATCGGTGGCGGTTCAATCCGTATCCACGACTCGAAGTTGCAGGGTCAGATGTTCGAGATCTTGGGCTTCACTCCCGAGAAGGCTCAAGAGCAGTTTGGCTTCTTGATGAACGCATTTAAGTTTGGTGCACCTCCTCACGGTGGTTTGGCATTTGGTTTCGACCGCTTGTGTTCACTCTTTGGTGGCGTGGAGTCGATCCGTGACTACATCGCATTCCCTAAGAACAACGCTGGACGTGACGTAATGATTGATGCTCCATCGACAATTGACCAAGCGCAACTCGATGAGCTCTTTTTAGCGACAATTACTCCAGAAAATAAACAATAAAAGTATAAAATTATGATCCGCATTAACGCATTTTTTCAAGTAAACGAGGGTGCCAACGAGCAATTCCTCGCAGCAATCAAACCACTTGTAGAGGCCTCTCAAGCAGAGGAGGGTTGCATCGCTTACGATCTATTTGCATCGACAACTCGTCCCGATGTCTACCTAATGTGTGAGACTTGGGCTGACCAAGCAGCAATCGACGCTCACAACGCTTCGGCTCACTTCACCACGGTTGTACCTCAGTTGGGTGAGCTATGCTCATATAAAAAGATTGAGCAACTTAATATGTAATATACTTCTTATAGTATAGATTATGGCAGCACCACTACCCGAAAGATTACGCCCCTGCTCGATCGACGACTACATTGGTCAAGAGCATTTGGTGGGTGAGAGTGGGGTGTTCCGCAAATTCTTCGACACTGGCAACGTCCCCTCATTTATTTTGTGGGGACCTCCAGGGGTCGGCAAAACAACACTGGCAAAGATCATTGCCAATGAGTTAAAACGTCCATTCTTTACACTCTCGGCAGTCTCGTCGGGAGTGAAAGATGTGCGTGAGGTGATCGAATCGGCCAAACGTCAACGATTCTTCGACTCCAAACCACCATTCCTATTTATCGACGAGATCCACCGCTTCAACAAGTCGCAACAGGATTCACTCCTGGGGGCTGTTGAACAGGGTGTGGTGACGCTCATTGGTGCAACGACCGAGAACCCATCCTTCGAGGTTATATCGCCACTCTTGAGTCGCTGCCAAGTCTACATCCTCAAACCAATGGAGGATAATAATTTGGAGCAGCTCTTGCAACGAGCACTCACCACCGACACCGAGCTACGAGAGCGTGAGATCGAGGTGGTGGAGCGTGAGGCACTATTCACCTTCGCTGGTGGCGATGCACGTAAGTTACTCAATATCTTGGACATAATAGTGGGATCAACCAACGGTAAGATCACCATTACCAACGACTACGTCACCGAGTGCCTTCAGCAAAACATAGCCCTCTACGACAAAAATGGCGAGCAGCACTACGACGTGATCTCGGCCTTCATCAAGTCGGTCAGAGGAAGTGACCCCAACGCTGCGATCTACTATTTGGCTCGCATGTTGGCTGGTGGCGAGGAGGCTCGATTTATAGCACGACGACTCGTTATCTTGGCATCCGAAGATGTCGGTTTGGCCAACCCCAATGCGCTGCTTTTGGCCAACGCCTGCTTCGATACGGTGCATAAAATCGGCATGCCTGAGGCTCGTATCACCTTGGCTCAAACTACCATCTATTTAGCCACAAGCCCAAAATCAAACTCCGCATACGAGGCGATCAACAAAGCCTTGGCGATGGTGCAGCACGATACCCAAAATCGCCCCGTGCCACTCCACCTGCGCAATGCCCCCACCAAATTGATGAGCCAGGCGGGTTACGGCAAGGATTATCGCTATGCCCACGCCTTCGAGGGGAGCTTCGTGGAGCAGGAGTTTATGCCCGACTCTTTGGTCGGAACTCGCCTCTATGAGCCTCATAGTGACAACGCTGCTGAGGTGAAGATTGCCGAGAGTATCAAACGACATTGGGGTGATAAGTATTAGATTATGAAGAGAATAGGTCTACTTTCGGATACGCATGGCTGCTTCGACGACACCCTGCGACACTTCTTTCGTGATGTCGATGAGCTGTGGCATGCAGGCGATATCGGCACGCTCGCCCTTGCCGACCAAATTGCTCAGTTTAAGCCTCTGCGTGCCGTGTGGGGAAATATCGACGGAGCAGATTGTAGGCGTGCTTTCACTCGAGATCTACTATTTGAGTGTGAGGGCGTTAAGGTTCTTATGACCCACATTGGCGGCTACCCTCGTCGCTACCGCCCCGAGGCGCTGAGCAACATCATCGCCGCTCGCCCCACAATATTTATTGCTGGTCACTCCCATATCCTCAAGGTGATCAACGATCCTCAATATAATCTACTCCACCTCAATCCAGGTGCGGCAGGAAATTATGGAATTCACAAGGTGCGTAGTGCGCTGAGGTTCAAGATTGAGGGCGACAGGATCTTCGATATAGAGGTTGGTGAGTGGCCTCGCAGATAGTCTTTCCATAATAAAATAAAATCCTTTTGCGTTATCCCATCAGAATAACTTATAATTATTTTGAATTATGCAAAAAGGTAAAATTTCTAAAATATTGGACTCAATCGTAGTCCGAGCAGCATTTGGACGACTCAAGGCGGGAGAACACACCTCATACAAGGATCACCTCTTTCTCGAGATTTTGGAGAGTGACGGATCTATGACACGCAAACTCCTTGGCTCTCGATTACAGGATTGGCAGCTCTTTCAACTAAAACTTCGAGTGCAGCAGATGATATCTTCATCACCCAATCGTGAGACGCTCTCACCCGAGGAGTTCTATCGACAATTTCTAACGACACTCGCAGAGGAGCATGCCCCAGAGCAGATCACATCGCTTCATGCAACGCTCAATATAGCCGAAGATAACAATACGGCACTATCTCGAGTATTGACCATTTATGGTCTCTCCATCTCAGATATTCGTGGTGAAATGCTCCGCCATGCACTATTGGGGCAACCTCTAAGTGGTGATGAGCCACAGCAACATGCCGATAATCTCAAGAGCCTTATGCCCAAGCAACAAACTCGCATGTCTCAGCGTGGTGAGCAGAAGCATCCGCTTGCTAAATTTGGTAGAGATCTTACTGAGGCTGCAACGTTGGGTCAGATAGATCCTGTGATTGGTCGTGAGCGAGAGATAGATCGGGTTATAGAGATTCTTTCACGACGAAAGAAGAATAATCCCATATTGATTGGTGAGGCGGGCGTAGGTAAGAGTGCTGTGGTAGAGGGGCTTGCTCTGCGTATTGCTTCGGGTGATGTGCCCTACACCATAGCTGATAAGAGGCTCTTTTCGCTCGATATCTCGTCGCTTATTGCAGGGACAAAGTTTAGAGGCGAGTTTGAGGAGCGATTGCAGCAGTTGATCGAGGCTCTAAGTAAATCTCGAGATACGATAATTTTTATCGACGAGATTCACACAATTGTTGGGGCTGGTGCAACACAAGGTAGTCTCGATACGGCAAATATATTGAAGCCAGCTCTGGCCCGAGGTGAATTGCAGGTGATTGGTGCCACTACCTTTGATGAATATCGCACCGATATTGAGAGCGATGCTGCTCTCGAACGACGTTTCCAACGTGTTATGGTGGAGCCAACTACAGAGTCGCAGACCCTCGAGATACTTCGCAATATAGCCCCTAACTACGAGCGCCATCACCATGTGCGTTATAGTGATGAGGCGCTGAGTGCTGCTGTGGCGTTGAGTGCTCGCTATATCACAGATCGACATTTTCCTGATAAAGCAATCGACATTATTGATGAGTGTGGTGCTCGAGCTCACCTCTCGGCTGCGGTGCAGCCCGCTGAGATTAGAGAGTTGGAGGAGGCATTAGTGGCGGCTTCGCATGAGCGTAGCACTTCGCTCGAGGCTTTGGCATACGATCGGGCAGCCGAGGCACGTCTAAGCGAGGTGGCGTTACGAGCAAAGATTAATGAGCGTCGTTTAGAGTGGCATCGTACGATGGAGCTATCGCCAGTCGAGATTGGTGTTGAGGATGTTGAGGCTGTGATTACCTCCATCACGGGAGTGCCTGCCGAGAGAGTCTCGTCAGGCGAGATGGAGCGATTGCGTAGCCTTGGAGCGCATCTCTCGGGACGTGTCGTGGGCCAAGGTGAGGCTGTTGAGCGATTAGCACAATCTATTTATCGCTCGAGAGCGGGTCTCAAGGAGTCTCGACGCCCTGTTGGAGTGTTTATGTTTGTAGGACCCACAGGGGTCGGTAAAACGTTGTTGGCTAAGGAGCTGTCACGCTGGATGTTCGATGATAGACGAGGTTTGATTCGTATCGATATGAGCGAGTATGCCGAGAAGCACAATGTCTCGAGATTGATTGGCTCCCCTCCAGGTTATGTGGGCTATGGTGAGGGAGGTCAGCTCAGCGAGGCGGTGCGACGTCAGCCCTATGCTGTGGTTCTCTTAGATGAGATCGAGAAGGCGCACCCCGAGGTATTTAACTCAATGTTGCAGATATTCGATGAGGGGCACCTAACTGATGGTTCGGGACGCAAGGTTGATTTTAGTAATACTATAATTATTATGACCTCCAATGTTGGCTCGAGAGCAGTTGCAAAGCGACGCAAGCAGGTTGGTTACACAACCTCAGTCAAGGAGGAGAGGGTGCAGCAAGTGCCACAAATGGAGTATCGTGCAGCCCTCGAACGCACTTTTGCTCCCGAATTCCTAAATCGTATTGATGATGTGTTGCTGTTTCGTCCTCTCTCACTCGACAATATCAAAGAGATTATTGATCTTGAGTTGCGAGATCTTCAGAGCAGATTGGAGGCTTTGGGTTACTCCCTTAGGATAACGGAGAGTGCCAAGCAGACCCTCGCCGAGGTTGGCTATAGTTCCAGCTATGGAGCTCGTTCGCTCAAGCGAACCTTGAATGATAGAATAGAGGTACCTCTCTCGCAGTTGATAATAGATGGGCATGTTAACTTGGGTGATACTATCGTAGTTGAGAAGGCTAAATCGCTTAGAGATGTGCGGCTGAAGGTTGCATAGTGTCTCTTGTGTAGACCCCAGATCAAGTCTGGGGTGACGAGTAGGGTTGTAATTTCGTCATTCTCGACGGAGATTAATGCCACTCCAAGAATATGCCACGCTTACGTCTCTGGCAAAGCATCTCATTGAGTCTCTCACGCCTATCTCGAGCGATATATCTACGTGCAAAGATATTAGGTACGGCCACTCCGATTGATATAACAAGAATGATTAGTGCCGCATTTACGCCATTTGTCAATGTAGATATAATATCAATGCTACCTTTGCTAACATGAACAAGACCCAATAGGAAGCGATATATTAGCACTCCAGGGATCATTGGAATCACCGAAGGGATAGTTAAGATGTGGATAGGAACATGGAACCAGTGTACCGCCTTTACCGATATGAGGGTAACTACAAAGCTACCCATAAATGAGCCAATCACAGGACCACATCCCAGTTCGAAATTGACAAAATTACGAGTACAGACAGCTATTACTCCGCCCAATCCTATAGCCCAAAGTGTGCGTCGAGGAACATTGAATATCATCGAGAATCCCACCGCAGCGATGGCCGCAGCGATGGCATATGCCATGTAGCTCTCGTGGGGGACCATACTCAACTCGCTGAATTTTTGGTCGATGGTGACATCTTTTAGACCTAAGAGTCCCAATGATAGGGTTATACCAAATGTCATAGCACTCATTATCATCATACAGTTAGAGGCTCGAGTCATACCCACCAGGAGGAAGTTGTCGATCATATCATCGACAAAGTTGATTAAAGGAACTCCAGGTACCAGAAACAGCGCACAGGCTAACAGTGGATGGTAAGGTGTGGCTGAGGCTCCAGTGAATGATGTAAGGAAGGCCAAGCATGTCGCCACGAAGGCTGCTATTGAGATGCTAACGTAGTGATTTATTCCAAAATTGAGACATAGAGCTCGTGTGCGGAAGCCAGCAAAGGCGCATATCGAGGCAAAAAGGAATGCTATCCAGTCGCAACCAAAAAGTTTGCAAAATCCTCCGCAGGCAAATCCTGCACCTATAGCAACTAAATATGGGCGATAGTTGCGAGGTCGAGTGGCGATAGCCTCTAACTCCTCTTCAAAACGGTCGAGTGAATAATCTTGTTCAATAGCTCGCCACGAGAGGCGACTTATATCGGTGATTGTGGTCATGTTGACTCCGTGGTGCTCACACTTTTGAAATTTTGAGAATGAGTGTTTCTCGTCGCTGACGTTGACAATGAGCATTGTCCAACGGATGTCGATATGGAGTTTATCCTCGGGGATTCCCAGAAAAGCAGCTACACGTTTCATATTGCGCTCTACTCGGTTGGTGTCGGCGGCACTCTCGATTAGTAATTTGCCAGCTCTAAGTAGTAAATAGAGCTTACGCCTCAGAAGTAGGGTATCTTTATCTTGTCTCTGATTCTCCATATCTATCGTTGCTATATAATTTTGAGAGCACAAATGTACATAGATTTATTGATAGTACAAATATTTTATTCAATTTTTTTAATATTAAAAATGGCTCCCCAATAATCCATTCAAAACCATTGGGGAGCCATCAAATATAGTGCTAAATTGTAAATGAGAGACCTAAGCTAATCCACTCCTGCGGCATCAGCAGACCACCATAATCGAAATATTCACTCTTTGTGATGTTGGTTGCATCGAGGTAGATTCGCCACTTATTGCGACTCCACGTAAGTCGACCATCGAGTAGGAAGTAGGGCTTGTAGCTCACCACACTGCCCTCGGCGTCGGAGTAGTTGCCATAGCGGTCGTAGAGCGACCCTGTAACTGCAAGGGTGAGATTGCGGCAGAGGTTCATCGTGATCGACGCAGCTCCCTTATTGTGCATATAGTTCTGTGCATATAGTGAGATCATATCACCCGACTCCTTATCTTGGGAGATATATCCATAGCTCAAACTAATCTGCTCGACAAATCCCTTGGGGGCATATACTCCGCTGAGCTCCACGCCAAAGGTGCTAAGCGAGGTGATCTGACGAGAGTAGTAGATGTCGGGGTTCTCCTCTCGCTCCTCGGCACTTTGAGCCCAGTCGATGATGTTGCGCCCCTCACGCAGGTATACCTGTGCCGATGTCGAGAAGCTGCCTCGTGTGTAGCCACTCGAGAGGCGATAGGTGGTTGCACTCTCGGGGAGCAGATTCTCATCGGCCACACGTGTGGCGTTGGAGTAGTAGAGATCGGTGAAGGTTGGCAGTCGCATCGACTCGTTGACACCCGCCTCAATTACAAAATTTTGAAGTGGGGTGTAGCGTGTAGTGATGCTCCAGATGGGTGACTGACCATATGGCGAGGAGGCTACACCTGCCGAGGCCGAAAGTGTAAACTGCTCCCACTCCTTGGTGTGGCGCAGGTAGAAGTTACCTATACTCCTCTCATCGGCATGGGTGTAGATGCCATTGGGCTCTGAGGCCTCTTTGCCCATATTGGTGCTCCAGATGTGGTTGTAGGTGTAGTCGGCGCCAAGGGTGGTTGTTCCTGCCGCTATCCACTTATAGTCGGCATAGAGTTCAGCCGTAGCATTGTCGGTGTTGTGGAGGTTGTTGCCTATTGGTGAGCCCTTGATCCACTCATAGTCGTCGAAGTTCTTGCGATAGCTTACGCTGCTATTGAGTCGCACCCTCTCTCCAAGTTGCTTCACCCAACGCAAGGAGCCAAGCATCGTCTCGGTGGTCTCAAATTGGTCGGGGTTGCTGAGCGAGTAGAAGCCATTTGAGCCGAAAGCACGCCTCTGATAGCCCACCTGAGAGTCGAAGAAGCCTAATCTCTCGCTGTCGTAGGTTGAGCGCAGATAGCCATTCCAATTCTCGAAATCGGTGTTGTAGGCGTAGCCATCGCTACGTCGCAGTGACCCAACACCATAGAGGTTGAACCGCCCTTTGGTGAGGGCTCCCGAGAGATTAGCGTAGCCGTAGCCATATTGGCCTCCCGCCATCTCAACCCTTGCGTAGTTGGGCTCGAGGGGTGCTGTGCGGAAATTGATAGCTCCAGCGTAGGCCCCCACGCCCGAGATGCCATCAATAAGGTCAATGCCCGAGACCGCCTCAATGTCGATGGGTAGTGAGTGTGTCTGGTGCCCCGTGCGGGCATCGGTGAAGTTGATGCCATTGAGTAGCACCATTGTTTGGTCGAACGAGCCGCCTCGGATAGAAAGGTCTGTCTGCATCCCCTTGCCTCCCCTCTCACGAACATCAATAGAGGGCGAGAGGCGCAGTGCAGACTCCAATGTCTGGAGGGGTGCGGCGGCCTGTGTCGCTCTACTAAAGAGTTGTGTCTGTGCCATAGCGCTACGTGTCGGGTTCTCTCTTTCGAGAGTTATCCCCACATCGTCAATGTCGATCACCTTGATAATCTGTAGTGAATCGACAGAAGCAGCATTGGCCTCAGAGGAAGCAAGCGAGATGATAGACATTCCTACACCCAAGACCCCGATCCTAACATGCAAATGCATTGAGGCAAAGGCAGAATAACCCTTGCGGCTCCAGCGCTTGAAGCATGTGACCGACTCCTTTGTAAGAATCTTTTTCATCATTACTTGTTTTTGATTAATAATTATTTGCTTTGATCTCTCCCCAAAATTTCAGGAAAAACCTCGGCAAAGTTAACTAAAATAATCTATTCTGGCAACCTTTGTCTCTTATTTTCCAGGGCAAACACATGAAAAATTATAGTTTATTACTGACTCCGTCGGGTGGAGATAGCACCTCCGCAGGTGCGTATTTTTCCTTGCGCTTTTGGACTTCTCGAGGTTCACCTCGCTGATGTGTGGTGGCAACCGTAAGGTTGACATAGATATATCTCTTATAATGAGCGTTGAAAGTTCACTTTCAAAAGATCATTATAAGAGATATATCGTAGGGCAAAGCCCCACACGCTTAGTGCAATAAAGATCAAAAACGTAAGTTTTTGGATCCAAGCTAAGCTTGGCGGCCGCCCGCGGCAAGGGCAGTAAGAGAGTAGTATAGAACTCTATTTTTCGTGCGTTTGCCCTGTTTTATTTTCTGCGATAACCTCCAAAGATGTCAACATTACAATGTTTGGTCGGGGTAAGGAGAGCGCTGGCCTGTCGCCTTCAAAATGGGCATATTGGAGCCCTCTGTACGAAGTTTATCGCTAAGGAGTTTCGCCAGCTCTGCCGCAATAGCATTATTCTCTTCGCTGCTTCCTATCAAGTTATTTGTCTCGCCAAGATCATTTTTGATATTATACAACTCATTGGTTTGAGTCTCATACTTGTGGATAAATTTCATATCACCCAAGCGAATTGCGCTACTTGGTTCACCACAGTCGGATGTTCTCTCTCCCCAGTTATTGGGATAGTGCCAGAAAAAAGGGCGCTCCGAGTTGATACTTTCGCCTTGAAGTGCCGCCACAAAGCTTTTAGAATCAAGCTCTTGGACTGTTTCACCCTGCGCACTTGCCAACTCTATGATCGTCGGGAAGAAATCCTCGATAATAATTGGCGAGTCGCTCTTTGTTCCTGCTGCGGTCATCCCTGGAACGTAGGCGATCATAGGCTCACGCACGCCACCTTCGTAGAGTGAGCCCTTACCTGCACGCAAAGGAGTATTTTTACCAACCCCATCAAAAGTCTCGGCACGCACACCAACTGTATAGCCGCCATTGTCCGACATAAACATAATAATTGTGTTGTCGGCAATATCTCTCTGTTCGAGATAATCCATAATATCGCCCAAACTTTTATCCATTCCCTCGACGATAGATGCATATCTTGCCTCCTGCTCCTCGAGTCCCATATCCTTATACTTTTGGTAGAAGCGCTTGTCGGCATCGAAAGGAACGTGAACGGCATAGTGTGCCATATACAAGAAAAATGGGGTTTCACTCTCCAAAGCTTCATCCATCAACTTTACTGATTCCAAGGTCAACGCCTCGGTAAGGAAGGTGTCGGTGTGGTGATACTCCTCCAAGTTAGGCACACCATAGAATTTACCTCTTGGCAGATCGTTACCAAACGATGTTTCGCCAAGATAGCTACCTTGAGAGCCTGCTGCGTGACCACCTACATTACGATCGAAACCAACATTTACGGGATCCTCGCTTGGCGTATCGATAGCCCCAAAGTGCCCCTTTCCAACAAACAGAGTTGTATAACCATTTTGACGAAGTATCTCAGGGAACGATGTTGCGTGATATGCCCTATCGACCGAGCCATCGAGCGTAAAGCCATTGACGTTCCACTCCTCGAAGTCGAATATCTCACTTTGGCGGTCGGTACTTGTATCTTTGTGGAAAGTCCAGTTTGTCACTCTGTGACGTGTTGGGTTCACGCCCGTCATCAAACTCACTCGTGAAGGAGAGCTAATCGAGCTAGCGTAGGCATTGGTGAATTGCACTCCTTGACGTGCCAGGCGCTCCATATTGGGAGTCTCGAAGAGTCGATTCCACATTGTTGTGTCGGAGTGAAACGGAAGGGATGTATCTTGCCAACCCATATCATCAACCAGAAATAGGATGATGTTTGGCTGTTCAACTTTTGATTCGTTACATGCAACAAGCGTGGTTGCTGCGAGGGCTGCAGTTATAGATCTTTTCATAAAATAGTGTGGTGTTATTTGGTTTAGTGCAAAAATACTATTTCATGCCTATACATAGTTGTATATTTGTCTATATTTTCATATATTTATCCAATTATCATCAAACGATAAAACATTAATTAAAGTAAAATAGACAATTTGCCAATCATTTAAAGTATTATACTTACTACCTTTGCTTATACGAAAAGTAGAAGTATAACAACCTAAATTAACGAACAAATCAATGAGAAAAAGTAAATTCATCACACTCTCAGCTTTGCTTATCGTCGCAGCAGTATCTATCGTCGCAGCGACACCCAACCCCAAGCCATTTGTAATTCCTGAGCTACGTGAGTGGCAGGGCGAAGAGGGCACATTTGTCATCGATCAAAAAAGTAAAATCACAATCTCCTCGGATGCCGAAGGTGTGGCGGAGGCGGCCCAGGCATTTGCCACCGACTACCTCAAGATGTTTGGAGAGCAGTTAGAGATAACCCACGGCAGGGCTAAGTCGGGCAGCATCAGCTTCGATATTGTCGACGACCAAACATTGGGCGAAGAGGGCTACACCATCCAGATAGGCAAGTCGATCAAGGTAGAGGCTCAAACAGCTCAAGGGTTGTATTGGGCTACTCGCTCACTGCTACAAATTGCCGACGACGGGGTCGATGGCGAGCTCCCTCGAGGTACAATCAAGGATTACCCCGACTACGCAGTACGTGGTTTTTTGATTGATTGTGCACGCAAGTTTATCCCACTCGACTATCTCGAGACATATATCGATATCTTGGCCTACTACAAAATGAACCTTCTTCACATCCACCTCAACGACAACGGACTCAAAAAGTTCTTCCACGAGGATTGGTGGCAAACCTACTCGGCATTCCGTTTGGAGTCCGAGACTTTCCCTGGTCTTACGGCACAAGATGGCCACTACACCAAAAAAGAGTTTATCGAGCTCCAAAAATTAGCTGAATCAAAGAATGTTATAATCATCCCCGAGATTGATGTACCTGCCCACTCATTGGCCTTTGTGCACTACAAGCCCGAACTTGAGAGCGAGTATGCTACCAACTACCTTGATCTCTTCAACGATGAGACATACGAGTTTGTCGACGCACTATTCAAAGAGTACCTCGAGGGCGACGAACCAGTATTTCGAGGCAAGAAGGTACACATCGGTACCGACGAGTACAAAGTAAGTGAGGAGCAAAAGGTTCGTGAAAAATTCCGATATTTTGCTGATCGCTATATTAAATATGTCGAATCATTTGGCAAAGAGGCCTGCCTTTGGGGCTCGCTGACCCACATGCATGGCCAGACAGAGGTTAAAAAGTCTGAAGATATTACAATGTTTATTTGGAATAACCCCTATGGAAATCCAGCAGAGATGATCAACGATGGCTACAAGATTATCAATATTCCAGAGTCGAACTACATTGTTCCTACAGCACCATACTACAACGACTACCTCAAGATCGAAAAGATCTATAACGAGTGGACTCCAGCCGTGGTTGCCGACATCACCTTCGAGGAGCAACACCCCTCAATTTTGGGAGGTATGTTCGCTATTTGGAACGACCGCACAGGCTCGGGCGTGTCGCTCAAAGATATTCACGATCGCACGATGCCAGCAACTCAAATCATCTCGGCAAAGTGTTGGTCTGGAGCAAATACAACTGTCCCATTCGAGGAGTTTGACCAAAAACGTATGGCTACTGCCGAGGCTCCTGGAGTCAACTACGCAGGTAGAGTTGGTGAGCCCAACTCACTGGTATATGAGCAGGCTACAGTTATCCCAAATTCGACCACTCCACTCGAAGAGATTGGCTACGGCTACACTATTTCGTTTGATCTCGATGGCAAACCCGAGGCAAAGGGAGCGACACTCTTCGAGTCTGATTTTGCGAAGTTCTACCTTGCGGACCCTATCAACGGAATGATCGGTTTCTCACGCGATGGATACCTCTACAACTTCAAGGTTTCGACCTACAACAAGAATAATGTCAATGTGATGATCCAAGGCGACAACCTCACGACATCTATATATATTGATGGTGAGCTCGTCCAAAAGCTCGATGTTACCTTGCGCTACTTCCCTAACCCCGACGAGAAGATGAAGTTTATCAGCACTTTGGTCTTCCCATTGGCTCGCACGGGAGAGTTCAACAGCTCTGTCACCAACCTCAAGGTATATAACTATTTAAAGAACTAATAACCTAAAATATAAATAACTATGTTTAAAAGAGCACTCTCTATATTGACTCTATGCTCAACACTCACCACTATCTCAATGGCGCAAACGCTTCAAGAGTGGAAAGATCCTACGATCAATGAGGTGAATAGACTCAAGATGCGCACCTCATACTTTGCTTACCCTAATAGCGATAGTGCAATTGAGGGCAACGCAAAATCCTCTGAGAGCTACCAAAGTCTTAATGGCTACTGGAAATTCCACTTCGTGCGCAACTCAGCTGCACTCGACACCTCACTCACCTCGCTCAGTTGCAACGATATGGGTTGGGACGAGATAATTGTTCCTGGCGCATGGGAGCTCAATGGTTATGGTGATCCTCTCTACATCAACGAAGGATTCCCTTGGCGCAGACAATCCGACGTTGAGCAACCAAACGTCCCTATTGAGGGTAACCACATCGGCACATATCGCCGCACAATCAGCATCCCCGAAGCGTGGAGCGGTCAAGATATTATTGCTCACTTTGGATCAGTTGCCTCGTGTTTCTACCTCTGGGTCAATGGCGAGTTTGTCGGCTACAGCGAAGATAGCAAACTCAGCGCTGAGTTCGATATCACCCCCTTTGTCAAGAGTGGCGAGAACCTTATCGCACTCCAAGTGATGAGATGGTGCGATGGCACATACCTCGAGGATCAAGATTTCTTCCGCTACTCGGGCATTATGCGCAATAGCTACCTCTGTGCTCGCAACCAAAATCGTATCGAGGATATCGTAATCACCTCGACACTCGACAAAAGTTTCAAAAAGGGTCTTCTCAATGTTGCTATCGAGGCTAAAGGCGAGATCGCAGCGCATAGCATCAACTACCAACTCTTCGAACTGGGAACACCCGACAACCAAGGCCAGGTAGAGGTAGGAAAAAAGATCTTAGACCGCACAGTGAGTGGCAGCGAAGAGCAATTTAGCTACACCCTACCCAACGTCAAGGCGTGGAGCGCAGAGATCCCCAACCTATATCTTTTGGTCGCAACTCTTATCGACCAAGAGGGCAACCAAGTGGAGTCAATTCCTCAAAAAATTGGATTCCGCACAGTAGAGGTTGTCGATGCTCAGCTCTGCATCAACGGCAAGCCAATCTACGTCAAGGGAGTTAATCGTCACGAGATTGATCCTTTTACGGGTGGTTATGTATCGCCCGAGCGCATGATCGAGGATATCAAAATCATGAAGGAGCTAAATATCAATAGTGTAAGAACATGCCACTACCCTAATGCTGCACTTTGGTATGAGCTCTGCGACATCTATGGAATCTATGTTGTTGCCGAGGCAAATGTCGAGTCACATGGACTATTCTTCGAGGAGAAAACATTGGCCAAAGACGAGAGCTACAAACTTGCTCACCTCGAACGCAATGAGCGCAACGTAAGAGCAAATCGCAACCACCCCTCTGTCATTATCTGGTCGTTAGGCAACGAGGCTGGAATGGGCGAAAATTTCCTTAATGCCTACAACTGGATCAAGGCCAACGACAGCAGCCGCTTGGTACAATACGAGATGGCTCGTGGTGGCGAGGGCACAGACATAACCTGCCCGATGTACGACTCATACGAAACTGCCGAGGCTTACGTGGCGAACAACCCTGCCAAGCCATATATTCAGTGTGAGTATGCTCACGCAATGGGTAACTCGATGGGTGGATTCAAAGAGTATTGGGATCTTATTCGCAAATATCCATCTTATCAAGGTGGCTTCATTTGGGATTTCGTAGATCAATCACCACACTTCACCACTGCCGAAGGGGTCGACGTATTTGGTTACGCAGGCGACTTCAATACCTACGACTGCAACCGAGACAAAAACTTCTGTAACAATGGCTTGGTGAATCCCGACCGTAAGTATAACCCTCACGCAGACGAGGTTGGCTACATCCATCAATCAATTTGGACCGAACTTCTCGATGCCAAAAGTGGTAAAATCTCTATCTACAACGAGTACACTTTCCGCAATTTGAGCAACTTTAAGTTGGAGTGGTCGCTGCTCGTCGATGGCAACACCGTAAAGTCGGGAGAGGTCACAACGCTTAACATCGAAGCTGGTCAAAGCCGTACAATTAACTTGGGCTACTCACTCGAAGGGGTTGATCTCGAGCGTGAGGTGCTTCTCAATATTGACTACACACTAAAGCAAGCCGAGCCTCTTTTGGCCTCTGGCAGCCGCCTATCAAAGGCGCAAGCAGAGATAACTGCATACGATGGCTACCACTACAACACCCCTTATTCGAGCCCCGAGCAAGAGGCATATGTAACTCTACCTACTGTTAACGACAAAAACTTCTACAAGCTGATCGTCGATGGTTATGACTTCCATATCGACTTCGATAAGAGCAACGGATATATGGTTAACTACACCATCGGACGCAGCTCGATCATCAACGCTGGTGGTGCTCTCAAACCTAACTTCTGGCGTGCGGTGACAGACAACGATTTTGGTGCTCGCTCTCAAGTGAACTACGCTCTTTGGCGAGATATGAAGCCGCAACTCACTATCCTCACACATAGCTTCGAAGGTGAATTTGTTGTGGTAAATGCCACATACAAACTCGCCGAGGTGGAATCGACTCTCGAGCTAAACTACTTGATAGACAAATTTGGAGGCGTTACCGTTACACAAACACTTGATACCGAGGAGGGCAAATATCCAAATATGTTGCGCTTCGGTATGCAGGTGGAGATCAACAAACGCTACAACACATCGACCTATTATGGACGTGGCGAGATCGAGAACTATAGCGATCGCAAATCATCGGCATTCTTGGGTCTCTACAGCCAAAAGAGTGAGGATCAACACTTTGAGTACATCCGCCCTCAGGAGAGTGGCAACAAGTGCGACGTACGTTGGTGGCGTCAAACATCGAGTAGCGGCCAAGGTGTGATGATCGTATCTCAAACACCTCTTTCGCACTCAGCTATGCGCTACACCACCTCGACACTCGACGAGGGTGCAGATAAGGGACAACGCCACTGGCCAGAGTTAGCTCAAAGCGACTTTGTAAACCTCTGCATCGACCAAACGCAATCGGGCCTGGGCTGCGTTAATAGTTGGAGAGCCCTTCCCCTGGAGCAATACCAGGTCAAATGCGAGGATCGCTCATTCACATTTAAGATTATTCCAATTCGCTAAATTATAACTCATGCGAATTAAGGTTTGAGTTGCGCTAAAGCAAATTCGACTATTTATTATGTTTTGACCCCACTCAACAAAGAGGGTGACTAACAAGTCTCCAATTTTTAGAGGGCGGCTAACAAGGATGAGTTTCGGGGCTTCGTGCAGGCTCCTAAACCGCAGCGTACTTACGTACGTGAGGATTTAGGAGTCAAGGGAAGTGCCGAAAATCGCCTTGTTAGTCACCCTCTTATCGTGGTCATTTCCGCACTTGGCGGAAAGAGAGGGATATTAGATATGACTATATATTGCTGAATAACAATAATTTATGTTTGTATTTTCTAATTGTTAGCGAATAGACATATTTTCACTCTCTTTGCTTTGCCCCACTTTGAATACCTTTGTACTGTTTTATTGTTAATACTATTTTAATTTATTTTTTTTGTGCTTTCGTTCTCATTTAGAATCTAAATGCTGAACTCATTTGCTCTTGTTCGTTTCGGGAGATACCATATTTTGTGGCTACACTTTTCCAAGAGGAGACTTTAGAGCGTATCTTGCTAATGATTTCATCCCCCTTAGAATCAGAAACTCCATAATACTTCGCTGTGCTTAGTGCTACCTCGAAGTCTAAGCTGTTATCCTCTTCGGTGATATTGAGTTTTAGTCCAAAACCGTGTTTATCAGGATTAATATCGTATGCAGGTGATAGCTCCCACCCTTTAGAGGTAAGCAAAAAGCCGTGATTTCTAAGGTGGTCATCACAATTCGAGACTGCAATATTAAAAACTATTCTGCGCCATAGTTGCTCTAAGTTTTCATTAACGTTATGGCAATTTCTCCCTATCCATTCTGCCAATTCTAAATAACTAACCCCTTCCGCACCACTTGCTCCATCGGTATATCCTAAAAGTGTCATTGCCGAGGCGAAGTAGATGCGCTTGTTGTTTATGGTTCTATCAAATCGTTTTGTTAAGAAAGTATGGTGGTCTGATCCAAATTTCATAGCCTTGCAATCAGACATATTGATACCACACTCTATGGCTAACTCTGCGACTGTTGCCTCCCACGCTCCAATATTCGTTTTGTCATTTCGACTTGGAAATTTCGCTATCCACAAACTGCCTAATTCATCTACAACATTTGCTTTAGGGCGAGCACCTCCAAGTGATGATCCTGGAGCAATTAACATTCTAAGCCACTTTACATATTGGGCAGAATCTGAGGAGTTTTCATCTTCAAGTTGTAGACTGGCGTGTTCAAGTTCACGAATAGATGCCCAAGGTGGAGCAGCAAACTCTCTATTGCTATCCATAAACTCACCATCTGGGGATAACTTAAATCGCAAAGCACCCATTCGGTTGCCGTCATAGACCCCTAATAGGTAGTCTATCTCTGTTAATTTACGAATAGATCTACTCTCAGATTTCGCTAAAAGAACCTCTCTTCTTTGCATCAATACTCGTCCCCATCTATCGGGTGCAGAGTCTAAAAATAGTCCGAAATTACTCTTGTCTGTTGGCAGATACTGTTTCCCAACAAAAGAGCCCAAATCGGGGTCTAAGGCTCTAAATTCGGAGTACTTTAGCCAATCTGCATCATTTGAATATGAAACACACATGACGCTACCGCATCGCCAAAGGGGATGAAAATTTTGTGTATCTTTGAGCATTATACATTTAATACTCGAAGAATATGAGATCAATACCCTTTGACCAAGTCATT
>JBCQWR010000011.1:0-59194 GCA_047171945.1 Rikenellaceae bacterium | reverse complement strand
TGGCAATGACTTGGTCAAAGGGTATTGATCTCATATTCTTCGAGTATTAAATGTATAATGCTCAAAGATACACAAAATTTTCATCCCCTTTGGCGATGCGGTAGCGTCATGTGTGTTTCATTATAACAACATTTAAGTTTTGGTTTCTGATACACAAAGATATATATTTATATATATGATTATGTCTGCATGAGTCACAAATATATATATCTTAATATATTTACTGACGCATACAAATATATTACTACGTTATACATTACATTCTGTGTGAATTGACTATTTTTGTATTAACAAACAAACTAACTAAAGAAAGAAAATTATGACAAAGAATTTAGGCATTATCTCAGCACTGATTCTCTCGACGACAGTGGCCTCAGCACAAAATGGCGCATATGTAGAGCATGGTGCAAACTCCGTGGCTGCAGTCAGAGGAGTCGGCATGGAGGAGGTAGAGTGGGTTGACAATTTTTGGAAGGTCCGCTTCGATCAATGTATGAGCGACATCGTACCAGCCCAATGGGACTACTTCATGGGCTTCACCGAGGATAACTTCAAAATCGTAGGTGATGGCATGGCCTCAGAGATCGGTTATCGTGGTACCAACTGGCAAGATGGCGACTACTACAAATGGCTCGAGGCTCAAATTTCGGTATACTCCACCACCAAAGATCCTGAACTTCTGGAGAGCATCAACGAGCGTGCTGAACGCATTGCTCGCTGTGTGGCAGAGGATGGATATATCACCCTACACACACAGATCGGTTATGGCGCCAAGGGTAACGAAAGCGACAAGCTGGTCAAATTTGCCAACTCAACACGTTGGCTACGCCCCCAACTCCACGAGACATACAACATGGGACACTTCTTGGTGATGGCTATGACACACCACCGTGTAACAGGCTCCGATGTTCTACTCAATGCTGCCATCCGTGTAGGTGACTACCTCGACGGCTTCTTCGATGATGTAGACTTCGAAAAGGCAAACCTCGACTACAACTCAGTACATGTGATGGGTCTCATGGAGCTCTACCGCACCACGGGCGAGCAACGCTATTTAGATTGCGTCAACCGTATAATCTCGGGTCGTGGCCATAAAAAAGGTGCTACACAGAACCAAAATGACACCCCACTCCGAGAGGAGGTTCGTGCCGTAGGTCATGCCGTGTTGGCTCCAGTGCTTTATATTGGTGCTGCCGACTACGCAGCCGAGAGTGGCGACGAGAAGCTAACCGAGGCGCTCAAAGATATTTGGGAGGATATTTACACTCGCAAGGCTTCGATCACAGGTGGCTTGGGTAATGTTCACAATGGTGCATCGGAGAAGAACCGAGATGAGACTGTACACGAAGCATTTGGAATGCCCTATAGCCTCAGCAACTCTACAGCCTACAACGAGACCTGCGCAACATTCTATGGAGCTTTCTTCTCGTGGAGATTGTTCCTACTCACGGGAGAGACCAAATATGTCGACACCATGGAGCGTGCATTCTACAACAACCTCTCGTCGATGGCCCTCGATGGTCGTAGCTACTTCTACACCAACGTATTGCGTTGGCATGGTGAGGAGCACCCACTCCTCTCACTCGACTTCCACGATCGCTGGACAACTCAATGCACATGTGTATGTTGCCCAACAAGCGTTGCTCGATTTGCAGCTCAAACCAAAGAGTATGCCTATGCAAAAGATGATAACTCGTTATATGTAATTCTATATGGTAGCAACGAGATCGACACCGAGGTAGCTGGCAACAACGTTAAATTTGAGCAGGCGAGCAACTACCCATGGAGTGGTGACGTAACATTGAGTTATATGGGCGACAGGGGTGCAGAGTTTGATCTTAAACTTCGAATTCCTGAGTGGGCTCAAGGTGCTACTCTATGTATCAATGGAGAGAGCGTGGCAACTGCCGCTAACTCATTTGCCACAGTGAGTCGCAAATGGAAGAGGGGCGATAAAGTTGAGTTAGTGCTACCTATGACCCCAACCCTCATTGAGGCAGATCCTCGTGTTGAGCAGCTTCGCAACCAGGTTGCTGTAACTTGTGGCCCATTGGTATACTGTCTCGAGGCGATCGACCTACCAGAGAACATCGCAATTGAGGATGTTATGATTCCTCTCGACGGCAGCTTCTCACTCAACTACCAAGAGAGTCTCTTAGGTGGAGTAAACACCATCACCACCGATGCACTATACCGAAAGAGCAGTTTCGAGCAGAGTGGTTTATACGCTCCAATAAAGGGTGGATATGACTCAATTGAGCTCACACTAATTCCATACTACGCTTGGGCCAACCGTGGCGAGTGTGAGATGACTGTATTTATGCCAACTAAATGGTAACACAAAACGATGAATAGTAAACTCCCAATACTCTTGGCTTTACCAGCACTTGCCATCCCTACGATAGCGAGTGCTGCGCAAAAGCAGGAGGAGGCAAAGAGACGAAACGTAATTTTTATCATAACCGATGATATGCGTCTCGATATGACCTCCTATGGCGGTGGCAAGCTCCAGACACCCAACATCGACATGCTTCGTGGTGAGTCGGTAGATTTCACCAACGCTTGCACCACAACTGGTCTTTCGTCACCCTCTCGCACAGCCCTATTTACTGGCCGTTATGGCCATCGCACCAACATTGAGGATAATCTCCATCTGTGGCACTGCGAGAATATCACACTCGCCAAAGAGCACTCGACGATATATGAGTGGGCAGTAGAGGCAAATTACAATGTTGCCTACTTCGGCAAGTGGCACTTGGGTCACATCTCTCCTGCCGATAGAGGTGTCGAGCATTGCGTCATCTCGGCTGGTGAGAGCTCTATTAAGAAGCCAAAACGACCCGACTTTGATGCCATAAATCGCTACTATCCCGACTCTCAAGGCAACATAGAGGAGTTCGACGAAAAGCCCGAGTACTACACAACACTCAAAACGGGATACGAAAAGAGTGAGGCGAAGAGGCAGGTAGATTTAGGTGTAGAGTTTATCGAGCAGTTAGATACCAACGATGAGCGACCAATATTCCTCACCGTTAGTTTCCACACCCCGCACCCATCGTATAAGGTGCCAGAGCCTTGGAATACGATGTATGACTATCGAGATGTCGAACTACCTAAATCACTACATGAGGGTGATCGCAAAGGGCTTGAATTTCAGTATGATGTTCTGTGGCCATGGATGAACTTAGGTCATATGAGCGATGATGATTGGCGCAAGACCATCTCTTACTCAATGGGGCTATGCACAATGTTCGACACTGCATTGGGTGAGCTATTTGACTCCCTCAAAGAGCATGGATTGTGGGATGATTCGCTCATTATATTCACCTCGGATCAAGGAACTATGCTCGCCGAACATGGTCTTTATGACAAAGGTCCCTACGCCTACGAGGGGCTAATGCGCATACCAATGCTCGTCAAGATGCCAAATGGCGAGGGGGCTGAGGTTGAACATCAAGTCTCGCTCATCGACCTCAACAACACGCTGGTGGAGTATATGGGGCTGGAGCCAAATGACACCCCACTCGATAGCCGCTCGCTTATGCCACTACTCGAGGAGGGCGATTCAGCCTGGAGCGAGATCCCCGATGAGGCGTTCTATCGCTATGAGAAGTACAATGGTCGTTGGTTTGGTGTTCGCACGATTCGCACACCAGAGTTTAAATACTCGTTCAACCCCAATGGCGATGATCAACTCTACGACCTTGTGAACGACCCTTGTGAAATGAATAATTTGATCAACGATGACCAATATAGTCAGACTCTAAAGCAGCTTCGCATAAGATTGCTCGAGCACCTAAGAGAGTCCGACGATAATCACGCCTACGAAATAATGTCGGGATATACCGATATTTCACTCGATAAAGAGTAGAAGATATAAAATTACTTTAGATTGGTAATAGGGGAGATTGCCCAACTTTGATTCCATTGCAAAGTTGGGCAATCTTATTCTTTTGATGGTGAGGGAGGAGGAGGGATTACTCTACACTATCCACGAGTCGATATGTGTGAATCCAATCTACATACATTGTATTGATATTATCATCACCAAGATCAGCAGGATCAGCAATACCACCTGTCCACTCCTCGTCATCGGTCCAAAGATCCCAAATTATGTTGAGGTCTCGTGTAAATTTGCGTGTCGATTGTACTACACCAGCCTCTTCGCCATTGATATAAAATTGAATATTGTGGGCATCTTTCCACCACACACCAATCACTTGATACTCCTCATTCCAACGCTTACCATAGGCTGGATTATCCTTCGAAAGCAGCCGATTGTCGAAGTTGCCATTATTGCGCTCTGTGTCACCATCGTGAACAACAAAGTATTGCGAGTAGAGGGTATAAGGGCGATCAACTTGATCCTTGCGTGAAGGGTTGGAGTTGCTCTCACACATATCAATTTCGTCACGCTCGTGACCATTACCATTGTTCATCCAAAAGGTACTAAATGCCGATAAATCTGATGTTCTCATACGACACTCAGTATACATTGGATAGCTGATTCTCATCTTCGATATCACTCGAGAGGTTTTAAACCATCTCTCGGCACCCTCATCAAGAGTCGCCTTGATCCATAAATTACCATCTGACACACCCGAATTCTCAGCACGCATCTGTACTGGTACGCCATAGTTCCAAAGTGACCTCTCCCACTTAGAATCATCCCATGAGTCAAACTCATCGGTCAACTCCTCAATACTCTCCCACGCCTTACCTGTTGGTGGAATGGGTTGTGCAAATGCATCTACCGCCGAGAGTTGCATAGCGATAGCAATGCCAAGTATTTTTATACCCTTCTTCATATTCCAAATATAGTTTTAAATGTTTAATAATCTAAATCACAATACAAAGATAGTATCTTATTACTCATATAAGGGTGGTCATATAGAGTCAAAATAGGGGGTATAACAATCGTAATCAGCACCAAAACCTATTTTGAGGATAATATCCTCTCCTTAGAGTGCGAACATACTCTCAACGTCGCTCATATTCCAATCACCCTCCGCTGGATCCACTCCAAGGATATGACAAATGATAAGATATATATTTTGGTTCTGGAATGTTGGTTGACTATAGCCTCTCTTGAAGGAGGGGCCTGCACCAAAGAATACAACTTGCATCTGGCTATCGAATGGATCGAAGCCATGTGAACCACCCGAGGGGAGAGAACCATCCTTCTCTCTGTAATCCAACTTCCAACCTGTGTCGGGCAGAATTATAAGATTTGTACAGCGTGTAGGGTGTGTTCCATAGTGAAACTCCTCAGGCATTGAGTCACCACGATATGCCCTCATATTACCTGCCGCATTGAGTAGCGCCACCGCCTCATCGAGATAATCCTCGTCGACATCGAAACAGAAGGGTGAACCCGAGATATGGCGGATCACCTTATCGTGATCGAGCAGATGATAGAGGTTTATATAACGCTCCTCGCTCAACTCCGCCATACCATGGTCCGATGTAACAATAAAATCTACATCCTCGAAGTAGGGCGTCTCACGCATCTTGGCAAAGAAGTAGCTCAAAACCGAATCTATATACTCCACTCGTGCGATGCACTCAGCCGAATTGGGGCCAGTGTGGTGACCCACCTCGTCGGGATCGGGCATATACCACATCACCAAGTTTGGCACCTGATCCTCGGGGAGTGACATAGAGGCCACAACGTTATCGGCTCTTTGGAAATAGTCCATATTGTGATCATACTTCTGCCACTGAGTTGCTTGACGACCACCAATAACATACTCGCTGCCTGGCCACATGTGGATATGCGCAATACCACCCTGTAGCTCGACTGTGTTCCAGATTGGCTCACCACCCCAAAAACCCTCACTGTTGCAATCCTCGGCATCAAATACCGATCTAATACGGTCAGCCTCGGCATCATAGAAGCTATTGTTGGTTACACCATGATGATTGGGATAGAGTCCCGTTGCCATCGCATAGTGACTTGGGAAAGTGTTAGATGGAAATATAGGCATCATTTGAGAGTAAGAACCTACTCGGCGCAGCGAGTCGAGAGTTGGTGTGTGAGCATCGAGAGTATAGTCCCAACGAAAACCATCCATAGAGAGTATCACCACGTGACGCCCCTCAAGCTCCGCTGGGCGTGAGTAGAGAGAGGTGTGAATAGAGAGTAGTAGTGTGAGTGATACAACCACCCGAATAATAGTTAAACTTTTCTTCATAATTATTAAGCATTAATCAATTTAAATAAGGAGGGTTACATCTCCAGAATTCAAACACAAAAGTACTCCAAAACTTCGACAAAATAGCCCAGTTTCATTTATTTTTGTTACTTTTGTATGAATGAATCATCAAACATCCATAAAAATTCGAAGAGCAACACGGCAAGATGTCGACCTAATTAACAGGTTGGCAAGTGTTATTTTTCCACACACCTACTCTCCAATTCTATCGGTTCAACAGGTGGAGTATATGTTCAATATGATGTATGCACCCCACAACATAGAGCATCAAATGGAGATGGGACACCAATATTTCATCGCTCAGGTAGACTCCAAAGCTGTAGGATACCTCTCATTTCGAGAGATCGAACCTGGCGCATACTACATCGAAAAAATATACACACTCCCCGAAACCCATGGTATGGGCGTTGGTAAGCGGCTCTTTGAATTTGCCACAGAGCTCTCGCTACACCTCTGCTCTAACAATAGTTGCACCCTTGAACTCAATGTAAACCGATTCAATAAGCGAGCAATAGGCTTCTACTCCAAAATGGGAATGAGAGCTATTCGCCAAACAGACGAGTGTGTTGGCAAAGGTTATTACGCCAACGACTATGTTATGAGACTTGAATTAACCAAAATAGTATAATGAAAACCACCTATGAAACCAACCCTACTACTATCGGCAGCAATACTCACCACGACACTTTGCGCAACCAATTCGTGCTCATCACAAGAGCCTAAACCCGAGGTCAAAGGACCAGCCATCTGGAATATTGACAACATCAATCTCAAAGCATCACGCATCGCTGCAGGCGAGAAAATCGACTTCTACGAGGCTCTAAAGGCTGATGCCGACTCAATACTACTTGTAGATGTGAATCCATCGGTTATGTTTAAGCCTCACGCTCCAATTAGCGGTGACAAACATGACTATATGTCACTCTCTCGCTATTGGTGGCCAAACCCCGATACCGAGAGTGGGCTACCATATGTACGTCACGACGGTAGGTCTAACCCCGAACTCAAGGCTTACGACCGTTCTCAACTTAGCAAATTCAGCGAATCAATCAATACACTCTCTTTGGTATACTACATCTCGGGCGAACAGAAGTATGCCGACAAAGCTATCTCACGCCTGCGAACATGGTTTATCGATCCCGAAACTCGCATGAATCCCAATTTAGCATATGCACAGATCCGCAAAGGTCACAACGATGACAAAGGCTCCCACTCGGGACTTCTTGATGGATTTTCATTCGTGACAATGCTCGATGCTGTATCGCTACTCGAGATCAAGGAGACACTACCCAAAGGGGTTCAAGATAGCATGCAGATGTGGTTTGCAGATCTATCGGAGTGGATGCTAACATCGGAGAATGGTATTGCCGAGAGTAACGCCAACAACAATCATGCTGTCGCATACGATACTCAAGTTATCCGCTACGCAATGTATGGTGGTCGTGATTCCGTCGCTCGAGCCGTTATCAATGCATTCCCCGAGCGTCGCATGGCAACTCAAATAGAGGAGGATGGTCGCATGCCTGCTGAGCTTGCTCGCACAATAGCATTTTTCTACACTCGCTACAACATCGAACATATGATCGACATCTGCGAGATGGCCAGCAAACTCGGCATCGAGCTCTACCCCGCCAATCAATATGCTATCGAGCGTGCTATCGAGTGGATGCTACCCCACTCAACAGATCCCGACAACTTCCCTTATGAGCAGATAAATAGTTGGCAAAGCGTACAACAGAGCTTTGCTCGCCTACTCTATAGAGCATCTAAGTATGGCAATGAGGAGAGGTATAAAGCGTACTACAACGAGCATAAAGCTGAACAGGAAAACCCACTCTTTGAGTTCCTATACCTATAGCGAGTAGCGCAAACTCTAATTATTCATGCGAATTAAGGTTTGAAAAATCTTGATTCGCTTTCCTCTAAGGAGAGTGGCCTAAAGCCGCTCGACAAAGCCCCTTCCACTTAGGGAAGGGGTTTGGGGATGGGGTCAAAACACAATAAAATAGCCTAATTTGGTTTAGCGAAGCTCAAACCTTAATTCGCACTATTCACCATTTTCTATCGTCGAGGTAGAAGAATGGCAACAGCACCCAATAATGGGATATATGCTGCGACACCAAAGAGAGCCTCTACGCCATGCACCTCTGCATAACTTCCCCAGAGTGCAGCTGCAATTCCTGCAATTCCAAATGCAAACCCAAAGAAGAGTCCCGATATCATGCCAAGTCGGTTGGGAAGTAGCTCCTGCGCCATAATAACTATAGCAGGAAAGGCTGACGAGAGCATAAATCCTGCACCAAAACTACACACCAGGGTCCCAACAAGCCCCATATGTGGAAGCAACAGAGTGAAGGGTGTTGCCCCGAGGATAGAGATCCAAATAACATATTTTCTACCTATCTTATCTCCTATTGGCCCACCCAACATTGTGCCAAGCGCTGTCGAAAATATAAAGACAAAGAGTGCTATTTGGGATTGCTGATCACTTAATCCAAACTTCTCGATGTTGAAGAAGGTGAAGTAGCTACTCATACTGGCCATATAGGCATATTTAGAAAATATGAGAATCAACAACACCCCAATGTAGAAGTATGTACGACGGTTGGAATAGGGGCGAGGAATCCAATCTTCATCTCCAGGTTGCGAAAGTTGTGTACGCTTTGGTTTTCCACTCTCTACTGTAGCATTTGCAAGTAGCCCACGATACCAACGGGCCACCACTACACTCGCTGCAACACCAACAAAGGCAAGCATCGCCACAAATGTTGTATTCTCTCGACCATAAGGGGTGACCAAGGCCACCAATAGAGGGCCTATGGAGCTACCCAAATTACCACCCACCTGAAATATTGATTGAGCCAGCCCCTTGTGTCCTGCCGAAGCCAACGAGGTAAGGCGTGAGGCCTCGGGGTGCACTATAGATGACCCTGTACCCACCATCACTACCGCCGCAATAATTGTTACAAACGACGAGGCATGTGCCAATATTACCAGACCTGTAAAGGTAAAACATGCGGCAAGAGTAATAAACCATGGATTGGGCTTTCGATCGAGATAGAGACCCATGAGCGGTTGCAGCACCGAGGCCGACATCTGGTAGCAGAGGGTGATAATACCTATCTGCACAAAAGAGAGCATAAGCTCCGATTTGAGTAGAGGATAGAGCGAAGTGACTACCGCTTGCAGCGCATCATTACAACAGTGGCATATGCTCAACGATAGGAGGATTCCCATTAGAGGGGATGTGCTATTTTTCATATATCTTTGTTTGAGTTCTCATAACAACATATCCGACTGCAGTATGATCTGCAATCGGATATATTGTTGTTGTGTAATCTATTGATTATTTTTCACTATTCTCCAGGAAGTAGTTTTGCGCCTTCATCAAATTCTTAGATTGAAGAACAATGGTCTTGGTCTCGTTAAGAATATTGAGATAGAGCATGCTCGAACGAGAGGAGTTACCCGCCGCATTGGCCTTGATACGCTTAAGCTGCTTCTTTGTTGCATCGGCAATTTTGTCGAAAAGTTCGTAACGTAGATTCATAAGCGACTCCAATTCCGAGAAATCTTTACTCGACAACATATCCCTCATTGCAATAAACATCTGCTCAACATCATCATTGATACTCATGAGGTCAAATATCTGCTCCTTGGTCAAACCCGAGTGGTTGTTATCAATGTGGCTAAATGAGGGCTTCGTGATATATACAAGCGCCTTAGTAACCTCGCCAACATAATCTACCACCTGCACATAGAAGTGTCCAGAGTTGATGTTGTTGTCTTGGAGATGGTTGAGTGTACCCAAGATATTATGTTTTCGTTCACTTGCCTTATCACTCAATTTTTGCGCCTCCTGGTTCATCTCCTTGAGAACTTTACGATTCTCCTTAAATAGAGCCACAAGAGTACGATTATAGATCTTATTGATACGTGTTAGAGTCTCCAACACCTCTTCTGAACAACGATATAAGATCTCTTCGCCCTTAGCTGTAGCAATTAGGTTCATTTTGAGATCCAACTCATCATCTTCAACATCCTTTTTCTTGGGGAAGAAGTTACTACGTATAGCAAGGAATAGACAGAGACCTACAACCAAGATCATTACAGTCCAACCACCATCCCAAAGGTGAGTACCCCAGATAAGCGCTGAAGCGGTACAGAACGCAATTGTAAATCCAACGATAGCCGTTAGGAACCAGCCCATGATAACGGTCATCACACCTGTAATACGATACACGGCACTCTCACGCCCCCACGCCTTGTCGGCAAGCGAGGAACCCATAGCGACCATAAATACTACATAGGTGGTCGAAAGAGGTAGCTTCATAGAGGTTGCAATCGAGATCAAGATAGAGGCTGCAGTGAGGTTCACCGTTGCACGAATCAAATCGTAGGTTGCATCACCACGCTCCTCGGGAGGAAGCTGCTCAAATTGCTTCCCAATAGCAGCTTGAATCTTCTTAGGCGTGATTCTTAGGTAGAAGTTATTGACAGCAAGTGCAGCACGAACCAATCCTCGAGAAAGCTCTGAGGAGTTAAATCTCTCATTACCCTCATTCTGATCTGAGAGCGACAACTCGGTCTTCGATACATTCATCGCCTTCTTAGAGAGGAATAGCGTCAATACCATGATTATACCAGATAGCACCAACATCCAAGTATTTGCCTTAGGTGATCGTGTAGACTCCTCAGTGGTAGTTACTTGAGATGGTGTAATTGGTGCCCCAATTTGTGTAGCATTGGGCGAAATCACTTTAGCTGACGACTTTGACACGCTTGGCGTTTTCGAACTTTTTGGCTGTAGAGCAGTCATCTTGAGATTCATATAATCATCACTCTGCTGCGCAATTTGATATGACTCATAACCCGCTACTGGAACTCCAATAAAGTTAACTAAGTCGTTACCTGCAAATGCCAACGCAAGCGAGAAGGTACCTGCAAGGATTGTTGTTTTAAGCAATTTCACCTTGAACATCTGTAGCAACAATAGCACAAATGAACTTGCGGCCCATATCATCAAGAGTGCCATAAGGGTATTCTCCTCGATATACCCTGTCACCTCAGCTGGAATCAAACCACTACTCTTCAAACCCTTAAAGAGCACGAAATATACCATACCTGTAAATGAGATACCACACCAAAAAGCACCAAACTTGGAGAATATCTTCTTATAACGGAACGAGAATATAAGTCGTGAGATATACATAAATATCAAACCGAAGATAAACGATAGAGCCACCGAAAGTAGAATCGCAGCGATGATCTCGAATGCCTTAGCGGTATTGATAAATGAGCCAAGATTAGCCAACATCAAGCCACTATCTACAGCAATCCTATGGATCGAGATACCTACGGCAGCACCCAAAAGGCCAAAGACCATCGACACTGTAGTGGAGGTTGGAAGACCCAAGTTATTAAAGATATCCAAGAGAATGATATCTCCAACGATCATACCCAAGAAGAGCATCATGATCTCGGGATATGTAAACATACCTGGATGGAAAACACCGCTCTTGGCAACCTCCATCATACCTGACGAAGATACCGTACCAATCAAGATACCGACAGCCGCAACACCAAGTATCACTTTAAGGGGGGCTATCTTTGAACCGATAGCTGAATTTAAGAAGTTTACCGCATCATTAGCGACACCTACAATAATGTCAAATATAGCTAATACTGCTAATGTAATGACGACGAATGTAAAAATAGGACTCATAATTATTTTGTCTGGTTTTTCGGGTACAAAGAAACGATAGTTATGTTAAATTTCTGTTAACGAAATATTACGATGATATTAATATTTTAAAAAGTTACTCAAAAATTGTATTGTTTATTATCAATGAAGCACCTTGATTCTTAACTGTATACTCTTTTGTGATTCTTGCAATTTTGTTATGATACCCTTCATCGTCTCGAAGAGGTTCAAACCACTCCTCCAACTCTTTGGCGCTACTAACCGATCGACAAGCTCCAAGTTCAATCATATCTCTGGCCTCTTTAAACTTCTGATAATTAGGACCAAAAGCTATCGGGAGTCCAAATGTAGATGCTTCGAGCGTGTTGTGTATACCCACACCAAATCCTCCTCCAATAAATGCCCAAGAGGCATAACGGTATATTGATGAGAGGTGACCTATCGTATCAAGAATAAGTACCTGAGTCGACTCCATGGAGGTATCGTTGGTGATTTGAGTATATCGAACAGAGGATTTAAACCTCAACTCGAGCTCAGCGATTCGTTCGGGGCTAATCTCGTGAGGAGCAACCACAAATTTAACATTTTGGTTTCGTTCTATGATTCTACACAATAGATCTTCGTCGGCAGGCCAGGTTGAACCCGCTACCAAGAGAGAGGAAGAGCCCTTAAAGCGCTCAACGATCTCATTGGTCTTAACACTTTGGGCAATCTGAGCCACACGATCAAAGCGAGTATCACCCGCCACGACAACACTCTTCACACCAATCTCAGATAGATACTCCTTAGACTCTCTATTTTGAACAAAAATAACTTTGAATGATTCAAGAGCTTGACGCCAAAGTACACCATACCACTTGAAGAATATAGAGTCTTTGCGGAAAATTGCCGAAATGATGTAGGTATCAATCCTTTGACGACGAAGTTCAAATAGCATATTGAGCCAAAACTCATACTTCACAAAGATTGCCACCTCGGGATGCGCCACCTTCAAAAATTTGCGGACATTACCTGGAGTATCTACTGGAAGATAGAAAATGTAGTCTGCACCCTTGTAATTCTTACGAAGCTCATATCCCGAAGGTGAGAAGAATGTCAGCAGAATTTTGTATTCGGGGTGTTGCTCACGAACCCTCTCAATGAGGGGGCGCCCTTGTTCAAACTCGCCCACGGATGAGGCATGAATCCAGAGAATACGATCACTTGGCGCAATGGTCTGAGCCATACGCCTAAAAATATCTTTTCGTCCATCACGCCACAATTTAGCCTTGGGCACCCACAAAGATGCGACTCCTATTGCTGCAGTGTAGAGAATTATTGCTATGTTATATAACCACATCTATTTTGCAGAAACTTTTTTTGCACCACAAAGATAGTACTTTTTAATTAAATAAAAAATATCTACCACCTTGATTGCATTGCATTCTCAATATATCGCAAATCGACCAATCTATCACCATCCATTTCGACAGCTATCAGATCAAATTGATGTTCTCCACGAAAGTAATATTGGCCCAAATATGAGGCCGCAGCACGTCGCAGCGATGCAAATTTATGCTCAGTAATAGCCTCTTCGGGGCTACTCCACCCACCAGCCTTGCGACACTTCACCTCGACAAAATGCAACACACCCCATCGCTCGGCAATAATATCGATCTCGTAGCGAGAACTACGCCAATTGAGCTCTCTTATCAAGAATTTATTTCGACGAAGATACCTCACAGCCTCCTTCTCGCCTCTTGCTCCAATAATTGCCGCCTCGGTCATTTCGTTTAATCGATTATTCGTTTAATGCTATTAGCCCTTACGATCATCTCACGCAACAACTCCTCATTGTTTTGCTCGATAGCCTTACGCATAATTTGGAGTTGATGGATGTGCTCTCGCAAAACATCCAACACATTGTACTTATTGCGCAACAACACTGGAATCCATGTCGTATGCGAACTCTTAGCCAAACGCACCGTAGACTCAAAACCTGTCGCAGCCATATCGAATATATGCTGCTCCTCTCGCTCTTTCTCCAACACTGTCAATGCCAAGGCAAATGATGTAATGTGCGAGATATGCGAAATATAGGCAGAGTGTAGGTCATTATCTTCACTTCCCATCTCGATAATATGCATACCGAGTTTGGTGTAAATCTCTCGTACCACCTGCAAAGCGTGTTCCGAACTTAGATGACAGTCACACAAAACCACCTTTTTATCCTTAAATGCATCTCGCTGCGCCGCCTCGGGGCCACTGAACTCAGTTCCCCACATAGGGTGAGTAGCAACAAATCGCTCTCGAGAGGCATGCATCGAGACCATCTCGCAGATCTCACCTTTGATAGAACCAACATCAAAGAGCACCTGATCACCACTAAGTCTATTAAGAACCTTCACGGCGAGAGTGGGCGACACACTAACAGGGGTTGCCAAAATCACCACATTAGCCTCGGCAATACCCTCCTCAAAGCTCACCACACGATCTACCAAGCCCATTTCGAGAGCCGTAGCTTCGTTTTTAGGCGAGGCATCCATACCAATAATTGATTCGCAGAGGCCATTACCACGCAAAGTATAAGCCAGCGAGCCACCAATAAGTCCTACACCTATAATAAATGCAACCATAGTTTAATCTATTTTAACAAAAATGAGATATCATCACCTGCGCTAACCTCTCGCACCTGCTCACCATACTTAAATATGCGCATTGGCTTGGGACCTATAAGCTCCAACCGACCATCTACATATTCCAACATACAACCCTCACGTAGCCCCGCAACGTATGTCGACTTATTAGCTGCAATATACTCCAATATTCGTTGCTCACGAGTCTCTCCCGCATGGCCTTCGGGGTTTGCGTCAAGATAGTGAGGGTTAATTTGAAATGGAATAAGTCCCATTAGTTTAAATGAGACTGGCTCTACAATCGGCATATCATTCGTTGTACAGAGCGTTGGACACGTTACATTGCTACCAGCCGACCAGCCGACATATTTGGCACCATGCTCAACTCTTGCTTTGATCGCCTCAACCAGACCCAACTCCTGCATCATTTTGGTTAGTGCAAAAGTATTGCCACCACCAACACAAATAGCCTCAGCCGAAGCAATAGCCTCGAGAGGATCGTCGCACTTGTGAATTGATCTAACATTGACTCCAATCTCCAAGAAGCGCTCTTGAACTTTTGCTTCGTACTCATCATAGGAAAATGTCACTGCTGCGAAAGGTATGAATATCACCTCATTGGCTCCATTCAAAAATTCGCCAATCATTTTTATTGGATATTTCAGATATGCTTCACCAGCATTTGTAGAGTTAGAAATTAATAAAAGATTCATAATTAACTGTATTTTAATGATTTAAGTTTTGTGGTCTAATTTTTTTTTATAAAAAAGTGCTTTAATGAGTCAAAAGTAATAAAAAAGTGTTAAATTTGTCAGCGATTGTGAAAGAAATATATCAATTAAATATTAATAATTATTAACTAAAAAAATTAAAGTTATGTCAGAAGTACAATCAAAAGTTGTCGAGATTATCGTTGACAAATTGGGCGTTAAAGAGTCTGAAGTAGTTGCAGATGCAGGTTTCACAAGCCACCTTGGTGCAGATTCACTCGACACAGTTGAGTTGATCATGGAGTTTGAGAAAGCGTTCGATATCCAAATTCCAGATGAGGATGCTGAGAAAATCGCTACTGTAGGTGATGCATTTACTTACATCGAGGCTCACATCAAATAATTTAAATAATTTTTTGCAAGTTTTATATTTTTACGAAGTCTTATACATATGGTAGAGAGAAGAGTTGTTGTAACGGGCATAGGAACTATCAACCCGCTTGGACACAATATTGAAGAGTTTTTTTCAAATTTAGAGAAGGGAGTTAATGGCTGTGGCCCAATTACTCGATTCAACGCTGAGAAGTTTAAGACTAAATTTGCTTGCGAAATTAAAGATTACGACTGGACTCCGTTCTTTGATCGTAAAGAGGTTCGCAAATACGATCCTTATACTCAATATGCCCTTATTGCAGCTACCCAAGCGGTAGAGGATGCAGGTTTCGACATGGAAACCCTCGACAAGGAGCAAGTTGGTGTGATCTGGAGTTCTGGTATTGGAGGATTAAAGTCCTTCTTTGATGAATGTGTTGGCTATGCGGAGGGTGGCAACACCCCCCGCTTTAGCCCATTCTTCATTCCTCGCATGATCTCAGATATAGCTGCAGGTTATATCTCGATCAAGTATGGATTCATGGGTCCTAACTATTGTACAGTGTCAGCATGTGCATCATCCAACCATGGTATGATCCACGCACTCGATACAATTCGTTATGGCAAAGCAGATGTTGTAGTTACAGGTGGCTCTGAGGCTGCCGTAAATGAGCCCTCTGTTGGTGGATTCAACTCTATGCAGGCTCTTTCAACTCGTAACGATGACTGTGCTACCGCTTCACGACCATTCGACGTTGACCGTGATGGCTTCGTTGTTGGCGAGGGTGCTGGTGCACTTATCTTTGAGGAGTATGAGCACGCTAAGGCTCGTGGTGCAAAAATTTACTGCGAGGTTATTGGTGGCGGATGCTCGGCTGACGCTCACCACTTTACAGCACCTCACCCAGAGGGATTAGGTGCAATGAAATCAATGCGTGATGCAATCAAAGATGCTAAGATCGCCCCTGAGGAGATCGACTACATCAACGTTCACGGTACATCTACCCCACTCGGTGATAAAGCTGAGTTAAAAGCTGTACAAGGCGTATTTGGTGACCATGCATACGACCTAAGTATCTCTTCGACAAAGTCGATGACAGGACACCTATTAGGTGCTACTGGCGCCGTTGAAGCTTTGGCTTGTCTCTTTGCAATCCAAAATGGAGTTGTTCCTCCAACAATCAACTGCCAGAACCTTGACCCTGAAATTGATCCAAAATTAAACTTAACTTTGGATGTGGCTCAAAAACGTGATATTAATTGTGCCTTGAGCAATACGTTCGGATTTGGCGGACACAATGCAACAATTATTTTCCGTAAGATCTAATACCTTAACAGACCGTGTTTAACTACATTCGTCGCACTATAAAGTGTCGATTCGGCTCTGACAAGGTGTATTACAAAATTTTCAACGATATGTTTGGGTATGCCCCACACAATATCGACCTATACAAGCTGGCTTTAATTCATAAGTCAGCTTCTTTGGTATTGGAAGATGGCACCCAAATTAATAACGAGCGATTAGAATATTTAGGTGACGCAGTTATTGAATCTGTAACATCGGACTATCTATATATTCAATACCCACACGAAAATGAGGGGTTCTTGACGCAACTCAGATCAAAGGTTGTATCAAGACAATCGCTCAATTCGTTAGCCAAAGCTATAGGACTCGATCGACATATTATCAGCAATGCTAATGGTAGCTTCACACAAAAACATATCTTTGGTGATGCTTTCGAAGCTCTAATGGGTGCTATATATCTCGATATGGGTTACGATTTTACTAACAGATTGTTAATCAATAACATCTATTACAAGCACCTCGATATAGATGAGATCCTTCATTGTGAAACAGACTACAAGAGTCGCCTAATTGAGTGGGCTCAGAAGGAGCATCTCCCCATTGAGTTCTCTACACGTAACGATAAGGAGTCAACCTCATTGCGTCCACTATTCTACTCTAAGGTTATAATTGGAGGTGTCGAGGTAGGCCATGGTGTTGGCGACTCTAAGAAGGAGGCTGAGCAGCGTGCTGCTTTCTCTGTATCGCAAGGGGTAAGTGACGAAGTTGGTGATAGCATCCTCGACAAGGTTGACAAGATCACACCTATCAAACAACAAGAAGAAGAACAACAACAATAACGCCCCATGCTAACACTCCAAGAAAAGATCGAAGTTCGTGGTGTCGAATCATTAACCGACATTGAGATTCTTACGCTCATCTTGGGAGATGGCGCACATGCTAAACAGCAAGCAACAAAACTTCTTGAGTGTTATCATGGCTCATTAGCATCAATCGCCAAAGAGGAGATAGCTCGATTACGTATGGTCGATGGAATTGGCATACGCCGAGCAACACAAATCAAAGTTGCAGCAGAGTTAGGACGACGCTGCACTCTTTCGAGCGAGACCCAACAACCCATAATATCGAGCAGCAATGATGTCGTAGATATCTTCCGCCCCTACTTTGCGCCCATGAAACATGAGGAGTGCTGGGTACTATTTCTATCTATCTCCAATAGAGTTATCGAGCGCTACAGAGTAAGTCAAGGTGGAGTCACAGCAACTGTTGTCGACCACAGATTGATCATCAAACGTGCACTTGAGTTGTTATCGACTCAAATAATAATGGTACATAACCACCCCTCGGGAGCAGTAGAGCCAAGTCGAGAGGATATTGAGATCACTAAAAAAGTAAAGAGTGCCGCAGCACTCTTTGACATTTTGCTCGTTGACCACATCATAGTGTCATCGTCAAGCTATTTTAGTTTCCGTAGTAAATCTCTCCTCTAAAGATTAGATTGCAAACTCAGCCTTGATAGCATCCACAGCATCGAGACGCTCCCAACCGAAGAATTCGATCTCACGCTCTACCTCTACTCCACCCTCAAAGATCTTAGTCATAGCGCTGTATGGACGATTACCGAAGTGACCATATGAAGCTGTCGCCTCAAAGATTGGATTCTTGAGTCCGTAACGTTTAACAATTGCCGCAGGACGAAGATCGAATAGTTTGCCCACCTTCTCGGCTATCTCACCCTCACTAATTGATAGTTTGTTAGTGCCATAGGTTGTAACATATATCGAGAGTGGTTGCGCAATTCCAATTGCATAGCTAAGTTGCACCATAATCTCATCGGCAACACCCGCAGCAATCATATTCTTGGCGATGTGACGTGCAGCATAGGCAGCCGAGCGGTCAACCTTAGAAGAGTCCTTGCCCGAGAATGCGCCACCACCGTGAGCACCACGACCGCCATATGTATCAACGATGATCTTGCGACCCGTAAGACCAGTATCGCCGTGAGGACCACCAATAACAAACTTGCCCGTTGGGTTGACGTGTAGGATATACTCTTCACCTATTAGCTCCGAGAGTTTGTCTCCAGCACGCTCCAAGCGAGCCTTGACACGTGGGATGAGAATTGTACGAACATCCTCACGGATCTTTCTCTGCATCTGCTCCTCGGCCTCCTTCTCGGTTAGAGCCTCCGATGCTACGATAAATTCGTCGTGTTGAGTAGAGACCACAATTGTGTGAACTCGCTGTGGCTTATTGTCGTCGCCATATTCGATTGTCACCTGACTCTTCGAATCGGGACGCAGGTAGGTCATCACCTCACCTTGGCGGCGGATGTCGGCCAACTCCTTGAGGATAACATGCGAAAGAGTAAGCGTAGAAGGCATCAACTCGAGAGTCTCGTTGGTAGCATAACCAAACATGATTCCTTGGTCTCCAGCACCCTGCTCGGTCTCCTCTTCACGCACAACACCTTGGTTGATGTCGGACGACTGCTCGTGAATTGCCGAGAGTATACCGCACGAATTGCCATCGAATTGGTATTCGCTCTTATTGTACCCAATTTTATTGATCACCCCACGTGTGATGCTCTGCACATCGACGTAAGCCTCCGAGCGCACCTCGCCCGACACTACCACCAAACCAGTGGTGCAAAGGGTCTCGCAGGCTACCTTTGAGTTTTGATCATGACGAAGGAATTCGTCGAGAATGGCGTCAGAAATCTGATCTGAAACTTTATCTGGGTGTCCCTCAGAGACAGACTCAGATGTAAATAAAAATCCCATAATTATAATATTAATTTAATGTTTAACTTCTCAGTAGAAGGAGTTAACCTACCAAACACAAATAATAAAATGGGCTATTAGAGTCTCTACATCAGAGGTGAGTAGAGGGCTGTTTTAGCTCTTTTTTATTGTGGTTTGCAATCAGTCAAATCTTTCCACACTTCTAAACACTTCTACGTGTTTGCGGTGCAAAGGTATTAAAAATTATTGGATTATCGACACTAATGCTACAAGTTTTATCGTTAATTTCACAATTAGCCTCTCTTTGAATTGAAATAAGCTGATGCAAATAGTTATTTTTTGAATAAAATTTGTATCTTTGTGGGATTAAAAAACGAAAAAAAACGGAAAACTATATATGGATATTTTAGCAGGTTTAATTAAACTCGTATTTGGATCTAAGGCCGACAAAGATCGCAAGGAGATCGAGCCCTATGTGGCAAAGATCAAGGCCATCTACCCCTCAATTGAGAAGCTTTCAAACGATGAATTACGTGGCCGCAGTGCTGCTTTGCGCAAATCTATAGCAGATTTCATTGCATCTGACGAGGCTCGCATCGTGGAGCTCAAAGCAAAATTGGAGCTCACCGATACTTCTCTCTCCGACAAGGAGAGTATCTCGAAAGAGATTGATGAACTACGCAAAGGAATCGACGAGAAGATCGAACAGAAGTTAGATGAGATTCTCCCAGAAGCTTTTGCCATCATGAAAGATACGGCTCGCCGCTTCACTCAAAATGAGACAGTAGAGGTAACAGCAAACGACTTCGATCGTGATCTTGCTGCAACCAAAGATTTTGTCACAATTGAGGCGGATAAAGCTATATTTGCAACTCACTGGTTGGCTGGCGGAAACGACATCAAATGGGAGATGGTACACTACGATGTGCAGCTATTTGGTGGTGTGGTACTCCACAAAGGTAAGATTGCCGAGATGGCTACAGGAGAGGGTAAAACACTCGTTGCAACGCTCCCTGTATTTCTCAATGCCTTGGCTGGCAAGGGTGTTCACTTGGTGACGGTCAACGACTATCTCTCGAAACGTGACTCGGAGTGGATGGGACCAATCTATCAATTCCACGGATTGTCGGTAGATTGCATCGACCGCTATAAACCAAACTCGGATGCTCGTCGCAAAGCATATTTGGCCGACATCACTTTTGGAACCAACAACGAGTATGGTTTCGACTACTTGCGTGACAATATGGCCTCGGCACCAAAGGATTTGGTACAACGCAAGCACCACTTCGCAATTGTCGATGAGGTTGACTCGGTATTGATCGATGATGCTCGTACACCTCTTATCATCTCGGGACCTGTTCCAAAGGGCGAAGATCAGATGTTTGAGCAGTATTGCCCAGCAATTGATCAGCTTTATAACCTACAAAAGAATTTGGCAACTTCATTACTATCGGAATCTCGCAAGCTATTGGCGGCGGGCAATACCGACGAGGGTGGAGTAGCTCTATATCGTGCACACAAGGCTCTTCCAAAATCTAAACCACTTATTAAGTTCCTCTCCGAGACTGGCATCAAAAGCCAGATGCAAAAGACCGAGAACATCTACATGCAAGACAACAACCGTCGCATGCACGAGATCACCGACGAGCTATTCTTCGTCATTGACGAGAAATCTAACTCGGTGGAGTTGACAGATAAAGGACACGAGATGTTATCTAAATTTTTCAAGGAGGATGGGTTCTTCGTGCTTCCCGATATTGGATCCGAAATTGCCGAATTAGAGAAATCTACTCTAAGCGATGAGGAGCGTATCACCAAAAAAGATGAACTCATTAAGGAGTATGCCGTAAAATCTGAGCGTGTACATACGGTCAATCAGCTACTCAAAGCATACTCTATGTTTGAGAAGGATACCGAATATGTAGTAATGGATAACAAGGTGAAGATCGTCGATGAGCAGACTGGCCGTATTATGGATGGTCGCCGCTACTCCGATGGATTGCACCAAGCTATCGAGGCCAAGGAGCGAGTTGTGGTGGAGGCTGCAACGCAGACATTCGCTACGGTAACTCTTCAAAATTACTTCCGTATGTACCACAAGTTGGGTGGTATGACAGGTACTGCCGAGACTGAGGCTTCGGAGTTTTGGAGCATCTATGAGCTCGACGTTGTGGTGATCCCAACCAACCGCCCTATCTTGCGTGACGACCGTGAGGATTTGATCTACAAGACTAAACGAGAGAAATATAACGCAGTTATTATAGAGATCGAGAAACTCACCCAGGAGGGTCGCCCAGTATTGGTCGGAACCACCTCGGTAGAGATCTCCGAGCTCTTGAGCCGTATGCTCACCCTGCGCAAGATCAAGCACAATGTACTCAATGCCAAGCAGCACCAGGCCGAGGCTCAGATCGTAGCCGAGGCGGGTCGTCCAGGTCAAGTTACCATTGCTACCAATATGGCAGGTCGTGGTACCGACATCAAGCTCACAGCCGAGGTTAAAGCGGCTGGCGGTTTGGCTATTATTGGTACCGAGCGCCACGATAGCCGTCGTGTCGATCGTCAGCTGCGAGGTCGTGCAGGACGTCAAGGTGATCCAGGATCATCACAATTCTTTGTCTCGTTTGAGGATAACCTCATGCGTCTATTTGGCTCGGAGCGTGTAGCCTCAATCATGGACCGCATGGGTCTCGAGGATGGTGAAGTTATCCAAGCAGGTATGATGACAAAGACCATTGAGCGTGCTCAAAAGAAGGTCGAGGAGAATAACTTTGGTGTGCGTAAGCGCCTATTGGAGTATGATGATGTGATGAACTCACAACGTGAGGTGATCTATACTCGTCGTCGCCATGCACTACACGGAGAGCGCATCGAGATTGATCTCAACAATATTATATGTGACTATGCCGAGAACTTTGCTGAGCAGAATGAGGGTGTCGACTTCGAGGATTTCCGTTTGGAGCTGATGCGAGACATTGCCGTGGAGCCTACGTTCGACCAATCTAAATATAATAGCGCCAAGAGATCGGAGTTAGTTGCACTAATCACGGCCGACATCCAGTCTCACTACTCACGTCGTTCAAAGCAGATTGCCGACATGGTTGCCCCAGTAATGGAGAAGGTCTATGAGGACCGAAAAGATAATCTCGACTCAAATATTGTATTCCCAATCACCGATGGCCACTTGGGCTACAACGTTCCTGTCAACCTCCAACGCTGCAAAGATAGCGAAGGTTTGGAGATATTCAAGGTATTCTCGAAGGTTGTGATGTTTACCACAATCGACGACGCTTGGCGTGAGCACCTTCGTGAGATGGACGATTTGCGCCAGAGTGTTCAAAATGCGACATATGAGCAGAAGGATCCACTATTGATCTATAAGTTCGAGTCGTTTGGACTCTTCTCGAAGATGCTCATTAAGATCAACCGTGATATCTTGGCGGTGATCAATAAGGCATTTATCCCAGTCCGTCAAAATACCACCGAAGCACCTAAGGCTCGCGCGGAGCGTCCTAAGGTAGATGTCAACAAACTTCAAGAGTCTCGTGTACAAGCAGCTGCTCAAGCGGGTCAAGCCGAGAAGCAGAAGCCAATGCCAATGCAGGCCGAAAAGAAGATTGGTCGCAACGACCCATGTCCTTGTGGAAGTGGTAAGAAGTATAAGGCTTGCCACGGCAAGGGGCTATAAAACTACATCTACGCAATGGGATACCAAGAGCAAAAACAACATTTATTGGATCAGCGCTACCTACGCATGGCACGCATATGGGCCGAAAACTCATATTGCGTGCGTCGTCAGGTGGGTGCACTCATCGTCAAAGATAAGATGATTATCTCGGATGGATACAATGGCACCCCATCAGGTTTTGAAAATATCTGTGAAGATGAAAGCACGGGTAAGACCAAGGCCTATGTTCTTCATGCTGAGGCAAATGCAATTTTGAAGGTGGCGAGAAGTGCTAACAATTGTGATGGCTCTACACTCTATGTCACCACATCACCTTGCATTGAGTGTGCCAAGTTGATTATTCAAGCAGGAATAAAACGAGTGGTATATAATGAGTTATACCACTGTACTGATGGGCCAGATCTTCTTCACAGAGTAGGCATCGAATGTATCTTGTGTGAGATTTAGAAAAAAGGTTATTACAACTTTTATATTAAAGCTTTTTTAACTATCTTTGTGACTAAATGAGTCACAAAAATGAAAGCGCTATTTATTCTACTCCTTGCAATTATAACCATCACTAAGCTACATGCTAAGAGTTATGGCAACAGCCTCAATTTTGGGGTAGAATCACTACAGCACAGTATCGACTCACTCAAGAGCGTTGACTCGCCATCTAAGTTCAAATTCTACAAACTCATCATGCCGAGTTCGCCTATTGTCATAGGTTCGCTCACGCTCTACGTTTCGAAAGCCGATGAGTTGGATATGACTCTAAGCGACAAAATTAGTAGTGGTCATGGCAAACTTCACTTCGACGACTACCTCCAATACTCCCCTATTGCGATTATGTGGGGACTCAATGCATTGGGAGGTGATATGAAACCCTACCACAAATTTAAGCAACAGAGCACAATTTTACTGATGGCATCGCTCACATCACTAATGGTGGTGCATGGAACCAAGGAGTTTGTCGGTCGTCGCCGTCCCGATACAGGAGCTTCGACCTCATTTCCATCGGGACACACAGCAACAGCCTTTATGGGAGCCGAGATGCTCCACCAAGAGTATGGTCACCACTCGATATGGATATCAATTAGCGGTTATACATTGGCTACCATCACAGCATATATGAGAGTCTACAACGAGCGACACTACATTGGTGACATTGTTGCAGGAGCTGGAATAGGTATATTGAGCACTCGATTAGCATATTGGGTAGCGCCACGTATTAATCGTTGGCTTTGGGGGGATGCAACAGGTTACCAAAAAAAATCATATGTATCTTCGATTGCACCCTGTACCATTGGAAATAACTATGGTTTGAATCTTTCTGTCACTTTTTAATAAATCTTAAAAAAATATTCTATATAATCCATTGTTATTTAACAAACAATGGTTATATTTGTGTGCAAATTTGAAACAAATACAAATTCATATAAACAAATTCAAAGATTATGAGCAATTCTCTAATTAACTCTTCAATCGGCAAAAAGCTGATAATGAGTGTTTCGGGGCTCTTCCTGATCCTCTTTATCATCTTCCACATGTCGATGAACATTGTGGCAATCTTTAGTGGTGAAGCCTACAATTTTATCTGTGCCTTTCTTGGTGCTAACTGGTATGCATTGGCAGCGACAGCTCTTTTGGCAGCTGGTGTAGTAGTACACTTTGTCTATGCGATCATCCTTACACTTAACAACTATGCTGCTCGTGGAAATATCCGCTACGAGGTTACCGTAAAGGAGAAGGGCGTATCTTGGGCATCTAAGAACATGTTGATCTTGGGCTACATCATCGTTGGAGGTCTATTGTTGCACCTTATCAACTTCTGGGCTAAGATGCAATTAGTTGAGGTTATGCACTTCGGTAGCAATGTAGATCACCACGACATCACAAACTCATTGGGTCTACACCCAACCGATGGTGCTGCCATCATCAAGTACACATTCTCGAAGTGGTACTTCTCGTTGGCATATCTCGTATGGTTCACTGCATTGTGGTTCCACCTAACTCACGGCGTTTGGTCTATGTTCCAATCGGTTGGTTTCGCTAACGACACTTGGTACCCACGCCTAAAGTGTATTGCTAATGCTGTTGCAACCCTTATCTTCTTGGGCTTTGCAGTAGTTGTAGTATACTTCTTCATCGCAACAAACTTCTGTGGCAGCTGCTGCTAATTTAATGACAATTAAAATTTATAGATATGGCTTTAAAATTAGATTCTAAAATCCCAGCAGGTGATTTGTCTCAAAAGTGGAGTAACCACAAAGCAGCCGTAAAGGTTGTTAGTCCTGCCAATAAGCGCAAGCTCGATATTATTGTAATTGGAACTGGTTTGGGTGGTGCGTCAGCTGCTGCATCACTTGGTGAGTTGGGTTACAATGTAAAGATATTCTGCATCTCTGATTCACCTCGTCGTGCTCACTCGATCGCTGCACAAGGTGGTATCAATGCTGCTAAGAACTACCGCAACGATAACGACTCAGTGTATCGTCTATTCTACGACACAATCAAGGGTGGTGACTACCGTGCACGTGAGGCCAACGTATATCGTTTGGCTGAGGTGTCGAACCTTATCATCGACCAATGTGTGGCTCAAGGTGTACCTTTTGCTCGTGAGTATGGCGGATTGCTCGACAACCGCTCGTTTGGTGGTGCACAGGTTTCACGTACATTCTATGCTCGTGGTCAAACTGGTCAACAGCTTCTTTTGGGTGCTTACTCTGTACTCAACAAGGAGATCGCCGCAGGTTCAGTAAAGTCCTACCCACGTCACGAGATGCTCGACTTGGTTGTCGAGAATGGTGAGGCGTGCGGTATCATCACACGTGACTTGATCACAGGTGAGATCGAGCGCTTTGGTGCTCACGCAGTAGTTATGGCGACAGGTGGTTATGGTAACGTATTCTTCCTTTCGACCAACGCTATGAACTCTAACGGTTCGGCAATGTACCAATGTTATCGCAAGGGTGCTGCTGTAGCTAACCCATGTTTCACTCAGATCCACCCTACTTGTATCCCTGTCAATGGAACTCAACAATCGAAGCTTACCTTGATGTCGGAGTCGTTGCGTAACGATGGTCGTATCTGGGTACCAAAGCACCTCAAAGATGTTGAGGCTCTTCGTGCAGGTACACTCAAGGCTTCTCAAATTGCCGAAGAGGATCGTGACTACTACTTGGAGCGTCGTTACCCAGCGTTTGGTAACCTCGTACCACGTGACGTAGCTTCTCGTGCCGCTAAGGAGCGTTGCGATGCTGGCTATGGTGTCAATGGAACTGGCTTGGCTGTATTCCTCGACTTCAAAACTGCTATCGAGCGTTTGGGTAAGGATGTCATCAAGCAACGTTATGGCAACCTATTCGACATGTATGAGGAGATCAAAGATACCGATCCATACAAGGAGCCAATGATGATCTTCCCTGCGGTTCACTACACAATGGGTGGTACTTGGGTCGACTACAACCTTATGACAACAATCCCTGGCCTCTACTCAATTGGTGAGGCTAACTTCTCTGACCACGGTGCTAACCGCTTGGGTGCTTCGGCTCTTATGCAAGGTTTGGCCGACGGTTACTTCGTTCTTCCATATACTATTGGTGACTACTTGGCTAAAAAGATCCAAGCTCCAAAGATCGACACTACATCGAAGGCATTTGACGAGGCTGAGAAGGCTGTAAAAGATAAAATTGCGAAACTCTACTCTATCAAGGGTGAGCAGTCGGTTGACGACATCCACAAGAAGTTGGGTAACATCATGTGGGACAACGTAGGTATGGGCCGCACAAAGGAGCGCTTGGAGCTCGCTGTAAAGCAGATCAAAGAGCTACGTGCTGAGTTCTGGCGTGACGTTAAGATCGCAGGTGAGCCTAACGAGTTCAACCAAGATTTGGAGAAGGCTCTACGTTTGGTAGACAACCTCGAGCTCGGTGAGTTGATGGCACGTGACGCACTCAACCGTGAGGAGTCTTGTGGTGGTCACTTCCGTGAGGAGCACCAAACCGAGGAGGGTGAGGCACTTCGTAACGACGAGGAGTTTGTATACGCAGCTGTTTGGGAGTACACTGGCGCAGAGTCAGAGCCTGTACTTCACAAGGAGCCACTCAACTTCGAGTTTGTGAAACCAGCTCAACGTAACTACAAAGAGTAATTTTGACGTTTATTTTAATTTTTTGAAGCAATGGATTTTAAATTAAAAATATGGCGTCAAAAGGACGCTAAATCTGCTGGTAAGTTTGAGATTTACCCAGTAACTGGAATTTCTGCCGACACCTCTTTCTTGGAGATGCTCGACATCCTAAATAATGATCTTATTCACAAGAACATCGACCCTATCGCATTTGACCACGACTGCCGTGAGGGTATCTGCGGTATGTGTTCGCTCCACATCGACGGTCAAGCACACGGCCCATCATCGGCCGTTACAACTTGCCAGATGTATATGCGTAAGTTCGAAGATGGTGCAACAATCACTATCGAGCCTTGGCGTTCACGTGCATTCCCTGTGATCAAGGATTTGGTGGTTAACCGTTACGCTTACGACGAGATCCTCCAAGCGGGTGGTTACATCTCGGTACGTACCAACTCGGTACCCGATGCCAACGCTATTCCAATCTCGCAGGCTGATGCTGAGGAGAGCATGGATGCTGCGGCTTGTGTAGGTTGCGCTGCTTGTGCTGCAACTTGTAAGAATGGTTCAGCGATGTTGTTTGTTGCAGCTCGTGTATCGTCGCTTGCTAAGTTGCCTCAAGGTCGTGTCGAGGGTGCTCGTCGTGCTAAGGCTATGGTCGCTAAGATGGATGAGCTCGGATTTGGTAACTGTACCAACACACGTGCTTGTGAGACTCAATGTCCTAAACAGATCTCAATCTCACACATCGCTCGCCTCAACCGTGAATTCTTGGCAGCTAAGTTGCAAGACTAATTCACGTTAGATACCAACTAAAGAGTGGCTAATCTTCCATTGCGGAGATTAGCCACTTTTATTCTGTCCTGCAGGCCATCAGCGACAAAAAAATCTGCACCCCCGAGGAGTGCAGATTAAAATATGGTCAAGTATATTTACTACTCAACAGGGATATCTGTATTAACATTTTTGCTACCCCAAAGTGCATAGTAGAGAGTGTAGCAATAGAGAACAACCAATAGCGAGAAGCCGATCATATAGCCGTATGAGTCAGCGATAGCACCTTGGATAAGTGGAAGGATACCACCACCAAACACCATTACCATAAAGATACCTGATGCCAATGAAGTGTACTTACCCAATCCCTCAACAGCAAGGTTGAAGATACCACCCCACATAACCGAGGTACAGAAACCTGTAAGGATAAGAAGCATGATTCCAAGAGGCACCTCTGCAGTACCAAATCCGAAGGTAGGATCAGAGACAAATGTAGGCATATTAACAGTAATAGTTGTTGGGCAAAGAATAGCAGCTGAAACCAAAACAGCACCCAAAACAGATACAGCAGTGATCATCTGACGACTCGAGAACTTAGCAGCTACAACACCACCAAAAACACGACCAATAAGCATACACAACCAGAACATACCACAGATAGAACCCGCCACAGAGGTTGCCATACCCATACCACCAGCCTCTGTAGAGGTAGTGAGGAATAGATTAACAAAATTGGGAACACCAATCTCAAGACCCATATATACGAAGATAGCCAAAGTACCAAGTTTGAAGTGGCGGAACGAAAGTGCGCTATATTTATCCTTAACCTCAGATTTCTCTTTAGCTACCTCGATGTGTGGCTCAGGGATATTTACAGATAGCAATACAATAAATGCCAATGCAAAGATGCCCATAGCGATCCAAAGAGCTGGATTCACATCGGCAATAGTTGCAGAACCGCTTGCTGCATTACCAATTAACATACCAGCCAATACTGGGGTGATTGTCGCTCCAATAGAGTTAATAGAACCTCCCCACATAAGAAGTTGGTTACCTTTGTTACCACCACCACCAAGAGTGTTGAGAAGTGGATTAACAACAGAGTTCAATAGACACATCGAGAAACCTGAGATGAAAGCACCAATCAAGTATACAGCAAAACTCTCTGCAATACCAGAAAGGAATGAGATACCAACACCACAGAAACCTACGGCGATAGCGATAAGAGCTGTCTTTTTATAGCCTACTTTACTTAGTAGAATACCCGCAGGGATACCCATAAAGGCATAGGCGATAAAGTTTGCGGCGTTACCAAGTTGCGACATAAAGTTGCTGGCTTGGAATTGATCTTTCACGATCACACCAAATGGGTTCTGAAGTCCTGTTACGAATGAGATCATAAAGAACAGTGCAAACATCATTGCAATAGGCAATGCATAGTTTTGCTTTGAACTGTTTGTCATAATAAATTAGTTTAAATGGTTAGTTATTTATTTTAATGTTTAGTTTTTACTTTGCTCTAAAAAAGCCTCTTTTTGGATGTTGTCACCACAAAGTCCTTAAGGTAGAATGGTTCAAAGTAGGCAATATCCTCCACTTCACCTCTATTAAATTTATCTTGAGCTATACGCCCAAAACCTGCAGCCGAGGGTGCAACCTCAATATATTGAGCCCAATTTAGCATCTCACTACACTTTGCGGCACCATTACCAAAGATTAAGAATGGAGAACCATCGTTATAGGTAGCAAACGACTCCTCGTCGATGATCTCTGCCGAGACCTCGCTCAAAGCAACACCATTGCTATCAAATATTTGGGTGTACACCTCCATACGACGAGCATCAATCATTGGGCACAAACGTGCTTGCTCCCAATTCTCAATGTCGAGCATCGACACCTCTTGGTTCTCACGAGCAATCTGAGTTAGCATCACGAGTGACTCCACACCAATGAGTGGCTTACGGAGTGCATAGCAGAGCCCCTTGGCAAACGAGACACCAATGCGCAATCCAGTATAGGAGCCAGGCCCCATACCTACAGCGACAGCATCTATAGCCTCCACCTCGAGCTCCAACTCTTTGAAAAGTTCATCGGCAAATTGCGCAACATGGCTGGCATGATCACGCCCCTCTGCGCTCTCACGCAGCGAGATCATCTCACCATCCTTGGCTATACCTACCGAGCAGATGTCGGTTCCAGTCTCTATACAGAGTATTAATGACATTCTTTTTGTAAATTAGTTATATCTCTTCATTGCTTTGTCCATCTCTCTCTTTGCATCATTCTCTTTTAGGTGCTCTCGTTTATCATACGACTTACGACCCTTAGCCAAGCCAATAACAACCTTCGCAAAGCCCCTATCGTTAAGAAACATCCTAAGGCCAACCACCGTGAGCCCCTTATCTTGGAGCGAACGCCCGAGCTTGGTTAGCTCCTTGGCGTTAAGTAGTAGTTTGCGGTCTCGTTTTGGGATGTGGTTGTTACATGTACCCCAGTGGTACTCTGCAACGTTTACCCCTCTGATCCACAGCTCACCTCGCTCGAAGTAACAGTAGCTATCGGTAAGCGATGCTTTACCCATCCTAATAGATTTAATTTCGGTGCCAACCAACACTATTCCAGCGGTATACTCCTCTATTATAGCAAAATCAAAGGTGGCTCTTCTATTACGGATATTGATATTCTTGAAATCGGACATCTAATAAATTCATTTTTATTGCTATGCAAAGTTACAAATTATTTTGAATATACAAAATCGAATCTTGTTAAACTCACAAGGTAAACCTCTATTTAAAACAATAATACTACCCTACAACCTCCTCCTCTCGCTCTTGTTCACTCTCTATATTGTCACGCCAACGAATCTGGGCATGAGCTCCATCACAAAATGGTTTATTGTGAGATGCTCCACAACGACACACAACAACCCTATTGCGGACCTCATATGACTCACCACTCTCTCTAAAAATTGGTATTCCTCCTCGAATCCAGAGACCTGCGGATGCCCCGATTACGGGATCCTCCAAAAGGCCTAAGTCGGGTCTATACTCTATCTCATGGGGCAACTCTTCATCTCGCCCCCATGCCGTAAGTCGGCTACCAGGGCAGAGCGATGCTTGACGAATAGCCTCACGACGAGCCTCTGGATTGTCAGACTTCTCGGCAAGGTGCCACGTACCCCCTTTGGGATGACAGAATCGAGCATAGACACAGAGTCGCTCATTATCAACTATGGTGAGTGACTCACTCTCAAGGATCTCAGCTTCGCTCAGAAGCGATCTATTGGAGGCGGTAAGCTGAGGATCCCATACGGCACTCAGATGAGAGGAGTCGCAGTAGGGAGCAGCTTTCGATTGGCCACATCGGCAGAGTGCCGTCGGCTCTTGCTCAGTGGAGAATTCTGCCCCTTGTTTATACTCTACACTCTCACCATTTTTATTATAAACAATAAATTGTTGCATGAGGGGTGGTTCACCATATACTAAATATGGACCTCGCTCCGTTACTGTAATGTGCATTTTATTGGGGGCAGCATGACTTCCAATCAAAATTTTAAGATCTTTCATATAGTTACTTTTTAACAAATAATAGTTTATAGAAGCAATAATTATACCCTCGGCAAATAATATTTGCATCAAGTTGGCCTACTTTTATTTTAAAAATGTATCTTTGCAAGATATTTGATGACAAAACGAACAAAAGAAATATTAAAGAACACTATGAATAAATTTTATTCTTACATTATTTTATTGGTAATAACCGCCACCTCTCTATTTACATCGTGTAATAGTGACGAGCTACAGGCCTATGTAACCCTTTCGCAACAGGCAGTATACTTTACAGCGATCAACCAATCGACAACAATCACATATACTGGTTCCAATATAGCAACACTTGTGGCAGATAGCGATGATATTCCTGATGGATGGGCCGTAAATATTAACCGCAACGATAAAACAATTCTTATAGTTGGACCAACAACATATGAAGATTTTAAATCGAGCCTCACCTCAACTGTCATCACCTTCACCGCAACATCAGTCGACGATGATGAGGGCTACGACTACCTTACGGTAGGTACAACTGAGCTATCCGAGAATCTTACCGACAAACAAGCAAACAGTTTTATCGCATCAAAACCAAATACAGTGTATACCTTTAGTGGCGAGTATAAAGGAGAAAATCAAGAGCCTATCTCACCATCGAGCGTAAAGATATTGTGGCAAACCTACCCTTCACCACTCTCATACTCTCTACTCACAACTGCTGGCGAAGTTGAGTTTCACGTAAAGGTCGACGAAGATGACATCGACAACGATGGACTCACCGACGATATTATTGAAGGTAATGCTCTAATTGCAGCATATGACGACAACGAGAACATCATCTGGAGCTGGCACATTTGGGTGTCAGATTTTGATGCCGAGGAGTCTGCAATAATTATGAACAACACAACTCTAATGAGTCGCAATCTTGGAGCAAACGACAATAGCACATATGACGAAAGTTCTATCTTGGAATCATATGGTTTATACTATCAGTGGGGACGTAAAGATCCATTTGTTGGCCCTTACGCCTTCAATGCTGCTGCGAGCACCGATGCCTCGATGACCAACGAAGCTGGTTCGTCGGCATACATTAGCTATGTGGAGTCGTCGAAACGTGTAGGTACCGAGCTCTATGCAATGGAGAATCCGTTAACGTTTATACTCGGCGTTGAGGAGTCATCATACGATTGGTTATACTCACTCCACTCATCATCGCTTTGGAGTAACAGCACCAAAGATATAAACGACCCCTGTCCCAAAGGGTGGCGAGTTGCATCACCTGAAGCATTCGACGGTTTAATGGTTCCATCACTCACCGAAGATGAGCTCAATGCTATATACAACAACTATGGCTGGGATCTAACAGATGCCGCAGGCAATAGTGCCCTATTTATGGGTCTTGGGCGTCGTGGCTACATCACAGGTAAAATCCAAAACGTAAACCTCAATACCGAGCGACCTGCGCCATGGGCTGGGTTCTATTGGACAAGCTTAGCCGATTCGGCTACCGACAACTCATCTACGGCTATGTATTTCTCATTCGACAACCAAGAGCTCTCGGGCAATGAGATTATGCTCTCGACCTACTACCGCTCCAATGGTATGCAGGTGCGTTGCCAACGTGATGAGTAATAAAGGGGTTCAAAGTTGCAATAGCGATGTATAAAATTGAGGAGATTAGCGCCACAATTGGCATGACGAAGTATTGTGAGGAGTACCGCAATGTTGAGTTTTTCTTAGGCTTCTGTCGACAATGCAACGGTTTTGGTAAAACGTGGGCCTGCCCACCCTTTGAACTGACAATCGACATCGATCAATATGAATACGCCCATATCTTTGGAACGAAGATATGGGTTGACTCTTTCAAACAATCAATAAAATTTAGCAGAGAGCAACTCCATGAGGAGATTTCGAGCATTATCGACCCAATTAGAAAGAGGTTAGACACCAAACTTATCCAATTAGAAGAGAATAATAAAGAGTCGAGAGCCCTCTTTGCTGGCAGTTGCAAAGGATGCCCCACAGGTGAATGCACTCGACCTCACAACAAGCCATGCGCCAAACCGCACCTAATGCGCCCCTCTCTTGAGGCTATGGGGTTCGACGTTGGCAAAACCACATCTCAACTATTGGGGATAGAACTAATGTGGTGCAATGACCATCTTCCACCATACTTCACTCTTGTGTATGCGCTATTTTCAAATGAACCACAAATTAATAATTAAAATACACACCTCTTTACACCTATGAACAAATTTATACTATTTCTGCTACTTGCACTCCAAGTAAATCTCACTCTCGAGGCTCAAGAGAGTGGTCGCAATCAAAACAGCATGGTGAAAATCTATCAGATACCTCAGAATATCACATTTGCTGGCGAAAAGATTCCAGTGGAGTTACCATACGTTCGTGAAGCAATCGACCGTGAGATATTGACCACAAGCTGCATGCACACAAGCACCATGCTCACACTTCGCAACATGTCTCGTTATTTCCCCGTGATTGAGCCCATTTTGAAGGAGTATGGCATCCCCAGCGACTTCAAATATTTAGCGATGGCCGAGAGTAGATTAGACCCCAACGCATACTCCCCTGCCAAGGCGGCTGGATTGTGGCAGTTTATCCCATCGGCAGCTGACAGCTATGGTTTGGAAACGGGGCAGAATACCGATATGCGATACCATGTTGAAGAGTCCACCAAGGCAGCATGCCGCTACCTCCGACAAGCATACGAACGTTTTGGTAGCTGGACCCTCGCCGCAGCGTCATACAACGTTGGACAGGCGGGTGTAGCTCGCAGAATGGAGACTCAAGGTGTAGATGATTATTGGGATCTATATCTACCCGAAGAGACCATGCGCTACATTCCACGCATAATCAGCCTCAAGCTCGTTGCCTCCGACCCTGCTGCATATAACTTTCTCCTCGAGGAGAAGGATATGCATAAGCCATTCAAGAACTACAAGATAGTCAAGATAAACCAAAAAGATATTGACTGGTCTAAATTTGCTGCCGAAAATGGCACAAACTATCGACAACTAAGAATCCTCAATCCATGGATTAGAAGCTATAGCTACGCCAATGGCGGACAAACCGAATATGAGGTAAAGGTCCCAACGGCAGATTTTAAGAGGTTGGGGTATTAAGAAATAGTATATTGGAACGGTTGGCGAAGAGCTTATAGAAGCTTCTCGCCAACTTTATATTTGATATCCTCTGTAAAGTTTTTGATATTTTGCTCCTCATTGCGAGGACATATCATCAATACATCGTCGGTATCGACCACTATATAATCTTTTAGGCCACTCACCACCACCAACTTACCATCTGGAACGGAGACAATCGAGTCCGAGGTGTTGTAGAGGTAACTATCGGTAGGTGCAATATTGCCACTCTCATCGAGATCAGCATGATCAAAGAGAGCGCTCCACGTACCAACATCACTCCAAGCGAACTCTCCAACCTTGACATATACATTATCGGCCTTCTCCATAATACCATAATCAATCGAGATTGATTTACACTCGGGGAATATATTATTGATAGCCTCCTCCTCTGCTGAGGTGTGATAGAGCGAACTGATCGAACTAAATAGAGTATGATATTCGGGTAAATAGAGTTGAAATGCCTTAATTATAGACTCTACATTCCAGACAAAGAGACCTGAATTCCAAACAAATTCGCCGCACTCTACAAAGGTGGAAGCCAACTCAATATTGGGCTTCTCGGTGAAACACCTCACCTTGCTAATGGAACTATCGTCGGTAACTTGGATGTAGCCATATCCTGTTTCAGGACGTGTTGGTGTAATTCCAATTGTCATCAGGACATCTCTATCGGCAACAAAATCGAGAGACTCTCCAATGGCACCCAAAAATAGATCTTCACCTACAATATGATGATCCGAGGGGGTAACAACCATTAGCGCCTGTGAATCACGCTTCGCAATTGAATAGGCAGCATATGCGATACAGGGTGCCGTATTTCGCCCAATTGGCTCACACAGCACCTGACTATCGCAAATCTCGGGTATCTGCTCCAAAACCAACCTCTTATAACGGCTATTGGTAACCACAATAAAGTTGGAGATAGGAATGATTGGAGTGAAACGCTCAAAGGTATGGCGCAAAAAAGATTTGCCTGTTCCCAGGATATCTAAAAACTGTTTGGGCATAGATTGCCTACTTCGTGGCCAAAAACGGGAGCCTACACCACCCGCCATAATTACGCAATATCGACTGTTATTCATCTATTTATATCTATTATGTGATAATTAATATGGTTGTTTCACTACAAAGATAAAAAATTATTTGTAACTTTGCACCCTACTACGGCTAATTATGTAGTGAAAAGATGAAAATAAGACTCTTTACAATACCAAATATATTGACTCTGCTGAACCTATTGTGTGGTACGGTGGCTCTGATCGAGATACTCCTCTATCAAAACTTATATGCAGCATTTATACTAATTATGGCTGCTGCCACGTTTGACTTCTTAGATGGTATGGCGGCTCGACTCTTGGGGCAATACTCCGATATAGGTCGAGAATTAGACTCTCTATCCGACGTTGTGTCGTTTGGATTGGTACCTTCGATGATGATGTTTACTCTATTCAATCTTGCGGAAAAGAGCATAGACAACCCCATTTGGGGTAAGTGGGGAGCTGTTATCACCCTTGCTATTGTCTGCTGTTCGGCTCTAAGATTAGCTAAATTCAATGTCGATAGCCAGCAAGAGTCCTCGTTTGTGGGGTTGCCAACACCAGCTAATGCTCTATTTTGCATATCATTGGGGGTGTTGTTCGATAGTGGCAAATTGGTACTTTGTGCAGAGTGGATAGCAATCATCTCGCTTGCAGTGGCCATCTTGCTAATTGCCCCGATTAAGTTCTTTGCACTTAAATTCAAGAACCTATCATGGCATGATAATAGGGTGCGTTACATATTTTTGATTATCTCGGCCGTCACCTTGCTACTGCTTCACGAGCTTGGTATCCCCGTGGTAATTGCAATTTATATCGTGATGTCGCTATTGTGTAACATCACCAATAAAAGTAAGATTCAATGAGTAGAGACTCAAAACATATAAAAAGGCGCTCCATAGGCCTAATTATTCTCCTGGCGGCAGTAATCATCCTCGCCAGGCCTCTCTATGCTCAGAGCCCACCCCCAACTCAACAAGAGGGGGGAATGGGAATGCCATCCGACACAACCAAGCAAGAGGAGAAGATCCGTATGCCTCTCGAATCATACTTCTTCAACGACTCCATCAGAGCACTCGAGAACTTCGCTTGGCGTATAGATAAAGAGTACAACGAGGTCTCTATTATGCCACTCGACACGGCGCTTTTAGATTGGCGTATTGACTATCCATATCAAAAAGATGGTGTTGGCGATATGTCGCTTGGAGGCTTAGGTCAATCGACACAACCGATCAACTACTTTACTCGAGAGAGTTACCAAGATTTCTTGTTTGCACAGACCTACGACGCCTACCTCTACGATATGGAGAGTGTAACATTCACCAATCTAAAAAACCCCTTTACTCAACTAAGCTATCTTGAGTCGGGATCGAAGAGCTACCGTGAAGTAAACTTCGGTATAATTCACGCCCACAACATAACACCTTCAACAGGATTTAAAATTGATTATAAATCGAGAGGAACAAAGGGTCTATATGATAGACAGGAGACGCAAAACAAGAATCTCGCAGCAACATTCTCACATACTGGGAAACTCTACTCAGCTCACATTGGCTACATCCATAACAAAATAAAGACTGAAGAGAGTGGTGGCGTTGTCGGTGCGTGGGCTGTACGTGACACCACCTACGATATGACCATAGGTATTCCAGTGAAGTTGGCCAATGCCAACGCCTCGAATACTATTCGCAACAACGCCTTCTTCGTAGATCAATCATTGGCCATCCCATTGGAGCCTGTAACAGATATGGATTTCTCGGTTGCTCACCTCTCAACTGTATATTTGGGCCACTCTCTCGAATATAACAGTTGGTCAAAACTCTACACCGATGTCTACTCCACCTATACTGACGATCGTGCCAGCAGAGATGAAGAGGGCAATTATGTAGCTGAGACAAAAGAGTATTACGAGAATTGGTATATTAATCCCGTTGCCTCTCGTGATACCCTCTCGGAGCAGCGATTATCAAATAGATTGTACATTCAGGCGCAACCTTGGAACAGAGATGGCGTAGTTGGTACAATTAATGGAGGTGTAGGTTTAGACATATATACCTACTCTCAATTTGGTCTTGACTCCTACCTCTCAGGAGGGCTCAACACCGAAAAAAGAACAAGTTATTTTGCCTATGGCTCAGTAGATGGCAAGATAAAAGAGTATGTTGATTGGGGCGCCAATCTTAAAGTCTACCCTTCGGAGTACCGCAATGGAGACTATAGCGCCTCGGCTCACTTGGCTTTGAAAGCTTTCATTCAAGGTCAACCAGTGATTCTCTCGGGAAGAGTCTCATCAGAGAGTTCTTCGCCAAGTTATTGGCAAGAGAATCTATTCTCAAACCACTTTGTGTGGTTTTCTCCTCTTTCGAAGGAGAATAAGACTCGGTTAGAGGCTAAGTTCGAGATACCATCTCTTGCACTCGAAGTGAGTGCTTGGCAGGAGGTTGTCTCGGATAAGATCTACTACGATGCCAACAGTATTGTGGCGCAAAGTGGTGACCTCATTAGCGTAACTGGGCTGTATGCTCGTAAGGATTTCCGTCTGTCGGATGGAATTCACTTAGATCACAGGGTATTGATGCAGTGGAGCACCGATCAGACGGTTATCCCCCTACCACTTTTTAGCGCCTATCTTTCGTATTATTACGAGTTTTGGGTGAAAGAGAATGTACTTAGAATGCAAATAGGCGCCGATTGTAGATATACATCGTCATACTACATGCCAGGATACAATCCTGCTCTATCGACATTCTACAATCAACGAGAGATTGAAACAGGAGGATATCCCTACACCGATCTCTATCTTGCTGGAAAGTGGAAACGTATGCGTATCTTTCTTAAATACCAACATGTCAACGATGGATTATTTGGCAATAACAGCTACTTCACTGTAGCCGACTATCCACTAAATCCAGGCATGTTTAAGATTGGCATATCGTGGGGATTCTATGATTAAGGACTTCTCTGTGCGGTAGGAGCTGCCCACAAAGAACAACGTAATGTTTAACAAAACACTATTATTTTTAGCAATTTTCAACCTATTAACACTAACAAGTAACTCTCTTCATTCGACATCACGAACAAACACCATACAAGAGGAGAATGGTGTCGAAATTAACAAACCAAAGTGGGAAAACCAAGTAGAGATCTCACCCTATGATCACCTATTCCGCACCATCAGCGAGCGTGAAGGTAATGACTGGAGACTCCTCTGCGCAATGGCATACCACGAATCACGCTTTCAAACAGATGTTGTATCGCACTGCGGAGCAAGAGGTATTCTTCAAGTTATGCCAAACGTAGCGAGACAATTTAATGTTAGCGTAGATCAACTCTCTAACGTCGAGGATAACATCTATGTAGCAAATAGAGTTATGGCACTTATCGACGATATGCTGCGACTACCCTCGACAGTATCTCAAGATGATAGACTCAAACTAACACTTGCAGCGTATAACTGTGGTATCGGCCGTGTATTGGATGCACGTCGTCTTGCACGCAGCTATGGCGAGGATTCAACATCGTGGGATGTGATATCGCAATACCTCCAAAAGATGAATCTCGAGGAGTACTACCAACAAGAGGCGGTCAAGTGTGGACGATTCACTGGTGCGGGTCAAACCTTAGCATATGTGAAAAATGTCGTAAATCACTACAATAGCTACTGTACATTAGCTATGCGCTAATGAATATGACAATAAAAATACAGCGAAATTTTGCAATTTAGTTTTTTTTGTCTATTTTTACATAAACACTAAAAACAAAATAGTATGGCAGAGGAAATGGTAAGATATGGTGACAATGATCTCCAAGAGTTCAAAGTACTAATTAACAAAAAATTAGAGAGTGCTAAAGAGGACTATGAACTTTTACGAGCATCCATCACACACACCTCAGACAACGACACGGAAGATACTTCCCCAACATTTAAGGTCTTGGAAGAGGGAGCTACAACACTCTCGAAAGAGGAGAGTGGTCGCTTGGCAGCTCACCAGCTAAAGTTTATCCGCAATCTCGAAATGGCACTCATTCGCATCGAGAACAAAACTTATGGAATATGTAAGACCACTGGCAAGTTAATTCCCAAAGCTCGACTAATGCGAGTGCCTCATGCAACAGAGTGCATTGAGGCCAAAGAGAAGCGATTGTAAAATAGAGTTGAACAATAGCTAAAGAGAAGAGGGTGATTAATAAGTCTCCTCAACACAGAGAGTGGCTAACAAGGATGAGTTTTGGGGCTTCGTGAAGGCTCTCAAACCGCAGCGTACTACACGTACGTGAGGATTTGAGAGTCGAGGGAAGTACCGAAAATCACCTTGTTGGTCACTCTCTATCTTTCTGAGTCTATCTAAAACTTAAGTGACCATAGAGTAATATTCAACCTCTTATTGGTCACATTATATATTTACATGTAATTTCACTTTGCTACCTCTTGATCAATGTACCAATTGATACATGCAATATTTATTTTAAATTTAACTCTATTTTCTTTGAGTTGGCGATCAAAATCGGTATCTTTGCAGGTAAACACAAATATTTATAGCTTATGGAAGAGAACAAATGGGAGTATGATCCAGCAGAATATGATGATACTCCGCAAAATAACGGTGATGATAGTACAAAAAAATCGATATTTGGTTATCGTGTTGTAATTGCAATATTGGCAGTTGTCTTGGCGGCATTATCAATTCTTTACTTCAATATCCACCGTCAACAAGAGGCCGACTATGAACTACTCTCAGTGGCTCGTGACTCTATTGAAAGCAATCTCAATACACTTATCATTGACTTTGATGACCTCCAAGTCACAAACGACAGCATCTCGATGACCATCGTCGAGGAGCGTCAACGTGCCGACTCAATCATAAATCAACTTAAACGTGAGCGTTCATTCAACTACACCAAGCTCAAGCAATATGAGAAAGAGGTGGGTACTCTCCGCACAATTATGAAGGGTTACCTCCACCAAATTGACTCTCTAAATAACCTCAACAAAAAGTTGATCACCGAGAATGTATCATATCGAAAGAAGATCTCAGATCAAGAGCTTCGTGCCGAGAAGGCTGAGGAGCGTGCCGAGGAGCTCAATAACATCGTTGCAATGGGATCTGTATTGCGTGCTCGTGATCTATCGATGGCGACTCTCAACGAGCGAGGTAACGAGGTTACTCGCATAAAACGTGCTGACCGTTTGCGTGTAGATTTTGTGATATCAGCCAATGAATTTGCATCACCAGGTAATATCGAGATATATCTACGTATCATCTCACCAGATGGCTTCCCTCTATCTACCGAGGCATTGCCATCATTCCAATTCGAGGGTCAAACACTAACATACTCGGCATCACGTACTGTTGATTATCAAAACCAAGATCTACCAGTAAGTATCTTCTATAATGGATCTGGATATATTGATGGCACCTACAAACTCGAGCTCTACACATCGGGCTACCTCCTTGCCAAGAGTGAGGTCACGATGCGATAAACGCCACTCGAAATAGATAAAATTTGATCGGGAATCTACCCTCTTTGCTGTTGCAGTGAGAGGATGTAGATTCCCGATTGGTTTATATATGTTGGTTATATATATAAAAGAAGAGCTGCACCGAAAAGGGTGCAACTCTCCTATAAACAACTACTTAAGGCTATATTATGCCTTAGCAGCAATAGCTTTATCTATCTCTATCTCAAAGTCTGCCAACACATTCATATAGTTGATAAATGCATCATAAGATGAGTCATATGGGTTGAAGTATGAGTGAACATCACCATCAGAAAGCCACTTGGTAGCCATATAATAGAAGTGATCCGATGTTTGCATGAATCTAAATACGTGATCGAAATCCTTATCACCAAGGCTCTTAACCTTATCACTAAGAGCATATATCTTTGCAAATGCCTCGTTTTGAAGATCATTACCCAACCATGCCGTTACATCACGTTCCTCATCAGCCCACGACATAGCGTGTGGAGAGTAGAGCACCGATACTGGTTGATACTTCTTAGCGCCCTCAGCAACCTTAGCAAACTCCAATTGTCCTGATGCTATAGCAACTGCTGGAAGAGCCTTAACAAACTCGAAGATACCAGTAGATGCCTTTTGGTGCTCGCCAAATGTCTCATAGTCCATGAAGAGATTGATAACATCACCCACTTGATCATCAGCAGTAAGCCATTCAACATACTTCTCAGCGGTGAGTGGATACTCATCCCAACCTTGGTCAGAGAAGCGGAAAGCAATATCATCCGAGAGTTTATAGTTGCGAAGTAAAACTCGTAACTTTTGATTTAATGAATGTGCATATACATAGTTAGGTGATTTCCATCCCAAGACGTGGCGAGCTCCCTCAGCCAAAACCGCTTTGAAACCCATCTTAGCAATCCACTCACCAATTTGGTCTGAGTAGATTAGCTCCGTATTGCGGAAGGTAGTTGGTTTTACACCGAATTCTTTTTTTATGAGAGCTGAATGCATAGATACCTCCTCCTTGAAATACTCCTCACACTGCAAAGCAGCCAACGAGTGAGAGTAGGTCTCAGCCAAGAACTCAACATTGCCCGTTGCAGCAAGAGCCTTGAAAGATTCCAAAACCTCGGGAGCATAGGCTTTAAATTGCTCAATTGCGATACCTGTAATTGAGAATGAGCACTTAAATTTACCCTCGCTCTCGTTGATCAACGAGAGTAGAAGTGAATTCATAGGTAGGTAACATTCTCGAGCGATCTTCTGCAGAATCGAGCGATTAAGCATCTCATCGAGATAGTTGTGATCTTTACCCATATTGAAGAATCTATAAGTCTTCAAACGCCATGGTTGGTGTACCTGAAAATATAAACAAACTGTTTTCATATCATCTATTTTTTTATTTACTTATTCTCTTCGATAGCATCCTCATAGACCTTCTTAATCTTAGAAGCTGCATTAGTCCATTTGAGGCCTGTAACCTCTTCAAGTCCTTTTTGAGCAAACATTTGACCGAGTGCTGGATAGGTAATCAATCCATAGATTGCATCGGCCATAGCATCTACATCCCAATAATCTACCTTCACAGCGTAGTCCAATATTTCAGCCACACCACTCTGCTTAGAGATAATCACAGGAACATTGGAGCGCATCGCCTCGAGTGGTGAAATACCAAATGGCTCCGACACCGACGGCATAATATAAACATCAGAGAGTTGGAACATTTTATGAACATCTTCGCCACGAAGGAAACCTGTGAAGTGGAAGCGGTCGGCAATGCCAAGTGCTGCCACACGGCGGATAATATGGTTCATCATATCGCCACTACCTGCCATAACGAAGCGCACATTGGGCACTTGTTTAAGCACCTTTGCTGCCGCCTCAACGAAGTAATCAGGCCCCTTCTGGTAGGTGATGCGCCCTAAAAATGTAACGATCTTATCAGATACACCTCTCTCGGGTAATACCTCTTCTTTCTCGGCAAATCGCACAGCATTGTGTACCGCAACAACTTTTTCAGCTGGGATACCGTACTTCTCAACCACAATTTTGCGAGTGAGATTACTCACGGCAATAACTCTGTCGGCTGCTGCCATACCCGCACGCTCAATGTCATATACCTGAGTGTTGACATTCTCACCACTTCGATCATATTCGGTTGCGTGCATGTGAACCACAAGTGGCTTTCCTGAGATCTGCTTAGCAGCAATACCTGCATAGTATGTAAGCCAGTCATGGGCGTGAATAACGTCAAATTGACCCTCCAACTCTCGAGCAACCTGCGCTGCAACCATTGCATAACGAGCAACCTCCTCCATGAGGTTGGCGCCATACTTACCCGAGAAGGTGTAACGTTGGTTCCACACGTCGCTCTTTGACCATGTCTCACGACCCGACAAGACATACTCATCGTGGTAACTCTTATACTCCTCTGGCGAGATATAAGGAACCATATTTGAGTCAATATGAATAAAGGTGAGCTTCGAGAGTATATCAGCCCCTCCACTTTGAATATCTCCAAATTGTGCCTCTACATCGCTGGCATTAACAACCTTAATAAAACGTTGATCTTCGTCTCCATAAGCACGAGGTACCACAAAGATTACATCTACGTCATTGCGAGCCAAACCTCGTGTCATTCCATAACAAGCAGTTCCAAGACCTCCAGCAATGTGGGGCGGAAACTCCCAGCCAAACATTAATACTCTCATATTTACTCTATTTTATTATTTTTACTCCATCTTCTTCGCAGCACTCTTCTTAGCTGTTGCTTTTGGTTTAGCTACCGCTTTCGCTTTGGGTTCAGCTTTTGCGGCTGTTGTCTTAGGCTTGGTTGCACACTTACGCTTAGTAACTGTTGTTTCCTCTTTTATTGCGGCCCTCTTTGTTGCAGGCTTCTTAGCTGGGGCTTTACGAGTCACCTTGCGCTTTGGGCTCTCCACTTGAGCCTCCCACTTATTGACCATATCGACAATCTCCAAGATTGAAGCAACGCTCCACGCTTGAGAGATAGCTCCATGAGGCGCATGTGGAGGATCTGCATCAAAGTACTCACTAATGGAACCAATACCATAAGTTTGTATCTCCTCCTCGAAGTTGCTCAAAATTTGTTTTGCATCGGGTAAGAAGTTCACACCGCTGATATCAAAACAGGCCTTCACGTAGAGTGCCAATGGCCACACCCACACCGAACCACTCGAGGTATCTTTCACAAATCCCTTACCGTATACTGGATTTAGAGGCGAAAGTGAGCGTAGACCCTTTGGTGTCAATAGGTGTTGATTTACTGTACGAATAACATCAATCTGTTCGACCTCCGAAAGCATCTTATATTCGAGTCCACAGGCTACAATCATCGATGAATGGATAGCAATATTTTTGGTCTCATAGTTAACTGAATCAGCCAACCAACCTTCGGGACACCAGAATTTATTGAGGAACGATGCTTTGGTCTTGAGTGGCATATGGCTCCACTCCTCAACAAAGGCCTTGTTGCCAAACTCCTCAGCCATTGAGATGGTATAGCACACAGCATTGTACCACAATGCATTAACCTCAACTTGATAACCACAACGACCCTTAAAGAAATCTTTGGCTACCGTTGTGTCCCGCCAGAAAATTGGGCCATCGCTACCACTCCAAGCCCAAATAAGGCCGTTGTCGTGGAGAGCAACTCTATCACCCACACCCACACGATACATCTCCAAAATAGAGATCATAGTATCGCCATAGCGCTCCCACACCTCTTTGCGGCCAATCAACTTATCGAGCGCTTGAAGAGTACGATACAACCACAATAGTGCATCAACGGAGTAATATGGGTGGAATGATTGCTCAAGAGTATTTGATTTATATTGACTAACAACTTTATCAATTACCTCAATACAATCTTTAGTATAACCTTGCTCAAGAGTAAGACCAGGAAGTGAGAATAGCGATTGTCGACCAATAACACCATACCATGGATAACCAGCCTCAACCTCGGTGCGACCATCGTCACGACGAACAATAAATTGGCGAGCCGAATGGTGGAGACACGACAAGAAATCAATCTTGTGTGTACGACGTGAGATAGAGATGTCGTACGCCTCTTTAATAACATCTGCCGAGAAGAGTTCGTCGGTAGAGGCAGAGAAGACTACGCTCTCACCAGATTTTAGATTCAACTCAAAATAGCCTGGTGTGAGTAGATCCTCGTGACCCTCATAACCCCTCGCTAACTCTTGTGGATACTCAAATCCATAGTACCAGTCGGGAGCTGGAACAAACTCAAACTCCTTTTGGCTCACCTGCATATAGAGCCATGGAAAACCCTCATAGAGTTTACACTTGACTCCACTTGCAACAGGATATGAGCGGCCATCAGCCTCCATATTTGCCTTCGACAGAGCGTGTCGATCACGGAAGGCAAGGAATGGGCGCAATTGAAGAGTCACCTCATCTGATTGACACTCAACCAAAGTGTAACGCACCATCAACTGTGTTCGTTTGTGAATCCACAACAACTCTTTGCGCAATACCATATCGCCAATACGATAGGTAATTGTTGGTGTAGGTGTATACTCAAAGTCGGTAATGTATTTGTGCCCCCTTGGCTCATAGACACCATCAAAGCGGTGAAGAGCAAGATTGAAACAGTAATCTCCATGGACAATAGTCTCATCCAATGAAGAGAGAAGCACATAATCCCTCTCTGTATTGTCAATAGGTGCCACGATTAGGCCGTGATACTTACGAGTATTACAACAGACAATTGTTGTACTCATGTAGCCTCCTCGACGATCCGTTGCAAGCATCTCACGTTGCAGGGAGTATTCGAGATTTCCAAGTTCATTTTTATCAAATGTTAATGCTGCCATCGCTCTATATTTATATTATTTATCCAAAGTTAATAAAAAAAAACCAGGAAAACAAATGTTTCCTGTTTTTTTTGCATAATTATACTATATCCATTTTACTAACGAAAAGTCCATTCTATGTGGCAGAGCCTCATTTTTAGGGAAAACTCTAAGCGCCATATCGAATGTTCCCGTCTGAGAAGGGGTGTAATCGAGCACATAAGTTTGAATGTTTCCATCTGAATGATCTGGTGTCAATTCGATAGTTTCAAACACATTCACACCCTGTCCATGTTCAATTTGATTGGCAATAACTAACTCCACACCAATATCATTTGGAGATAGATTAGCGACACTCAAAGTGACCTCAAAGTGATAAGGAGTACCCACATATATCTGCTCACTATCGAGCTTAATACGCTTAACATCAACCACTTTAATCTTATCCCAAGCTGCCGCAACCTTACGCTTCCACGCTGCCACCTGGCGAGCCAAAGCATAGTTGTCCGCCTGCATTATTGCCTTACGCTGAGCCAACTTGTTATAGAAACGATCCTCATAGTCGATAATCATGCGGTTCATTGTGAAGTTAGATGCGATATCAGCAACACAACGCTTAACGGCACCAAGCCACTCTCGTGGTATATCGCTACCCTCCTCACGACTATAGTATAGCGGCGCAATCTCCTCCTCGATAGTAGAGTAAACCATCTCCGCATCGAGATCATCTTGCAACCTCTGGTCAGTGAATGTACGCTCCATTGGCAACATCCAACCTGCACCCTCACGGTAACCCTCAACATACCAACCGTCGAGAACCGAGAATTGAAGAACACCATTCATCACACACTTCTCACCCGAAGTACCCGAAGCCTCCAATGGACGTGTTGGGGTATTGAGCCATACATCGACTCCTTGAACCATCCGACGAGCAAGCTCCATGTCGTAGTTTTGCAAGAAGAGAATCTTACCAACAAATTGTGGCATTGACGACACCTCAACAATGCGCTTGATTAGATCTTGTCCTGGAATATCATTTGGGTGAGCCTTACCAGCAAATACAAATTGTACTGGACGCTCAGGATTATTTACAATTGCATCGAGACGCTCAAGATTTGTAAAGAGTAGGTGTGCACGCTTATATGTTGCAAAACGACGAGCAAAACCGATTGTCAAGATCTTTGGATCGAGAGTCTCTTTGATACGAACCATCTGACTTGGAGAGTCGAAACGCACCTTCGATGGGTCGCTATAGCGGCTACGGATATGGTTAATCAAACGATGTTTGAGCTCCATACGAGCAGCCCAAAGCTCCTCATCTGGCACATTGTGGATACCCTGCCATGCTGGGATATTGTAGCTGTGACCAGTATAGCTATCATCTAAGTATTTAGCATATACACGACGCAAGTTCGATGCAATCCATGTTGGGAAGTGAACACCATTGGTAACATATCCGATGTGGAGCTCATCTTTGAAGTATCCCTTCCACATATCGGCCAAGATCTCTTTAGAGACCTCTCCATGGAGCCAAGATACACCGTTTACCTCTTGCGAGAGATTACATGCCAATACCGACATCGAGAACTTCTCGTTTGGATCATTGTGATTAGCTTTACCCAAGTTTATATATTGATCCCAACTAATACCCAACTCATCGGGATAGTGAGACATATATTGACGAATCATATACTCTGGGAAGGCATCGTGACCAGCAGGAACAGGCGTATGAGTAGTGAAGAGCGACGACGAGCGTACAACCTCCATAGCCTCAGTAAAGTTAAGACCCTTCTCACGAATAAGAGCACGGAGGCGCTCAACGCCGATAAATGCTGCGTGACCCTCGTTACAGTGGTAAACCTCGTTTTGGATACCCATTTGGCGAAGCATGCGGCTACCACCAATACCCAACAAGATCTCCTGTTTGAGTCGATTCTCCCAATCGCCGCCATAGAGGTGGTGAGTGATAGATTGATCCTCTGGAAGGTTACCCTCGTGGTCAGTATCGAGCAACAAGAGGTCAACACGACCTACTTGGCAACGCCATACACGTGCCTCCAAGTTACGACCTGGAAGACCCACGATAACCTTCACCCAGTTACCATCGGCATCACGCATTGGTGAGATAGGGAGTTTCGAGAAGTTTTGAGCCTCATAGGTAGCCTCTTGAGCTCCGTGAGCCGAGAGACGTTGAGTGAAGTAGCCATAGCGGTACAAGAGACCCACTGCAACCATCGGCACATTGCGATCCGATGCCTCCTTGAGGTAGTCACCAGCCAAGATACCCAAACCACCAGAGTAGATTTTGAGCGATGAGTGGAGACCATACTCCATCGAGAAGTATGATACAGTTGGCATACCCTCCTCTGGCTTCTCAGACATATACTCCTTGAATGCTGCATATACATCATCCATTTTACCCAAGAAGGTGGTATCCTCGGCCAACTCCAACATTCTCTGCCATGAGAGCTTGTCGAGTAGTGCGATTGGGTTACGCTCAACAGCTGCCCACAAATCAATATCAATATATTCGAATAGGTCACGAGCACCTGCTGTCCAGCTCCACCAAAGGTTGCGAGTAATCTCCTCGAGACAACGCAAACGCTCAGGCAGGATACGCTCAACCATCATACGATTCCAGTTTGGAGTCTCAACAATATTTGTTTGAGCCACAGCACCCAAAAGGTCGGGATATACATTTAGCTCCTCACGAATAGCACGCTTTGTACGTGAGATAGAGTTCTCAATAGCAATAGAGTATGCCTCCTCGTAAGATGAGAATAGATTCTCCCAAAGAGCAGTATTGGCAACACTCTTCGCATTTTCACGAAGCTCTGCAATGCGATCCTCGCTGAGAGCAGCAAAACGACGAATAGAGTCTGCTATATCGCTAATAACAACACCATCGTTATAGTCATCACGCTTGATAACCTCAACACCATCGTGGCGAGAGATTCCATTGACCCACACACCAAAACCAGCCAAAGTGGTTGTGATAGTTGGAATTGAGAACGCTACCGACTCAAGTGGAGTATATCCCCAAGGCTCATAGTAGGATGGATATACAGTCAAGTCAAGACCTGAAAGAACCTCATAGTAGCTTAGATTGAAGATACCATCACCATTGTTTAGGTATGTTGGCACAAAGATAACTTTCACCTTTGAGTCTGGTGCAGCTAAAGCTGAATCGCTAATTGATTTGAGAACAGAGTCCCACTGTTGATTCTCGACATAGTGAGTAGAGAATTTACATTGAGTTGGGTCGATAGGCATTTGAGGATTCTCCAAATGAGCCTTCAAATCGAGACGAGCTCCATAGTTACCTGCTGGGACAGTGATATACGCCAACACCTCTCGCTTAACCGATGGATCTGCCGCCAAAGCCTTGAGTGACTCAAGGAATAGATCAATACCTTTATTGCGATATTCATAACGACCACTTGTACCAATAATAAGAGGATCACCCTCGAATTTAGTCTGTAGTGTAGCCTCAGCCACTGCGATCATCTTAGCACGAGCTTCTGTGCGCTTAGCGTTGTATTCATCGCCCTCCCAAACGAAATCATTTTCAAAACCATTAGGGGTAACACAATCAACCTCACGACCCAAAAGTGCCTTACACTCGGCAGCCGTAATCTCGCTCACTGTAAGGAATGCATCGTGGTATGATGCTGCAACCTTCTCGATTGAGTGTTTCGCAGCAACATTGAATTGGCGAGCCAACTCATCGGCATTAAACTTATTAAGATCGTTGTAGAGTGGCAAACGATTACCAGCTATACAGCGACCCATCACTGTAGCGTGAGTTGTAAATAGTGTAGCTACATAAGGAGAGTATTTGCGAAGATAGAGACCTCCCGAAACTGTCATCCACTCATGGAAGTGAGCAGCAACTTTATCTGTTGTCGAACAGAAATGATCTACATATGAGGCGATAACCATACCCGAGACATATCCAAAGAGGATCGACTCAACATAGTCCCATTGACCAGAGAGAGAGTCAACATTGTATGAGTCCCAAAGAGACTTTAGAATCTCATCCTTGCGAGAGAACACCGACGTAAAATCAATAAGAATCACAATAGGACGACCTGCCACTGCCCAACGACCAATACGAACACGCAATCCATCAGCATAGAGACTTTGACGCCAGCTCTTCAAAAGCTCTGTATCCTCCTCAAACTCTGGATTACCACCCTCATGTGATAGATCTGGCCCGATAAGCATATAGTTGTCACCCATTTTAGAGCTAACTGTCAATGCTTTTGTTGCGATTACGGTGTGGATACCACCTACCTTGTTACAGACCTCCCAACTCACCTCAAAAAGATGATCGGGAGTTAACTTTACATTACTCATAATATAATTAATTTATAATAATAGCATTTATTTAGGGCGTAACTTTGCCTTTTGGAATTCCCCAATTGGCCACAAAGTTATAAAATATTATGCAACTTTAATAAAAAATGAGAGAAATTATCACATTAATTTAACAACCCCGCCCATAGCTTTAAAAACTCCACGCCTATTATTTAGCGCCTATCTGCAACTAAATAATTGATAATCAAATAGCTACGTCTACACGTAAAACAGCGACCCAATAATTGCATCAGACATTAGGAAGCGAGCAGTTGGAATAAATACCCATCCATCACGCAACACAAGATCCCCATCAAGCAACCACTTTTGTGACTCCAACTCAAAGTGTGCAAACAATTTAGCACCAAATTCATGTTGCATTCTCAGCAGCTCAAGCCCCTCACGACATCGAAGTGAAGTCATCACAAATTCATTATATCGGTCGACCTCACTCAACCTCTCGACCTCATAACGCCCCACCCCACCTTCGAGATAACTCTCAATAGAACTGATGGCGAAACGTCGCTCTTGACCATTGAACGAGTGTGCTCCAGCACCTATACCAAGATACTCCACACCTCGCCAATAAGATGAGTTGTGTTGCGAGCGGAAGCCCTCTCGTGCATAATTTGAGACTTCGTAATGATCAAAATTAGCAGAGGTAAGGACCTCTTCTATTATACGGTACTCCTCTTCACTCTGCTCTTCGGCCACAGCATGCAGCTCTCCTTTGGCTACTCTTCGTGCAAATGGAGTGCCAGCCTCTAAAGTGAGATGATAGGCCGAGATATGTTGAACATTGAGCGACAACGCCACATCTATCGAGCGTTTCAACACCTCTACACCAAAACCCTCTACACCAAAAATAAGATCTATTGTGATATTGTTAAAACCAACAGACTGCGCCATGCGCACTACATCTATAGCTTGAGCGGAGGTGTGTCGGCGATTCATAAATCGAAGCTCATCGTCATCGAACGACTGCACCCCAATACTGAGACGATTGACGCCTACACGATGCAACGCCTCGAGATACTGCAACGTCAGGTCATCGGGATTTGCCTCGAGTGTAACCTCGCTCAAAGAAGAAAGATCATAATTTTCAGAGATTACTTTGAGCAATCTCTCCACCTGTACCGCTGTCAGCAGCGATGGAGTGCCGCCGCCAAAGTAGATAGTATTGATCTTATGATCACTCAAAAAGGATCGCTGCTCAACTATCTCACACTCCATTGCATCGAGCGTCGCATCAAGCTGATTCAACTTGACACTTTTAAAGAAATCGCAGTAGCCACATAGGCGTTTGCAAAATGGAATATGAAGATATATTGCCGACATCGAAAAGTTATATTAATATATACCTATATAATATATAGGCGAGAGTTACTCCTCATCATTGAATGGAAGTTGACGAGAAAAACTCTCACGACACGAAATAGTAGTTTCAGACCGTATCACACCCAATGGTTTGAGTTGAGTTTGAATAATACGCAGAAGATGACTGTTGCTTCGAGCATAGATTTTAACTAAAATATCAAAAAGGCCCAAAGTATGGTAGCACTCCACAACCTCGGGAATTGCACATATAGCCTCCTCTATTGATTCAAGTCTACTTGCTTGATCGAAGCTCAAACTCACATATGCACAGGTATCGAAACCTACTTTAGTCATATCGAGCATAAATTGAGATCCCGTAATAACCTTATTATTAGTCATTCTCTGCACTCGCTGATGCACAGCTGCACCCGACACATTACATAAGCGAGCCACCTCCAAGAAGGAGATACGAGAGTTGTTGGCTATATGCTGTAATATCTTTGTGTCTAAATCATCAATTTTATACTCTTCCATTGTATTTTTTTATTTTTTTTGACATTGCAAATATAGCATAAAATATTAAATCCATAAAATTTATAGCAATAAATTATTAAGTCTATACGAAAAACCAACAAATGGTATAAAATATAAATAATGAAAAAATTTTAGTAATTATAGAGTTTTTATTATAGCAATAAAAAGATAAAACGCCATACCTTTGCAATGTGGTTAAAGACAGAGTACTTCAGTCTACTTTGAGTGTCGACGCTCAAAAACGTTCTTTGAAATTTTTATTAATTATTTCCTTATGATTAAGTAGATAATCTCGATAAAGATTATTAACTTTGCATTTAAAGCAAAATTTAATGCAGAAGGCATGATACTTATTAACTCTCAACTTTTGAAAATCACTCACGACAGAGTGCAAGAGATGATAAATCATAGGGTTTCAATCTTCAAGGCGATCAACCCCAAGACCAAAATCATTGAGCTAAATGGAGGCGACGTAGTTCGACCTCTCGCTCCATGTGTAGTCGAGGCGATGAGAGAGGCGATGAGAGAGTACTCTACAGTTGAGGGTTTTCAAGGTCGAGGTCCAATCGAAGGCTATCAATTTTTGCTCGATAAGATCATCAAAAATGATTTCAAAGCAAAAAAGATTAAAGTCGAAAGTGGCGAAATATTTATCAACGAAGGGACCAAATCGGAGCTTGCAGCAATTGGTGATATTTTATGCACCGACAACCGTATTGCAATAGCCAACCCAATCTATCAAACCTACATTGAGGCAAATGTAATTGCCAACCGAGCAGGCGAGATTGACGAGGATGGCAAATGGAGCCACCTACTATATTTAGAGTGCCCCAAAGAGCATGATTTCATGCCACAGATACTCTCCGAGACCCCCGAGGTGATATATTTATGCTACCCCAACGATCCAACAGGTTGTACAATGAACCGCAAAACACTCGAGAAGTGGGTTCGCTATGCACTCGAAAATAACATTTTGATTATCTTCGATGCCACCTACGAGGCCTTCATCACAGATCCCGATACGCCTCACAGCATCTACGAGATTAAAGGTGCACGACGATGTGCAATCGAATTGCGAAGTTTCTCGAAGAGTGCTGGATTCACGGGTCTCCACTGTGGTTATACCGTGATTCCAAAAGATATTAATGGATTCTCGTTTGTTGCCGACAAAGGTGCAAACCTCAACGATCTATGGCGGCGGCGTCAAGAGATCAAGAACTACACCCCATCATATGTCGTTCAGAGGGGCGCCGAGGCACTCTATACCGAAGAGGGACAAAGTAGCATCAAAGAGAATATCGACTACTATCTACACAATGCTACGCTACTACGCTCAGCACTACAGAGCACACGACTTAACTTTTGGGGTGGAGTCAACTCACCATTCATTTGGGTGGAGTCTCCCTACCAAAAAGATATGCAACTCTTCGACAAGTTGCTCAACGATTGTAACATTCTATCATCACCTGGCGAACGCTTTGGCCCAGGAGGCAAAGGCTATGTTCGACTTAGTGCATTTGCAAATCAGACACAAGTGATGATAGCGTCGAATAGAATATCTGATACAGATTTCTAACAAACCACAACCCCAATTTTGATATTTATTTAGGAGAGCCACAAAGGCATCTCCGCACACACTATGTATTTTATTAACCTTAAAATTTATAATGCTATGAAAAAGTTTAAGATGGCCTTAGGCCTAATGGCAGTAGCCACAATTTTTGGATTCTCTTCAGCTTCAGCTCAAGTATCGTTGAGCGGTGGAGCAGACATCGTAAGTTCTTACGTATGGCGTGGTGCATACACCTCCGCTGCAAGTTTTCAACCAGGTGCTGAATTGGCAGCAGGCAACTTCGCTGTAGGAGTATGGGGCAGCACTCCTTTCGATACATCATGCGCATTGAGCGAGGTCGACTACTACGTTTCGTACTCTCTTGGTAATCTTTCATTAATGGTCACCGACTACTGGTGGGATGGCGCAGCAATGCCATATTTCGATGGAGGTCACTACTATGAGGCAGCATTGGGATATACCTTTGGCGAGAGCTTCCCACTCTCACTCTCGGTAAGCACAATGTTTGCTGGTGCTGACACCGACGAGAATGGTGACCAGCTCTACTCCACATACATTGAAGCAGCTTATCCATTCTCTGTAGGTGATGTAGCACTCGACGTAGCGGTAGGTTTGACCCCAGCAGCAGGTATGTATGCCGACGATTTTGGTGTATGTAATGTATCGGCTACAGCATCTAAGTCAATCGCAATCACAGATAGTTTCGAACTACCACTCTCTGTTAGCGCAATTGTAAACCCTGCAGGTGACGCAGCATATCTTGTATTTGGAACATCACTTAGTTTCTAAAAATATTTATTAACAACACAATAGTTTTATTAGCATGAAAAAAATTGAAGCAATTATTCGCAAAACGAAATTCGAGGATGTTCGTGAGGCGATGGTCGAGGAGGGTATCGAATGGTTCTCATACTCAGACGTTCGTGGAGTAGGTAAATCTCGCCAAGAGAGAATCTATCGTGGTGTAGTATATGACACAAGTTATATCGAGCGCATCCAGATCGAGATCGTCCTTAGCGATGAGAGTGTAAAGCCAGTTGTTGATGCAATTGCAAAGGCGGCTCACACGGGCGAAATTGGCGATGGTCGTATCTTTGTATACCCAGTCGAGGAGGCGCACCGCATCCGTTTGGGCGCAAGCTACGATAAGACACAATATGTTGAAGTTAGAGAGAAAAAAACTAAAAAATAATAAGGAGGAACAACTATGACAATTTTAGATGTAGCAACAGCAGTTGCTGATAGTGTTGCAGTAGAGACCGTTGAGATGGTAGAGACCGTCGCTACAGAGGCTACAGAGGCTGTAATGTCGATTGCTGAATTGGCAGCGTCGTTAGATACCGTGTGGATGATTATCGCAGCGATGTTAGTTTTTATCATGCAGGCTGGTTTCTCACTTGTTGAGGCAGGTTTTACACGTACCAAAAATACTGCAAATATCTTGATGAAGAATGTTTTGGACTTCTCTGTAGGTTCAATCATGTATTGGTTTATCGGTTATGCATTGATGTATGGCGGAGGAATCTTCTGCTTAGAACTTTTAGGTGGCGAGTTTGATGGCACATCAATTGCACCAGCAGCAGACCTATGTTTCCAGACAATGTTCTGTGCAACAGCAGCAACAATCGTATCGGGAGCAATTGCTGAGCGTACTAAATTCAGCTCATACCTTATCTATTCAGTTGTAATTGGTGCTATAATTTATCCTATTTCAGGACACTGGTCATGGGGTGGCGGTTGGCTCTCGGAGATGGGCTTCAACGACTTCGCAGGTTCAGCTATCGTTCACTCTCTTGGTGGTTGGTTGGCACTTATGGGTGCTTGGGTAGTTGGTCCACGTATCGGCAAATATCGCAATGGTAAGGCTCACGCAATCCCAGGACACAACCTCACAATGGCAGCTCTCGGTGTATTCCTCCTTTGGTTCGGATGGTTCGGATTTAACCCTGGTAGTCAGCTTGCAGCGGCAGGTGCTGAGAATGCAAAGGGTATTGCTGACACATTCCTCACAACTAACCTTGCTGCAGCAGCAGGTGGTGTATTTGCACTAATCATTGCTTGGATCAAGTATGGCAAACCAACTCTAAGTTTGGCACTCAATGGCATCTTGGCTGGTTTGGTAGGTATCACAGCAGGTTGTAACTTAGTATCTCCTGCAGGAGCTGTAGCAATCGGTGCTATCTGTGGTATCGTTATGATCTTCGCAGTTGAGTTCTTCGACAACGTTCTAAAGATTGATGATCCAGTTGGTGCAATCTCAGTACACGGTGTTTGTGGTACATTGGGAACAATCCTTACAGGTGTATTCGCAACAGAGTCTGGTCTCATCGCTGGCGAGGTTTCATTCCTTGGCGTACAGTGCATCGGAGCATTTACATACATGGCTTGGGGTCTTGCAACAGGATTTATCCTATTCAAGGGTATCGACCTTGTTAAGGGCATGAGAGTAAATGCAAGAATCGAGGAAGAGGGTCTTGATATCTACGAGCACGGTGAAAGTGCATATAACTAATGTTTTTTTAGCTAATTATTTTTTAATTGATTGGAGGGTGGTTGTTGTGTACCACCCTCCTTTGATACATCCCATATATGTATAGATTATTTAAAATATACTCCTCCTCTTTAAGATATGTCAAAAGTTATGACAAAACAGAACTGGGCGGCCAAAATATAAATAATTTACATTTTTAAAATAATATTAAAAACCTATAATATCACTTTTAAAACGATATAAAAATAGGTTAAATAAGAGAAAAAGATAGAGAACTGACGAAATACAAAAAAATATTAAAAAAAATATTATTAAAACATGTAAGTAAAATAGATGCAAAATATATCAAATAGTCTCTATCATTGTGTTTTACATTACAAAATACGAATTATTACACGATTCAGACGATTAAATAGATAAGATATATCTAAAAACATTTGGTTTATAACCACTTTTTGACTTACTTTGTATAAGTTTTTAACAATTAACAATTTATTTTATGACAGGTACAGTTAAATGGTTTGACAGTAAAAAAGGTTACGGTTTCGTAACAAGTGAGAACGGAAAAGAGTATTTCGTTCACTTTTCAGGAATTCAAAACGAGGGTTTCAAATCACTCGTTGAGAATCAAGCAGTAGAGTTTGAACTCGCTAATGGCAACAAAGGTGAGCAAGCTGTAAACGTTAGAGTTCTCTAATCTGAATTTTATGCTTATGGATATATATTTACTTTAGAATATTGTACACAGAAGCAATTCAAGAGGCTGTCCAAAAACGAAAGTTTATGACAGTCTCTTTTTTGTGCCCAATAATTTGCATTATTCCATATTTATTTGTACCTTTAATGTGCTGAATAATAGCAATTTATTATGAAATTTAAGGAGTATACCCAAGCGCAAGGCACACTGTTTCCACACAATTTTGACGATTTTATTCCTCAAAACGATCCAGTGCGTGTAATAAATCGAGTTGTCGAGCAAATCGACCTCTCCGCAATCATCGCAACCTACAAAGATAATGGCTGTTCGGCATATCACCCCAAATTGCTAATCAAAATCATTACCTACGCCTATCTGCGTAATACCTACTCTTCACGTAAAATCGAGGATCTTACAGCCAATGACATCCGCTTTATGTGGTTGGCTGCGATGCAGCGTCCCGACCACAGAACAATCAATAATTTTCGAAGCTCTCGTCTCAAAGGTGTCCTTCGAGAGATCTTCACGCAGGTGGTGAAACTCTTCGTCGAGGAGAAGATGGTGACACTCAAAAAATGCTATACCGATGGCACCAAAATCGAGGCAAATGCCAATCGCTATACATTCATATGGGGTAAGTCAATCCACACACGCACCATCAAAATAGCTGAGCAACTGGGTGAACTTTGGGCTTATGCCGAGGGCGTTTGCAAGGAGGAGTTGAGCGATCGTGCACCAATTACTCACACCGACATTACCTCAGATAAAATCGAGGGACTTATAAATGAGATAGATTCAAAATTAGCGGATCAAGTGATAGATCCCAAGATAAAAGCGAAGATCAAACGTGTGAAGAAAGCGTGGCCAGAGCAGCTAAAAAGAGATGAGACTAATGCCGAGAAGATCGGCGAAAGAGGCTCAATGAGTACGACCGATGAGGATGCTACCTTTATGCGAATGAAGGAGGATCATATGGGTAATGGGCAGCTCAAACCTGCCTACAACGTGCAGATAAGCAGTGAGGAGGGTGTTATCACCAACTATACGATGCACCAAACACCTGGCGATACGACCACTTATATCGAGCATACAGAGACCTACAAAGAGATGTATGGAGAGTATCCCCAGGAGAGTGTCGCAGATGCTGGATATGGTAGTGAGGAGAATTATGAGTATGCCGAATCAAAGGGGATCACACCATATATTAAGTATAACTATTTTCATAAGGAGCAGAAGAAGTCGTGGAAGAACGATCCATTTAAGAGCTGTAATTTTCACTATAACAAAGATCAAGATTGCTACTACTGCCCAATGGGGCAACCTATGCGGAAGTTATACATTACACACCCCAAGACAAAGACGGGATATGTTCAGGAGGTGACACATTATGGGGCTGTTCGGTGCGATGGATGTCCGCTGAGGTGTAGCTGTCACAAGTCAAAAAGTGATCGAGTGATACAGGTCAATCATCGGCTCAATGAGCTCAAAGCAAAGGCTCGTGAACTGCTCATGTCGGAGCGAGGATTGGAGCAACGGAGTCAGCGACCGGCGGATGTTGAGCAGACCTTTGGCAATTTGAAATGGAACAAAAAATTCAAGCGATTTCTACTTCGAGGCATCGAGAAAGTGGAGATCGAATTTGGCTTGCTCGCTATTGCGCATAACATCTCGAAATTAGCCACTCAGATGGCATAAGTGGGCTATTTTACCTCTATAAATCGTGATTTTGTAGAGGCAATATGAGATCGATACATAAAAAATAGGCTATCCTTAATCACTATTGTGATTTTGGACAGCCTCTTTTTTAATTTAGTACTCAAGTTTCGCAAGTACCTCAGGCAACTTTAGAATTGTAAGTTAACAGCATATTTATTTCTAATGCTCCATTTGCCGTAAGCCCCTCAAATACCTCCTCGTCGGTCAGTCCAAAGGT
>JBCQWR010000010.1:0-63784 GCA_047171945.1 Rikenellaceae bacterium | reverse complement strand
CATTTTTGAGTGCATGCAAAACAATCGTGGATACGATTTGTTTTGAGTTGAATATCTAAAAAATATGTACGTTTCGTTTTGAAATGAGGTACGTTTCGTTTTGCCGATTATAGTCGTTGTCAATTATGATAACTATCTTAGAACTGAGGAGAATAGGCCTTTGAGGGTCTTGTAACGCCGAATATGGCTAAATACTGCATCAAAAATATTATATTTTTTTCATGCAGTATATTGCCTCTTATGCTCTTTATATGTGTGAAAGGAGAGTTAAGAAACAAACTTTTTTACACAATTTAATATTTTTACACTATGAAGAAATTTTTTTTATTAGCCGTATCGGCAAGCCTCTTAGCAACATCATGTGAGAAGGATGACAATGGTCACAAGTTGGATCTCCCAGAGAGCTATCTCTATGCTACTATTATGTCGGTTGACCAGGCTACAGCCTTTGCAGATGAGGAGTCTGATGAGACCGTAGAACACGATATCTACTTCTTGCTCGATAATCAAGAGATGTTTGTCGTTACAGAGAATGTCTCGAAGGTCGATTATGAGGATATAGCAGTCGGAGAGAGAGTAATTGCAGGGGTTACACTCAGCGAAATTAGTGACGAGAGTTACAACTATACCGCAAAGTTGTATGATGTGAAGAGTGTTATCGTAGGTGAAAATGCTGTAGTCACAACCGAGGAGGAGAGTGAGGCTATCGCAGATCACAAATTCTCAGATATTGCCGAGAAGATCACCCTCGAGAATGGTTATCTAAACCTCCTCGTAGCTGTCGATAGCGAGAAGGTTGGCGATATCCAATTCTACTTGGTCGATAATCAAATCGAGAGCGTGGAGAAAGAGGGCGAGAGCTATCTCAATTTGGAGCTTCGCTACGATAGTGCAGGTGAGGATGGTAAGGGTACCTCTTATGAGAAGTATGTTAGCTTCGAGATGGAGTCATATCGTGATCAACTTGTAGATATGGATGGCGTCTCTCTTCGCATTAAGAATGCAAAGGATGAGATCACCTCGATTGAGGTTAAGATTGACCCAGCGAGCGACCTATTTCCATCTGTTGATGAGGAGTAGGTAGTGTGAAACAATCTAAAGGGGACTTCTAATAATTCCCCTATATTTTAGCTTAGTTAAGCGTGTCGCAGTGAATCTATCTACTGCGGCACGTTCTGCTTTTAGAGCCCTCTTGGGCCTAAGTGTTGTGGAGGAGGTGCTGACTTAGTTGTATCTAAATTTGACAGCAGTCCCAACAGCGGTAATCATAAACATCGACTTGCCTTTTCCCGCTATCTCGTCAAAATCGATCTTTATTCCAACGATGGCATCGGCATCTTGTGCCACAGCGTTTTGTTGGATTTTAATTATAACCTTCTCATACAACTCATCTAATTTGTTTTGATAGGATGATGACTGACCACCAAAGATATCGGTAAATGATGCTGCAAAATCAGAGAACATATTTGCTCCAATAACAATATTTGCTGAGACCAACCCCATATACTCAGTAATGGTTGCATTGTCAATATTGTTTGTCGTTGTAATAATCTTAGCCATATTGTTTTTTTAGATTTAATAAGAATCTGTTTAAATTTCTCTCATCTAATTTGTTAAGGATCTGTCACTTCACTTTTCTCTTTTTCTATTCGTTACATAGCTATTGCTATGCGCCTCGCACAAAGAAGAGAAAATTAAAGCAACATCTCTCTTAACAATTTTAGCGAGAAAAACTTAAACAGATTCTAAGAAATATAATGTTATTCGTTTTTCTCGAAATGCTGATAATCCTTTACGCTGGACCAATCTCCGCCCCATTCGAACCCTCGCTGAATAAACAATTTATAACATAGATCGGAGGTATCTATCTTGTATGGGAAATCTCTCTCTCGATCTACATACTCCTCTGCTTCGATAGGTTCTATGGATAATCTATTATCTCTATTTCTCACATAGGGGTTGTACAACGGGTTAATATCTACCGCTAAACCCAAGCTGTGATTTGATAATTTTTGTGTGCCTGATATATATCTAAAATTGAACGATGATGAATTGTTGTTTATCATCGATAGGTTGTCGTCGGCATAATATTCGTCAATTAGTCGAATGCTCTCAATGGGGTACTTTGCAATGTATAACTGTTTGAAGATGAATAGTAGGTCGTCGCTGATCTTCTTATTGCAGATCATCTCACCCATGGTAACTTGTCCATTGCCATTGTAGTGCAATATCCGCAGATATCTCAACTCGCTTATTGGTACTGTGCAGTTATCTTTGTATGATAAATTATCTATTCTTTTGAATATAACCTCATCTATGGCCTCCGATGTGAAGAGCTCCTCCAATTCGTGGTTTGCAATTTGTTGCTCTGAGATACTCATCCCTGCAACCCACTCCAATAGCACTCTGTCGTATAATGAATCTGAAGAGGTTTGCGCATGAATAGTGCAACATATAATAGATGCTATAATGGGTAAAAATACTCTTTTGGGCTTCATAGGTTGGGTAATAATGGAGTTGTTTTATTAAATTTGTATGCACCAATTCTTTCCATCTTGGTAGCTCTTCTCTATTGAAGCTATACTATTGTGGAAGAAAACACCCATAAAAGTAGATAAAAATTTGTTATGTTCCAAAAGGTTCTCCCTCCCGTGGCATAAAAAATGCACAATTCATAGCGATATGATTTTAGATATAACAATTATGGTAAAGAATATTTTTTTAGTTACACTTCTTATGATTGCTATGGTGAGTTGCTCCAAAGAAGATGATAGTCTCTCCATGGGTGGAATAGACAGATATAATAGCAACTCTATAAATTTTATATCACAAACAACAAAGGCCATCAATAATGATATTGATGTTATGGAGGGTGATGCTAATGGCTTTGTTGTATATGGGTTAGAGATTAACGATAGCTCGTGGTATGATTATCTTGATGGTAATGGATATATCTATAACTCCACCATAGAGTTGTGGGAGTGGGAGAGTAGCGAGACCCCATCATGGCCTGAGACATTTGATCAAATGAACTTCTATGCTTTTTATCCCGCTTCGGCAACTGGTTTCACCCTATCTGCTACTGCACCATCGTCCATTGTTGGGCGTGTGGTTGTCGAGTCGAGTATTCTCGATCAAACAGATTTTCTTGCCGCTTGTTCTGGGGATGTTTTTGTAAAACCACTAACGGGAATGCAGCCACTCCGATTCTCCCATATTATGGCTAAAGTCAGTTTTAGTGTGTCGCAGGAGGCGGGTGTATTGACCGTAATTAGGCAGCTTGGAATAGAGAATGTTATCAATGAAGGAACCTACGACTATATCAATTCGGAGTGGAGTAATTTGTCAAATAGTAATTTGGGCTCCTTCGATGATTATGTTGGTTCATCGGGTGTCTTTGCTAAAACTGGTGTGGCGGATCAAGTGGATCCAATACGAGGTGATGGCCACTACTATATGATGTTACCTCAAAGCGGAGGGGTGGAAGATGGGCAAACTCCTCTCTGGGATGGCTCCATTGCGGTTGATGATAACGGCGAATTGGTACCCAACGGGGCATACATATCTATTCTATATCGCTCAAATAACGACACTGAAGATGTTGTTGGATATGCCATTCGAGAATCCTCACGCCGTCAAACGGAGTGGGATAGTAGTAGTAGCTATTACTCGGCATACAAGAAAAATGGTGGTACATATACGGGCCCCTTGTTTGTTAAGGCTGCGTTTAAATTCTCATCCGATCAATTAAATTGGGTGGCAGGCGCAGAGTATGATTATACTCTGCAACTGAACCAAACGGGTGGTATATACATGTCGGTGTATTACTACGATTTATATGGCAACAATACGAAAATTAGAGTCAGTGGTAGACCCAAGGTTGGCGATACAGTATGTTCAACAGATGCAAGGGTTTTGGTCACTGTCAACGATTGGAATAGCTCCGAATCTAATCTCCACTCTCTGTAGGGTAGTATCCATTGTTGCCTCTCTATTTGCACAAGTTAGAGAGGCTGATTTTATATTGAGATGTCGAGAATCTCAAGGAGCATTGTACCTGCTGGCACAACCACTTCGACCGATTCTCCCTTCTTCTTGCCTAAGATAGCCTTGGCAATAGGAGTTCCTATTGCGAGTTTACCCTCACGGAGGTTGGCCTCATTCTCTGAGACGATGGTGTAGGTGACCTGTTTTTTGGTTTTGTGGTTGAGGAGAGTCACCTTGCTTAGAATCTGTACTTTGCTGGTATCTATCTTGGTCTCATCAATAATGCGGGCATTACTCATTACCGCTTCGGCTTTGGCGATGCGCAACTCGAGGAGTCCTTGAGCCTCACGAGCAGCATCATATTCGGCATTTTCTGATAAATCGCCTTTGTCACGAGCTTCGGCAATTGCTGCCGAGCTTGCTGGACGCTCTACTGAACGCATATAGTCGAGCTCATCTTTGAGTTTTTTATATCCCTCTGCTGTGAGGTAGATAATGTCGTTTGCCATAACTTTATATAGTTGTTAATGTATTCATAAAAAGCAATAAAAATAAAGAATCCCAACCTCCTGACGTAGATTAGAACCCCCCTTTGCTTATGACAAAGATAGATACGAAAAAATTAATTTCCAAATTTTTCCTCATTTTTATCGCTTTATGAGATTATTGCGTCTAAAATTTTACTCTTTTTAATTTTTTATTTCTCAAAAAATGTAATATTTTTGTAGAGTAAACGTTACTCAATCAAAAGTGTAAAAATATAAAAACATTAAATATAGTAATTAAATGAGCGAAGTAATTAATATTAAAGAGCTTAACGAGCGCATAGAGCGTGAGAGTCTTTTTGTAGATACCCTACGTGGTGAGATGAGTAAGGTGATTGTGGGTCAGGGTCACTTGGTCGACACCCTTTTAATTGGTCTGCTTTCAAATGGGCACATTCTTTTGGAGGGTGTTCCTGGATTGGCCAAAACCTTGGCTATTACAACTTTGGCTAAGGCTGTGGATGCCGATTTTTCACGTATCCAGTTTACCCCCGACCTATTGCCCGCCGACCTTATCGGTACGCTGATCTACTCCCAAAAGAGCGAGGAGTTTATGGTCAAGAAGGGTCCAGTCTTTGCAAACTTCGTGTTGGCCGATGAGATCAACCGCTCTCCAGCCAAGGTGCAATCGGCACTCTTGGAGGCGATGCAGGAGCGTCAAGTGACCCTTGGCGATCAAACATATAAGTTGCCACAGCCATTCTTGGTGCTCGCAACACAGAACCCATTGGAGCAGGAGGGTACCTACCCACTTCCCGAGGCGCAGGTTGACCGTTTTATGCTTAAGGCTCGTATCACATACCCCAAGAAGCAGGAGGAGCGTGACATTATGCGCATGAATCTCAACGGTGGAGGCTTCCCTACGGTGAACAAGGTGATCTCGCCCGAGGATATTGTCAAGGCTCGTCGAGTGGTTGAGGATGTCTATATGGATGAGAAGATCGAGAAGTATATCGTCGACATTATCTTCGCCACACGTGAACCAGCCGAGTATAACCTCGAGAAGCTCAAGAGCCTCATCTCATATGGTGGATCGCCTCGTGCCAGCATCTCGCTCGCCAAGGCTGCCCGTGCTTACGCATTTATCCGTCGTCGAGGCTATGTTATCCCCGAAGATGTGCGTGCCGTGTGTCACGATGTGTTGCGTCACCGTATTGGCCTTAGCTACGAGGCTGAGGCTGAAAATATCACCTCGGAGGATATTATCACCGAGATTCTTAACAATGTAATTGTACCATAATGGCTATCATAGAGGCTGAAACCGACATCCTCCGCAGAGTCCGCAAGATCGAGATCAAGACCCGAGGACTCTCCAAAGAGATCTTCGCAGGAAAGTACCATACTGCTTTCCGTGGGCGTGGTATGTCCTTCTCGGAGGTGCGAGAGTATCGTGCTGGCGACGACGTGCGTGACATCGACTGGAACGTGACGGCTCGCTCCGAGAAGCCCTATATAAAGGTCTATGAGGAGGAGCGTGAGCTTACGATGATGCTCATGGTCGACGTGAGTGGCTCTCGTATGTTTGGATCAACGGAGCGACTCAAGAAGAATGTGATCACCGAGATCGCAGCTGTGTTGGCCTTCTCGGCGGCGCAGAATAGTGATAAGGTGGGCTGCATACTCTTTTCAGATAAGGTGGAGAAATTTATTCCACCAAAGAAGGGCAAGAGCCACATCTTGATGATTATTCGTGAACTTATTAGTTTTAAGCCTGAGTCGAAGGGGACATCCATCTCAGAGGCTGTTCGATTCCTCTCGAATGTCAATAAGAAGCGCTGTACAACCTTCATCCTTTCGGACTTTATGACACCCAAAGGCGATAAGCGAGCGCTCAACGATGCACTCAAGATCGCTCGCTCGAAACACGATTTGGTGGGAATTAGAGTCTTTGACCCTCGTGAGACCGAGCTCCCCGACGTTGGTATCGTGGAGCTCAAAGATGCCGAAAGCGGTAGGAAGATTTGGGTCGACAGCTCCTCGAGAGCTGTGCGTGATTACTATGCTCAGAGCTGGCAGTCGCTAAGCGACGAAATTGTGTCGACTCTAAGTCACAATAGAATCGATACGGCAACCATCTCGACCGATAGCGACTATGTAGTTGAACTAATAAAATTGTTTAAACAACGATGAATATAAGAAGAGTTATAGCTTCGCTGCTTACCCTCAGCGGAGTTCTATTTGCAGGTGGCACCTTGGCTCAGACGCCCACTATTGAGGCTCGCATAGAGCAAGATAGTGTAGGCATCGGAGATAGGTTCACCTACTCTATTATTGTGGATCGAGATCAGGTTCAAGTGGTCGAGTTCCCCGAATTCTCAACTTCCGAGGGGGACCCCATCGAGCTTGTTGAGATTTTACCCGTCGATACTCTCTCGCAAGAGGGGCGTCGACTTAAGTTGCGTCGTCGATATACACTCACCTCATTTGAGGAGGGTATCCACAACTTGGGCGTTGCGAAGGTGCTCTACCTCGATAAGAATATTGTGGATACACTCTCCACAGTCGATTCGCTATATTTGGAGATCAATACATTTAAGATTGACTCCACCTCGCAATCGATCTTCGATTTGAAGATGCAGCGTACCTTGCCGTTTAAGTTTGACGAGATTAAAGGATATACCAAGTGGTCGCTGATTGTGTTGATCATCTTAGCCATTGTTATCTACCTTCTATCACGCTACGCCGCAGCAAGGGGCAAACGGATAACAGACCTCTTTAAACCTACGCCACCGCCACCACCACACATCGAGGCGATTACGGCACTCGAGGCTCTTCACAACCAGAAGTTGTGGCAAAACGAGAAGTATAAAGAGTATTACTCGTCACTCACACAAATTTTGCGTCACTATATAGTGCGTAGATTCGATGTGGCAGCAATGGAGATGACCTCCGAGGAGATCATCGTAGCGATGAAGAGCGTAGAGCTACCCAAGAAGAGCAGCATGGACCTCACTACAATCCTTAGAGATGCCGATTTGGTGAAGTTCGCCAAGGCTACTCCCGAGGGTGAGGAGAATGAGTCGCACTATCTGAGAGCATACTACTTTGTCGAGGAGACCAAGGTTCAAGATGAGATTGATCTCAACGCCGAGGAGGAGCTCTACGACGTTGCAGGAGGTCAAAACAGTAAATAATTTGAAGCTATGAGATATATCCTATCTATAATTATCACGCTTTTCACCCTCACTCTCTCGGCGCAGGAGCTGCCCGAAAGAGGGTTGGTGCGACGTGGCAATAGGGCATACAACAAAGGTGAGTATAAGTCAGCTATCGAGAGCTACGATAGAGCACTTCAAGCGGCACCCACCTCGTTTGAGGCTCGTTACAACTATGCCAATGCGCTCCACAAAGATGAGCAGTATGCCAAGGCCGAAGAGCTCTACGCCTCGATCAATGTTGACTCATTGGCAACCGATGCCGACCGAGCGGACCTCTACTATAACTTGGGAAATAGCCAATTTATGCAGCAGAAGTATAAGGAGGCACTTGAGAGTTATAAATCCTCGATCCGCATAAATTATGAGGATCAGGAGGCGAAGTATAATTATGCTTACACCAAGAAACTTCTCGAGGAGCAGGAGCAGAATCAAGACGAAAATCAAGATCAGAATGAGGATCAGAATGAGGATCAGCAAGATCAAGATCAGAATGAGGATCAAGACCAAGGTGATCAGAATGAAGATCAACAAGATCAGAATGAAGAGCAAAGCGATGGAGAGCAAGATCAAAAAGAGTCACCACCTTCCGAGGGCCAAATCTCACCACAAGAGCAGCAGCAGATGTTAGATGCTATACAAGCCCAAGAGGATAAGACCCAAGAGAAGCTAAAAGAGGAGGGAAAAGGTGTGTTGGTTAAAAGTCGCAAAAACTGGTAAAAAGCAAGAACTATGAGTAATTATATGCAATTCGCATCCCCCAATATGTTGTGGCTACTGCTGCTCATCGTACCGATGGTGGCATACTACATCTATCGCACTATGCAGGGTGGTGCGTCGGTTACAATATCTACGGTGAGTACGCTGAAAGGAGCACCTCGCACAATCCGTTACTACCTACGCCATCTACCTATCGTTCTTCGCATGGTGGCATTTGCCCTTCTCATCGTGGCTTTGGCTCGTCCTCAAGATATCGAGGAGCATCAAAATATCTCGAGCGAAGGTATCGACATTATGATGGCGCTCGATATCTCGGGCTCGATGTTGGCTCGAGATTTTGCCCCCGACCGTATTACTGCGGCAAAGGAGGTGGCAGCCTCATTTATTGGTGATAGAGTGGGCGACCGCATAGGTTTGGTAGTCTTTGCGGGTGAGGCATTTACTCAGTCGCCTCTAACAACCGATAAAGCTACTTTGCAGACCCTCTTGGCTCGTATCCGCAGTGGTGTGATCGAAGATGGTACGGCAATCGGCAATGGTTTAGCAACGGCGCTTAACCGCCTACGTGAGAGCGACTCCAAGAGTAAAGTTATTATCTTGCTTACCGATGGTGTGAATAACCGAGGCGAGATAGCTCCTCTCACAGCCGCAGCTATCGCCAAGGAGATGGGCGTTAAGGTCTATACAATTGGTGTGGGAACCATGGGGCGTGCCCCCTATCCACGTGTCGATATGTATGGCAATGTGGTCGATTATGTCGAGATGAAGGTTGAGATTGATGAGGATACCCTCACCGAGATTGCCCAGAGTACGGGTGGTGAGTACTTCCGTGCAACAAATATGGAGAAGCTCAAAGCGATCTATGATCAGATCAACGAGATGGAACGTAGCGAGGTCGAGGTGACCGACTACACCACATATCATGAGAAGTTCCTATTTTGGCTCTTGGCGGCTCTTGGCGTTATCCTCCTCGAGACACTGCTAAGTTCACTAATTCTTAAAAGATTATCCTAATGTTTCGTTTTGCAAACCCACAATACCTATACCTACTGCTGATAATACCGCTCCTTATGGTACTTTATGCAGTGGTTGCCGCACGTCGTAATCGACGCATAGCTCGCTTCGGAAATCCCGAGATTATGGCGCTCTTGATGCCCGAGAGTTCTCGTTGGCGTCCTCGCTTCAAATCTTTACTTATCTTGGCCTCTATCGCCTCGCTTATAGTTGCTGCGGCACGTCCCCAGATGGGGTCAAAACTACGTGAAGAGAGTTCGCAAGGTGTCGAGATGATGTTTGTGGTCGATGTTTCAAACTCTATGTTGGCCGAAGATTTTGAGCCCAATCGACTCGAAAGAACTAAATATGCCATCAATCGCCTCTTCGAGGGGATGGAGCAAGATCGTGCAGGATTGATAGCCTTTGCAGGTGATGCTTCGGTGCAACTACCCATCACCTCCGACTTTAGAATGGCCGCAGCTTTTGTCAATCGCCTATCGCCTACGTTGGTGGGCGAGCAAGGAACCTCAATCGCTCGAGCTCTCGACTTGGCTCTACTCTCATTTTCGGAGCAGAGCAAAGCCAGTAAGGTGGTGATCCTAATTACCGACGGTGAGAGCCACGAGGATAACGCTATAGCCACGGCAGAGCGAGCAAAGGCTCAAGGTGTCAAGATATTTACAATTGGTATCGGTACTCCCGAGGGAGCCCCTATAAGCATCAATGGCAACTTTATCGAAGATGAAGATGGCAATATGGTAGTGACCAAGCTCAATGAGGAGATGCTTGAGCAGATCGCTGCGATTAGTGAAGGTGGTTATGTGAAGGCCTCGAAGCAAGATATTGGCCTCGAAGAGGTTATTCGCACAATCAACGATTTGGAGAAGGGGGAACTCTCGACTGTCAAGTTTGAGGAGTATAATGAGTTTTTCCAATATTTCATTATCTTAGCTTTGTTGCTGCTCTCGATGGAGTTCTATCTCCTTGATCGTCGCTCGAAGGTTCTTGGGCGATTTAATATATTTCGTGAGGAGCGATAGCTACAAAAAAAAGAGTGTGGCTTTTTTCGCTTATTGCTACTTAAGTCACACTCTTTCATAAATTATTTAGGTTACACAGATCAAAAAAATAGGGGTGGTTAATCCCCTGTAATTACTTTGTTAGTCTGCATTAACTTGGTTAAGGTTATGCAAAGATAGTAATATTTTTGTAACATCCATAAAAATAGGCTTACTATTTTTATTTTTTTTGTAAGTTATCATCTTGCAATATTATTATTTTACAATAAGTATTGAATAAAATTGTAATTATTTTAGTCTATTTAGTGTAATAGTGTAACTGTAGATTTGAAACAATGAAAAATATAGATAAAATTAGATTGTCTAAATTTTTTGTTAATTAATTCTATTACTACTCTTCAGAACTCACCTTAAATCGTTATCTTTGTGCCAGCGTAACAATATTAAGCAATATAGACAAATGGCTACATTTACTACCAAAAGCACCCCAACAATTGAGGGACCAATGATAATTAAACCAAATACCTTGGGCGAGTCTCGTGAGTGGCTCACCGAGCTTGATGGGAGCGCCGAAATCTACGCATCAATGGGGCTCAATGATAATTTTACTCAACATAGCATCGAGAAGATGGCACGTGGCGTTATGCGAGGTCTCTACTTCCAGCGTAAAGATAGCGCACCCAAGCTACTTGGAGTTACTTCGGGACGTGCACTATGTGTGGTGGTTGACCTTCGTCCCGAGAGTGCGAGCTTTGGTGCTGCCAACTCTGTGGAACTCTCCTCGGAGAATGAGACACTGCTCTATGTGCCTCAATATTTTGCTTGCGGATTCCTTACTCTTGAGCCTTCGACGCAGGTTATCTGTAACTCAACAGATAGTTACGATCCCCGAGAGGAGTCGGGTATCATCTATGATGATGAGATCATATCTATAAATTGGCAATTTGAGCGCTATGATATAGACCAGAAGCGTCTCAATATGACGCAGCGAGATAAAAAGTGGCCAAGCTTTAGATCATACAACCAAAATACACTCTGGATCAATCGCCCAAAGAAGAGCAAATATGCACTATCGAGAGAGCGAGTTATTAAACAGGTGTAGTCAACCCTGTGCCCCTCTATTTACCTGTGGTGGCATAGGAGCGAATCACTAAGCTGACACCAGATATTATCACCACACCAAATATGAGTGTACTCCAGTGGAGTTTGCCAACACCCAGCCATACTGATACTCCGATAGCCAATATCGGTTGTAGATAGCTGTATATACTCGATACGGTTGGCTTAACACGTCCCAATGAGTAGTTGAGTAGCAGGTTGGGAATAAAGGTGGGTATTGCAATCACAAAGAGCGCCATTGCGAATATATGGGGCGAGAGCTTGCTAAAAGGATTTTCCAAGAGTGGAGGCAGCCCGAAGGGTAGAAACATTAGCGATGAGAGCGTATATATCCACCTCATGAGTGTTATAGGCTTATACTTCTTGAAGATGGGTTGTAGCCATACCATATAGAATCCTGCAGCTATCGTATAGAGTAGCATCAAGAGGTTTCCCGTTATTGCGCTCTCCGATTTGGAGTCACTGCCACTACTCAAAATAACCGCCATAGCACCCCCCATGCCGAGTATTATCCCAAGCACCCTATTGATCGTAAAGCGGTCGATACCCATCAATACCGATATTACCAATGCCATTACGGGAAGTAGCGAGGCAATGATTGATGCCTCGATAGGTGAGGTGAGCGAAAGGCCAAAGACAACCAATCCCTTGCGGAAAAGTCCCGAAAGGATAGCTGCGGCCACCATATATTTGATGTCGCCACGCTCTATTCTCTCGGCTCGGCTCCACAATAGAGGGATAAATGCGAGCAGAGCCGCTACAAATAGCGAGAGCTCGAGCATCGCTGCAGCCGAGATGCCCTTAGAGATCACAATGTGATAGAGAGGATAGTTGATTGCCCAGATCGAATTGCAGATCAATAGCGCTAAGTGAGGTTTTACTCTTTCCATGCATCACACATGGCAAGAATTACGCCATTTTAATACATGTACTCATACATACTTTCGCTCTTGTCATACTTTATATCGGCAAGAGAGGCCGCCTTGACGCCAATGTTGAAGCTCCACTGCTTGTAGTTTCCAAATGGTATCCACGAGAATGACATCTGCCAACAGTGCAGATCTCGAGTCATTGCTATCTGGGTACCCGAGAGTTTATTGTTGACAATATCGTAACTACCACTAAAGGTCATACCCATCTTGTCGGTGAGTGTGGCCGAACCATTGAAGCCAACTGTCTGTGTTATGTTGGGGGTGTAACCTGTGGTGCCATTGTTGACGTAGGATATACCATAGTTTATGCTATAGTTGAATCCGAAGTTCCATGGCAGCGAGAAGTCGTAGTATGTGTTGGCCATATATTGCCGTCGCAGAGTGGGGTCCATCGTACCGTAGGGGTCGTAGAATGGGTTCTCGAACTCTGGAGGCACTTGGTTGATGTCGTTTATTGCTCGTCCAGCACCGCCTCCTCCCTGTTGGCTGCTGCCCTGTGCGGATTTAAAGGTGTAGCCAAATGACCAACTTGTAGAGGTGAGACGTCCAGGGAAGAAGAGCTCGTCGTAGAGTTTACCCTCGGGGGTCACCTTATAGGGGCTGATGCCCAAGTTGAGGTTGATACCAAAGTTGTTGGATATTGTCGAGGTGAGTCGAACGGTGTTTAGCGTAAATTTCATCGAATCGGCCAAGAAGTTATAACTGCCACTCAAGCTAAATTGGTCGATAAGTTTTATCTTCTTTACACCCGACGTATCACGCTTCGAGAGAACCTTCATCTCGAGGCTCTGGCTCAATCCAAATGTCATAGCGAAAGTTTGTCCCGAGCTTGGTACACCATAAGAGTTGTTGGAGTAGGGTGAATAGACTGTATATTTACCGAGTGAGTCGCTTTGCACCACCTTGTAGTAACCATACTTTTGGTCGCTAAAGTCGGGAGCGTAGGAGAAGCCAAACGATGGTGTGAGGGTGTGGCGTACCGCTTGAAGCTTGCTTGTGCTCTTCTTGCTTTGGAATGTACCATAAACTGTGGTTGAAGCAGAAGCAGAAGCGCTGTAGTTGTAGAGTCGGTAGAACCCATAGTTGGGGTCGAGGTAATCCACCTCGTTGGTTGTGGGATTCCATTCACGGTTCTCCTCTTTGAAGTACCAACGCTCGGTGTAATTGAGCGAAGGTGAGAGGTCTATGTAATCGAATAGCTTGAACGACGCCGATACTGGAATGGTGTGCTGAATACCATTCTTCATATCTTTGAGAGTTTGATTTGTGAAGAACTCATCCTCGGTTGTTGTCACCGAGTTGGTCATCTTACCCGAATATGTCATCGAGATCTTCTCGTACCACTTCTCTTTTCCCAACGACTCGCCCCACTTAAATGGGTAGAATTTAGAGACACTCACCACGATTGTTGGCAGTGTTGCCGAGATCGCTTCGGTTTGGGAGTTCTGCGATACCGACATGCTCGACGATAGAGAGACTCCGCTCCAACTCTTGGAGTAGGAGATCGAGGAGTTGGTCTGTGTGGCCAAGATGTCGTTCATCGAAGTTGCTGAGTATTTGGAGTATCCACTTGTGGAGAAGTTCACCGATGCCGAAAATGTTGAACCAGGGTTTGCCTTGGCATCTTGCGAGTGGGACCAAGTTACCTTGATTGCGTTCTGCTTTGAGTAATCGTCGTCACCCTTCTCGTTGAGCACAGTGCTGTAGTAGGCCACCGAGGCGCTACCCGAATATTTGTATCGCTTCACATAGCGAGATGAGCCCGATAACTCCCACGAGCCGAGTGAGTAGAGTCCTCCGAGTAGCGTAAGGTCCATATGCTCACCAAATGTGAAGTAGTAACCCATGTCACGCAAGAAGAATCCCTTGGTGCCATCCTCACCATAGGTTGGCATTAAAAGACCCGACTTGGCTCCTGTTGTGATTGGGAAGAATGCCTCGGGGATAACCAGTGGGAATAGAGGTACATCCTCGAGTACCATATACGAGGGACCTACGATAACCTTCTGTCCAGGTATCATCTTGGCACGTGTCATCGCCAAATAGAAGTGGGGGTGGTCGGTGTTGTCGCAGGTGGTATATTTACCGCCTAAGATATTGATTGCATTGTCGGGCATCTTCTTCACCTGGTTACCAATGAGCCATCCGTCACCCTCTTGGGTTGCTACGCCCTGAATTCTCGCCTTCGACGACTTGAGGTTGTAGGTGATTGTATCCATCGTAAATGAGGAGCCATTGTCAGTAAAGACGGGCTTTGCAACTGTTGCCACACCATTTATGGTATCTGCCTTACCGTAGGCGTAGACCTCACGAGTCTGCATGTCGATGCGCATGAAGTCTGCCGTGAGGTTTTTATTTTGGTAGGTAACATCACCTTTGTCGTAGATGTATACCTTTCGATCTCGCACGTCGTAATAGAGTGAGTCGCTGTTCTTGCCCGTCATAATGTCGTCGAGGAATGCTCCGCTGCCGCCTCTACGAGGTTGAGCCGTGGTGTCGATAACCGTTGCTTTGGGCCTAATGGAGTCGGAGTTCAGAGAGTCTTGAGCCAAGTTGTTTGTTGGCTGTGGCGATAATGCTCTATCGCTACTCTGCGTGAGAGGCTCCTGCCCGAGTAGATTTTTGTGTACTCCACCAAAAAGAGCTTGCATCGTGAGAGTAACGAGCAATAACGAGATTATATATTTTACCTTTTTTGTTCCCAAAATATCAAAAAAAAATTATATCTTTGCCGACGAGTCGGCAAAACGACAAGGGGTTATCTATTTATAGCTCTCCTTAGCGTTTTAACATCCGACAAATATAGATAAAAAAAAGCATAAACCCCTGTTTTGTCAGTGAAAAGCAATAAATTTTTCAGTCTGGTCGTAGCCGTTTTAATAGCTATAATTGCTAACGGAGTCTCCTCTGTGCTTATTGCACAGGGGGTCAAGGTAATTATAGTCGATCCTGGTCATGGCGGTTCAATCTCGCCAGGTGCCACCTACAACGGCGTTATGGAGAAGCAGATCGTGTTACCCGTCGCCTTGCGTGTGGGTGAGCTTATCGAGAAGAATATAGAGGGGGTCAAGGTGGTTTATACTCGCACCACCGATAAAGCATTGGGTAAAACCGTCGTCGAGGATCTTCGTAATCGCACAGCGATGGCCAATAAAGCTAAGGGAGATCTCTTCGTCTCGATTCATGCTAATGCTGCCGCCTCGGCCTCGGCCAAAGGTGTCGAGACCATCACCATGGGTGAAAGCTCGGTGGAGCAGCAGCGCAACGATGCAGTGCTCTATGCCAACAATCGGGAGGATCTGATCGATATGTCGGATCAAAAAACGGCAGCTATAGTGAGAGCCTATATCCAGAACCTGCAATATACCTATGGAGAATATAGTGAGGCGCTTGCTCGCTCTATCCAGCGCAATTATGGCAAATATGGTCGCACACTCAGAGGCGAACGCCAACAACTACTCATGGTGCTCTATGGGGTAGATATGCCATCGGTACTCACCGAGATAGGCTTTATGACCAATAAAGCGGAGTTCGACTATATGACCTCAAAAAAAGGTCAAGAGGAGATTGCGCAGTCGATCTATGGCGGTATCAAAGATTATGTCGATATGGTCAATGGAACCTTGGCAGCCAATAAAGTAGAGGTGGAGTCTAAGCCAAGTGTGCAGTCGGAGAGTGCTAATCCAACGGAGGGGTATACGATTCAACTCTTGTCTTCTCGTAAGGTGTTGAAGGAGAGTGACTCGCAGTTTAAGGTCTATCGCAATAATGTGTGGTATTTCGAAGGCCAGGGTAGTTATAAATATAAATATTGTACAGGCCGTTTCGCAACATCGGCTGAGGCAGCAACACAACTTAAAGAGGTTCGAAAGTACTTTTCTGACGCTTTTGTCGTTAAGTACTCTAAATAATTAATCGTATAGCAAACAGATTTAAATCTAATGAAGAGAGAGGTAAAAATTGGAATTTTTGCAGTAGTGATACTCTGCTGCTCGTGGGCTGGTATCCGCTTTTTGAGCGGTATCGATATCTTTGGTCGCAATGTCGACTATTATGCCCAATATGATAAAATCAATGGAATAAATACGGCGAGCCCAATCTTGATACAGGGCGTCAAAGTGGGTAAGGTTATTGATATTTTACTTGACCCTCAAGTGAGTGATAAGGTCACCCTTAAGCTCTCTATTAAGCGCCGTTACCAGATCCCCGAAGGTTCGGTCGTAACTATCTATAGCCCTGGCTTAATGTCGTCTATGGCAGTTGGTCTCGAGCTGGGTCAAGGCCCCGAAATGCTCCACGAAGGTGATACTATTGCTACTCGTAGCGAGGTTAATTTGATGGATGTGGCAGCCGAAAAACTTATGGCTATATCTGACCAGATATCTATCGTAGGCAGCGAGCTTAGTACAACGCTCAGCTCGGTCAACTCGATCCTCGAGAGCAATGGAGGCAATATCAACTCCACGCTGACTAATCTCAATGCCATATCCAGCGAGCTATCACTCTTGGTCGACTCGCAACGCTCCAATATGGAGAGTGTAGTTGAGGGCTTTGCATCGCTGTCGACATCTCTTGGCGACAATTCCGAGAGCATCGAGAATATCATCTCGAACCTCGACTCGTTGGCCTCGGAACTCTCCTCAGCACAACTTGGAGATGGTCTCAGCTCAACACTTGAGCAGCTCAATATCACTCTTGCAAAGCTCAACTCCAATGAAGGGTCGGTAGGAAAGTTGCTTAGCGATGAGCAACTCTATGAGAACCTTGCAGCAGTTAGTGGTAGCCTCAATGAGCTTATCGTCGATATGCAGACAAACCCCAAGCGCTATGTTCATTTCTCGCTCTTTGGAGCTAAAGATAAGAGTGTAGAGTAGTTACTCCCCCCCCCCCTGTTTAATACCAAGTAATTTATAATGATATACCCCCCTAATTTCGAGTCAAAGATAGGTTTTGATAGAGTGCGTGAGCAGATCAGCGGTTTATGCACTATGCCCTCTGCTGTCTCGAAACTCTCAGATCATCAATTTCTAACCTCACGAAAACCTATCTTGAGACGACTCACTCTCGCCTCCGAGATGCGCTCCATGCTACTTATGGAGCAGGGATTTCCCGTGGGCGACTACGCCGATTTGACACCGATTTTGGCCAAGCTGTCGGTGGAGGGAACCTTCCTCGATAGTGAGGAGGTGGCTCTACTGCGACGTTCACTATCGACTGTTGGTGATGTGATCGCTTTCATCCGCTCCAAGGGTGAGTCGGGTGAATATCCAGCGTTGGTGCAACGCACCTCTGGAGTGAGTGCCCTGCCCGAGGTGGTGCGCTCGATTGATGCCATTCTCGACAAATTCAACAAGATTAAAGATACAGCTTCACCTGAGCTGCAAGCCATTCGTCGCCAAATCCGTGAGCGTGAAGGGCAAGTCTCGAAGCGTCTGCAACGTATACTCTCGCAGGCCAAGAGTAGCGGTATTGTCGACCCCGACGCTCTAATCTCGATCCGTGAGGGGCGTGCCGTGATTCCCGTTGTGGCGGGAAATAAACGAAAGCTCCAAGGCTTTATCCACGATGAGTCGGCAACGGGTAAGACCGTCTACATCGAACCTGTGGAGATTGTCGAGATCAATAATGAACTTCGTGAGTTGGAGTACTCGGAGCGTCGTGAGATTATAAGAATCCTCACAACATTCACCGAGGGTGTGCGACCCCAAAGCGACGAGATTGCTCACGCAAGTGACTACCTGAGCGATATTGACCTTCTGCGTGCCAAGGCTCGTTGGGCATTGGCCAACGATGCGGTGATGCCGATCCTCTCGGACGATGAGAGCTTGACCCTTCGTTCGGCTCGCCATCCACTCTTGGCGCAGAGCCTCAAGGCGCAACACAAAGAGATCGTGCCGCTCAACTTGGAGATAGATCGCACCAAACATATTTTGGTTATCTCGGGTCCCAATGCTGGTGGTAAGTCGGTATGCCTCAAGACGACAGGTATTATACAATATATGTTTCAGTGTGGATTCTTGGTCCCTGTGGGCGAGAACTCCGAGCTGCCAATTTTTAACTCTATTTCGATAGATATTGGTGATGAGCAGTCGATCGACAACGACCTGTCGACCTACTCGTCGCACCTGCTCAATATGCGCAATATGTTATCGCAAGCCTCCGATCGTTCGTTGGTGCTTATCGACGAGTTTGGCTCGGGTACCGAGCCTGTGATTGGTGGCGCCATTGCCGAGGCGATTCTCGATAAGCTGCTCTCGAAGGGGTGCTATGGAGTTATCACCACCCACTACTCCAACATAAAATATTATGCCGCCTCGACCGAAGGTATCGCCAATGGTGCCATGGCCTTCGATGTGCAGAATATCCGACCACTCTTCTCGCTCGAGATGGGTAAACCAGGTAGCTCATTTGCAGTGGAGATTGCACGCAAGATTGGTCTACCCGAAGATATTATCCGTTTGGCAAGCGACAAAGCTGGCAGTGATCACGTTAACCTCGAGAAGCAATTGCGAGAGATCGCTCGAGATAAACGCTATTGGGAGCAGAAGCGTGATCGTATTCGCCACACCGACCGCAAGGTGGAGGAGCTGGAGCAGAGTTACTCGGAGCAGCTCGCCAAGATCAAGGCGGAGCGCAATGAGATAATCCGTAAAGCAAAAATTGAGGCGCAATCGCTTATTGCCGAGGCGAATAAGCAGATCGAAAATACAATCAAAACAATCCGTGAGGCGCAGGCCGAGAAGGAGATGACTCGCTTGGTACGCAAAGATTTTGAGGAGTTCAAGAGTCAAGTTGACCAAGCCGATGCGGCAGGCGAGAGCGATGATATTGCACGAGAAATGGAGCGCCTGCGTCGCAGACGTGAACGTCGTGAGGAGCGTAAAGGAAAACGAGAGCGGGAGGCGATTAAGGAGGCTGTAGAGATCTCTGCCAAACCACTCGAACCCACCGTGGGGGCTAAGGTTCGCATCGTGGGGCAAGATATGATGGGCGAGGTGAAGAGCATCAAGGGCAAAAAGGCTCAGGTGGCATTTGGCCACATCCTCACCACTGTGGAGCTCTCTAAGTTGGAGGTGGTCTCGAGTGGTGAGTATAAAAAGGCTACTCGATTATCGGCTCCTCGATCTGTGGTCTCGGTCGATGTCTCGAGGCGCAAGCTCAACTTCAAGGATAATATTGATGTGCGTGGTGAGCGTGCTGCCGACGCCTTGGAGAGCGTTCAGAATTTTATTGACGATGCCTTGATGGTGGGGGTGAGTACAGTCTCGATCCTTCACGGTAAGGGAACTGGAGCCCTCAAAGAGGAGATCCGTCGATATTTGCGCACACTGCCCGATGTGGTGCGTGCTGCCGATGCCCATGCCGACCGTGGTGGCTCGGGAATTACCGTAGTGGAGTTTGAACAATCCTAAATGATTATGAATTACCAACTCTCAAAAATAGCAGATGTGTGTGGCGGCAGGCTCATAGGAGCCGATCGTACCGTTGACTCCATTTTGACCGACTCACGACGATCAGGTAGTGGTGGGACGGCACTCTTTGTGGCTATGCAGGGTCTCAATCACGACTCTCATAGTTTCGTGGGTGAGATGCAACGTCGTGGTCTCGAAGCCTTTATGGTTGAGCGAGAGGATGTGGCGCTGGATAACTCTGCGAGTTATGTAGTTGTCGAGAATAGCCTTGCAGCGCTGCAACGTTTGGCCGCTTATCATCGCACTCAACTCTGTGGTAGAGTGGTGGCAATAGTGGGCTCCAACGGCAAGACGGTGGTCAAGGAGTGGGTGGCGCAGAGCTACTCAGCATCGGCGCAGCTCTTCCGTTCGCCTCGAAGCTATAACTCCCAATTGGGGGTTGCTCTCTCGCTACTTATGGCCAGTGAGAGCGATGAGATAATATTGATCGAGGCTGGTGTCTCGAAGCGGGGCGAGATGGAGCTCCTGGAGCAGATGATTCGGCCCGATGTTGTTGTCATCACCTCGATTGGAGATGCCCACCAAGAGGGATTCTCGTCACTCGAGGAGAAGGTGAGTGAGAAGCTAAAAATTGCAAAGGGTTGCAAAAGAGTAATATATCATAGTGTGTATGCCCCTCTTAGGAGCTACTTCGAGAGGTGCGACCACCCATATCAAGTGATTGATGCCGCTGAGCAGCGAGGAGGTAACTTTGCCGATCTCACCTCGAAGTGCAACTCGCAGATCGTCGAGGCGCTACTCAAGGAGTGTGGCTGCGAGGAGTATAATTTAGATAACTTCTCACCCGTTGCCATGCGCCTCGAGGTGAAGGAGGGTCTCAACGACTCGGTTATAGTTGACGATAGTTACAACTCGTGTGTCAATTCACTCTCGATAGCTCTCGATGCTCTCAACTCGGTTGCTGCGGGGCGCCCCACAACCCTAATACTCTCACCTATCCTACAGAGTGGGGTAGAGCCCAAGGTGCTATATGCTCAGGTGGCCAAGGTGATAGCGGCGGCAGGTGTCGATAGAGTTATTGGTGTGGGTGATAATATCAACCGATGGATAGAGTGTAGCTACTTCGGCTCAACCGAGGAGCTCCTCTCAAAGATAAAACTTGAGGATTATGCTGTACGTGCAATCCTCCTAAAGGGTAACCGCACGAGCCGCTTCGAGAGGCTCTCGCACGCCTTGGAGCGTCGAAGTCACACCTCACGCCTCGAGGTAAATCTCGACTCGATGGTCTCCAATCTCAACTACTTCCGCTCGAAGTTGCAGCCCCAAACCAAACTGGTGGCAATGGTCAAGGCGAGTAGCTATGGCGCAGGCGACTACGAGGTGGCGCAGACTCTCCAAAGCGAGGGAGTTGACTACCTCGCTGTGGCATTTGTCGATGAGGGTGTGGCGCTCCGAGAGCGAGGTATAACCATGCCTATCATTGTGCTCAATGCCGACGATGATAGCTTTGAGCCGATGATCCAAATGCGCCTGGAGCCCGAGATCTACTCTCTGCGTTCGCTCTCTGCGTTTGTATTGGCGATAGAGCATAATGGCGAGGTGGAGTACCCGATTCACCTAAAATTAGATACTGGAATGCACCGTCTGGGGTTTGGCACAGAGGAGCTCGATATGCTCTGTGAGAGTCTCGAGAGTGTTAAAGATAGGATCAAGGTATCCTCAATATTTACACACCTCAGCTCAGCCGACGAGATCGATGGAGAGGAGTTTACCCTCTCGCAGATAGAGCAGTTCAATAGCATGAGCTCAGTAATTGCCTTGTCGCTTAACTCATCGCCTATGCGCCATATGGCCAATAGTGCCGCCATTGAGCGATTTGCGATGGCTCATGCCGATGGTGTGCGCCTCGGAATTGGGCTCTATGGCTTTGGCCTTAGTGAGGAGCAGCTCACCCCCATCTCGACACTCAAAAGTCGTATTGTGCAGATCAAGCGATATAGTGCTGGCGAGGCGATAGGCTACGGTAGAGCGGGTCGTTTGGAGCGAGATAGCCTCATTGCGACCATCCCAATAGGCTATGCCGATGGGCTGAATCGAGCTTTGGGGTGTGGGCGGTGGTCTATGCTTGTTGGTGGGGTGACGGCACCAATCGTGGGCCGAGTATGTATGGATAGCGTGATGATCGACGTGACTGATTGTGGGGGCGTTGAGGAGGGTGACGACGTTACAATTTTCTCACCTGAGAGGGGCAACAGAGCCTCCGACATGGCAAAGATATTGGGGACTATCCCCTACGAAGTTTTAACCTCAGTTTCACGTAGAGTGAAGCGAGTATACCTAAAGGAGTAGATAATTATGAGTGGAATATTATATTTAATACCCTGCCCCATAGCCGAAGATGGCGATGTGTGGGATGTTCTTCCAGCACCAAACAAAGCGGTAATCGACTCGCTCGACTACTTCATTGTCGAGAATACTCGATCGGCACGTCGCTTTCTCTCGAAAACTAAGGTGGCCAATCCCATCGACACGCTCGAGTTTGTGGAGCTCAACGAGCACTCGCACTCGGGAGTGGAGATCGAACGCATGGTCGACCCAATCGTGGCGGGTCGCTCGGCTGGAGTGATCTCGGAGGCAGGTGTGCCAGGTGTGGCCGACCCTGGGGCGTTGGTTGTCGAGGTGTGCCATCGACGAGGCATAAGGGTGGTGCCACTTGTTGGCCCTTCGTCGATCATTATGGCGGTGATGGCATCGGGGCTCAATGGCCAATCCTTCGCCTTCAATGGCTACCTGCCGATCAAACCACCCGAGCGAGGCAAGGCGATCCGCAACTTCGAGCGACGTGCTCTGAGCGAAGGACAATCGCAACTCTTTATCGAGGCGCCCTACCGCAACGTGAAGCTCGTGGAGCAGCTCTTGCAGACGCTCTCGCCCAAGACTCGTTTGACAATTGCGATGGATATTACCTCGCCAAGCGAATATATATTGACCCAAGAGGTCGAGAAGTGGCGACACTCGAAGTTGCCAGAGCTCAATAAGCGACCAGCAATATTTATCATTGGATAGCGCTTTTGGTCTACAATTTGCGCTATATATTATACAAAGACAATAAAACAATTTACATATGACAGAGGAAAAAGTTTATAATCAAGAGATTAACGGTGACGAAGGATTTATCGAGGGCGATGGCTACCCATCATGCAATGGTACTCCATGTGCCAATATGGCAGAGGAAGATGATATGGAAGAGGTAGAAACTGACACTGTGGCAGATAGCGAGGTGACAACAGAGGAGCAAGAGGAGCCAAAGGCAGAGAGCCCCAAAGAGGAGGCTGCCGATGATTGGCGAGACAAATTCTTGCGCCTTCAAGCTGAGTTCGACAACTACCGCAAGCGCACTCTTCGAGAGAAGATGGATTTGGTGCAGAGCGGTGGTGCCGATACAATTAAGGCATTTTTGCCAGTTGTCGACGACATTGACCGTGCCGTTGTGGCGATGGCTGGTAGCGAAGATGTTGTCGCTTTGCGTCAAGGTGTAGACCTTATCGCTGCAAAATTTAATGAGATCCTAAAGCAACGTGGCGTTGTGGAGATCGAGGCGATGGGCTTGGAGCTCGACGTCGACCACCACGAGGCGATCGCTCGCTTTGCCGCTGCTGAGGATCAAAAGGATCGTATTATTGATGTTGTTCAAAAGGGTTATATGTTGGGCGACAAGGTGTTGCGATTCTCAAAAGTTGTTGTAGGAGAGTAAGAAGATGGCAGAAAAAAGAGACTACTACGAGGTTCTTGGCGTGAGTAAAAGCGCCAATGCCGACGAAATAAAGAAGGCTTACCGCAAGGCGGCAATCAAATTTCACCCCGACAAAAATCCCGACGACAAGGCGGCCGAAGAGAAATTTAAGGAGGCTGCCGAGGCCTACGACGTCTTGTCCGACGAGCAGAAGCGTGCTCGTTACGACCAATTTGGCCATGCAGGAATGGGTGGCGCAGCTGGTGGCGGCGCAGGTGGCTACGGCGGATTTAGCGGCGGTGGATTCTCGATGGATGACATCTTCTCGCAATTTGGCGATATATTTGGTGGTCACTTTGGTGGCGGTGGCTCTTCACGTGGAGGGCAGCGTGCCAACCGTGGTAGCGATATTAGGGTGAGGGTAAAGCTCACGCTCGAGGAGGTTGCTGAGGGTGTTACCAAGAAACTCAAGATCAGCAAGATGGTGGGCTGTGATCGTTGTAATGGCACGGGAGCCAAGAATGGTTCAGCCTTTACGACGTGCCACACATGTCACGGTTCGGGAGTGGTTTCACGTATCGAGAACTCCTTCTTTGGTCGCATCCAAACTCAAGGCGTCTGCCCAACCTGTAACGGCTCGGGTAAGGAGATCACCGAGAGGTGCGAGAAGTGCGGTGGCGAGGGTGCCATCCGTGGCGAGGAGGTGATCGAGGTTCGTATCCCAGCAGGTGTTGCCGAGGGTATGGTACTCAACGTCTCGGGCAAGGGTAATGCTGCTCGTCAAGGTGGCCAAAGTGGTGATCTTCAGGTTGTAGTGACCGAGGAGTCGCACCCCGAGCTTATCCGAGATGGCAATGACTTGATCCACAATCTCAATATTACAGTCACCACAGCTATTCTTGGTGGCACTGTGGAGGTTCCAACCATCGACGGTCGTGCCAAGATCAAGATTGCGCCAGGTACCCACGCAGGTAAAGTCTTGCGACTTGGTGGCAAGGGTATTCCCGATGTCAATGGTCGTGGTCGTGGCGACATTTTGGTTGTTGTCGACATCACAATTCCTGACTCATTGAGCAAGGATGAGCGCAAGGCGGTCGAGAAACTCGCCGAGATGCCATCGTTCAAGAGAGCTGCTGGCATCGACACGCAGAATATATTTGAGAGAATGAAGAATTTTTTTAGATAAAAGATAGAACAGATGAAAGGTTTTGGCCCATATAAGCGTAATGCGAAGGAGTTTAACTACACGCCTCGATTCTTCGACCCTCAAAAGGAGGAGCGAGATAGGCGTCGTGCTGAGTTGAGAGGCTCTCGTCCCGAGGGCGACGATGGTGACTATGTTGTAGGCGAGCGAATTCGTCGACAGCGTGAGGCACGCAACTCGAGTCGAGGCTCCAAGAGAGGCTCTAAGCGCACGATGTGGATTATGATAATGGGTGTGACGATAGTGTTCCTACTATCGACCATGCTTATCCCACGTCTCTTTGAACTCTTTATGGGCAGCGGAAGCACTCAAAGTGTCGAGGCTATTGATGAGTATAAGGATTTCGATCCATATGCTCCAATTAGAATCGTACCTAACGATTACCAAGGGGAGTAACTTCTCCTTATTTTGTGAGTAGATAAATAGGCCATGTCAGACAAAATTAAACTACTATCCGAGATTGTTGCCAACCAGATCGCCGCAGGTGAGGTTGTCAACCGTCCTTCGTCGGTTGTAAAGGAGATGATGGAGAACTCGATCGATGCTGGTGCGAGTTGCATCATCGTGAACTTTCGTGAGGGTGGTGGCGACCTAATTCAAATTGTCGACGATGGTTGCGGAATGTCGCCCAACGATGCTCGCATGGCCTTTGAGCGCCATGCCACCAGCAAGATCGACCATGCCGACGATCTCTACTCGCTCCGTACCTTCGGCTTTAGGGGTGAGGCCTTGGCCTCGATTGCCGCCATCTCGCAGATCGAGCTTCGCACTCGCCAAGAGGGTGACCAAGTGGGTACCTCGACTCTGGTAAATGGAGGCGAGTATATGGGCCAGGAGCCGATCATGTGTGAGACAGGCTCTCAATTCTTTGTGAGAAACCTCTTCTACAATGTCCCTGCACGCCGCCGTTTTATGGATCGTGTGACCACCTCAACAAATCAAATAAAGGCTGATTTTAAGCGTATTGCACTCTGTAATCCCGATATTCACTTTGAGCTATACTCCAACGATTCGCCTCTCTTTAACCTTCCGAGAGCCTCGTTGGCGAGTCGTATTGTCGATGTTGTAGGACGATCAATCAAGCAAAATCTCTTGGAACTTAATGCCGATACTTCCATCGCTAAATTAAGAGGATATATAGGCCGTCCAGCTGCCGCTAAGAAGACAAATAACGACCAATATCTATTTGTCAATGGTCGCTTCTTCCGTTCGCCATATTTTACCAAGGCGATCCTCAAGGGGTACGATAAGTTGATTCCAGCGACATCGACGCCATCCTATTTCCTCTATATTGAGGTGGATCCCGAGCGTATTGATGTCAATGTTCACCCCCAAAAGATCGAGGTGAAATTTGCCGACAATGATGCAATATGGCAAATTATAGTTGCCGCAGTGCGAGAGACACTGGCTAAAACTGGTGCGGTGCCGATGATGGATTTCGATGATCGTTCACCTATCGAGATACCACTAATGCAGGAGCATAAGGTTGTGGCAGCACCTGCCGCTTTTTCGTCGGGTGGGTACAATCCATTCGATGATAACTATATAGATCCCAAAGCCCCCGACCCCAATGTTGATTTCACAGGCTTCGATGTTCCATATAACCTCGGTGCGGAGAGCTCAGCCCCTAAGCCAGCGCAGCGGGGTAGTGAGCTCAAGGAGGGGGCCTACGCCTCGATGATAGGCAGCTTTGATCCCAATTTGAGTAGCTCGCAATTCAGTAATTCGGAGTATGAACCCTTTGAATCATTTGAATCATTTGAGTCGGGAATAGGTGAACAGGAGACTACAACGCCGCAATCGACCCCCTTCGATAGCTCATCCTTCGAGTTTGTGGAGTCTGCTTCGGAGCCTACGCAGAGCAAGATTATAGCTCCCAAAAAAGAGGTCGATGTGCACTCAGTTACACTACTTGGTGGAGGATACTCCTTCTTGGTGGCCGATGGTGAGGCGGTGATAATGGATGTTGCTCGAGCCAAAGAACGAGTGCTCTATGATCGCTACTTGAAGTTGGCTATGGGCGAACCATCGGTGAGTCAGCAACTACTTTTTGCAGAGCGGTTGATTCTCTCACACGAAGAGTATGCCTCACTCGAGGAGCATTTAGTTGATTTTGTAGTTGTTGGATTTGATATTGACTTTCTGGGTGATTGTGTGATCGAAGTGAAGGGAATTCCACCCGAGATTAAACGTGACGAGATTGATACATTGATATACGACCTTATTGGAGCTGCAGCGACCCCCGAGGAGCTATCTGATATGCGTCGAGATAAAATAGCTCGAATAATGGCTCGCAGTGGTGCAGCTGTGGCGCATCAAGGTTTGAGCGTTGAGCAGGTTAAGCAGTTAGCCGTGCAACTATTTGAGGGTGGTAATATTGCGCTCTCACCCTCTGGAAAGCCGCTTGTGTGGCAGATAACCCAATCCGAAATTTTGGAAAGACTACGATAAAAAAGAGATTATGAGATCATTACGTTCATTCGCACCTCCTGTGGTGCTAAATTTAATAATTGTCAACTGCTTGGTGTTGATGGCAACTCGCCTGCTCAACTTCGAGTTTATGTATAAATATTTTGCTCTGTGGGGTGTTGAGTCCCCCTTCTTTAAGGCATACCAGGTGGTGACCTATATGTTCATGCATGCCGATATCAACCATCTATTCTTCAATATGTTTTCACTGTGGATGTTTGGACGTACGCTGGAGCATGTGATGGGTCAAAAACGCTTCTTGACATACTACATGGTGTGCGGTATTGGTGCAGGACTTATTCAACTGGCCGTGAGTGGTGCTTCAGGTGCATTTACCCCTACTGTAGGCGCTTCAGGCTCTGTCTTTGGATTGCTCCTCGCTTTTGGTGTGATGTTCCCCAATCAGATAATTATGCTCCTTATACCACCAATCCCAATCAAGGCGAAGTGGTTTGTGATGATTTATGGCGTTATTGAACTCTTCCTTGGCGTTAGTGGTCGACAGATGGGTGTGGCCCATTTTGCTCACCTTGGAGGTATGATATGGGGATATCTGCTACTTATGTATTGGAAAAGAGTTGGTAATTCACGACGATAATGGCTCAGTACTATTATAGTGATGAAGGAGGAGGGAGTCAAAAGAGTAGCTCTTTGACACTTCGCATTGTCGACTTGGTGGCTATGCTGCTCACCCTTGTCGCCTTTGTTGCCCTTGTCATGACTCTGATTACATCCTACTACGATCCTTCGGTAAGTTGGCTCTTTGTCGTATTGGGACTTGTGACACCTGCCGTATATCTCTTTGCACTCATCTTGGCGCTCTATTGGGTCATACGTTGGCGCTGGATCTACGCCTCACTACTGCTGTTACCTCTTGTGGTTGGAGCCCCAGCAGTGTCTCGATACTATAATATTGAGACCTCGAAGAGTTATGGTGATCTTCCTCGAAGAGGCGTGATGCGTCTCATGAGTTTTAATGTGAGAAATCTAATAGATTCCGATGGGCAATCTTCTACCGAGAAGATGATCCAGTTCCTCGATGAGGCTCGTGTCGATGTTGTGGCGCTTCAGGAGATGCATCGTTACCGATTTAAGGGTGATGAGGAGTCTCGACTATTGGAGGGGTATGATGAAGCTCATATAGGTGGTATGGCCATCTACTCAAAGTATAAAATCATAGAGAGTAGCGACAATCTTATCCAATCAGATTCAGGTAGCGGCAAAGCCTTCTGGGTAGATATGATCGTTGGGAGTGATACACTTCGACTATATAATATACATCTCCACTCGACAGCCATTACAGCCAACGATGATGCCTATCTCAGCAAGATGGAGTTCTTGAGCGATAGCCTGAGTGAGGATAAACTCAAAGGTATCGTCTCACGCTTCCGTCGCTCCTCCATTGGTCGAGCAGCACAGGCCGATACCATAGCGCTTAGCATCGAGCAATCACCCTACAGCGTGGTGGTGTGTGGTGACTTCAACGACACACCTAATTCATATAGCTATCGTAAGATCTCGCACGGCTTGAGTGACGCCTTTCAAGAGGTTGGCGTAGGATACTCCTACACCTATCGAGGTTTTCTCAATCTGCTGCGCATTGACTATGTGCTTATGGAGGAGCCACTTATGCCACTCTCCTATGAGGTGGTGGACTCTCTCACCCTTTCGGATCACCTGCCTATAATTACAACTCTTAAACTATAAATGTTATGATCTTAGATTCAATCAAAAATGCAGAGCTATACTACTCTGTATCGCCACGTTTGGCAAAGGCCTTTGAGTATATCCGCTCGGCCGATTTCGCATCTATGGAGCCAGGTCGCTATGAGGTAGATGGCGACGAGATCTATGTAAATATCTTGGAGCGTGATCTAAAGAGCCCCGAGGAGGCAAAATTGGAGGTGCACAACGCCTATGCTGACATCCAGATCCTTGTTTCGGGTGACCAAGAGGGATTCGGATATATCGAGCGTTGCGACCTCGAGGAGCCTGTGGGCGAGTTCGACACAGTGAAAGATGTTCAATTCTTTACCGATATGCCCCAAACAATCTACTTCATCTGGCCAGGCCAATTCACACTACTTCTTCCTGAAGATGCCCACGCACCTCTCATCGGTAGCGGCAAGGTGAAGAAAGCTGTGGTGAAGGTGTTGCTCTAATTGCGCCTCTTTCGGTGCGCTTCTTTCGGTGCGCTTCTTACTGCCCTAACAGCGGGCGGCCGCCAAGCGAGCTTGGATCCAAAAACTATTCGTTTTTGACTTTTATTGCACTGATTTTGTGGTGGGCTTTGCCCATTTTCGATATACCTTTAAGAATAATCTTTTGAAAGTGAACTTTCAACGCTTATCATTAAAGGTATATCTATGTCAACCTGCGGTTGCCATCCACATAATCAGCGAGGTTCACGTCGCTTATATGTCACTCCCAACCCACCCATGCCCGTCATCCCTTTCTCGATTGGGAATCTACAAACTCTGCTACTATAATTTTTCATGCGTTTGCCCTGATGCCGCTCTCAATTCATTTGTTTTTTCACCCTACTATTACTATCTTTGTGCTCGTTACTTCGAATGATTTTCACTAAAAATTACACAATATCGTGTCACAAATATTAGAGGGTTTAAATAGGGCGCAGCATGATGCTGTGGTCAACTATGATGTTGCGTCGCTCATCATTGCAGGTGCTGGTTCGGGCAAGACTCGAGTGCTCACCTCTCGCATTGCATATATGATTGAGCAGGGGGTCTCGCCATCCAACATCCTGGCGCTTACATTTACCAAGAAGGCTGCCGAGCAGATGCGGGAGCGCATTGCGCAGATGATGCCCGATGGGCGTAGTCGTTGGATAAGGATGGGAACATTTCACTCGCTCTTTGCACGAATTCTGCGTGACAATGCCGAGGCCATTGGCTTCTCGAGAAACTTTGTTATCTATGAACCCAACGACTGTAAGAGCCTGCTGAAGAGTATCCTCAAGGAGATGCACTTGGGTGACGACATCTATAAACCCAATGTGATTCTCTCACGTATCTCCTATGCCAAGAACTCCTTGGTTACCCCCGCAGCCTATGCTGCCAACACCTCCTTTGCTACTGAGGATCGACGCATGCGAATACCAGAGTTTGGCAATATCTATGCCGCCTACTGTGCTCGTTGTAAGCACAATGACTCGATGGATTTCGACGACCTGCTGTTGCAAACCAATATCCTCTTTAGGGATCACGCCGATGTCTTGGCTCGCTACCAACAAGAGTTTCAATATATCTTGGTCGATGAGTACCAAGATACCAACTATGCCCAATATATCATCATACGTCGTCTCTCGCAGCTCCACTCCAAGGTGTGTGTGGTGGGCGATGATGCTCAAAGTATCTACTCGTTTCGAGGTGCTAAGATCGAGAATATCATCAACTTCCGCAACGACTATCCCGAGGCGATGACCTTTAAGCTGGAGCAGAATTATCGCTCTACGCAGACCATTGTCGATGCCGCCAACTCGGTGATTGAGCGCAACTCGAAACGTATGGAGAAGCGCTGTTTCTCCGCTGGCGACCAGGGTGAGAAGATCAAGGTGATGCAGGCCTATACCGATCGTGAGGAGGCCCAAATGGTGGCCGACTCCATTAGGGATCGCATCAAGGAGTGTGGCACGGAGGATTATGCCGAGACAGCGGTCCTCTATCGCACAAACAACCAGTCGCAGGCTATCGAGGAGGCTTTGCGCCGCAAGGGGATACCCTACAAAATATATAAAGGTAACTCATTCTACGACCATAAGGAGATACGTGACACTTTGGCCTACATACGTCTGGTCTGCAACCCACGTGATGATGAGGCCTTTAAGCGAATTGTGAACTATCCAGCACGTGGAATTGGAGCCACTTCGGTGGAGCGCATAGCGGCTCTCGCTCAAGCTCGAGGCTGCTCGATGTGGGAGGCGATCGACACATTGGTTGCCGAGCCACCAGCTGATGCTCTGCAAAAGGCTATTATAAAGAAGGTCACCGAGTTCGTGGCTCTTATCCGTACTTTGGCGCTGAGTCGCAGCGAGAAGTCTCTCTACGACTTTGGATTGGAGCTCGCCTCACGCTCAGGAATCTTGCCGCTCTATCGCATGGAGAACTCGCCCGAGGCCTCGAGTGCGGTGGATAATATCGAGGAGCTTTTGAACTCGATGCAGCTCTTCAACGAGCAGCGTGAGGCCGAGATAAGAGGTGGCGAGCGTGAAGAGGGCGACACGGCAACTCTCGAGGAGTGGTTGGAGAATGTTATGCTTATGACCGACATGGATAGCGAGAGCGAGGATGAGAAGAACCGTGTGACGCTCATGACGGTGCACTCGTCGAAAGGCTTGGAGTACAAATATATCTATATCGTTGGAGTTGAGGAGAATCTATTCCCCTCGCAGCGAGCTGTCGAGAGTGGCGACATCGAGGAGGAGCGCCGATTGTTTTATGTGGCAATCACTCGAGCGAAGGTCGCTGCAACTATCTCCTATGCTGAGATGCGCTTCAAGTGGGGTAATATGGAGTTCTCTCGCCCAAGCTGCTTTATGCGAGAGATCGACCCCAAGTATCTCGAGATTGTGGGAGCCGATGACAACGAGCTACGCCGTCCGCAACGTGGTGGAGCTGCTCAGCCTCGACGAGGTGGTGGCGCTGCTATCGAGGAGCTGCGCAGCCGTTTTGACTATCGCCACCAGCAGGCCAAACGTGAGGGCCCAGCGACTGCTGCTCGCCCCAATCCAGCCATTGTAGCCGCCTCTCGCCCCACCTCCACCGAGGGAATGCGACGAGTGGGGGTGCGCCCTCAAATCTCTGATAGTGCACCCGTGGGAGCATGTAGCTACAGCGTGGGCGATAGGGTGGAGCACCCTCGATTTGGTGTGGGCCAGATAAAAGCTATTGAGAGCCTTAGCACCGACCATAAGCTAATTGTGGAGTTCGATGGTCAGGATGAAAAGACCCTCTTGGCGAAGTTTGCAAAATTGACAAAACTATAAAACCTATGAGACTCAAGGAGCGTTACGACAAGATTATAGAGTGGTTCGAGGCCAATATGCCTGTGGCCGAAAGTGAACTTAACTACCGCAACCCCTATGAGCTACTTGTTGCCGTCTCGCTCTCGGCCCAGTGTACCGATAAGAGGGTGAACCTCACCACACCAGCTCTTTTCGAGGCCTACCCAACCCCATTCCATATGGCTGAGGCATCGACCGAGCAGATATACGACTACATCCGAAGCATATCGTATCCCAACAACAAAGCGAAGAACTTGGCCGCAATGGCTCGCATGTTGTGCTCAGAGTTTGGTGGCGAAGTGCCCCAAGATCTCGACCAGATGCAGCGCCTGCCAGGTGTTGGGCGTAAGACTGCCAATGTGTTGGGTGCCATTTTGTGGCAAAAGGAGGTTATGCCTGTCGACACCCACGTCTTTCGTGTGTCAGCACGAATTGGGCTCACCCGAGGTGCCAAGACTCCACTGCAAACGGAATTGCAGCTGGAGCGCCATATCCCCTCACACCTGCTGCCAATAGCTCATCACTGGCTTATCCTCCATGGTCGATATGTCTGCATAGCTCGCAAGCCAAAGTGCAGTGAGTGTGGCATTAAGGAGTGGTGCCGTGAGTACTCCAAAACAAAAGTTATTAACAATGATTGTTAATTGTTGATAAGTAATCCCCATTCTAATAACAGTTATCAACATTTTGATAGTTGTTGATAACTGTTAATAACTTTGGTTAACTCTTTGATGCTCTTGCTCTCTTGCTTCGTCGGGTTCAGGTTTCTTACTGACTCCGTCGGGTGGGGATTGCACCTCCACGGGTGCTTATTTTTTCTTGCGCTTTTGGGCTTAGAGATGCAATCTCTAAGATTATAAGTAGCAAATAGTTGCCACAAATAAATTTGCGCAACTATCTGCTACTTATAATTTTTTAATGCCTTTGGCATTAAACCCAAAGCGAAATTACAACCTTATACGTCACCCCCGACTTGATTTGGGGTCTACACAAGCGATAATACAAAATAGCAGAATTTGTAGATTCCCGATCGAGAAAGGGAATGACGTAAAGAACACCAGTTTACCAACACGAGTTAGCAATAAATTTGGAGGCTGTCGATATTCTTTATATCTTTGTTTACGATGTCCGACAATAGATTTTATAGCGAGTGATAGATATAGTAGATAAGGTAGAGTGTTCGGCCTGTGGAGCGTGTGAGCAGAGTTGTCCCAAGGGGTGTATCACCTTTGTGGAGGATGGCGAGGGTTTTCTCTATCCATCGGTTGAGAGGGATCTCTGTATTGAGTGTGGCCTCTGTGAGAGGGTATGTCCTATAATCAATCGTGAGAGCGCCAAGGGCGCTCTAAAGCACTATGCGGCAGTCAACCTCAGTGACGATATTCGTAGTCGTAGCTCCTCGGGAGGTATCTTTACGCTACTTGCTCAGAGTGTCATTGCTCAAGGTGGGGTGGTCTTTGGAGCTCGCTTTGATGAGAGGTGGGAGGTTGTGCACGACTTCACCGAGAGTGAGGAGGGGTTAGAGCCCTTTATGGTGGCTAAATATATGCAGAGCCGTATTGGTGATAGCTTCAAGAGGGTGAAGCAATTTTTGAAGAGTGGTCGCAAGGTGCTTTTTGTGGGTACACCATGTCAAGCGGCGGGCCTAAGGAGATATTTGGGCGGTGAGCATGAGGGGCTACTTATTGTCGACTTCGTATGTCATGGTACACCTTCGCCCAAGGTGTGGCGAGGTTACCTGGGGGAGCTTCTCTCAGGCGATCTGGATTCCATTTCGCACATCTCATTTCGAGATAAGGAGAGTGGTGTGGAGGGGTATAACTTCAAGATTTGGGACGATAGCTCTAAGGTGATATATCGTGAGCCATATGGTGATAACCTCTATATGCGAGCTATGTTGAGAGATCTCACGCTGCGACCCTCGTGCTACCGTTGCAGCTCGAAGTTGGGGCGTTCGACAAGCGACATTACAATTGGTGACTTTTGGGGAGTTGAGGCTCTGCCCTTGGGATTCGATGATGGTGGAGGGGTATCGCTCGTAATGCTCAATACCGATAAGGGCGTGGCGAATTTTCCGCTCGAGAGGACCAAATATTGGGAGTGCAGCTATGCTCAATCTCGTCGCCTCAATGGGGGTTTCAAGGAGAGGGTGAGGCAACATCCACGCCGCACACACCTCTTTGAGGCGCTCGACTCGGTGCCCTCGGTTATGAAGTTGATGGAGCAGACACTTCGTGAGAGTCGCCTTGAGCGGATGCAAAGAAAGATGAAATATATAATGAATTATATCCTAAAGCGATGAGAATAGGAGTCATAACACTACCGCTACATACCAATTATGGGGGAATCCTCCAAGCATACGCACTACAGCGAGTTCTGCGTGAGCTTGGCCATGATGTCTCACTTGTGGAGCGACCTCGACGTAAGAGGAGGCTCCACCCAATAAGGGCGATCTGGACACTTCCTCAGCGTATCTTTAGACGATATTTTCTCGGCGATAGGGAGTCTATCCTCCTGCTGGAAAGGCGTATTGAGGGTGAGTATAGTGTTGTGAGTCAACACACTCAGCTCTTTGTTGAGCGATATATCTCACGCCTCTCATGCTCCAACTATTCGGATATTGATTCTCAGCTACTCGATGCAATAGTTGTTGGTAGTGACCAGGTGTGGCGAGCTGAATATTTTGGCTCGATTGGCGATGCATACCTCCAATTTGCTCGTGGGTGGAGCATAAAACGGATCGCCTATGCAGCATCCTTTGGTGATGATGAGTGGCGTTACTCAGCCTCCGCTACTCGGCTCTGTCGAGAGCTTGCCTCTATGTTTGATTGGGTGAGCGTGCGTGAGCGATCGGCCCAAGAGCTCCTCTCTGTGCACCTTGGTGTGGAGTCGAGTTGCGTGTTGGACCCTACGATGCTGCTCCAAAGAGAGGATTACGAGGAGTTGGTCCACAGAGCCAATGAGCCGCAGAGTGGAGGCGATCTGTTGACCTATATGTTGGACGACTCCCCTGAGCGAGAGTCGATTATTGGCTCTATAGCTACCTCGAGGTCATTGACTCCATTTAGCACTAAGGGGAGCAATAGCTTCTGCGTGGGGCTCGAGGAGCGTGTGCAGCCACCCATTGAGCGGTGGATTCGTGGATTTATGGATGCTGAGTTTGTCGCTACTGACTCCTTCCACGCCACACTCTTTGCGATACTCTTCAACAAACCCTTTGTCACCTACTGCAATTCGGATCGAGGAGCAACACGTTTCCACACTCTGCTCGAGAGCTTTGAGCTGGAGTCGCAGTTGATAACTTCGCCTTGTGAGGTGGATATTGAACGCTGCTACTCGATAGATTGGGCGAGGGTCAATGAGCGCCTCGATGAACTCCGTTCGAGTAGTCTCGAGTGGCTCTCTAATGCCTTGAAGTGACACAGGGTAAACGCACGAAAAAAAATAGAGTTCTATACTACTTGCTTACTGCCCTTGCAGCGGGCGGCTGCCAAGCTTAGCTTGGATCCAAAAACTTACGTTTTTGACCTTTATTGCACTGAGTGTGTGGGGCTTTGCCCTACGATATATCTCTTATAATGATCTTTTGAAAGTCTCCTTTCAACGCTCATTATAAGAGATATATCTCCGCCCGACGGAGTCAGTAATAAACTATAATTTTCGTGCGTTTGCCTCTGTGAAGTGACACTTTATATTTGTATATTCCAAAGATTTAGCCTACCTTTGAAGGGTTAATTTAATTGTCTATATGGTGGAAAAGTGCCAATTTTTAGAGTCGTTTATCTTCTGCCCCAAGTGCGGTGGTGAGTTTGTCGACAACAATGTCAAATCGAAGAGGTGCCTCAAGTGTGGTTTTGTCTACTACTTCAACCCCTCGGCAGCTGTTGCGGCGATAATTATCAACCAGAGTGGCGAGATTCTTGTTTCAACACGTGCCCATGAGCCCGCCAAAGGTAGCTACGATCTCCCTGGTGGTTTCGTCGATAGCTTCGAGAGGGCCGAGGAGAGTGTTGTGCGTGAGGTGCAGGAGGAGTGCAATGTTGTTGTGCGTGAGGTGCGTTATCTCTTCTCGCAACCCAATATCTACACCTATAGCAACTTCGATGTGCACACCCTGGATATGTTTTTTGAGTGCCGTGTCGAGAGCCTCGAGTCGCTGCAAGCGGCCGATGATGTGGAGTCTCTGCAATTTATTCCGCTCGATGAACTCGAGATCTCTAAGTTTGGGTTGGACTCTATCCGTTGCGGCTTGGAGCGTTATATTGCTGGTTAACAACTTAAATATATTGAATATGAAAGGAAGAATTTTTACAACAATTATCGCATCTACTTTGATGCTTTCGTGTGTCTCAAGCAGTGTAACCACTCAGAGCGTAGAGGTGCAGGAGCCTATGAGAGAGATTCTGCATAAAGCTGATGTTGCCGCCATGAGTCCCGACTCGGTTCTATCAATTTTGAAGAGTGGCAACGATAACTTCGTCTCAGGATCTCTGCAGCCTCGTGACGCTATGGCGCAGCTCACCACCTCGGCTGTCGATGGTCAAGCTCCGTTGGCTATCGTCCTCTCGTGTATCGATTCACGTGTGCCTGTCGAGATTCTCTTTGACAAGGGTGTAGGAGACCTCTTTGTTACTCGTGTGGCTGGTAATGTGGTGAGTGGCGACATCTTGGGCAGCATGGAGTATGCTTGCGAGCATGCAGGCAGCAAGGTTGTCTTGGTGCTTGGTCACGAGTCGTGTGGTGCTGTTCACTCTGCTTGCGAGGGTGCCGAGGCTGGTAATATGACAGCTATGCTTGCCAAGATCAAACCAGCCATCGCTGCCGCAGGTGCTGAGAGCGATCTCGATCATCACTCATTGGAGTTCCAGAACTTGGTTGTGGAGCACAATGTGAAGTTGATGATAGATGAGGTTCGTCGTGGCAGTGAGATCCTCTCTCACCTCGAGGAGGAGGGGACAATCAAGATCGTTGGAGCTATCTTTAGCCTCACAACAGGCGAGGTTACACTTCTCGATTAAGTATAAACTTCTCTACAACTGCCGCTACGCCATCCTCTTCGTTGGATGTCGTTATGTAGTTGGCAGCCTCTTTGACCTGATCTTGAGCGTTGGCCATTGCTACACCAAGGCCAGCTAACTTTATCATTGATAGATCGTTGAAACCATCACCCACCGCAATCATCTCCTTTGCGCTATTTTTGGTCTGCTCCATAAGTCGCATGAGCGATAGCGCCTTGTCGATACCCTTGGGTACAACCTCCAAGAAGAAGGGCTCGGAGCGGTAGGCACTGAGCAGATCACCAAACTTCTCGTTGAGCTGCTCGTTGAGTGGTATAAGTTTTTCGGCCTCACCCACGATTAGACATTTGTCGGGGTCGAAGTTGATCGCATCGCAAAACTTTTCGACCTTGAGGGTCGACATCTTTGTGAGGAACGATTCATATTGAACATATTGATCGTCGGGTCGTTCGGTGACGATCTTCTCGTTGAGGTAGCTTAGTATGGTGGCTCCAGCCTCGTTAGCTGCCGAGTAGAGCGTGGGGATAATCGAGCGAGGCAGAGTCTGCTCATAGAGTGTCTCCATTGCCGAGACCTCAATAATCTTACCGCCATTGAACGATAGGATGTAACCTCCGAAGTGATCCATTTGGAGTGCGTCGCATAGTGGCGTAATTCCATATGTGGGACGTCCCGAAGCCAAGACTATCTTGACGCCAGCCTCTTGAGCCTCGATTAATCTCTTGAGGGTGAGTGGGGTAATCTCTTTTTTGCTATTTGTGAGTGTGCCATCTAAGTCGAGCACTAAGAGTTTGTATTGCATTGCATTTTGGGGTGTGAAGTGTAACAAAAAATTGGCTGACAAAATGTCAACCAATTTTAAATTGTAGCCTAATCTCTTAGAATGGAAGATCGTCAACCTCCTCTGCCGCAGCTGAGTATGTTGGCTCGCTCGCAGGAGCCGAAGGCATTGGTGGCGTTGCTGATGGTGCAGCGGCAACCTCGGGTGCAGCAGCCTGCTTGGGTTGTACTCGCCAGCCATTTACGTTGGTGTACCAACGGCCATTGTACTCACGAGACTCGATGTTGATCGAAACTACGTAGGCTTGACCCTCGACCATAGACTTTACCTCGGCCTCCTTGTTGAAGAATGTCACAACAACTTTGCGTGTGTATTGACCATCCAAAACATCGAAGATTACCTCTTGACGTTGCCAATCGCCACGAGCCGATGTTCCCGAAGCTGCAGGTAGAACTTTAAATAGTGTTCCTTCAAATTCCATAATATCTCAATTTTAATTGTTTTCTTACTACAAAGATACAAAAAAGGCTTGGAATAATCCAAGCCTTAGTGGTTAAAGTTGCTAAATTATTTAGCAGCCTTCTTATCGTAACGTTTTGCGTAACGGCTCATAAACTTATCAACGCGACCTGCGGTGTCAACCAACTTCATCTTACCAGTATAGAAAGGGTGAGATGTGTTAGAAATTTCCATCTTATACACGGGATAGGTTTCGCCGTTCACTTCGATGGTATCTTTGGTCGAAACGGCGGACCGGCACAAAAACACGTGGTCGTTCGACATATCTTTGAACGCCACCATACGATAATTTTCTGGGTGAATACCTTTTTTCATCTTCGTTGTTTTGTGTTAATTAGTACTAATTGTGGCTGCAAAGTTAATCAATTATTTCGGAAAACAAAAATAAGGTATCAAAATATTAGAAATAATTTCTATCTTTGCCTCCGCAAGTCCGCTCTATCGCTGCCACTGCAAGGTGGGGGAGGAAAGTCCGAGCAACGCAGAGTGCTGTGCAAGTTAACGGCTTGATGCTCGTGAGGGTGTAGTAGCGTAACAGAGAATAACCGCCAACGCCGCCAAGGCGAGGTAAGGGTGAAAAGGTGGGGTAAGAGCCCACCGCAGTGGTAGTGATACTCACTGGTCAGTACGTCTCACAGGTTGCAAGACCATGTATACCGACATTTAAGGGTTACTCGCCCGTTGTCGGGGGGTAGGTTGCTGGAGGCGGCAGGTGACTGTCGTCGTAGATAAATGATAGAGGCTTTGCCCTTTGGGGCGAGGTACAGAACTCGGCTTATAGGATTTGCTAACCTAAAAAGAGGGTGACCAACTTTTGAAGTTGTCACCCTCTTTTATGCTATCTCGGAGCTCTCTACTTGTTTAGCTTGTAGTAGAGTACATCGTAGAATCCACCCTTGTGCTCGCCATCACCATTTGCTGGAGTGCGACCAAGCTCAAATGCTAAGTCGGTATACTCTTGGTTGCCGAGTGCTTTACCTGCATGGTAGAGGATTGTTGCGCCACGACCTTGGTTAAATGGATTGATCTGCATGTGAGGCCATGTCTCAGGCTCTTGGTAGTATGGTACTGCGTAATCTACAGCCATCTTCATCGAACGGCCATTCTCTGCTACGTGACCCCATACATCTACTCCAACCTTAGCACCCATAATTGCCGAGAGGTTTACCGCCTCGAGAGCAAATGTAGTGTAGTGGAGACCCAATGTGCGCTCCAACTCGTGAGGAAGTGTTCCATCCTCAGCCACTTGACGACCAAAACGTGGGAGTTGTTGATCGACTATAATCTTGCGAAGGTAGTCGTAGTCACCGCTATACATCACTGAGATCTGGTGAGCCACCTCATACCATAGACCGTGGTTATTCTCAGCCTTGAACTCCGTAAGACCATTGATGCTATTCTCCAACCAATATGCAAAGGCTGCTGCCCAACGCTTCAATTTGAACTCATCCTCAGCTGTCCATGCCTCAGATCCTTTGATCATTTGAGCGGCGTTGAGACCTGTTAGGAAGCGACGTGAGTCGATGATACCTGTTCCACGGATCTTCTCCATGCCTGGTACATATTGTGCATATGTCATATTTGGATTCATACCCTTCACTGGATCGAGGAACCAGTAGCGGATCATCTCGGCTGCCTTCTCGGCATACTTCTCCTCGCCACTGAGGTAGTACATCGTTGCGAGCGATTGGATAGATACGTTGAAGAGCTCACCACGGCGACGCTCGTGATACTCATAAACCTCGGGGTTGCGAACACCGTCGTTGCGAACGTATGGTACACCACCCTCAACCTCGGGATCTGGCCACCAATATGGAGAGAGTGAGATGTAGTCACGTGGGTCACGAGATGGAGCTACGTGAATCTTGTCGTCGACAATCGAGAGTGGCGCCATGTTGAGATACGCAGCATCGGTTTGCTCCTTGAGCGCTGTGTAATACTCCATGATTGCAGGATCCTCAGCCGCTACAGCAGCTTTGGCGTCGATGAGTAGCTCATCATCGAAATAGAGCGAAATGATCTTTGGCTCTTGCTCTTCACTACCACAACTAACCATTGCGAGTGCAGCTACAACAAATAGGAAAATTCTTTTCATCTGGGTTGAATTTTAAGTTTTTTAGTTTTTTTATAAAATTGGTTGACCAATTCTGGTTGACCAAATATAAGCATAATATTTTAAAAACTCGCCACTTAGATAGTTAAATTTTGAAAATAAAATACAAGTAACTAAAAACCAGATAGTTGTAAAAATAGTAATTATTGCGTCAACTCTTCACATTGAGCCACAACAAACTCAATAAGTACTCGTGGATCAATCTTGATCTGCATGCCACGCACTCCAGCGCTCACAAAGATGTGGTCGAAATTGAGGCACGAAGGCTCTATGAAGGTTGGGAAGTGTCGCTTCATGGCGATTGGTGAGCAGGCGCCACGGATATATCCAGTGGTGGGGAGCAGCTCCTTCATTGCGATCATCTCGGCGCTCTTGTTGCCCGAGGCTTTGGCGGCTCTCTTGAGGTCGACCTCTTTGTGACCAGGGACAATGCACACGAAGACTCCGTTGCGGTCGCCACGCAACACCAAGGTTTTGAAGAGCTGCGCAACATCTTCGCCCAACTGCTCTGCAACGTGAGTCGCTGCGAGGTTCGACTCGTCGACCTGGTAGGGTATCAGCTCATATTTTATCTTTGCGCCATCGAGTAGGCGTGCGGCATTGGTCTTTGTTAGCTTCTTACTCATGGTAAAACGCCTCTACAATATTGATAATATCATCGCCATAATTTTTCAACTTGGCTGGACCTATTCCCGAGATCGCCTTTAGCTCCTCGATTGTTGTTGGCAGAGAGGATTGTATCTCGAGTAGGGATCGGTTGGTGAGAATCGTGTAGGCTGGCTTCTCGCTCTCTTGAGCTCTCTCGGTGCGCCACGCTACAAGAGCCTCGTAGAGCTCTGCGTTGGTAATGTCGCTGGTCACCTTGGGCTTGCTCTTTTTGGCTGTTGGGGCGCTGTCGGGCGTTGCTATGATCGCATACTTCTCTTTGAGGTACTCTTCGCAACTAAACCCTTGAGCGCAGAGCTTGAGTGCACAGAGTTTAATGGCGCACTCCTCACGAGATTCGCTCACAAGCTTATTGATTCGTTTCGAGAGCTCCTTGGCATCGCTTCTCACTTGGGTTGCCTCATCGAGTAGCTTGCTCAGTGGCGTGAGTCGCTCCTCGAAATAGGTGGCAGCCTTCGAGAGGCGCTCGGCGATGTAGCCATCGGTGGCAAAATCTTCGCTTTGGTGGATTGCCCTTTTGAGTTGAGTGGTAAAGCTTGCCCCCACACGCTGCATCTCGTCGTTTATCGAGATGGTTGTTGTGCGTAACGATTGGCAGAGTTGAGGATACTCAATATATAGTGCTGCGCTGAGCAGCGATGTTAGATTCGAGGTGTTGCGATTGAGATTCTCGAAGTTAAAAACTTCGGCGAGCAGCGAGGCGAAGTACTCCTTGCGGTGCTGCTGCAACTCCTCCTCACCAATATCTTGGCTGCTCACCTCTTGGGTGAACCCCTCGACGCTATTGTCACGAATGACCGAGCCAAAGCTAAGTGGTGAGCGTAGAACCATACCCTCGAAAGTGCGACAGCGGCTCAGCGCAACATATACTTGCCCATGAGCAAAGGAGTTACCTGCGTCGATTATCGCCCTGTCGAAGCTAAGCCCTTGGCTCTTGTGGATGGTGATTGCCCAGGCGCAACGGAGCGGAATCTGCGAGAAGGTGCCCTTGATCGACTCCTCGATCTCGCCCGTCTCGGCACTTAACTTATACTCTATATTCTCCCACTCAACCCTACTCAGAGTGATTAGCTCTCCGCCATTATTGGGGCGCACGCTCACCTGAGCGCCATCAATAAGCTCTATGCGACCTATCAGCCCATTGTAGTAGAGCTTCTCGGTCGATATGTCGTTCTTTATAAATATCACCTGGGCACCCACCTTTAACTCCAAAGAGCTATCGTTGGGGTAGGCTCCCTCGGGGTAATCCCCCTTGACCTTAGCCTCGAAGAGGTGCGAAGTCGATGGTAGTTGCTTTAGCTCTCTGCTGTTGATGTTGTTGGCCGTGTTGTTGTGGGTGGTGAGGGTTATGTAGCCATCACTCTCTCGGGGTTCAAAGTTGGGAATATATCGTGAGTTGAGCTTATCGACCACCTCTTGGCTAATCTTATTCTCTCGCACGGCATTGAGTAGCTCGGTGAAGCTGCTATCGCTTTGGCGGAATATCTCTGTGAGGGTGAGGGTGATGTAGTTACAGCGCTTGAGCACATGGGAGTCGAAGAAGTAGGGCGAGTTGTAGTGTTCGTGCAGTAGCTGCCAATCCTCATCTCGGCAGATTGGTGAGAGCTGCTCGATGTCGCCAATCATCAACAGCTGCACACCTCCAAAGGGTGCCTCGGAGCGACGCACCTGGCGCAGAGTCTCATCAATGGCATCCAACAGATCGCAACGAACCATGCTTATCTCGTCGATAATCAGGAGCTCAATGGAGCGTATCAGCGCCAACTTCTTGGCTCCCATCTTGCGCATAGCAAAATCCATCCGCTTGACACCTGGCACATTGGGGCCAAAGGGCAGTTGAAAGAGTGAGTGGAGCGTGACGCCACGAGCATTGATCGCCGCAACCCCTGTTGGAGCTGCCACCACCACTCGCTTGTTGATAGACTGCACCACCGAGCGCAGGAAGGTGGTCTTGCCAGTTCCTGCTCTACCCGTGAGAAAGAGGTTGGCACCTGTAGTGCTCAAAAACTCTCTCGCTAACTCTATCTGTGGATTTGTGCGCATGGAGCCTCCCTTTATCTACAGCCACTTCTTGAAGCGGAAGTACCAGATGGTGAAACCCGAACAGAGAACCATGAGCATAAGTGCAAAGATATATCCAACGGGAAGGGTGGTACCATTGGGGAGCTCGAGTGCCCAGCTGAGCTCGGGCATCACCTTGAAGTTCATACCATAGATACTCGCAATAAGTGTGGCAGGCATGAAGATCACCGTTACCACCGAGAAGATCTTGACGATCTCATTCTGCTCGATGTTGATGAGTCCCAATGCCGAATCTTGGATATAGTCCAGACGTTGGAAGTTGAAGTCGGCGTAGTTGATAAGTGAGTTAACATCCTTGATCATAAGTTGTAGGCGAGGGTAGATGTCGTGAGGAAAGCGTTCTGAACGCAAGATTCCTGAGAGCACTCGCTGCCTATCGAATATATTTTCTCGCACCAACATCGTATTCTCTTGTAGGGTATTGATGCGGTGGATGATCTTTTTGTCGATGCTATCTTCGTTGTTGACATCTTTGCTGAGGGCTGCCACCTGCTTTGCTATCACCTCCACAAGATCGGCGTCGTAGTCGATCCTCACCTCGAGTAGCGAGATGAGGATGTGGTAACCCGTCGAGAAGTTGCGAGAGTTCATCTGCAAGCGCTTCTCAGCCTCACGGAAGGTGCGGAACTCGCTATTGCGCACCGATACCAAAACTCCCTCATTGGAGATGATAAACGACACAGGCTCCACATTGTAGCTCTCACCTGCTGGCAGGAAGAAGTTGGAGTTCGAGATGATCGCATTTTCGGTCTCTGAGTATTTTGATGTTGTCTCGATCTCCTCGATCTGCTGGCGTGTTTGGAGACTTATCTCCATGAAGTTCTCGACCGCCTTCTGCTCCTTAATGGTGGGAGTAAGTAGGTCGATCCACAATATATCATCGAAACCAAGGTCGTCGAAGAGCTTGGTGTCGGCATTTCTGATTATTTTGTTGTACTGTTTGAGGTATAGCGTAATCATTGTCTCTTTAGTTTTTTTATCGGGTGGATTGCTCCACTCACGTTAAGTTAATTAGATGATTCGCAGTGTCGTAGCCAAACTTATTTGGCTACTCCTCTCTTCAGCCAGGATTGGACTTAGGCTCAATCTTGATGCCTGCGTCCCAGAATTTTTTAAGTGCTTTTCGCTTTTGTGCGTCAAACAAGAAGTCAATATTTTCGCTTAGATATTGATACGACTCAACCGTCGACTCGTCACCTCGATACTCAAGTATCGCCTCGTAGAGGTGCTCCACGCCAAACTCCAACGCCTGCTCGAGTGCATCGAGGGTCTCATAGGAGGTGCCCTTGCGAGCTACCCACACCGCAAAGGCAAAGGGGAGCGAAGTTAGAGCCATCCACTCCGCCGCTAAGTCGAAAGTGTAGTCAAACTCATCCTCATGCTCAAAGACCTTGTCGCCAATGAGCAGAAAGGCGTCGCCATCTTCGGCTCTCGAGAGCTGCGCCATGTCGCTGAGCTCCACCCACTCAGGGTCGATCATCCAGCGATGCTTGGCCAAGTAACCTGCCAACTGCACCGAGGTGCGAGAGTGTGGATCTACATATATTCTTTTGATCTGATCTATAGGGTCGTCACTCACTACAACTACAGTGCGAACTTCACCCGAGGCGCCAATGCAATACTCACTCACAACCTCACAAAGTGGCAAGGTCGGAACAGTGGCAGCAGGAACCAATGCAATATCTACTGAGCCGTCGGCAAATGCCTTGGCACATTCAGCTGGATTGAGTAATAGAAGATCGGCACTAAAGTTACCTTCGTGCTCGATACCATAGATGAACGGTATCGTATTGAGATACGACACAGCCGCAATTTTGGGAGTAATAGCCATCGTCCATCGTTGTGTATTAATTTGTTAATATTGTGTACCAAAACTCTTGTGGTATGGCACTAAATCGTTGCAAAGATAACCATTTTTTTGAAAAATGTAATCTTTTTGTGAAAGATGTTGGGGCGAATGTGCGATTTCTTCTCTTTCTGTGCGCTTCTTACTGCCCTTCCAGCGGGCGGCCGCCAAGCTTAGCTTGGATCCAAAAACTTCGTTTTTGACCTTTATTGCACTGATTTTGTGGTGGGCCAAGGCCCACTACGATACATTTATTAAAATGAGCTTATGAAAATAAATTTTCAACACTCACATTAATAAATATATCTATGCCAACCTTGCGGTTGTCATCACATAATCAGTGAGGTGAACCTCGCTATACGTCATTCCCGACTTGATCGGGAATCTACAAACGCTGCTATTTTGTATTGTCTCATGTGTAGACCCCAGATCAAGTCTGGGGTGACGTAATAGGTTGAAAACACTGCCACACGCTTATGGGTTTAATGCCAAAGGCATTAAAAAATTATAAGTGATAAAGCAGTGCGCAAATGAATTTGTGGCACTGCTTTATCACTTATAATCTTAGAGATGCAATCTCTAAGCCCAAAAGTGCAAGAAGAAGTATGCACCAGCGGAGGTGCTTTTTTCCGCCCGACGGAGTCAGTAATAGAGCTGAGCCCAACAAAAAAGCGACCGACAATCATTGATTATCGGTCGCTTAATATATATAGTATTGTGACTATCCACGGATTGCCGCAACGCCTGGTAATACTTTACCCTCCATATACTCAAGTAGTGCGCCACCACCTGTAGAGACGTAAGATACTTTGTCGGCCAAGCCAAACTTATTGATACAAGCAACTGAGTCGCCACCACCAATAAGAGAGTATGCGCCATTCGAGGTAGCCTCGGCAATAGCCTCAGCCACTGAGCGAGATCCTGTAGCGAACTTCTCGATCTCGAAGACGCCTACGGGGCCATTCCAAAGGATTGTCTTGCAGCTAAGGATATGTTTGCTGAATGCAGCTTTACCCTCCTCGGCGATGTCGACACCCTCCCAAGCATCTGGGATGTTGTTTGCTGGAGCTACGCCAGTGTTGGCGTCGGCTGAGAATGCGTCGGCGATAAGTGCGTCGGGCGACATAACGAGCTCAACGCCCATCTTCTTAGCCTTCTCGATGATCTCGAGAGCTACGGGGAACATATCAGGCTCGCAGATTGAGTCACCCACCTTACCACCTTGAGCAGCAGCAAATGTGTATGTCATACCGCCACCAATTACGATTGAGTCAACCTTCTCCATAAGCTTCTCGATGATGGTGATCTTCGATGAGACCTTCGAACCACCTACGATAGCGCAGAATGGACGTTGAGGCTCCTCCATCATTGAGGTGATAGCCTTGAGCTCATTCTCCATAACGTAGCCAAACATCTTATCCTCGGGGAAGTAAGCGGCGATAAGAGCTGTTGAGGCGTGAGCACGGTGAGCAGTACCAAATGCGTCGTTGATGTAGCAGTCAGCATATGAAGCGAGGCGCTCCACAAAACCTTTTTGAGACTCTTTAACAGCCGCTTTAGCAGCCTTCTTCTCCTCGTCCGAAGCATCAGCCGCTACGCCACGAGCTTTGCCCTCCTCCTCGGCGTAGAAGCGCAAGTTCTCGAGAAGCATTACCTCGCCAGCCTTTAGCTCTGAGGCCATTGCGGCAGCGCCCTCACCGATACAGTCGCCAGCAAACTTAACTGTTGTACCCAAACGAGACTCGATAGCGCCCACAATTTGAGAGAGTGAGAACTTCATATCCTCATTCTTCTTTGGACGACCAAGGTGAGACATAAGGATAGCTGAGCCCCCGCCTGCCAAAACTTTTTTGATTGTTGGGATTGCCGCACGAATACGGGTATCATCTGTTACATTACCCTCTGCGTCTAAAGGTACATTGAAGTCAACACGAATAATGGCACGCTTGCCACTAAAATCGTAAGAGTCGATTGCGAACATAGTTTTAAAATCTTTTTGTTTTATATAATTCTGTTAATTTGCGCATCTACTCCTCAAACGAGATCAATTGTAATCGACCTCTTTGAGGGAATTTTATCTGCTACAAAGATATAAATTTTATTTAAAAAATACAATATAGTTTGTCTCCCCATTTTTTTTTTATAAATTTGTACATTAAATGGAGTAAATAATATTTTAAAATTTTATGAAAAAAGAGTGCGTTTTGGTTGCAGGTGGTGCAGGCTATATTGGTTCACACACCGCAGTAGAGCTTATTGGAGCTGGTTTTGACGTTGTTATCGTCGACAATTTATCGAATTCAGATATCGCCGCAGTTGAAGGTGTACGTCGTATTACAGGTGTAGATATTCCCTTCGTGCAGCTTGATTGTTGTGACAAAGAGGCATTTGCAGCTCTTTTTGAGAAGTATGAGTTTAACTCGGCTATCCACTTCGCAGCATCGAAGGCGGTGGGTGAGTCGGTGACAAAACCTTTGGAGTATTACCAAAACAACCTCACTTCGCTTATGAATCTCATCGAGCTTATGCGTCGCTATGGCCGTGAGAATATCATCTTCTCGTCGTCGTGTACAGTCTATGGTGAGCCCGATGCTCAACCAGTTACGGAGTCTACACCACGTAAACCAGCAACTTCGCCCTATGGCAACACCAAGACAATGAGTGAGGATATTCTCCGTGACTCGACGTCGACATATGAGAATCTGCGTGGTATCGCCTTGCGCTACTTCAACCCATTTGGTGCACACCCATCTGCTCAGATTGGTGAACTTCCATTGGGAGTACCTCAAAACTTGGTTCCATACATCACCCAAACTGCGGCAGGTCTGCGAGAGCAACTATCGGTATTTGGTGATGACTATCCTACCCCCGATGGCTCATGTATCCGTGACTATATCGACGTAGTAGATTTGGCTAAGGCTCACGTGGTGGCTGTAACTCGCCTTATCGAGAAGCGCAACAAGGCAGACTATGAGGTCTTTAATATCGGTACAGGTAATGGCGTGTCGGTACTGGAGCTCATCAGCCGCTTTGAGAGCGTCAACAATATTAAGCTCAACTACAAGATCGCACCTCGTCGTGCAGGTGACATCACCGCAATCTGGGCCGATCCATCACTTGCCAACAATGAGTTGGGTTGGAGCGCTACACGTAGCCTCGACGAGACGTTGGCTTCGGCTTGGGCGTGGGAGAAGCGAGTTCGCAATATTGAGTAATTTTTTGAACTGAAATTAATGAAAAGAGATGTAATTATAGCTTGCGACTTTGCAAGTGCCGAGCAGACCTTTGCCTTTCTCGATAGATTCAGCGAGGAGAAGCCATTCGTGAAGATTGGAATGGAGCTATTCTATGCCGAGGGACCCTCTATCGTGAGGGCGATCAAGGCTCGTGGCCACCAGATATTCCTCGATTTGAAGCTCCACGACATTCCAAATACTGTGAAGAAGTCGATGAGTGTTCTCTCTCGTCTCGATGTAGATATGTGTAACCTCCACGCTGCTGGCACCATCGAGATGATGAAGGCGGCTATCGAGGGTCTCACACGTCCCGACGGCACACGACCACTACTTATTGCGGTGACTCAACTCACCTCGACAAGTGAGGAGCGTTTGCGCAAGGATCTTTTGATCGAGACCCCAATCAACGAGACTATCATCCACTACGCTCGCAATGCCAAAGAGGCTGGCCTCGATGGTGTAGTCTGCTCCCCACTGGAGGCAGGTATGGTACATGAGGCGTGTGGCGCAGAGTTTATGACCGTAACTCCAGGTGTGCGCTTTGCCGATGGTGAAGTTGGTGACCAGGTGAGAGTGACCACTCCAGCTCGTGCACGAGAGATAGGTTCCGACTACATCGTGGTGGGTCGACCCATCACTGCGGCTGAGGATCCTGTGGCGGCATATCGTCGCTGTGTGGTGGAATTTGTAGCATAATTTAATATATAACAAATAGAAGAGATAATGGAAAAAAAGATAGCTAAAGATCTACTCTCGATAGGCGCCGTATTCTTGCGTCCCGAGAATCCTTTTACATGGGCAAGCGGAATCAAAAGCCCAATCTACTGCGATAACCGACTAACACTATCAGCACCCGAGGTGCGTACTCACGTAGAGGATGGTTTGGCGCATATCGTTCGCACCAAATTCCCAGAGGCTGAGGTGCTTATGGGAACCTCGACAGCAGGTATTGCCCATGCTGCAATCACCGCAACAATCCTCGATATGCCTATGGGCTATGTGCGTAGCGGTTCGAAGGACCACGGTCGTGGCAACCAAATTGAGGGTAAGTTGGAGGCTGGTCAGAAGGTCGTTGTGATCGAGGATTTGATCTCTACTGGCGGCTCATGTATCGAGGTGGTTGAGGCTTTGCGTGCAGCTGGTGCCGAGGTATTGGGTGTGGCGAGTATCTTTACATATGGTATGCAGAAGGGTGTCGACCGCATGGCGGCAGCCAATGTCGTCAACTACTCACTCTCGAACCTCGACTCATTGGCCGAGGTGGCAGTGGAGGAGGGATATATCCCATCTGAGGCCAAAGAGCGATTAATCGCATTCCGCAATAACCCCTCCGACGAATCTTGGATGTTGTAGGGTTCACCCGCTAAAGAAGAGTAAAAATGCCAAAAATATCACTGCGAGGAGTAGAGATGCCAGCCTCGCCAATCCGTAAATTGGCTCCATTGGCCGAGGCGGCTAAGCGCAAAGGTACGCATGTCTTCCACCTCAATATTGGTCAACCCGACTTGCCAACACCACAAGCGGCAATTGATGCTATTAAGAGCATCGATCGCTCGGTGTTGGAGTATAGTCCCAGCCAAGGTAACCGCTCCTATCGAGAGAAGTTGGTGGGCTACTACGATAAATTCGATATTAAACTCTCGGCAGAGGATATTATCATCACCACAGGTGGATCGGAGGCGGTGCTATTTGCATTTATGAGCTGTCTGAATCCTGGTGACGAGATCATCGTTCCCGAGCCTGCATATGCCAACTACATGGCCTTCGCAATCTCGGCAGGTGCCGTTATCCGTACTGTGACCACAACCATCGAGGAGGGATTCTCTTTGCCCAAGGTGGAGCGATTCGAGGAGTTGATCAACGAGCGTACCAAGGCGATACTTATATGTAACCCCAACAATCCAACGGGATATCTCTACTCACGACGAGAGATGAACCAAATTCGTGATTTAGTGCAGCGCTACGATCTCTACCTCTTCTCCGATGAGGTCTACCGTGAGTTTATCTATACGGGGTCTCCCTATATCTCGGCGTGCCACTTGGAGGGTATTGAACAAAATGTGGTGCTTATCGACTCTGTCTCGAAGAGATACTCGGAGTGTGGAATTCGTGTGGGTGCATTGATTACAAAAAACAAAGAGGTGAGGGAGGCTGTGATGAAGTTCTGCCAAGCACGTTTGAGCCCACCACTCATTGGTCAGATCGCTGCCGAGGCGTCGCTCGATGCCCCCGAGGAGTATATGCGAGAGACCTACGATGAGTATGTTGAGCGCCGTAAGTGCTTGATTGATGGATTGAACCGCATTAGAGGTGTCTATTCGCCTATCCCAATGGGTGCATTCTACACTGTGGCGAAGCTGCCTGTGGACGATAGCGATAAGTTTTGTGCATGGTGCCTCTCGGAGTTTAGCTACGAGGGTCAAACCGTAATGATGGCTCCCGCATCGGGATTTTATACCACTCCAGGTACAGGTCGCAATGAGGTTCGTATTGCATATGTTCTCAAAAAGGAGGATCTCACACGTGCTCTATTTGTCTTGAGTAAAGCTCTTGAAAGCTATCCAGGCCGCATAGAGGAGTAGTGTATTATTAAGTATGATAAGAGGCTATCCTCAATGATTGGGGATAGCCTCTTCTGTGACACCGCCAGGACTCAAACCTGGAACCTTCTGATCCGTAGTCAGATGCTCTATTCAATTAAGCTACGGTGCCGAATTGCGAGTGCAAATATATGATAAATTATTGAATCTCGCAAATTTTAGGTATAAAAAAGTAATTTTCAGACTAACTTTACTTGATGTGCTCAGCAAGTAAAGTTGCAATCTCTTCACCCCTAAGGTTTTTAGCTACGATCACACCTTGTGGCGAGATCAAGAAATTTGATGGTATGGTGCGAACCACATAATCTGTAGTTGCTGTTGCATCAGCATTATTAATCACATTCACCCATGGCATGTTACCAACCTCAGCTTGCCAATCATTGATGTTGCGATCAAGCGATACACCATAGATCTCGAAGCCTTTGGGCGCAAACTCTGCATATGCCTCCTTGAGGTGTGGCATCTCTGCCATACATGGACCACACCATGTTGCCCAAAAGTCGATAAGGACATATTTACCATCAGCCAAAAGGTCTGATACTGAGATCTCCTCACCATCTACATTGGCAAGAGTGATGTTAGTATAGGGCTCACCCACCTCTGTGCGAAGCATAGCCTCAATAGACTCCGATATCTCTACCATAAACTTAAGCTCTTGAAGTGCAGGGGTAAATTGATCCATGCGGGCCTTAGCATCGGCGCACTCCAAACTGCGGAACTCCTCATTTGCGAAGATATAAGCACCAAAGATATTATTGGTGTTAGCATCCACAGTGCTACTAACAAACTCACTATACTCTTCATAGATAGCATCTTGTGCAGCCTTAAGCTCTTCGGCAGGTAATGAACGATCTACATTCATAAACTTCTGCTCCAAGATAGCCGATTGAGTAGCGTAACGAACCATAGCATCGTTGAACTTGGTTCCCGAAATCTCAACCATGCCCTTGTCATTATTTGTCACGCTAATCTTGCCACCCTCCAAGATGAGAGGCGATATTAAATTTTGGCCGTTGAGCACCAATGCTGCAACCGAAGGCTCACCCGCCTTACCATTTAGCGAGAATGTACCATCCTCGGCCACTACGCCTGCTGCATACTGCACATCCTTGTCGTAATAGGAGTAGACCATAATTGAGTCTCCAGCCTTAGCACCTTGTGCCTCTCCTGAAATAGTAAAACTACCGCTGTTGCAGCTACACATAACTGCAACAGATAATAAATAAGCTAATCTCTTCATATTCATTGTTATTTAATTAATTTTTTCTTCACTTCACGCTGAGGGTTATCCTTGACAAATTGCTCCCACGATGAACTTCCACGACGAGTAGATGACTTCACTCCACCGCCTAACCCCTTACTCTTGGCGCCTCTGTCGAGGCCTATTAGAGGTGACGAGATCGAGTAGTAGTGACACAGTGCCACGGCCATCCCGTCGGTTGCATCGAGGCGTGACGAGGGGGAGTCAACACCCAAGATCGACTTTAACATCGCCGCTAAACTCTCCTTGGAGGCGCCACCACGACCCGTTATCGCCTGCTTTACTCGAGTTGGCGCATACTCAAAGACATCGACCTGGTGGCTCAACGCCGCAGCCATAGCTACACCTTGGGCACGCCCCAGTTTAAGCATCGACTGCACATTGGTTCCAAAGAATGGCGACTCGAGCGCCACCTCACGAGGGGTATACTGCTCGACAAGCGACGAGACACGTTCAAATATATGGCTCAACTTGGCATAAGGATCTGCAATACGGTGAAGATCTATCTCGCCCAATACCACAGCCCGCAGACTCTTCCCTTCGACCTCCAACACTCCGTAGCCCATATAGTTAGTGCCAGGGTCTATTCCCATTATTCTATAGCGCTCCTCGATGGCCATACTCTCTACTCGCCCTTGAGGCTCTTTACATCTCGCTCCAATTCACGGATAGTTGCTGCAAGCTCTGGCAACTTCTTCATCACAGCCGACATACGGTGGAACTTGATGCCTGGCTGCGAAGGGAAGAATCCAACACGACTCTCTCCATCTGGAATATTTGAGGATATTCCTGTCATAGAGCCAACTTTACAGTTATTGCCTAAGCTCACATGATCCACAATACCAACCTTGCCACCAAGGAAACAGTTGCTACCAATCTTCGAAGAGCCTGCGATACCCATCTGAGCTGATGAGACGGTATTCTCTCCAATCTCAACATTGTGAGCCACCTGGATCAAATTGTCAAGTTTCACACCTCGACGAATAATCGTAGAGTTGGTCTTTGCTCTATCTATACAGGTATTGGCTCCAACCTCCACATCATCCTCGATTATGACATTACCCAACTGTGGAATCTTGTCGAAGCTACCATCAGCTTTGAGAGCAAAGCCAAAGCCATCGGCACCAATCACAGCACCAGCATGGATAATACAATTTTCGCCTATGTGACAATCACGATAGATTTTAACGCCTGCATAGAGTGTCGTTCCCTTGCCAATAGTGACTCCCTCACCAATATAACATTGAGGATATATCTGGCAATTATCACCAATCTTGGCGCCACGCTCCACAACGGCAAACTCTCCAACATAGATACCTTCACCCACCTGAGCCTCATCGCTGATCGAACAGATCGAAGCTACTCCCGTGCGACGCTTGTTGATCGCAGAGTTGTAGAGCTCGAGAAGTTTCACCAAAGCCACCGTTGCATCATCCACCTTGATCAAGGTTGGCGCAACGGGTGCCGAGGGCTCAAATGAGCGATCTACGATCACAATCGACGCCTGAGAGGTGTAGAGGAACGACTCATATTTAATATTTGTAAGGTATGCCAAGCTACCAGCGCTACCCTCCTCAATCGAAGAGATTGCCGAGACTACAACATCTTTATCGCCTACAACTTCGCCACCCAAAAGGCCAGCGATCATCTCGGCTGTAAATTCCATTTTCATTCTATATTTTATTTATATACTTTTCAATATCAACCCCCTGTGGCATAAACTCCTCGATGGAGTGGCCATAGGAGTAGAGCTCACGCACAACACTCGACGAAATATCGCCCATCAGTGCAGGTGCAGGTAGCAGTAGCGTTACAATCTCCTCGCTAAGGCGTGCATTGACAGCTGCCAACGAACGCTCATACTCAAGATCAATGGTGCTACGCACACCTCTGATCATCGCCACAGCTCCTCTGCTGTGAGCATAATCAACGGTGAGTCCACTATATGAATCCACCTCCACACGCTCATTGTCAGCATAGAGATCCTCGATAAGTGCACAGCGAGCATCAAGCGAGAGCATCCCTCTCTTCTCACTATTGCGACCCACAGCCACAACAACACGATCGAAGAGGCTAAGCGCCTGCTCTACCATCGCAGCGTGACCACGAGTAAATGGATCGAAGGATCCTGGAAATATTGCTATTCTCTCCATAATCTTGCAAATATAATGAAAAATTTATAATATTACCACAATTTACGCCATATCTCGCACATTTGGAGCTATGCGTAGGAGATTACTACACAAAGATAAAAAGATGGTGGCCAACAAATCTATTGTCACATAGATTTGTCGGCCAACCAACTCTTATTAAATAACTCCGAGGTGATCACTAATTCATATCAACCCCAATGAGTGTCCCCGAAAGGTTGAACTCCAGTTCAACTCTATTTTCAAGAGTTAGATCATAACCAGTAGTATCCTTGTCGATCTCTACAACCATCTGCTCGGCGTAGTATGTTGTAAGGTATTGAGCAATATTATCGGGAATGATGCTCATAGGAACCCCCGCAATATTTGATTCGATGCTCTCCCATGAACCATCTTTGTCGAACTCTATCACCGTGCCGTCGAAGAGAGTCACTGAATACTCTTTATCGAATAGCTCTTTATCGTAGGTCACCAGCATTATCTGATCCTTGTCGAAGTGGGTGGTGATAGTAGATTGTGCCGCAGCTGGAAGAGTACTAAAATCAACAATCATATCTGTCTCTTTGTCACATGAAGTGAACGAAAGCGTAGTAGCAACCATAGCTACAAATGCTATAAATAATCTTTTCATCTATAATCTAAGTTTAGCTGTCGATCTCAATTAGATCGCCTTTGTTATTAAATTTAAGCTCCATGTCGTTGTTGAGCTCCACATCAACTGATCGCTTATCTCTCTCGATCTTCACAATTTTACTCTTCGGAAAGCGTTTGCTAACATAGTTCGCTACTTTGGATGGGACAACCTTCATAGGCACCTCGCTATTGCGCTTACATTCGATCTCGGTCCACTCGCCACTGCCGTCAAACTCCAACTTGACACCACTTGTGAGAATCACCTTATAATCCTTGTCAAACACACCTCTCTCCATAGTTGCGATGGAGACCTTATCGGCGGCATAGTGTGTTGCAATAAACTGCTGTGCTGTTTTTGGTAGTGAGTGATGGTCGATAACTCTCTCTTCAGCTGATAGTGTTGAAACACTAAATAGTAGCGCAAAAAGTGCAAAAAATAGCTTTTTCATAATATCTCTTTTTTTTAATTGGTTTTATAATCTGTTTAAATTTATCTCATCTAATTTGTTAAGGATCTGTCACTTCACTTTTCTCTTTTTGCACTCGTGACATAGCTATTGCTATGCGCCTCGCACAAAGAGAGAAAATTAAAGCAACATCTCTCTTAACAATTTTAGCGAGAAAAACTTAAACAGATTCTTAAATCTTGATACAAAGGTAGGGCCCAATTCTGAAGAGAATCTGAAGATTTAGGAAAATGCTAAAATTATTTGAATTTTATTTCAAATCTGTGGAGGGTACCATCGAATGAGTATGTCACTATATAGCCATATAACTTGCAGATAGAGTGCACAATAGATAGTCCTAAGCCATATGTTCCCGACTTGGAGCCCCCCTGATAGAATCTATTAAATATTTTTTTGTCATCGAGCGCCTCCTCGATCCCACTGTTGGACACAGCGACAAAATCTGAACCAATTTCGATATGCACACTACCTCCATCGACATTGTGCGAATAGCTATTCTTAATAAGGTTCACAACCATTGTTGTGATCAGATCGCCATTAGCCTCGACATTGGCTTTGCCTGAGGAGATTATTTTGAGCGATATGTTGCGATGCTCATATAGCTCTTCAAATATATCGACATTGCGGTATACCAATTCATTGACGTCGACCCGACCACTCTCGAACCCACCATTTTCGATCTTCGACAACATCAACAGCGACTTGTTGAGTTTGGATAGGCGTGATAGAGTGGATAGACACCCTGAGACATCCTCCAACTGCTGCTCCGTAAGACCACTCTCGCAGAGTAATTCCAGCCTATTTTGACATATTGCAATTGGCGTTTGTAACTCATGCGAGGCGTTACCAAGAAACTCCTTCTGCTCCTCGAAAGCACGTCGGCCACGTTCGGCAAATGCCTCTATTGCCTCGGTTAGCGCCTTAATCTCGCTTATGTTGCTCTCTTTGATGGTGGGCAATTCACAACTCTCGATGTCGCTACTATGAAGCCACATCAAAAATCTATCGAGGGGACGCAATGCACCTCTAACTGCCACGGCATTGATGATGAGGGTTATCAACAACAATAATATAAATAGAATTGCCAACGATCGCCATATTGCATCTATGAGGTCTGCATTGTCAATTGTTGGAGTGATGACAGTAACCTCAAAGTAGTTGTTATCTACATCTCTAAAAAGCTGCCTCAATACTCGAGCAGGTTCATCCTCACCTTTATATTCAATAAATATATTCTCATTGACAAAACCCTCTGTCTGTTTAACAATTGCCACACTGTCGGCGCTCACCGCTCGCAAGGAGTATCTATTATTTGATCCATTATTATTGGTGGGCATAGGCTCTCCCGCCAAGAAGTTTTGGATGATCATAGCTGAGTAATCCTCCAATACATCGTCGGTCTCGTCGTTCACCTCATCTACAATTGTAAAGTAGAATATCACCGCCCACACACCTATTACAATTGAGAGAAAGAGCGTGACACGCAACATTATATGGTTTACAAATCTCATCTGCAATTAGTTAATTTTGTACCCAAAGCCATAGATTGATTTAATCTCAACTGTCGATCCCGCCGCTGCAAGTTTACGTCTAAGATTCTTCATGTGAGTATATATAAAGTCGAAATTGTCAGCTTGATCGATGAAGTCACCCCAAACAGCCTCTGCTAAATTTTCTTTGCTTATAACATGACCTCGACGCATTGCAAAGTGTAGAAGTATATCGTACTCCTTACGGCTCAAATCGAGCAGCTCACCTTCAATAGTTACCAATGATTTATCGAGCGAGATGGCCACATTGCCAATAGTGATCACATTACCACCGCTATTACCCTTACGACGTATTATGCTACCAACACGTGCCGTAAGTTCCGATAGGTGAAATGGTTTTGCCAGATAATCATCGGCACCTAAGTTAAGTCCTGCGACCTTATCGTCGATAGAGTCCTTAGCAGAGATTATGATAACACCACCCAACTTATTGGAGGCCTTGAGCTCTCTAAGTATATCGAGGCCACTACCTCCTGGTAGCATAATATCGAGCAAAATACAATCATACTCAAAGAGCGAGATCTTGGAGCGAGCATCAACAAAGGTTGATGCCCACTCAACTATATACCCCTCTCTATTGAGCGCCCTCTCGATTGTCTCAGCGAGAGCCTTTTCATCTTCGATAATTAATATTTTCATTCACTATTACATTCTCGGTGTAGACAAATATAGTTATTTATGCGAATTAAGGTTTGAGCTGTGCTAAACCTAATTCGCACTATTTATCTTGACATAACAAGGTTTTGGAGATCATCAATGGCACAATTATTTTACACTACTTATACCTCTTTAATATTCAACTTTGTCACTCTTAGTGTCCCAAAGCTGGAACGCTTCAATGGCTCTATCCCGCATGATCTGGACCGCTGGGATAGCTCTTGCGTCGGGAGCTAATGGGATCTCGTCATAGATAAACGAGTCGTCAAAGTTTATCTCTTTGGCGTCTGTACGACTATTTCCAAAGTATATTCTCTTGATACCAGCCCAATACGCAGCACTTAGACACATGGGGCATGGTTCGCATGATGTGTAGAGCTCGCATCCCTCCAGCGAGAATGTATTTAACTCGCTACAAGCTTTGCGAATGGCATTAACCTCGGCATGTGCTGTGGGGTCGTTGGTGAGAGTTACTGAGTTTGATTCACATGATATGATTTTGCCATCTTTGACGATGACAGCTCCAAATGGGCCACCTCCCGACTTTACACTATTAATTGATCGATCGATAGCCTCTTGCATAAATTGTTCGCTATGTGTGCTCATAGATGTTTCTGAATTTTGTTGATACTCATTTTTACTACTCTCTCTCCCGCATGAGACACAGAGATAAAGCAGGGTTAAGATTGTTAGGTACTGTGGTTTCATTGCTTCAATTATTTTGAGGTTTTGGACTCTAAAAATAGCTCGTGTGTTGCTTATATAACTTCGTGGAGGCCTCTCTCCTTCACCCCTGTTTTCACAAAGTTAATAATATTTTGTTAAGAATACCACTAATACCTATCGAAAGTTTAGTCGTAGTGCAAAAAAGCGACCAATATGCATTATACATATTGGTCGCTTCTGAATATCCTAATTTATAACCCTGGAGTTACTTCTCGGGTTCAATGTCTGGCACTTTGTCGCCATCGTATGCCCACTTCACATAGACTGCCCCCCAAGTGTAACCACCACCAAATGCTGAAAGAACGAGGTTGTCTCCACGGCGGAGAACATTCTCGTAGTCGCTCAAGCATAGAGGAATTGTAGCTGCTGTGGTATTACCGCAACGATCAATGTTGATCATGCACTTCTCACGACCAATACCCATTCTGCGAGCCGTAGCATCGATGATACGCAAGTTAGCTTGGTGAGGCACCAAGAAGCGAATGTCATCTGATGTGAGGCGATTGCGCTCCATGACCTCTACCGATACATCAGCCATGTTTGTCACAGCGGCTTTGAATACCGATTGGCCATCTTGAGTGATTGTGTGCCACTTATTCTCGATCGACTCGATGCTTGCAGGGCAACGAGAACCACCAGCCTTCATGTAGAGGTGTTGGATACCTGAGCCATCGGAGTGAAGGATGCTATCACGAACACCCATATCGTCTTGAGTTGGCTCCAAAAGTACTGCTGCTGCACCATCACCAAAGATAGGGCAAGTTTTGCGGTCGGTGTAGTCAACGATGGATGACATCTTGTCGGCACCCACTACGATAACTTTCTTGTAGCTACCTGTCTCAATAAATTTTGTAGCTGTAACCAACGAGAAGAGGAATCCGCTACATGCAGCTAAGATATCGTATGCAAATGCATTCTTGCAACCAGTATCGTCGGCGATGATGTTGGCTGTAGATGGGAACAACATATCGGGGGTTACTGTAGCGCAAATGATTAGATCAATATCGAGTGGATTTGTGTTTGTCTTCTTGAGAAGATTTGCGACTGCACGAGCACCCATATAAGATGTACCCAAGCCTTCGCCTTTAAGTATATGGCGAGTTTTAATTCCAATACGAGTCATGATCCACTCATCGGTGGTGTCGACCATACGACTCAACTCATCGTTTGTTAACAAATAGTCAGGTAGGTAAGAACCCAAACCTGTAATTGCTGCTATTGTTTTCATATCTAATTTTCACTATTAAAGGTAGCCTGAAGTTTTTTTGTAACTTCAGAGCTAATACAACGTTCGGTTGAGAGTATCAAATTCTTGATTGCTTCAGCCGAAGAGCATCCATGACCAATCATCACAGGTGCATTGACGCCAAGTACAGGTGTGCCACCGACGCTCTCGTAGTTCATCATCTCCCAGAATGGGTGGTTGCCACCGCCGAGAGATTTGTTGATGCTATATAGGCCCTCGGCCATCTTTAGTAGGGTGTTGCCCACAAATCCGTCGCACACAATGACATCTGCCACCTTGCCACTAAATATGTGAGAACCCTCAATATTTCCAACGAAGTTAAATCGGTTATCCTCCTTCATTAGATCGTGGGCTGCTTTAGTATGGGCATTACCCTTCGACTCCTCTTCGCCAATGTTTACTATTGCAACACGTGGATTCTCGATACCCAATACCGATTGAGCATAGATTGAGCCAATCAAGCCATATTGAGCCAGTACCTCGGGTTTGCAATCGACATTGAGACCAACGTCGAGCAGAAGTGCAGAACCACCATTGATGGTGGGTACAAGTGAGGAGATCGTGGGACGAATAACACCTTCGATAGGTTTTACTGCATACATCGATCCAACCATCATTGCACCTGTGCTGCCAGCACTTGCAAATCCGTTGATTAACCCTTTGGCCAAGTAACCAAAGCCTATGGTAATACTTGAATTCGGCTTTGACTGGAACGCTTTTGCTGGATGATCGCACATCTCAATAACCTCGGTTGTAGCAACAATATCAAAGGATGAGGCGTCACACCCCTCCTGAGCGAGGATCTCTAATATTCGATCTTGATCACCAAAGAGTACAATACGACTATCTGCGCCAAGTAGAGGAAGTGCAAGAATTGCACCCTTAACAGCCGCCTCAGGGGCGAAATCGCCACCCATCGCATCTATACCTACTTTCAACATGTTTATCTAAATTTAGTTGATAATCAGGTCTAATACACTTAAACCTGTTATTTACGAAAAAGAGTGTAGATTCGCTCTTAGGGCTGAAACTACACTCTAAAAATTACTCAGCTCTCTTCTCGATTGCTAATTTTCCACGATAAAAACCGCATTCTGGGCAAACTCGGTGGTAAAGAACCGATGCGCCACAATTTGAACATGCAACTACTGTAGGTACAACTGCCTTGTAGTGAGTTCTTCTCTTATCTCTTCTTGTTGACGAGATTTTGTGTTTAGGATGTGCCATCTTACAAAATTAATTAATTATATGTTTAAATTTATCTTTAGTTCTAATTAAACTTCTTACTCTTTATTCATCTTCTCTTTCAAGGCTTGGAGCTTAGCTAAATCAACTGCTGCCAACCCATGGCTCTCAGCCTCCGTCGAGAAATCTGTAATGTCGCCACTCTCATGGCTCCCTCTATTTTCTCCGCTTCCTCTGTCCTCTCCGCTTCCTCTGCTCTCTCCGCTTCCTCTGCTCTCTCCGCTTCCTCTGCTCTCTCCGCTTCCTCTGCTCTCTCCGCTTCCGCCCCCTTCTTCTTGGGCTCCCTCTTCGATCTGTTCTAACTCTGCACCCGAGATTATAGCAAACTTGCGAGTCATCTCTTCATTGCACTCACCTTCGGGATGTACTCTTTGGTAAGGCAGTGAGAGTACTACACTCTCGTAGATGTATTGGCTGAGGTCAACCTCACTCTCAGCGGGTGACAACCAAAGTATCTCCCCATCGTACTCATCAACCTCGGACGAGAATTTAACAATTAGTCGCCCCTGATAATCAATCGCAATTGAGCAATCCTCCAAACATCTATCACATGCCACGATCACCTCTCCCTCAATGCGTACATCGATCTCGAGCATGCTCTCGGCACGCTGTAACTGCACCTCAACGCCGCAATTACCATCCGTAATCTCGGAGCCCTCAAATTGGCTAAAGAACTCGTTATCAAGCTCAAAGCTATAGTCAAACGATCCAATACCCAATGATTTGTAGGCTATGATACAGCCATTTGTCATTTTCATAATCAGCGCAATTAGTTCGCAAAGTTACTCTTTTTTCGTGGAATTACAAAATTTACGACTAAATTAGTTATCTATTTATAATATTAATTGTTTGAGGATAATCTTCTTTAGAAGCATTTTCATATTTTTTTTGCATAAAATTTGGTTTTTGGTCTCTTTTTTCATTATCTTTGCACACCGAAACGGAAACGTATTGCTGTTGTAGCTCAGTGGTAGAGCACTTCCTTGGTAAGGAAGAGGTCGTGAGTTCAATCCTCATCAACAGCTCAAGTGGTGCGATACAAAAAAATAGAGTTAACTATTAAGATGTTCTTATAGTTAACTCTATTTTTTTTCTGCTATTTCTTAAATTCAAGAGACTATTTTGGTCTAAAATAGATCTGGATTGGCACTCCCGAGAAGTCCCACTCGTTGCGGAGTTTATTCTCCAAGAAGCGACGATATGGATCCTTGATATATTGAGGCAAGTTCACGAAGAATGCAAATTGTGGAGTTGGTGTTGGCAACTGCGTTACAAACTTGATCTTTATGTATTTACCCTTTGTTGATGGTGGCGGATAATTCTCGATGATTGGCAAGAAGAACTCATTGAGTTCGTGTGTCGCCACTCTGCGCTTACGGCTTTGGAATACTCTAATTGCAGTCTGGAGAACCTCCAATATGCGCTGCTTGTTGATCACCGAGGTGAAGATAATTGGAATGTCGTTGAAAGGTGCCAACTTACGCTCCAACTGCTCACGCCATGCCTTCATTGTGTTGCTATCTTTCTCGATAAGATCCCACTTGTTCACAACTATCACACAACCTTTACGATTTTTCACAATGAGGTTGTGGATGTTGAGATCCTGGTGCTCCAACCCCTGTTGAGCATCGAGCATCAAGACGCATACATCCGACGACTCGATAGCACGAATGGAGCGCATAACAGAGTAGAACTCCAAATCCTCCATCTCACGATTCTTGCGACGCATACCAGCGGTATCGACCAAGTAGAAATCCATTCCAAACTTGTTGTATCGAGTGTGTATCGAATCACGTGTGGTACCTGCAATAGGGGTTACGATATTGCGATCTTGGTCGAGTAAGGCGTTGGTCATAGATGACTTGCCTACGTTGGGGCGCCCCACAATTGTAATGTGTGGCAGTGAGTCATCATAGTCGCTCTCGACCTCTTCGGGTAGTGCTTTTACTACGGCATCAAGTAGGTCGCCTGTGCCGCTACCGCTCATCGACGAGATGCAGAATAGTTCATCCCCCAAGCCTAATGAGTAGAACTCGTGGGAGAGATATACTTGGTCGTTGTTGTCGATCTTGTTGCAGACCAAGATAACTTGCTTCGAGGCACGGCGCAAGATGTCGGCCATCATCATATCGAGGTCGGTGATGCCTGTCATCACCTCAACAAGAAATAGAATTACATCGGCCTCCTCGATAGCAAGCAATACCTGGCGACGGATCTCATCTTCGAAAACGTCGTCCGAGTTAACGGTGTAACCACCAGTGTCGATAACCGAAAACTCTGTGCCGCACCAGTCACTTGTGCCGTAGTGGCGATCACGTGTGGTGCCTGCCGTAGAGTCGACTATCGCCTTACGCTCGCCAATTAGACGGTTGAAAAGTGTACTTTTGCCAACATTTGGTCGGCCAACTATTGCTACTAATCCCATGTTCTTTCTCGTTAAATCCTTTGTATTTCTATATATTAAGGGTGCAAAGATAGTGCTTTTTTACTTTATATAAAAGTTTTGCAAAATATATGCAGTAAAAAAGAGGAATTTAGATAAAAAATATTAACTTTGACCTTATTATTTTATTGCTATGAAACACACATGACGCTACCGCATCGCCAAAGGGGATGAAAATTTTGTGTATCTTTGAGCATTATACATTTAATACTCGAAGAATATGAGATCAAT
>JBCQWR010000009.1:0-66198 GCA_047171945.1 Rikenellaceae bacterium | reverse complement strand
GTCAAAGGGTATTGATCTCATATTCTTCGAGTATTAAATGTATAATGCTCAAAGATACACAAAATTTTCATCCCCTTTGGCGATGCGGTAGCGTCATGTGTGTTTCATAAATTTATTTTTTTGATATTGTTATAGTTTTCACGTTAATCTATACATCAAACTATATGCCAAGTCACCCACTCTGACATTTTGTCAGAGTGGGTGACAGTAGTAAAAAAAGACCTCTATTAGAGAAGTTTTTCTATCTTAGCTTTGAAAGCATCTTTTGAGGCAGCACCAACTTGTTTGTCAACAAGTTCACCGTTCTTAATAAAGATTACCGTTGGAATGTTACGCACACCATATTTGCCTACAATGTCGTCATTCTCCTCTACGTCACATTTGCCAATTGCCACTTTGCCCTCATACTCATCTGCCAACTCTTCGATAATTGGAGCGATATTGCGACATGGTCCGCACCACTCCGCCCAAAAATCAATTACTACTGGCTTATCACCTGCGATAAGCTCCTCAAAATTCTCTTTTGTGATTGTTAATGCCATAACTTTTTTTGTTTTTAATAAATTTTATACTCTAAATTTGTATTCTCTAATTTCTCTATAAAATCGTTATCAAGAGTAACCTTCTCGTCACGAGATACCATCTCAATGGTCACTCCACTCAAAGCATCATAGATTCTAAATTTAATACCCACACTGCCTTTTTGTTTACTCTCGGTTGGCCTAATAAGACTCTCTATGATATCCATCAATTGATCATCAATTTTGTGTATCTCTATATCAATCGTAATAAACTTAATTGTTGTATCACGCACCTCAGAGAGTTGCATCACCGACTTTATATTGAAGTTCATTATATTCTCATTATACCTACGTCCTTCGACCCTACCTCGAATAAATAGGAAGTAGTCCTTATATATATATTTGCGGAAATTCTCATAATCCTTCCCAAAGAGAGCAAATTCGTGAGACCCCTCGTAGTCTTCAAGCACAAAGCGCCCAAATGGTTTTCCGCCCTTCGAGATAAGGTGATTCTCAGCAACAACCATTCCCGCCACAGCGATATCTTTGTCTCGCAAATCATCAAGATTAGAAAGCTCTGAGAGTTGCAAATTGCAAAGATTATCAATCACAATTTTATACTCATCAAGAGGATGTGCCGAGAGAAAAAGCCCAATGATCTCTCTCTCCTTTTTTAGCGTCTCCAATTGACTCCACTCCTCCGCTACAGGAACCTGCGGCATCTCAATATCGCCTACCCCCTCAGCTCCTCCAAAAAGACTCTGTTGAGCATTTTGCTGCTCCTGCTGACAACGCTGCCCATAGCGAATTAAGAGCTCAATAAAGGTGAGATTGTTGGTTCCTACCTCAAAAAAAATTGAGCGGTGAAACTTTGAGATATCATCTAAACCTCCAGCCAATGCAATATTTTCGAGCGACTTACGGTTCACCACCGAGTAGTTAAGTCTTTTGAAAAGATCATAGATATCAACGAAGCGACCTCCTCTCTTGCGCTCTTCAATAATTGAACGCACAGCAGCCTCGCCGACTCCCTTAATAGCCACAAGACCAAAACGAATATCTCCTGCATCATTAGCTGCGAATCGCTCCATTGATTCATTGATATCGGGAGTAAGAACCCTAATTTTCATACGGTTGCACTCATTCATATAGAAGCTAAGTGTCTTAATATCCGCCAAATTCCGACTCAGTAGAGCAGCCATATATTCAGAAGGGTAGTTGGCCTTGAGGTAGGCTGTTTGATAAGCTATCCACGAATAACACGTAGCATGAGACTTATTAAAAGCATACGATGCAAATTTCTCCCAATCACCCCAAATCTTCTCTAACACCTTGGCGTCGTGACCATTACCCGTTCCTCGCTGAATAAACTCAGGCTTCAACTCATCGAGTTTATCACGCAGCTTCTTACCCATTGCTTTACGTAAGGAATCAGACTCACCACGTGTAAAGTTAGCAAGCAGACGTGAAAGCAACATGACTTGCTCCTGGTATACTGTAATTCCGTAAGTATCCTTGAGATATGTCTCCATAATTGGGATGTCATACTCGATAGGTTTACGCCCATGCTTTCGATCCACAAAGTCTGGAATATAATCCATCGGACCTGGTCGATATAGAGCATTCATTGCAATGAGATCCTCGAATGTCGAAGGTTGAAGGTCACGCAGATACTTCTGCATGCCAGCCGACTCAAATTGGAAAGTACCAATGGTGCGACCCGCACTATACAACTCGTAAGTCTTAGTATCGTCTATAGGTATATTGTCTATATCTATATTGACACCTTGACGCTGCTTCACATTGGCGAGAGCATCTTTTATAATCGACAAAGTTTTAAGACCCAAGAAGTCCATCTTAATAAGCCCCGTATCCTCGATCACCGATCCTTCATATTGTGTCACAAGCATCTTTTCGCCAGTCTCCTTATCGTCGGCTGTACTCACAGGGACCCAATCAGTGATATTATCACGACATATGATTGTACCACACGCATGAACTCCTGTATTTCGCACATTACCCTCCAGCATCTTAGCATAGCGCATAGTATCACTCAAAACAGGATTTTCAGACACCTCAGCTGCTTTCAATTCGGGAATCTCCGATATGGCATTTGTAAGGTTCATCTTCTTGTCATTTGGCAACCTATCGGGAATAAGCTTACACAATCTATCCGATTCTGAAAGAGGCAACTTCTGAACACGGGCTACATCCTTAATTGAACTCTTTGTAGCCATCGTACCATATGTTATGATATGCGCCACCTTCTCTTTACCATACTTTTGAGTTACCCAATTGAGGACCCTTCCTCGTCCATCGTCATCGAAGTCAACATCGATATCGGGTAGCGAAATACGATCGGGATTGAGGAAACGCTCAAAAAGTAAGTCGTATCTTATTGGGTCGATCATGGTAATACCTAAGCAGTAGGCAGCCGCCGAACCAGCCGCCGAACCACGTCCAGGACCAACCGACACATCGAGCTCCTCACGAGCGGCACGGATAAAATCCTGAACGATAAGAAAGTAGCCAGGAAAACCCATTGTCTTCATTATATATAGCTCGAAATTGAGACGCTCCATCACCTCATCAGAAAGGGGGTCTCCATATCGTTTCTTAGCTCCTTCAAATGTTATTTTTGCAAGGTAGTCCGCCTCTAATTTTATACGATATAGCTTATCATAACCGCCTAAACTCTTAATCTTCTTCTCGGCGGCCTCTTGGCTCAACACGACATTACCCAACTCATCACGAGTGAACTCGTCGAATAGGTCCTGCTCGGTGAGTCTCGCTCGATACTCCTCCTCTGTACCGAACTCTTTTGGAATGTCGAAGGTTGGCATAATTGGTGGGTTGTCAATCGAATACTCTTCGACCTTATCACACACCTCGAGGGTATTATCCAAAGATTCAGGAATATCTTTAAATAGCTCCGACATCTCTTTGCGGCTTTTGAACCACTCTTGCTTGGAGTAGAGCATACGTTTGGGATCATCCAAATCACGGCTGGTACTCAAACATATTAGGCGGTCGTGCGCCTCAGCATTATCCTCATCGACAAAGTGCACATCATTGGAGCATATCAACTTAATATTATTCCTGCGAGCCATCTCCACCAATGCCTCATTGACCTGCTGCTGCATGGGATACACCTCATGATTAGCACGTTCTACTGAGGCAATATGTCGCTGTAATTCAACGTAATAATCGTCACCAAACAGCTCTTTATGCCAAAGCATAGCCTCTTCTGCACTCGTTAGGTCTCCCTTAAGGATTTTTTGAGGCACTTCACCTCCGATACATGCCGAACAACAAATTATCCCCTCGTGATATTTACGAAGTTCATTATGATCGGTACGTGGTCGAGAATAGAATCCATCGGTCCATCCCTTTGAGACTATCTTAATTAAGTTGTGATAGCCAGTAAGATTTTTCGCCAATAGAATAAGGTGATAGCCACTCTGATCACTCTTCTGTTCTTTAACATTAAGACCTCTGCGAGCTACATAAACTTCACAACCAATAATAGGTTTGAATTTAAGTTTCTGCTCCAATTCATAAATCTTCTCATTATTCTTCTCGATGGATACCTTTGGGTCTTCTCCCTCTATTATCTCAGTACCCTCAGCAAACTTAACATTTTGCTTCTTAAGTTTACCTATTTCGCCTTTCCAACTCTTTTTCTTTTTACCTAAAGTATTGGTGAACTCCTTGATGCCAAACATCACCCCGTGATCGGTGACCGCAACGCCAGGCATGCCATCACCAATCGCCTTGTCGATCAGCTTCGATATATTTGCCTGACCATCAAGGATTGAGTATTGTGTATGGACGTGTAGGTGTACGAAATTTTGCATCTTTAATCTATTATTACACTACAAATATACAAACTTTTTCTTTTCTACCTACTTTTTTCTTGGTTACATATTTGTAGTACTAACAATAAAAGATTATATTTGTATAAAACCACAAAAAACAACTATTATGAGTGAGGTTAAAGAGCAAGGTTCAACTGAGCAATGCATCGTATTTAGAGAATTTTCATCGGTTAACGAGGCTGAAGTTATTAAATCAGTATTAGAGAGCGCTGGAATATGGTCTATGATCAATAATGAGTATATGTCGACATTCTACCCTGTAGGGGTAATATATGCTCAATTAATAATTAAACAAGAGGATCAACAAAGAGCTGAAGATCTTATTAAAGATTGAAATCGCAATTATTATAGAGCTATTTCATTAGAGATTAAGAAAGTATTTTATTAAAAATTTTGGGAATTAAAAAATTATCACTACATTTGCATCGTACTTATTTCAAAAGTAAATGATGGAAGTAAACGGTAATACATACAACAATAACGAGTTGATCTTGGTGATCGACCGCTTTGTTGTGTCTACATCTACTACATCTTTGCGACGACGACGATAGTCGTACGCATACTCCTTGTCGTCATGTCAAATAGTATTTGGGGGGCGACTATACACAATCCGTTAGATAATATTTTTTTTCGTACGATTTTTTTAATTAAACTATGATTGTCAGTAATTTTACTGTTGTTGTAGCTAACATTTCCCATTCAAAGTTTGCAGAGGAGATATGTGACGAGATGTCTGCATCTGCTGCAAAAAGAGGAACTGGTATAGCTAAACGAACCTCGACTTATGTCGCTCAAAAGATGGCTGAAGGTAAAGCTGTTATTGCATTTACAGAGGATGGAAAATGGGCAGGATTCACCTATATTGAATCATGGGAAGGTGAGAAGTATGTTGCCAACTCGGGACTTATTATAAATCCAAAGTATCGTGAGATTGGACTTGCTAAGATTATCAAGCGCAAAGCGTTTGCACTCTCTATCAAGAAGTTTCCTGGAGCAACCCTCTTCGGTCTTACCACTGGTTTTGCCGTGATGAAGATCAACGACCAATTGGGCTATCACCCCGTGACGTTTAATTATCTGACAAAAGATGACAAGTTTTGGGCTGGCTGTAAAAGTTGCGTTAACTACAATATCCTAATGGCTAAAGAGCGTAATAACTGCCTCTGCACAGCCATGATATTTGACTCAACCAAAGATAAACTTCGATTCGATATTGACGAAGTACTCGAAGAGATTGAGTTCTCATTACCAGAAAAAAAGTAATAACATAAAACCATATATCAAGATGAAAAAGAAGGTAATTTTGGCCTATAGTGGCGGCCTCGACACCTCATACTGTGGTGTCTACTTAACAAAAATAATGGGCTACGAAGTTCATGCAGTATTGGCAAACACTGGTGGATTCACAGTTGAGGATATTGAGCAAGTTGAAAAGCGTGCATATGAGATTGGTTGCTCAAGCTTCACTAATCTTGATGTGGCTGACGACTACTATGATCTCACCATAAAATATATGGTATATGGCAATATGCTCAAAAATGGCGCCTACCCAATCTCGGTGAGCTCAGAGAGAATTATTCAAGCGATCGCAATTGCTAAATATGCTAAGGCTGAGGGTGCTGACTTCTTGTGTCACGGTAGCACTGGTGCGGGCAACGATCAAATTCGTTTCGACTCAATCTTTGGAATTGTAGCTCCCGAGATCGAGGTGATAGCACTCATCCGTGAGCAACAACTCTCCCGAGAACAAGAGATTAACTTCCTCAAGGAGCATGGCATCGAGATGGATTTCAAGAAGGCGGAGTACTCGATCAATAAAGGACTCTGGGGTACCTCGATTGGAGGAAAAGAGACCCTAAGCTCTAAGCTTGGACTACCCGAGGAGGCATATCCAACCAAGTGCACCAAGAGCGAGGCGGAGGCTGCCGATATGACCATCACATTTGAGAAGGGTGAGATCGTAGCAGTTGATGGCAAAGCTATGAGTGGGGTAGAGGCAATTTGCGATATTGCTCAAAAGGCTGGCGAGTTTGCCGTTGGTCGTGGTATGCATGTTGGTGACACAGTGATTGGAATCAAAGGTCGTGTTGGCTTTGAGGCGGCAGCACCAATGGTTATCATCAAGGCTCACCATATGTTAGAGAAGCACACACTCTCGAAGTGGCAGCTATTCTGGAAGGAGCAGATCTCGACATTCTACTGCAATAACCTTCACGAGGGTCTCTACTTCGACCCAGTGATGCGTGATATGGAGGCTATGTTGAGTCAAAGTCAGGAGTTTGTTTCGGGTGATGTCTTTGTTAAGTTGCAACCATATCGCTTCGAGGTGATTGGTATTGAGTCCAAGAGCGACCTTATGTCCGACGCCTTTGGTTCATATGGTGAGATGAATAGAGCATTTACGGGTGACGATGCCAAAGGCTTCGGTAAGATATTCTCACTAAGTTCTAAGATCTATAATATTATTAATAATATTGAGTAATGATTAGAGTTGGTGTTGTTGGTGCAGCGGGCTACGTTGGTGGAGAGATCTGCCGACTGCTGCTATTGCATCCCGAAGTGGAGTTTGTATTTGCACAAAGTTCAAGTAGCGCAGGAGAGCCACTCTACTCAATCCATGAGGATCTATTGGGCGATAGCGAGATGCTCTTTTCTCAAGAGGTCGATCCTACTGTTGATGTGATGTTTTTGTGCTCAGGACATGGTAAATCACTCTCTTTCTTGGAGAGTTGCGAGCTTGCCAAAGAGTGCGTAGTAATAGATTTAGGTAATGACTTCAGATTGCAAAAGGATGCTCAGAGCGCAGGCCGTGAGTTTGCCTATGGCCTTTCGGACTTCTTCGGCTCGGAGGTTGAGCGCTGTGGCAATGTGGCCAATCCAGGCTGCTTTGCAACAGCTATCCAGCAAGCTATCTTGCCCTTAGCATCTGTAGGTGCGCTCACAGATGATATTCACATAACAGCTATCACTGGCTCAACTGGTGCAGGTCAAAAGCCATCTGCAACAACTCACTTTTCGTGGAGAGCCAACAACCTTTCGACCTATAAAACCTTCTCACATCAACACTTGGGGGAGATAGGAGAGAGCATTATCCGCCTGCAACCATCGTTCAACTCGTCGATCAACTTTGTGCCATACCGTGGCGATTTCCCTCGTGGAATTATCGCAACTATCCATACAAAATGTCAATTAAGTTTAGATGAAACTAAAAATATATTCGACTCTCGCTACGCTGATTCACCTTTCACCTTTGTCTCGGCAAAACCCATAAACCTCAAGCAGGTTGTGAACACCAATAAATCGTTGCTATATATCGAAAAGCATGGTGACTACCTCTTGATCACCTCGATAATTGATAATCTTTTGAGAGGTGCTGCGGGTCAAGCGATAGAGAATATGAATCGAATATTTGGGCTACCTTTATCAACAGGCCTTAAACTTAAAGCCTCGGCTTTCTAAAACCATAAATAGATGAAATGTTTTGACGTATACCCAATAAACGACATTAATATAGTTAAAGCTCAAGGTTCAACACTTTGGGATGATGCTGGCAACGAATACCTCGACATGTATGGTGGTCACGCTGTAATCTCGATTGGACACACAGCGGAGCGCTATGTCAAATATCTGGAGCATCAACTCGAAGATATTGGCTTCTACTCCAACTCGATACGTATTCCACAACAGGCAGAGTTGGCCGAGAAGTTGGGCATATTGTCGGGCAAGGAGGAGTACTCACTCTTTCTGTGTAATAGTGGTGCCGAGGCCAACGAGAATGCTATCAAATTGGCATCATTCTACAACTCTCGCAAGCGAGTAATAGCCTTCTCAACGTCGTTTCATGGTCGCACTTCGCTTGCTGTAGCTGCAACGGATAACCCCAAGATTGTAGCACCTGTCAATGAGACAGAGAATATCACCTTTGTTGAGTACAACAACGTGGAGGCACTGCGTGAGGAGTTTGCTAAAGGTGGCGTCTCGTCAGTAATTGTTGAGGCAATACAGGGTGTTGGAGGTGTAAAGATGGCCACTGCAGAGTTTCTGAGCGCAATTAGAGAGCTTTGTGATGAGCACGATGCTGTGATGATTGCAGATTGCGTGCAGTGTGGATGCGGTCGTTCGGGAGCATATTTTGCACTCGACCACTCTGGCATCAAGGCCGATATATACTCAATGGCAAAGGGAATTGGTAATGGATTTCCTGTTGGTGGAATTATGATTGCACCCCAATTTAAACCCTCATATGGACTCTTGGGTACCACGTTTGGGGGTAACCACTTAGCCTGCGCAGCAGCATTAGCTGTAGTGGATGACATCAATGATAAAAACTTGGTGGAGAACGCCGCTACGATGGGCAAATATTTAATGGAGCAGCTATCCTCAATTGATGATAATCGCATAGTCGAACTTCGAGGCCGTGGCTTGATGATTGGTGTGGTTATGGATAGCGATTCAAAGGCGATACGCTCGAAGATGTTGCATACCCACAAAATCTTTGTTGGTAGCGCCTCCGATAACCGCATAATAAGAATCTTACCATCGCTCACTATTGGTCGAGAGGAGTGCGATAGATTGATTGTAGCACTTAAAAGTTGCCTGCAAGATGAGTAGAGATAGTGTAAAAGTTGTAAAGATTGGAGGTCACGTAGTTGACTCCACCGAAGGGCTCGACAAACTCCTTGATGAATTTGCTGCACTTGAGGGCAACAAAATATTGGTACATGGTGGCGGCAAGATCGCAACCAATATTTCGGCTGCGCTCGGGATTGAGGCTAAGATGGTCGAAGGTCGTCGCATCACCGATGCTGCAACAGTCGAGGTGGTAACGATGGTATATGCTGGAGGAATCAACAAAAGCATTGTGGCCAAGTTACAGAGGCGAGGAGTGGCCGCTTGGGGCATTTGTGGTGCTGATGCCCAAATTATTCCTGCCATCAAGCGACCAGTCAAGGATATTGATTATGGCTTTGTTGGCGATGTGCTCACCGATAGCATCAACAATCAAGCTTTGCAGATGCTCATCGGCTCAGGTTATAGTGTAGTTGTAGCTCCTATCACGGTTGATGCCGAGGGCCAATTGCTTAATACCAATGCCGATACTATTGCTCAAAGTGTAGCTGTGGCTATGAGTAAAATATATGATGTGGAGTTGATTTATCTATTCGAGAAATCGGGCGTCTTGGCCGATATTGCGGACGATAATAGTGTTATAAAGCTAATCTCGCATGAAAATTACCCTCAACTCAAGAGCTCGGGTAAGATCTTCGATGGAATGATTCCAAAGATCGACAATGCTCTGCTTGCCGTTGATAGTGGGGTTACGGGTGTGAGGATCTGCAACACATTGAGAGTTGACGCTGGAACTTTAATTGCAAAGATATAGATTAATATGAATAGTGCATCGGCCATAGATCTGCTTAAAAGGCTTATCGCCACCCCTTCGCTAACTCGAAGTGAAGAGGGTAGTGCTGAGTTGCTCTATGCCAAGATGATAGAGTTGGGGCTTGAGCCTCAGCGAGTTGAGAATAACCTTATAGTTTACAACAGACACTTCTCACCAAAGTTGCCAACGGTTGTTCTCTGTGCCCACCACGATACTGTTCGCCCCAACGAGAACTATACTCGAGACCCCTTCACCCCAACTGTCGAAGGTGATAAACTCTATGGATTGGGGAGCAATGATGATGGTGCAAGCTTAGTCTCGCTACTCGCAGCATTTACACACTTCTATCCAATGGAGCTTTCGTGGTGCAACCTTGCGCTGTTGCTCACGGCCGAAGAGGAGAGCTCGGGGCATCGTGGAATGGGCATAATGTATGATAAAATTATAAATCCTCATCTGGTGGTTGTGGGAGAGCCTACCTCGATGGATGTTGCCATCGCCGAGAGAGGATTGATGGTGCTCGATTGTGAAGTTGTTGGCGTATCGGGACACGCAGCGCATGAGAATACAGTAAACCCAATCATCAAATCGCTCGATGACATCCGTTGGTTCAACGACTACCGTTTCGAGAGAGAGTCCGAGGTGCTGGGTCGAGTTAAGATGAGTGTAACGGTGATAGAGGCGGGCACAACCCACAATGTAGTACCAGGCAAGTGTCACTTTACGGTTGATGTGCGCAACAATGGGTGCTACACCAATTTAGAAATTTTGGAGATCATCGAGCAGCATGTTGAGTGTAGCGTCAAGGCTCGTTCCACACGCTTGGGAGCCTCGTCGATCAATAGCGATCATCCATTCGTGAAGTGTTGTCTTGATCATGGATCAAAGATATTTGGGTCGTCGACGCTCTCGGATCAGGCGTTGGTAAGTTGCCCAAGTGTGAAGATTGGCGTAGGTGATACTTACCGTTCGCACACCGCCGACGAATATGTACTTTTGAGTGAGGTGGAGCAGGGTATAGAGCAGTATATCAAGATATTAACAGATTATTTATTATAGTATGAAATTGTGGCAAAAAAGCGTAGAGGTAGATTCTCTCGTTGATCAATTTACGGTTGGTCGAGATCGTGAGATGGACTCCAACTTAGCGAAGGCAGATATATTGGGATCGTTGGCTCACACAAAGATGTTGGAGAGCGTGGGACTCCTTAGCTCCGAGGAGCTTGAGCAGGTTCAACAGGGGCTTAAAGAGATTCTCAAGAGCGTTGACGCAGGTACATTTGTAATCGAGGATGGTGTGGAGGATATTCACTCGCAGGTGGAACTTCAACTCACGGAGATGATTGGCCCTGTTGGAGGAAAAATTCATAGTGGTCGTTCACGCAATGATCAAGTTTTGGTCGATCTTAAAATCTTTTTGCGCACCGAGATCCGAGAGATCGTAGAGCTTTGTGGCGAACTTTTCGCAACTCTCACGAAGCTATCTGAACGATACAAGGAGGTTCTTATGCCAGGCTACACACACCTACAGATAGCTATGCCCTCCTCATTTGGGTTGTGGTTGGGAGCCTATGCCGAGAGTTTGGTTGACGATGCGCAATCAATTTTGACAGCTTACAAACTATGCAACAAGAACCCATTAGGCTCTGCCGCTGGTTATGGCTCGTCGTTTCCTTTAGATCGTGAGATGACAACTCGACTTCTTGGTTTCGATGCTCTAAACTACAACTCCATCTATGCTCAGATGAGTCGTGCAAAGTGCGAACAGAGTGTGGCAGTGGCGCTCTCGTCACTCGCCTCGACCCTTTCACGTTTTGCTATGGATAACTGTATGTTTATGAGTCAAAACTTTGGATTTGTCTCATACCCAGATAATTACACTACAGGTTCGAGCATTATGCCCCACAAGAAGAATCCCGATGTGTGGGAGCTAATAAGAGGAAAATGCAATATAATCAGAGCTTTGCCAAATACAATTGCGATGCTGACGACCAATATGCCGATAGGGTATAATCGAGAGATGCAGCTTCTTAAAGAGCAGATCTTCCCATCAATCTTCGAGATGAAGAGCATCCTCAATATGGCCAATGTGATGTTGAGCGAAATTAGAGTTAACGAAGGGATTATCGACGACAAGCGCTACGACTACATATTTAGTGTTGAGAGTGTCAATGCATTGGTCTTGGATGGCGTTCCATTCCGTGAGGCATATCGCAAAGTTGGTTTGGAGATCGAGAAGGGCAACTACAGCCCCAATAGAGAGGTTAACCACACTCACGCAGGTAGCGTAGGTAACCTCTGCACGGAGCAAATCAAGGCGCTTTTCGATGATGTTGTTGCGCAATTCAACTTCGAGAAGCAGGCGACAGCAGAAGATAATTTGATAAATAATTAAGATAAAATAGCATGAAAAAATTTGAATCGCTCTACGATGTAGACTCCTTGCAGGAGTGGTTGACAGAGGCTAAAATCATCAAACAAAATCCATATATCTACAATACTTTGGGTCATAACAAGACACTATTGATGATCTTTTTCAACTCCTCGTTGCGCACACGTCTTTCGACTCAGAAGGCTGCAATGAATTTGGGTATGAATGTTATGGTGCTCGATGTCAACCAAGGAGCATGGAAGCTGGAGACCGAATTGGGTGTTGTGATGGATGGCGACAAACCAGAGCACCTACTCGAGGCAATTCCAGTGATGGGCTCCTACTGCGACATCATTGCAGTGCGTAGCTTTGCATCGCTCACAAATAAAGCTGACGACTACGCCGAGAAGATTCTTAATCAATTTATAACATACTCGGGCAAGCCAGTAGTAAGCATGGAGGCTGCGACACGCCACCCATTGCAGTCGTTTGCCGATGTGATTACCATTGAGCAGTATCGCCAAAAGCCTCGTCCAAAGGTTGTCTTGACATGGGCTCCTCACCCTCGTGCTCTGCCTCAAGCTGTGGCTAACTCATTTGCTGAGTGGATGTCGGCTCTCGACTACGAGTTCGTTATCGCTCACCCCAAAGGTTACGAGCTAAGCGAGGAGTTTACCAAGGGCGCCAAGGTGACCAACAACCAAGAGGAGGCTTTCGAGGGTGCTGACTTTATCTATGCTAAGAACTGGTCACCATTTGCCGATGAGACATATGGCCAGGTTATCTCGCAAGATATGTCATGGTGTGTGGATTCAGCCAAAATGGCTCTAACCAACAACGCCTACTTTATGCACTGCCTACCAGTACGACGCAATATGATCGTTTCTGACGAGGTGATAGACTCTCCGCAATCTATCGTTATTGAGGAGGCTGCCAATAGAGTTGTATCAGCTCAAACGGTACTCACTAAAATATTGCGAGAGATTTAATCTGCAAAAAAAAATAGGCTGTCATTATCTGCATTTCTGCAGTGTGACAGCCTATTCTTGTATCTTGCAATATATCCTCTTACATTCCTAATTCACCAGTCATTTTGAATGCACGACCTTCGGGTGTTACAACAATACTATATATGTATCCATTGTAGATATAGTACTCTTTTCCTTCGATATATACTTGGTCTGCCTCATCGGGAAGTGAATAAACAATAATGTCTTGTGGCGCATCAACTACCTCATATTCATTCCCTTTTTGCATGTAGTAGATGCCTTGATAATAGTAGAAAGTTCTATCTAACATTCTTAGCAGGCTGTATCCAAGAGGCAAAGCCTTGATACGCAGACCTTTGGGTGGAACTGTGACAATATACCTGCCAGCGTCATGCCTATAGTAATTTCCATTGTGGTGGTAGTAGCTGACACCACTTTTCTTGATAATGGTTGCCGAAGATGGTAGCGTCCTTGTAACTTTAACTGTTGGTATTTTTTTGCTATATGATACATTTGATCGAGAGATAACAGTTTTCTTGCTCGAAGAGTTTTTGTTATTCTTGCTTGAAGAGTTTCTCTTATCGGATTGAGAGATTGAGTGAGAACTTCTTTTAGGCTCTTTATCCTCCATCTTTGAGTTGTTGTTAGCATATGATGCTTGAGAGAATAATATTAAGCCTAAAGTGGCGATCATTGAGACCTTGATTAATCTTGTTATTTTCATCTTTGTAAATTTTAATATTAACAAATCGTGTTATTATATTTACTACTACTTATCAAATGTAGTGGGTTATTTTATAATTATAGAACAAAGATATGTTAAAAAGTTAAAATGTGTATCAAAATAAAGTAAAACAATTAATTTATCTCATACATATAATCAATACTATTGCCAATTACACACTCTGAAGCATTGTTGACAATGTATTTACCATTTACTTCGTTGAGCACATACGCTACAACTCGGCTCTCAGACTCCAATGCTTCGCTTGGTAACACTGCCGTGTAGTTGCGTATAATCTCACCATTGGCCGCAATTGTACCTAATGAATCGCCATAAAGTTCTGATAGATAGAATCGCAATACTTTATTTTGCTTGTAGTTAGGGTCGTCTGCTCCAGTTTGTGCATAGTTGTAATTATCAACAACTAATGCTACAGCAATTTTGTAGTTATTTGATGTGTTGCTTTTTACACCTACAGTCACATTAAGTGTCGAACCATCTATCTCGGATGCAATTTTGACGCCAGCAGTTGTTGGGTTAGTATCGATCGAATTATTAATAAGTGAGGTGATGATCGAAGCTGAACTTGTGCTGGTCGAACTAAGCATATCAACAAAGGTGATTGGAAGAACCGAAAATGAGTTATCGGAGGCCACTTGCGTACTTTCGCTCACTGTCAATTCATCATAACAGTGCATCGATATCTCAACGATTCGATTGGGCATTGAGTGCTCCACATCGGTGATTGCAGTACCCATTGCAGGGCAGTTAACACACCAAGTACCAGTGAACTTCATTACTATATTACGACGATAGAACTCCGTTGAGAGTTGATCTTCAGTATATGCATATACAACAGCATGTCCGTCGGATTCAACACCACTATAACGAGCACCAAATGTATACTCACCACTCTGGGTTGCAACAAATACTCCACCTTCGACTAATACCTCTTCGCCCGATTGAGTGTAGTAGATTTCAGCCTGGTCGGTGACATCAATGCTGTGATTTTTGACGCTAAGTCGAACACTCTCGCCATTATCAACACTGATGTTTGGTTGGCTTGCTGAGATAGTTACACTAAAGTTACTTGCTGGTTCCTTTTGCCCTACACATGAAGAGGTGAAGGCGAGCAGCGACAACAAAAGAATATATTGAATATTTCTCATGATTTATATTTCTTAGAATAGAATTGAGACTTGGAGGTTACCGCCAGTATAAGCTGGCTGCCAGCGACATACGCCACCCGAGCAGACCATGCCCTCTCTATTGCGACCATAGCTTGCAGCAATACGAAACATCGAGTATGTGTAGGCTGCACCCACCGAATAGTAGTGCAGCTTACTGTCACCATGATTGTACATATCGCTTGCAAAAATGCTCCATTTTGGTGCAAAGTTAGCCTCTAACAATGCCCCCATCCAATCTTTGGTTAACTCCTCGGAGTAGAGATATTGCAACTCTCCTCGGAGTGAGAATTTATTTGAGAAGCTGTATGTTACATCAGCAACAAATACATTTTGGGCCTCGGTTGCAATTTTCTCGCCATGTGTTGGCGATAGCTCTTGAATCGTCATAAAGAGTATTGTCTTGAGCTTACGATTCCATTTCTTCTCAATATCGAGTGTTATGTCACGGTAACTGAGTCGAGCATTGGAGTGCTCCTCGGAGAGTGATGATGATGGGGTATAGTACATAGAAGAGTTAGCATGAAGTTTAACTCCATACTTTCCACCAAGTGCTGTTCCACGAGGTATATTGTAGAAGAGGTCTATCTGACCACCAATCTCACCATCGGCATATCCTGCATATGGGTTAAAGGAGGCTAACATGTAGCTTTGTTGTTGGCTAAGAGCAGGGATGTAGTTGATGGTATTGGCTGGAAGTGCCCCAGCACTCATATCCTCAACTCGATATGCCAAAGTACTCATATTGTCGAGACGACGGAATAGAGCCGAAGCCGAGAAGCCACGTGCCGCAAAGTTAAACTCAGCTAACTGAGCATTACCACTTCTTAGCTCATATTCATCACTCTTATGCGAGAAGTGAAGATCCTCACCTTTGCCAACATGCTCAAACTTAAATGAGAAACCACCATATTCGTAGCCCAATCGAGCCGAGTACGAGTATAGGTTTTGTGAGAGTCCAAGTGAGGAGTAGTTGTTGATATCAAATAGCGACGTTGATTCAGGTTCGAATCGACCTACCACACTACCTTCGAGATAGAGATAGTGCATTGATTCAGGCATCAAGAGCCGGGAGAGCACGACTGTGATATCTCCACCAGCTACTTGCGTCGAAGAGTAGCTATCAAAGATATTTTGGCCGAACTCATAGCCACGACCTACAGAGTTGAGATAGTCTCGAGGTACTCCATAGAGTACTTTACCACTCAATATGCCGTTTGATGTATTGAATGTTATGCGAGCGCCACCTAATGAGTTGTTGTGACCTAATTGTCGGTCTTCCCATGAACGTAAAATTAGTCCACTGCCAAACTGCTCATAGTAATCACCAACGGTGACAGAGTAGTTGTAGTCGCTCCATGATACGTACTTTGTTGGTATCGCAAACCCTTTGAACTCCTCTTGAAATCCTTGGAGCACTTCGGGGTAATACTCTGCCTGTATACCTGCTGAGAAACGCCCTAATGTGTAATCAACCTTGAGGTAATTGTTTGATCCTATGGCGTATGGGGCAGTAGCACCACTTGCGACATCTTCGATATAGTATATAGTATTCGACTCAAAGCTACCATTCAAATGACCATAATCTTGAGCCGAAGCAAATGCAGTAATACTAATTGTCGATAGTAGCAGCAGAAGTTTCGAGTAGAAATGCGGCATTTTAGTATAATTTTTTGATTCTCTCAAAGAGTTCAATCTCATTACCTGGGGTATAACCTGTGTGAGAATATACCATACGGCCATCTCTATTGAAGATGAATACTTGAGGTACACTAACAACATTGAGAGCACGTTTAAACTCAGAGTTTACATCATATGCCAAGGTGAAATAATCACCCCAACCACGACCCGTAGCCAATGCCTTTGCACGTGATACAGAACGACTATCGTCGATTGAGACTGCGATAACTCTAAATGGTATCTCGTCGTTCCAATCTACGTAGTTCTCACAAATTGTGTCGAGCTCTTTGATACATGGTTTACATGTAGTGGACCAAAAAGAGAGGATAAATGGAGTTCTGTGGTCAACGAAACTTACACTCTCTATAACACGGCTATCTTGATTTTGGACCTTTACATTGGGTAGCTCTTGAGCCGAAAGTTGGGTGTAAGCAGCAATGATTGCTACAAGGCTTAAAATAAATCTCTTCATAATAATAGGTTAAGTTTAAAAAGCAAATTATATCGAGCCCCAATGGAGTCGATATAATTTGATCTATAATTAATAAAAAATTACTCAGTAAATGTTACAGAGGCGTAGTTAGTCTCCTCGTCGTCGCTGGTTGCATAGAACTTGTACTCACCTGCGCTGAACATTAGTGCAGAGGTTGAGACAACAATAACACCATTAGTCGATGGAATAGCGATGCAGCTTCCAGAGCCATCATCTACTCGGTTGAAACATGCTACCCATATCATATCCTCAGCACCATCACCCGAAATTGTCAATGTGATGTCGTCTCCAATAGTTGCAGTCGATGGGGTGATTTTGAGAGTGTAACCATCGACAGTTGAGGTGCTCTCCTCTTTCTCGCAACTTGTGAATAGAATTGCTGAGATAGCAAAACAGAGTAATAATAATTTTTTCATTGTATAAAATATTAAGAATTAATTTTTAGTATCAAAGTAGTGTACTCCACCTATTGGGGCTTGGACAATATTATCAATATATCCAGTGCTCTTGTTGTAGGTATATACTGCAATGCGACAATTCTCTATGTTAGAGAGCGATGTCAGTTTGCTAATATCAAATGTGCAACTAAACGAGTATTGCTGACCGCTTGAGTGTGATTCTACTCCACCTAAGTCTTCGTATTGATCACCTGAGTATGAATATGGGTAGATTCCTTGCAACACATTTAAGTGGTTTGAGGTGTCGTAGTCACCAAGGCCAATGCTACTCAATGTTACATAAGAGGTCTGACTTGCTGTTATACCATCCTCCAACACCATTGCTCCAATACCAAACTCGCCATCCGTGCAAACAGCAATTTTAGCCTCAATTATGATGTTGCTACTGTCGTAGTTCGATGATGCGCTTATCGCAGTGCACACATCTTGTTCCTCAATCTCTTCAACTGCCTTTACAAGATATGCAACTGTGGTTGTGTATGGTGTATATGCACCAATACTTGTAGTGTAATTTGCATTAACACTTCCTACCAAAAGGGTAGGGAAACCACTAATATTCATCTTATTTATAAGTGAGTTGCTATAGTTGTTAGACATGACATCACTGCCGTGTGCCGATGCAAATATTGCTCTATCTTCACCCGAGTAGTCTTTGTTGAAGTAGTGTATTCCCGCTGTCATTATAGGACAATAACCGCACCAAGTAGCTGTAAATTGAATACCAAATACTCGCTTGTAGAAATCAATTGAGTCCCAATCGATGCAAGTAACTGTAATTTGGTCACTTGTGACCGTTTCGCCTAATATGTTAAACTCAGCGTAGAATGTGTAGCTACCAACAGCGTCAATTGTATAGCTAAAACTATCGATCTTATCCTCTTGAGAACCTTCAACATAGTAGATTGATAGAGCGTCATCATCGAATGATGTAATCTGAATATCGCCAAAGAATACAGAGAATTCTACTGTTTTATCTTCATCGACACCATCCAATATCGTATATTGAGAGGCAACAAGAGTTAAGTCGCTGAGATCATGCGCCTCAACATTAACTGTTTCGCTCTTTACTACTCGATTTTCAGAATTATTGCATGTTGCATAGAAACTATGTATACCTGACTCTGTAATCTCATATCGCAAATTCTCAACATATGTTAGGTTATAATCTTCATCAAGATGGAATATCTCGAGAGAGGATACATCTGACACATCAGTATCGCCCATAAAGACAGTGAACTCAACATATGTTGAATTATTATTCACAAGAACTTCATCTACCGATGGCGTCAAAACTAAATCGCCCGAAAGTGAAACTTCTGGATCCGTATTTGGCTCAACCACATTGTCTTCGGCTGAATCCTCTGCGCAACTTGCCACTGAAAGCATTAGTGCAGCAAGTGTAAATGTTACAAAAAAATTGTAAACTCTCTTCATTAGCTTTATATGTTTAAATTTATGAGAGCAAAGATAGCTTTTTTTTGGGGGAAAATGGCAAAAAAATCACAACTTTTTTATTGTAAAATGAAAATAGAGCAGCCCCATAAAGGAACTGATCTATTTTAATAATTAAAGAGTGCGATTACATCATCGGATCAACACCGGAATCATCGTCTCCACTGTCACCACTATCGTAGATTGGGCTATCCCAACCGTCGAATTCGATAACTTGAGGAGTACCATATAGGCCCTCATCATCAATAGGCACTACAACCAGAATGTAGGTTGATGCTCCAAAATATAGATCTTCAAGCACTGTAGCTGTAGTTATTACTGGGTTATAGAAAGAACCAATTAGGTAACTACCATACGCTGACATTGAAGTCTTGTTTACTACATAATTATCATCAAATACTCCATAGACATAAGATGTTGCACCGTCGGTCATCTGTATATTGAATGTAACATTAGCATATACAGAGCTAATATAGGCAGGATACTCTACAGGATCGTACCAGTAGTATGCCTGGCTTTTCTCATCAATAGTTACATTGAGTGAAGCTGTAGATGCATCAAAATCAGGGCTTGTAGTTGTGTAATTGCAAGTTTGAAGCTCACCAAGAGTACCATCCTCAGCAACACCAAGGTAGTACATGTTATACTCTGTACCCATCGACAACCAGCTCTGAGTATATGTAGCTTTACCATCAACTACATCTGTGCTATCTTTTGACCAACCATAATATAGTGAAGTGAGATCATCCAAGAACCATGAGTACACACCATCAGCTGTCACCCATGTGTCGTCTACAGCACCATTGTAACGGAAGATCTTGTAGCAGTTGTCTGTGAATGTAAATACAAACTCAGCAGATGTATTTGATGGAGTACACGCGATACCTGGGATGATAGATGAGTCAACACTCAACGAATTTGTTGTAACATTAGCTGTACAAACTTTACCAAGGTTACCATCGTTATCTACTGGAATAGCATATACGATATACTCTGTATTAGAAGCCTTGCTGGATACTGAGAATGCTTTAGAATCCGCATATACGTAGTCCGAAGTCTCCCAGTCATAGGTTCTAAATGTTGTATAGTATGCGCTACTCACGATGTTGTTGGCTGTGATATATGCATCAATACCGCTTGAAGCGTCTGCAGCAGCAACATTACCATAGCAGTAACCACCAACATTATCATTGTTGTAGATTGAACCACCAAAACCAGTCAATGAAGTTTTAGTGTCATCAATCTCAATTTCGATTGTTGCATCGGATGCGCCGATAACGGCAGCTGTAGTAGACTCAACGAAAGTAATGATATCACCAACGATAGCGTATGTTCCATCACCATTATCCTTGTATGCTGCAATCTCAAATGTGTAAGAGCAATCAGGGGTCAAATAGTATGCAGAGCCAAATTGAATAGTTTTACTCTCAGTTATATACTCTTCGCAATAACCATATGTAAGGTCACTCTCAAAGTATCCTGCATACCAACTTGCATTGGCAGTTTGGTAGCTATAATAAGCAAAACCGTCACAAAGGGTGTTGTCGATCTCAACATCCATCGAGATCATAAATGAAGCTGCGTTAGCATTAGATACTGTGATTATTACAGGCTCAGCGATAGTGAACTCGATAGATACAACCTCAGTGTTAGCAGACATACCACCAGCATAAGCAAATAGAGTGTAGTCGCCAGCCTCAGCCTCAACATCGATAGTGTAGTCACCATCCTCAGCAACAGCAACCTCAGTCCACTCGATAAGAGCCTCAGCAGGAGCCTCAGAGGTTAGATAGTAAGCATAAGCATACATAACAGCATCAGTAACCGATACAGTGAATTGAGAATCGCTACCCTCAACTGCTGCAATAGCGATAGTTGGATCTGGAGCAACTACTGTAAATGTAGCTGAAGTAACCTCAGAGTCAACCTCAGTACCAGCAGCGTAAGCATAGATAGTGTAGTCGCCAGCAACTGTAGCATCAACGTCGATAGTGTAGTCGCCATCAGCCTCAATTGCAGTCTCAGTCCACTCGATCTCAGCCTCAGCTGGAGCCTCAGAGGTGAGGTAGTAAGCATAAGCATACATAACAGCGTTGGTCACCGATACTGTGAATTGGATTGTCTCACTTCCCTCAACTGCTGCGATAGCGATAGTTGGATCTGGAATGACTACTTCTGCAGCAACTGTTGTGAAGTCTGCTGAAATAGATGTACTTTTGATGTCACCATTTTCTGCATAGCACTCAACTGTGTAGTCGGTACCTGCTGTAAGAGATGACAATTTGATTGAAGTAGAGGTCTCTGTTGCAGCAACTGAAACGCTCTCCCAAGTTGAAGCTGATGAACTGCTCTCATAAACTGAGTAGTAGATCTCTTCTGCTTCTGCAAATGTAACTGTTGCAGTTGCTGAAGTTTGTCCGATAGTTGACTCTGCAACTACGACTGCGCTGACCGAAGGGTTTGCAACCTCAACTTCAACGTCTGCATCTTCATTACAACTTGTCGTTGTAAAAAGAGCTGCTACGGCTAACGAAAGCGTAACAAAATAATTGGTGAACTTTTTCATAGGCATTAAAATAATATAAATAGTAAAAAAATAAAAATCTATAACATTTGCACTACGGCAGAAACTGGGGTAATGCGGTGAAAAGTGTATCCCAACAGAGGTGATTCGTATCTGTTATTGGGCGCAATATAGTAATAATTTTTAAAATAACAAAATGGTTTAATTAATATACAAAAAATAACTGCAATTAGGTTATAAAACACCTAATTGCAGTTGTCTGTTAGTTACAATTTGCAACCTCTATTTTAGCCTCTCTTTCAAAAGACCTTGCATAGTCAAATCACGCATAGTGTAGAACGGAATACCCTTTGCACGAAGCTCAGCAGCCTCTTGATCGGTGATTCTGCGAGTTGAAGCAGCAGCCTTGGTTGAAGCAGGAGAACCATCGCTCAACATCAACATCGTTTTGTTTTGATAGTTACCTTTGATGCGCTCAACGCTCGAGAAGAGAGCGCTCTCGGGGTTCAAGGTTTTGTTAGTCGCTGTCGTGTATGGAGCCGACTTATAAGGAGTGATATCACAATCTACTTGCTCGCCTATAGTACCATCAGCCGAGAACTCAACAAAAGATAACATTGACTCAATACCATTTGCTCCAGTTCCTTGAGCTGCCAACCAAACTTTACCTGATGCATCAAAAGTGGTGATGCTGATATTGGCTATTTCGATGTATGGCATACCCTCACCCTCGAGCATAACGTAGAGAGCATATTTAAGTTCCTCCTCGTTAGTAGTATCGAAGTAGTAGCTCTCGAGTGCTGATTGCTCAAAGAATAGAGCCTTATACTCTACCACATCTGTGTTTGGTGTTACGGTTCCACTGGCAGCAAACTCAACACCATCCTCACCCAATATTATACTCTCTGGATCAATTGCAACGGTGAATTCAGGGTTGTCTCCACCATCATTGTTGAGAGTGATGAATGTTGCAATCTTAAGGTTTGATACCTCACCTATACCATTCTCAGTGCAATATAGATATTTATATGTTGTACCTGTAGACATACCAGCCCAGTTGAAGTAGTAACTCATTGGATCCTCGTCGGTCGAGTCACTACTTACAAGAGTCCACATGTTTGACTCATACGCATTGTCGAGAAGCATCCACTCTCTAAGAGAGTCATCTGTTGGATATGTTGTGAAGATCTCATCATCACCAGTTAAGAAGCGGTGGAAGAAGATGCGTTGGTCGTCAACATAATAGTCATCATGAACTTGATATTTAACCAAGATGTTAGTCTTTGAGATATCTCCTGAATCGGTAGTGACGGTGATTGCTGGCTCAAAGTCGCCCATAACACGAGGGTTGAAGGCAAAAGTGTCACTAACCAAAGGTATTGAGAATTTTCCATCGTAGTTGAGAGATACTGACAATATCTGGTATTCTATATCTGGCTCTTCGCCCCATACAAAATCATTGTATACATATTGAACGTCACGGTTAACATTGGTTGTGAAATCCTCTTGTCCATCATCTGCCTTACGGAAATGAACCCATCCCCCAGCGTCTAATGTCTGAGCAATAGATGCTGAAAGTGCGGCATCACTTGCAAACATCTCATTAGTATATGTTCCTGGTGTGATATATTTCCAATATACACGGAAACAGTTTGGCTCAAGGGTAGTGTCCATGCGGAGGCTACCTGCACCAATATCAGATATTGCAATGTTATATTCACCTGGGGTAGAATCATCATCTACAGACAATACTTGGTCGATAGACTCATCGTAGTCATCGCCAGGCATTAGGTTAGCGTCAAATCCCAACGCCAAACGAGAGAAGTCGATACCATCGTAACCCCAATCGAGATCCATAAAGATGTCGGTAGAACCAGATTGCTCGAGTACATATGGGTCATATTGCTGAACAAACTCTTTGAGATGAGCACGTCCAGCGCCTTCACCCTCGAGTGCATCATAATACTCTACGTACTCCACAAGTTCAGCTGTTTGAGTAAAGAACTTAGTCCAATATTTGGTATCAGCATTTGGTGTGAGCGTGTGAGTCATACCTATATATCCTGTACTTTTTAGAGTAACATCAACATATGGATTTCCTATGCGCTCGATCGCCTCGGTTGTAATCTCCATCTTGGTAAGTTCTAAAGCTACATAATCATAGTTGTCGTAGTCTCCTTGACATCCCAAAGTGTAGATTGTGTAGTTTCCATCAGGATACATTGGATAAGTTGAGTACATCTCGTCATAGTTATAGATGGCTGTAGTCTCAGCTCCCGATGTGTAACCAACGAGATATGCATAATCTGTATTCGTTACAAAGCCTTTGATGTAGTCCTCCTCACTGATACCACTCTTTGCAGCTTCATAACAGTAGTTTTCCATAAGGATTGTTGGTTGAACCATCGTAAGAGAGAAGTCAATATCGCTACCATTGGTAACCTCCCATGAGAGAGATGTTGTACCCATGCTCACAATGCGGATACCTGCAGCCTGCTCCGAAGATGCAGCACCAGTATTTACAGCTGTTGTGAAGTCATAGGTTGCGGGGCCGACGTTGCCCTCAACTGATTTTGCAGCCACAAAAAGAGTGTAATCAGTCTCTGCATTTAGACCTTCGCCCTTATAAGTAAATGTACCCTCGGTACTACCTTTGGCATCACCTTGGTCAAATACCTCTTGAGCAGTTAATGAAGAGCCTTTCTCGAGTGCAATGTATGCAATTGCATTAGCATCTTCTGCAACAACATCAAATGTAACGCTGTTGTAGGTTGGAACAACATTCGAAATGGTGATGTTTACAGACTCCTCTCCTGGTTCTGGAGTAGGCTCATCAGTCGATGTTTCATCCTCGGTACAACTCACTGCCGCAAAGGCCATAAGCGCCAGCGATAATTTGCTTAACTTTAATAGATAATCTTTCATGTTTTTTTATTTAGTTTATAGAATTCTTATTCGTTATTCAACCACAGGTTCAAATTCGTAATCCATACTCTCACCAACGCCACAAGATACAGCGTTATTGACCGCATAACGACCCTCTCCAACTTCGTTGAGTATACACACTACAACATCTGTTAAACTTGTGTCTTCAAGGATGTAACCTAACTCAGCATTATAATCAAACTCATAACTGCGTTGGATCTTTTCGCCAATCACCAAATCACCAAGAGTGTCACCTAAGGTCTCTGTGAGAGGTGTAAACACAAGGTGGTCGTAGGTGTCACCGCTATATACATAACCACTTTGAAGTATCATTACAAGAATCTTGTAGTTGTCATCAGCCACAAATGTAGACTCAACATCGACGGTAAGTTTGCCGTCGGTATAATCTGTGTCAACCTTAATGCCTGCAACGGTGGGATTGTCAGCCATGGATTGTTGAGCATCGCTGATGATCTTTGAGTAGGTTCTATCGGTAATTGTGTAATCTGAGTTCATGTCAATTACAACAGTTGGTAAACCATAGTTGGCAATGCCAAAGGTTGTGTAGAATGTTGATGTTGCTGTTGTTTGATAATCATCACTCACATGAGCCGCAACTTCTATTAGACGGTCTGGGTACAACTTTGAAGCTGCCTCAATTGCCGAGGTCATCGCAGGGCAGTTTGTACACCATGTAGCTGTAAATTTCAATACAATATTGCGACGGTAGTATGTGCTCGATAGGTTGCTCTCACTGGTTGCATTGATTGCGATTTTGTCAGAATTCATCGTGCCATATTCAGCATAGAAGGTGTGGGTACCTGGGCGAAATGTGGTAAATGTATTGCTGCTCAATATTTCGTAACCACCATCCGTGATGTTGATGATTTTAGATTCAGAGGTGACATCCTCGCCATCGAGTAGAACATTGAATGTTGCCACTTCGCTGTTGTCGATGCTTAACGTTTGTGTGTCAACTTCGATCAAAAGCTCGCTCTCTGTTACAATAGGATCATCATCGGGAGTTGTTGTGACCTCCTCTTTGCTTGATTCACAAGAGTATAGCACTGCCGAGAAGCAAAGCAATAGGAGCATAATTAACTTTTTCATAACCATTTATTTTGTTTAATTTATTGCAAGCTTTCGATTATCTCTGCACTATAAACACGAGATCCTCGTGAGATAGGTCTAAGATTTACATTTTGGATTACAGGTAGAAGCTCTGTGGTAGAAGCTCTACTTGTAGCAGGGCTCATACTTGGCCACTCTCCATAATAAATATGTCGAAGTGCAGCGTAGACACAGTAGTCGCTATCGCCCCAGTCGCTCATGATATAATCGGTCTCAACGTGATATAGATCAACATCGAATCCATTAGAATAATCTTTGAATCCTTGAGCATTGAGGCCATAGAATGTGATTGGCATCAACTCGTAGAGGTATTGGCCAAAGTCATATTGTGAGTACTCGTCATAAGCAGAGTATGTAACCTCCATACCAACATTTTTTCCTTCGGTTGTTTGACCAATAAGAATCACCTCAACTCCTAAACCACGAAGACCATTTATTATAAGTTCGCTTGCCGAAGCGGTAAATCCAGTAACAATAACGTAAACTCTATCGAGGTTAAGCGAAGTAGAGAGAGCCTCTTCGATTTGTGGATACTCAACCATCGATGGGCTTTGTCCAATATAGAAGTAGTCGACATTACCCAATGCTGTGCGGTAGTCGTTGTATTGCATATGGCAGTATGTTTGACCTTGATACTTAGATCCAACTATAGCCGAGGCCATCACAGCACTCGAGTATACGTCGCCACCGCCATTATAGCGTAGGTCGAGAATAAACTCATTGGGGTTGTAGCTTTTAATATTTTCAAATACCTCAATTAGATAGTCATCGGCAGCCATCTCAAAGTCATTGTATACCATATAACCTACAGTTTTGTCGGCTTCGCTATTTTGGAAAATACCTTTAAATATAATAGGATTGCTTGTGTAAGAACCAGGTGTTACTGAGTAATCACCAAGTGCAGTTAATGCGTATTGGGTTCCTTGAAGTTGATACTCCGAAATTGAGAAAACAGCGCTTGAGGTATTCTCGACATAACCCATAAGGGTGTTGTAGTAGGTTTCAAGGTTAGAGCCTGTGATTGTTGTTTTGTCGTAAGATGTGATATACATTCCTCGTCTCAATCCAGCTTTATCGGCAGGAGAGTCCTCAACTACACTCGCAATAAGGAAGTAGTAGCTCGAAGTTGTTGCTGCTACAGGGTATACCATTCTAATACCAAAATCTGTAGCTACATCCATCGCCTTTGTGGCTGGAGCATACGATGAGCTATATGCATAGGTAGTGAGAGTAGAGTAGAAGTAGCGCTCTCCTGAGCTATAATAGTTACCATCTTCATCAATATTCTCCATGCGAGAGAGTGCGGTATTGAAGAATGTATCGGAGTCGGTCCAGTAGTTTAATAGTGGTTTGGCTTTGATAAATTCATCATTCCATAGATAGTTGCGAGTCATATATTCTGAGATCCATACGTTGGGATCTGCACCAGATGTATAGGGGTTCTCCACATCGGCCGCTTGACGCACCTCGCAGAGGTCGAGGTCGTTCATATATCCTTCGATACTTATTGTAATCATAGCTTTTCGTTCGGCATCCTCTGCAAGATCGGCGTTGGGGGCAACATTGATTATGAACTTCACATCGCCTGATGCGCCACTACTTGCTTCGAGTGTACACCAATCGCTATTGGATTCTGCTGTCCAATCACCTAACGAGAGAAATGTGATTGAAATCTCACCTCCATAGTTATCGATCTCCATGTACGAATCTTTGACACTATACAAGCCTTTGTCTTGCGTCTCTTCGGGATCGGGTTCAACTACGTCGGGCTCAGTTGTTGAGTCTTCGGTGCAATTAACCAGCATTAGCGTAGTTAAAAGCAAAGCTACAGATCGTAGCGAGTGAAAATAATTTTTCATTAGATACAGTAAAAAAGTGATGTTTGTTGATTTAACGCCGCCAATATATGGATTTTTTTTGGGTTTTTAAAGAAAATTAAATTGTTTCTCTTGATTTTTCTATGTAAATGTTACAAAGTGGTTAAATTTATATCGAGAAGTTGCGACAACTACTTAAAAATTGTAATTTTGCACCATATTAATATCAAGTATAGATTATCGTATGAGCCCCTACAAAATTCTTATTGTTGACGACGAAGAGTCAATTTGCGAAATTCTTCAACTTAACCTCCAAGCAGAAGGGTACACCGTAGATGTAGCCTATAGTGCAGAGGAGGCTCTGCGTCTCAATGTGTCATCCTATTCACTTCTTATACTCGACATAATGATGGGAGAGATGAGTGGTTATAAGTTGCTTCAAATCTTACGATCGAAGGAGGAGACTCAGAATATTCCTGTAATCTTCTGTTCGGCCAAAGATACTAAAGATGATACTATTACAGGTCTCAATCTTGGTGCTGATGATTATATTGCCAAACCATTTAGTTCTCGTGAGGTTATTGCTCGTGTGAAGAGTTTACTGCGGCGCACATATTCACGAGGAGAGGTGCATGCCTCGACAACTGTTGAGTTTCAGTCACTTGTGATGGATCTTAGTCGTAAGCAGTGCTCAATTGACGGCGTTGATATATCTATGACAAAGAAGGAGTTTGAGATACTTGCTCTATTGCTCCAAAACAAGAATGTAATCTTTTCACGTCAAGATATTCTAAGCCGTGTGTGGGATGATGAGGTTGTCGTTGTTGATAGAACTATCGATGTGTTTATCACTCGCCTGCGTAAAAAAATAGGTGCTTATGGCAAATGTATCGTCACACGCTTAGGTTATGGATATGGATTCTACGAGTAAAGTATCACGACAGAGCCATCTCTTTTTAGCCCTGCTGATTTTGCTGTGGGGCTTGATATTGTGCTTTGTTGGGTATCAGTATAGTCGTGAAAAACAACAAGTTGAGGGCTTGCTTATTTCTCAGTTGCAGTTGCTTAATCAACAGTTAGGTGACGATATTGAATCGGGAGTGGCTCCAATGCGTTTTTATGAGCGTAATAGCGATAGGTTCTCAGATCTTGAGATAACTATCATTCATAGTGGCGATTGCATTAGTTATAACTCCAATGGCAACTATCGATTCGATGAAATATATCCTATGATCAACACCGTTTTAGATGCTAAGGATGGTGTTTTGATTATTAAATCAGAGAGATATAAACAGCGTGGATATATTCACTTAGGCTCTCAATTTGATCAAACTATAATCTGCTCTTCGTGTAGCTACTCTCTTTCGTTTTTTGATATCTTCAATCATGGTAATACTTTTTTAATTATCGCTATCGCTATCTCTCTATTAATTAGCTTGATTGGCTTTATTACCTCGAGACTCTACAATAATCTTGATGTAACTATAAAGGAGCGAGATCGAGAGCAGCAGGCTGTGCGTCGAGAGGAACAAGATAAGTTGAGGCTCAAACGTCAGTTAACAAATAATATAAATCATGAACTCAAGACCCCAATATGTTCAATATTGGGATATATGGAGATGATTCTCAATAATCCAAATCTCGAGATGGAGCAGTGTCGTCAATTTGTATCTAAGAGTTATGATCAAGCTGAACGATTACGTCATTTGATGATGGACCTGTCGACTATTACACGTATCGACGAGGCGAGTAATATGATAGAGAGAGAGAGGGTTAATCTCAGAACTTTGATAGAGGATATTGAGGATGATGTTATACCTCAGCTTCAGAGACAGAATATTATTATCAAAAATAATATTGATAAGGATTTAATTATCAATGGTAATAATTCACTACTATATTCAATCTTTAGAAACCTTATTGATAATGCTATTGCTTACTCGGGCGGGCGTACTATAACTATCGAACTTCTTGAGGAGGATGAGACTAAGTATCACTTCTCGCTTAGTGATAATGGAATTGGGGTCGATGAGAATCATCTCCCATATATCTTTGAACGCTTCTATCGTGTTGATAAAGGACGCTCTCGAAAAGCAGGAGGTACAGGTCTTGGACTCTCTATTGTTAAGAATGCTGTACTTTTTCACTCGGGTACAATCGAGGCCCGTTTAGAGGAGATGGGAGGTCTTGAATTCCGCTTCTCTCTTGGCGATAAGTGCTGATTCTTCATCTTTAAATAAAAGTTATGCAAAACTTCTATTGCTATTTAATTGGAACAATCCAACTTTTTAACTAAATTTACAGCCTAATTACTCTAATAAGGCTTTTATTTAGTTATGACATATCAATATAAGGGGCTCAATATAAATATAGACCTTCGTGGTGAGGGTGCAGAAGATAGTGACGGCGCAATTTTGTTACTTCATGGATGGGGATGTGATAACAATATCTTTGACTCATGCCGTGGTTATTTAGCTCAAAAATATAGACTTTACACATTTGACCTACCAGGTTTTGGCGCCTCGTCGGAGCCCAATAGCGTGTGGGGTACCCAAGATTATGTTGACATGTTAAGAGTTTTTATAATCGATAATTCGATTGTTAAACCAATCTTGATGGGGCACTCATTTGGTGGAAGGGTATCGATTCTCTATGCTTCACAATTTGAGGTTAGTAAGATTATCTTGATCGATGCTGCAGGTGTTGTACCTCGAAGAAGCATGAATTATTACCTCAAGGTGTACACCTTTAAATTTATACGAACGATATGTCAAGCGCTTCTACCCAAGACTACTGCCCAAAGGGTTATTGATAAGTGGCGTGGTAATGCTGGCTCTTCGGACTATAACAATGCATCACCTATGATGAGAGCTATTTTATCGAAGGTGGTCAACGAGGATCTCAAGGGTGATATGCCCAATATTTTGGCCCCAACGCTTATCTTTTGGGGTGATAAAGATACTGCTACACCAATCTCCGACGGTCGCATAATGGAGAAACTGATCCCCGATGCAGGCTTGGTCGTGGCAAGTGGAGCTGGGCACTATTCATTCTTAGAGAGTCGAGGATTGTTTGATGCTGTAGTTAAAAATTTCTTGAATATTAAATAGCTCTATGATTTTATACATATATATAATATCTCTCTTTTTGGCCCTCTCTGCAGCGCTTCGTCACGATATGCAGATGTTTCAGCAAAATTCATATCGTTACTCTCGATATTTTAGATGGTTGAAGGGCAACATCCTCTCGACAGAGATTAGACGATACCAACTTCTCTTTGGTTTTGTCTGTTTGGCTTTGCTACTCTCTCAACTCACTGTAGGTTCTCAGTATGAAAATCTATCAATTGCGTTGATTGCCAGTTATCTTCTATTTGCATTTGTGGAGTTCCGCAAGAAGTTTAAGGTTAAGTTGGCTTATACTGATAGGGTTAAGCGACTGTTGTTTAGCTCACTATTGACCTCTACCTTAATTATTGGTTTAGCTTATCTATACTTAGATCCATACCAATTTATTGTTGCAACTCTCTTGGTTGTGATCCTGTCGAATATCATTTTGCTTGTCGCAAACTTGATCAATGCACCTCTCGAAAAGGCTATAACGCAGTGGTATATCAACGATGCTCGCAAGATAATAGCCTCTCGCAGTGATCTAATTGTTATCGGAATCACTGGTAGCTACGGCAAAACGAGTACCAAAAACTATCTTTACAGAATGCTCACCGAGAGGTACAATGTGCTAATCACCCCTGGAAATTACAATACGTTACTTGGTGTAGTCCGCACAATTCGTGAGCAGTTGCGCCCACAACACCAAGTATTTATTGTAGAGATGGGTGCCAAACAGCGTGGTGACATCAAAGAGATTTGTGATTTAGTGCATCCCTCAATCGGTATTGTCACATCGGTTGGAGAGGCTCACTTAGAGATATTCAAATCGGTTGAGAATATTCAAAAGACTAAATTTGAGCTTATTGATTCACTGCCTTCTGATGGCGTGGGCGTGGTAAATTTAGATTCAGAGAGCATCAAGAGCTACTCATATACTCCTCAATCTCCGATCATAAGCTACTCAATCGAGGAGCCGACGGCTAATCTTAGAGCGACGAGGGTTAGCTATAACACCTCTGGCGTGTCGTTTAGCCTTATACTCGATGGTGAAGATGTATCATTCAAATCGCCACTTTTGGGTGGTGGCAATGTGCTGAATTTGGTGGCAGGAGTTGCCGTTGCTTCACATCTTGGTGTAGCTCCAAAGTTGCTCCAAAGAGCAATCCAGCAGCTCCAACCTGTTGAGCATCGCTTGTCGATGAGTAGGGTAGGCGGTTTGACAATTCTCGACGATGCCTACAACTCCAACCCAACAGGAGCCAAAATGGCACTTGATGTATTGCGTGATTTCACCCGCAAAGATGGTGCTCAGAGAGTTATTATTACACCAGGATTTGTGGAGATGGGAGTGGCGCAAGAGGCTGCGAACTACACTCTTGGATGCCAAATTGCACAATCTGTAGATTACGCAGTTGTTGTCAATCGTATCAATCGTGAGGCAATTGTTAGGGGATTAAAAGATTCACAATTTAGTGAAGCGAAATATTTTATTGCCGACTCTCTTGATGAGGCTCGTGCACACTTGTCCTCTCGCCTCAAGGTGGGTGATATTATATTATACGAAAACGATTTACCAGACTCATTAAAATAGAAGAAGATGAAGATTAATGTTGGCGTGGTCTTTGGAGGCCGCTCAGTCGAGAATGAAATCTCTGTAATTACTGCAAATCAGGTTATTGCAGCTATCAACAAGGAGAAGTATAATGTTGTTCCAATATATATAAGCAAATCGGGAAGGTGGTATAGTGGCTCGGCGCTGCTCGATACTGACCGCTACCGAGATATGGATAGACTCTTTAAAGATTGTGAGGAGGTGCATATTCGCCCAATTTATGGCGACCACAATCTCTATCGCAACTCCAAAAAGCTACTCCAAAGTGATGTTGTATCAGAGATTGATGTGATTCTGCCCGCACTTCACGGTACAAATTGTGAGGATGGAACCTTTCAAGGTGTTATTGAGTTTGCGGGAATCCCATATGCTGGATGCAACACCTTAGCCTCGGCCAATGGAATGGATAAGATCACAATGAAGATGATCCTCAAAGAGTGTGGGATTCCTGTGATTGATTATGTCTGGTTCTCCGACAAGGAGTGGTTTGACTCAACCGAAGAGATCGTTGCCAAGGTGGAGTCCACACTTTCGTATCCAGTTATTGTCAAACCTGCAAACTCGGGATCGAGTATCGGAATTCGTGCGGCACACTCTCGAGAGGAGCTCGAGGAGGCGGTGCTCTACGCTATTTCGTTCACCACACGCATAATTGTTGAGAAGTTCGTAGCCAACCTCAAAGAGGTGAACTGCTCGGTGATGGGTGACTATCACAATTGCGAGGCATCGGTATGCGAGATACCTGTGCGCAATGGTGAGATTCTATCCTACGAGGATAAGTATATGGGAGGAGGTGGCTCCAAAGGAGAAGAGTCGCAGGGTATGCACTCAACAGTGCGTGAGATCCCTGCACGTCTACCCGAAGATGTCACCGAGTTTATCCGCAAGTGTGGTTGCGACACCTTCAAAGCACTCTCGTGTGATGGTGTTGCTCGCATTGATTTCATTATTGATCAAGATAGCTCAGAGGTGTGTGTCAATGAGATTAATACAATTCCAGGCTCTCTCTCGTTCTACCTTTGGGAGTACTCGGGTGTCGATTTCCCAACACTTGTCGACCGTATCATCAACCTTGCGTTTCAACGCCAACGTGAACAAAACAACAAGGTGGTAGATTATGGTAGCAATATCTTTGCTGCATCTTCAAAGAGTGGAGGTAAGGCGGGTGCCAAGTTTGCAAAATAGATGAACTCACAATCCGACATAGCGGTCTCTTTCACAGGAAACCGTCTGTTGACTCCCCCTCGAGATTATGTAACTCATAATCTTGAGGGGGATATTTGCTCTATGTTGTCACACATTTTGGAAGAGTGCTACAAAGAGGGCAAGAAGATCTTCTTGTCGGGAGGTGCCGTGGGGTTCGATACGATTGCAGCTGAGGAGGTGCTTCGATTAAAAGAGCGACATTGTGATGTTGAGTTGATGCTTGTTGTGCCATTTGAAGGACAAGATTCAAAATATCCAGAGGCGGAGAGGGAGCGATATAATCGCCTACTGTCGCAGGCCGATAAGGTAGTAAAGATCTCGGAGCACTATCGTATCGGAGCCTATCATCTTCGAAATGAGTACCTAATCTCGCATAGCTCTCTAATTGTTGCATACAACAATAGCGAGCGCAGCGGAGGAACCGCCTCGACAATTCAAAGAGCTCTCAAGCGAGGTTTAGAGGTTATCAATATCTACGATATGTTTCTTGGCATCAACCAAGAGGTGCAACTTCAATTGCCATTTTGAGTAGGCGGGGTAGCTACCAACACTCTGTTTTGTCGGCAATCTCGGGAATTGTCGATGAGCGGTAAACAGGATCGAGACCCTCACTGCGCTGCCTCTGGTAATCTTTGAGGCAGATAATGGCGTAGCGTCCAAGCAGAACAATTGCAATGAGGTTGCATATGGTCATAAGCGACATTGTGATGTCGGCAAAACTCCAAACAACCCTCAACTCTGCAATAGATCCTAACATCACAACGACGCCTACTAAAGTTCTAAAGAGTTGCATTGCAGTTCTATTTTTGGTGAGAAATAGAACGTTTGATTCACCATAGTAGTAGTTGCCAATAATGCTCGTAAAGGCGAAGAATAGAATGATGACGGCGATGAAGTATGATCCCCAGCTACCAACCTCTTGATTGAGTGACAACTGTGTTAGGGCAATGCCATCATGTCCTGAGTTATAGAGGCCACTACAAAGGATTATAAATGCAGTACAGCTGCAAATTATAAGAGTATCGGTATAGACGCTTAGTGATTGGATGAGTCCCTGCTTGACAGGGTGTGACACATCGGCTGTAGCTGCCACATTGGGCGCCGAACCCATTCCTGCCTCATTACTAAAGAGACCACGCTTAACTCCCATTTCAATTGCAGCACCAATTCCACCACCTATAGCTTGCTCCCATCCAAAGGCATTAGAGATGATAAGTTTAAATACTTCTGATATTCTATCGATACGTAGAATAATTACTACAATTGCCATCAACAGGTATATGATGGCCATTACAGGGACAACACTTTGGCTAAATTTTGCTATGCGTTGTATTCCACCAAAGATAATAAAGAGTGTAAATGTAGTGATTGCGATACCATAGTAGAGGGGATTGATGCCAAATGCCGTTTGATATGCCGAAGCGATAGTATTGCTTTGAACCGAGTTAAAGGCAAATCCAAATGTGAAGATTAAAAGTGTTGCAAAGAGAGCAGCAAACCATTTTGCACCCAATCCTTTTTGGATATAGTAGGCTGGTCCGCCAATGAAACTTCCTTTGCCTGGGCTCTTAAAGAGTTGAGCTAACGTAGACTCAATAAATGCGTTGGCGCCTCCCAAAAGCGCAATTATCCACATCCAAAAGATCGCACCAGGGCCACCCAATGCAATCGCTGTAGCTACACCAGCTAAGTTACCTGTTCCTACACGACTGGCAATTGATATTGTAAATGCTTGGAATGAACTCACTCCTTCTCCTTTGCCACTACGGTTACCCGATCTGCCTAATTCTCGAATCATCTCGGGGATCATGCGAAATTGAGCTCCACGACTTCGGATAGTAAACCATAGTGCTACTGCGGGTAGAAAGATTATTAATAGATAGGTGAGTGTGCCATTGAGGGTATCGATTAGATTCATCATAGTCAACATTTTTTATTGAGACAAAAGTAGGTAGAATGGTTTTAAATGACAAACATTTCACTATCTTTATGCCAAAGTTTAATTATTTCAGGATGAAAAGTATAATTCCAGCAAATTGGAGAGATATATTGAAGGAGGAGTTTGATAAACCATATTTTGTGGAGTTGTCGAAATTTATTGATGACGAGTATTCGCAGGGCGAGGTTTTCCCTCCTCGCAACCTCATCTTTAACGCCTTGTCTAAATGCTCTCTGGACTCGGTGAAGGTGGTTATAATAGGTCAAGATCCATATCACGATGTGGGCCAGGCACATGGTCTATGCTTCTCGGTGGCCGATGGGGTGAAAATTCCGCCGTCACTTGCCAATATCTTTAAGGAGTTGGAGCGAGATCTATCGCTCGCTACTCCTTCGAGTGGAAACCTCGAACGGTGGGCTGAGCAGGGTGTGTTGATGCTCAACGCTGTGTTGACTGTGCGTCCTCACCAAGCTGCATCGCACTCCAAGAGGGGGTGGGAAAAGTTCACCGATGCCGTAGTCAAGGCTGTAGCCGAGAACCGCATCGGTGTAGTCTATATGCTTTGGGGTAAACATGCGCAGACAAAGTGTGCTATGGTTGACCCGTCGTCAAATCTAATTTTGCAATCTGTCCATCCGTCGCCTCTTTCGGCATATCGTGGATTCTTGGGTTGCTCCCACTTCTCGCTGGCCAATGAGTATCTCAAAGAGCGTGGCCAAGAGCCAATAGAGTGGGGTAGTGAGGCACCTCGTACCCTATTTGATTAGTTTGTTGGTCAAGGTGTCGGGGAAGATAACCCAAGGTTTAAATGTTTTGGCCTCCTCGAAGTCTATGTGAGCATATGAGATGATGATGATAACATCACCCACAGCAACCTTACGTGCAGCTGCACCATTGAGGCAGATGGCACCACTGCCACGCTCTCCCTTGATGATGTAGGTCTCGAGGCGCTCACCATTGTTATTATTAACAATAGCCACCTTCTCGCCCTCGATCATGTTGGCTGCATCCATCAAATCTTCGTCGATTGTGATGCTTCCCACATAGTTGAGATTTGCTTGAGTAACGCTTACTCTGTGAATTTTTGACTTTAGAACTTCAATTGTCATCTTCATTCCTATCTAAATTTAATATTGTCAATTAATCTAACTGCACCTGCTTGAACAGTTATGCAGCCTTGAATCGCTGAGCCATCGCTCCATGATCCAACCTCTTGGAGTGAACGAGACTCTACGATCGAGAAGTAGATCACCTCCAAAAGGGGATTGTTATTAATTTGAGCTACAACGCTCTCTTTAACCTCCTTTGGCGATAGCGTTGCTGAGAGCTCCACACCGTGGCAAAGTGCTCTGTAGATTTGTGGCGCTGCTGCACGATGCTCCGAGGTTAGGAGCATATTACGTGACGATAGAGCCAATCCATCCACATCACGAACTATGGGGCAATCTACAATCTCAACGTCAATGTTGAGCATCTCAACCATTGTACGTATTATTGCAATCTGCTGAAAATCCTTCTCTCCGAAGTATGCCTTGGTCGGTTTTACGATCTCGAATAGGCGGCTGACAACTTGAGCGACACCATTGAAGTGGCCTGGACGAGAAGCACCCTCCATAACTTTATCTTTGTTTCCAAAGTCAAATATGCGATTGTCTGCTGTAGGGTAGATCTCCTCGATTGAGGGCATCAGAATGTAGTCAACGCCACTTTTCTCCAAAAGAGAAGTATCTTCTTGAGGTGTGCGAGGATATGTAGCCAAATCACCTTTGTCGTTGAATTGAGTGGGATTGACAAATATGCTTACAACAACTATGTCGCATTCACGGCGAGCACAATCGACAAGTGATACATGGCCTGCATGTAGTGCACCCATTGTTGGAACAAAGCCAATCTTTGATGAGTTATGGCTTGCTAATTGAGCTCTAAGTTGTGTTACTGTTTCTAAAATTTTCATCGTCTTTTAAATCTCTATAAACGCTGCAATAATAATTGCGGGGCAAAGTTAGGAACAAAATATGAGAAATTAAAGAAAAAAACACTTTTAGATTGAGATATACAACAATATTCTCTATCTTTGCTCGTAATATAACCTACATTTTACAGCATGACACGAATAATTAAATTATCAACAATGAGCATTATTGCATTATCGCTTGCCGCTTGTGGTGAAGAGTCAAGCGAAACCCCTTGGATCGTCGATAAGTTCGACGACGTGAAAGTAATCCGTTACGAAGTGCCTGATTTTGAGAAGTTACCCCTCAACGAGAAGTTGCTTGTATACTATCTATCGGAGTCGGCACGCTATGGTCGAGACATTATGTTTGATCAAAATTTCAAGTACAATCTAACTATTCGTCGCACTTTAGAGGCTGCATTAGAGCACTACGATGGGGACCGCACCGAGGAGGAGTGGAAGGCTCTGGAAAAATATCTAAAGAAGGTGTGGTTTGCCAATGGTATTCACCACCACTACTCAAATGATAAGTTTACACCTCAATTCTCGCAAAGCTACTTTGAGGAGGTTGTAGAGTCACTTCCTGCCGCCTCTCTGCCTATGGAGTGTGGTGAATTATTGCAACTCATAACTCCAATTATATTCGATCCATCGCTCTACGCTACACGTCTCAATACAGTCGATGGGGTAGATGTAATTACATCTTCGGCCAATAACTATTATGAGGGTGTAACACAAGAGGAGGTCGAGGCATTCTACGAGAAGATGGTCGATACGACCGATCTACAACCTATCTCGTATGGTCTTAATTCGAAACTTACAAAAGATGAGAATGGTGAGGTCTATGAGCGAGTTTGGAGAGTTGGCGGAATGTATACCGAGGCACTTGAGCCAATCGTGGAGTGGCTCACCAAGGCTGCTGACGTTGCTGAGGAACCACAAAAAGCGACCCTTAGTTCACTAATTAGCTTCTATAGATCGGGTGATTTGAAGGAGTTTGATAACTTCAATATTCTATGGGTGCAGGATACAATCTCAAATGTAGATTTTGTTAATGGATTTACCGAGACCTATGGCGATCCATTTGGTCGTAAAGCTTCGTGGGAGGCAATAGTTAACTTCCGTGATATTGACGCATGTGAGCGTACCACAATTATCTCGGAGAATGCACAGTGGTTTGAGGATCACTCGCCAATCAACCCTAAATTCCGCAAAGAGGTAGTCAAGGGTGTTGCCGCAAAGGTGATCACAGTGGCGCAATTGGGTGGCGACTGCTATCCTGCAACTCCTATTGGAATCAATCTTCCAAATGCTGATTGGATCCGTCGAGATCATGGCTCAAAGTCGGTTACCATCGACAACATCACCTACGCATACAAAAAGGCTGCGGATGGCAATGGCTTCGCCGAGGAGTTTGTTCTTTGTGCCGAGGATCGTGATCGCATGGAGCAGTATGGCAAATTGGGTGACGACCTCCACACAGATCTTCACGAGTGTTTGGGACATGGTTCGGGACAACTTGCCGAGGGTGTAAATGGCACCGAATTGAAGAGCTATGGCGCAACTCTCGAGGAGTGTCGTGCCGATCTATTTGGATTGTACTACTTGGCTGATCCTCAGATGGTTGAGTTAGGCCTTGTGCCAAATCTTGATGTTGCAAAGTCGCAATATGCAACCTATATCATGAACGGCATGATGACGCAACTCGCACGTGTTGAGTTTGGTAAGGATGTCGAGCAGACCCATATGCGCAACCGTAAATTGATCGGTGAGTGGTGCTACGAAAAGGGTAGAGCCGACAATGTGATTGAGTGGATCAAGCAAGATGGCAAGAGCTATGTTGTTGTCAACGACTTCGACAAATTGCGTGAGCTATTCGCCGAGCTTCTCTTCGAGATTCAGCGAATCAAGTCGGAGGGTGATTATGAGGCTGGTCGTGAGCTTGTCGAGACATATGGTGTTAAGATCAACCCAGAGCTTCACCGAGAACTTTTGGATCGCTATGCAGCGCTCAACATTGAGCCTTATGGTGGCTTTATCAATCCTGAGTTCGAGTTGATTGAGAAAGATGGTCAAGTGGTTGACGTGAAAGTCGTCTACCCAACAAGTTACTCTGAGCAGATGATGAACTACGCTAAGAACTATTCGCCACTACCAAATATTAACTAAGCTCAATATAGTTATATTTCAGAAGATTAACTTCAGCCACCTCTTTGGTCGTATTGACTCAATGAGGTGGCTATTTTTTTTGTAAAAAAACATGCAAAATATTTGGATAAATGTTTTTTTTTCTTACATTAGCAGCTATAAGAATATAGCGTAGTATGAAAGGAGGTTAAAAAACATATGCTATTTAATATTAATTATTGTTTCATTTAAACTTTATTTCTATGAAAATGCATTATTTTACGATTTTTGGTTTATTAATATTATGTATTGCTTGTGGTCAGACAGATATGCTTGAATCGGAGCAGACTGCAAATATAGCTAACAATAGGCTTATTTCATTACAGGATGCTGAGAATAATCTTACGCAGATATTTGAAGCTATTGAAAATTCAGAAACAAGAAGTGAAAATAAATTTAAGCGACCTATTGTCTCAAATTCATATAGTTGTACATTGCCTCAACATGTAACTCGAAGTGATGAAGATTTAGCTACTACGCAGATACATATTATTAATTTTGAAAACGAGGAGGGGTATGCTATTATGTCAGGAGATGCATCTTTACCTGATATGTTAGCTTTATCTTTCGAGGGAAACATTCAAAGTATAGATTCTTTATATGCTAATGATGGGGTAGATTTATGGTTAGAGAGTATTGCTGATTATTATATTGATAATAGCATTGAGTCGACAAGTCGAGATCTAAATATTGATGATAGAACGGAAATCATTCGTACCGTTACCAAAGAGGTGATTTTCCAAGATATGATTAACGATGGCTGCAGTGTAAAGTGGGGGCAAAGTCCTGCACAATATTTATACAACGGTATTAGTTATAATTATTATACACCATTATACAATGGTGTAGAAACACCTACTGGATGTATAGCAACTGCAATAGCACAATTAATGTCAATATATGGTAGTCCTAATGCTTATGACGGGTATTTATTTGACTGGGAGGCAATGACATCAATGCCTTTGATCACACAACTTCAATATAGTGAAAATAAATTACAGATTGCTAAGCTTCTATACTATATTGGACTTGAGGAAAACGTTGACGCTACTTACAAGCCCAACAATCTTGGTGGAACAAGTGCAGTTTTGAATTTTGCTCCACGAACTTTCGAAAATTTTGGATACTCTAATGGTGGAACTCATTATAGTCAAGTGACTAATCAGGATATTATTAAAGAACTTAAAAAAGGATACCCTATTTTAATAAGAGGCGGAATTGACGAGGATAATTCAAAAGGGCATGCGTGGTTAGCACATGGTCTTATGACAATAACTACTACAGAAACAGAAATGACAACTAATCCAATTGAAACATATATAACAACAGCAACTTCATACTATGTTAAGAATAATTGGGGCTTACATGGATCATATGATGGTTATTACTTAGTTGGTAATTATGATACTACTAAAGGCGCAGAGTATGATGATGATGGAGTTAAACTTGCTGATGGTGAGACATTTGATTATAATTTTAAATATGATAATGAGGCAATATTAGGGATTAGAAAATAACAAAAAAACAATATATTATGAAAAAACTTGCTACTATTTTAACTATTGCAATGCTATTTAGCTCCTGCAATAGAGAGGTCGATCTGGACAGTAATAGCCTCAATAACTATACTGGTTCTATTGCTGGCCTATCGAGCGCTGTATTGTCTGCCGATGAATGTGGAGGTATTATTAGAGTGACTCTAAGTGAAGATGATTGGAGGCTAACGGGTGTTGCTACATGTGAGAACAATACCTATACGAGCTATGATGTCGATTCAACTATACCTTATCCTCTTACCAGGTGCGATGTTAAGGGAACTTATGGCTATGTTGATGATGAGTCTACCGAAAAAGAGCTTCTCTATTTCTCAACTGAGGTGATGAGCGTAACAAAGGTTAGTAGAAACGAGATTGAGATAGATCTAAACCAATTTGGCTATGTAAACAATGATCTATCTCGAGTTATCACAGTTGGGGTAGAGCGCAATGGATCTGTTGAATATATTGTCATCAACCAAGAGACACATGAGAATTTCTTTTTAGATGGATTTGTAACCGATCGTTTCGATTGGGTTACTCGTGTAGTCGCATTTGCAGCCGAGGGTGGAACTTATCTCAATACGGCTCGAAATAGTTATTTGTGGAGTATGCCTGATTTTGCTACTGTGGTTGATAATTGGTATTTTATCTACGACTATGAGAACTACGTTGATTTAGGTAGCGGCTACTGGATCTATCCTGCTGATGGATGCTTCCCCGATATGTATGAGGATGGCTCTCGTCCTGCTGGATTTACACCTGAGCTTAGCTATGGAGTCATCGAGGATAATCAATATCAAGAGGTAGTTGAGATTTCGCAAGATGGTTTCTTCAAAATCGTAAAATTATCTAATGATGAAATATCAATCACCATGGAGCCCAATACGACAGGCGAAAAAAGAGTCTGTACACTTAACATTATGATTGATGGCTCTTCGTGGACATCACTTATATTCTATCAGATAGCTGAGTAAGTAGTATATAATAGCGAAATTTCCTCTGTAGGGGAGGTTTCGCTATTATTATATTTGCATAATTTAACATAATATAAATTATATTGAATAGAGTCAAAGGGTAGTAGCACCCACATCCAAAGTCAAATTTGGCCTAATATTTGAATAATTCACTCCATATAATTAATCACAAAAAATTATGGAAGAGAAATTAAACTTACTATTATCCGACTTAGTTGTCGAGTATCACAAGCTACAGAATTTTCACTGGTATGCCAAGGGCCGTAACTTCTTTGCGGTGCACGAGAAGTTAGAGCAATATTTCCGAGAGATCAGCGATAATATCGACGACGTGGCCGAGACAATGTTAATGTTGGAGCTCAAACCTGTGGCGTCGCTCAAAGAGTTTTTGGAGAAGACCCAAATCAAGGAGGCTCACGATGGCCACATCAAAGGTCATGATATATTCAACTATGTCTTAGCAGATTTCGAGTACTTCAAGCAACTTGTCAACATCATCAAGAAACAGGCCGACGACGAGATGATATATCAAGTGTCAGCCCTCATGGATGAATTCATAGCACAATTTGCTAAGAATATCTGGATGGTAAAACAGGTGCAGACCGAGGAGGTTCCGCAGTTTGCATAGGCTAAACTATTGTACAAAATATAGTGAGGATAACAAGCTTTTGAGAGTTTGTTATCCTCATTCTCTTTCATATATAAATTTAGTTTTGTATCTTTGTCGCTAAGAGAAAAATTAAAAACTAAATAATAATGGCAGACGAAAAAATTATATTCTCGATGGTCGGTGTCAGCAAGACATTCACCAATCAGAAAAAAGTATTGAACAACATCTACCTATCGTTCTTTTATGGAGCTAAGATTGGTATCATTGGTCTCAATGGCTCGGGTAAATCTACCCTAATGAAGATCATTGCGGGTCTCGACAAAAATTTCCAAGGCGAAGTTGTATTCTCACCAGGCTATTCGGTGGGTTACCTCGAGCAGGAGCCACAACTCGACAACACTAAAACAGTTCGTGATATTGTCGAGGAGGGTTGCGCTTCAACTGTAGCATTGCTTGCTGAGTATGAAGATATTAACATGAAGCTATGCGAACCAATGGATGATGACGCAATGGCTAAACTCATTGATCGTCAAGGCGAACTCTACGAGCAGATTGACCATGTCAATGGCTGGGAGCTCGATAGTGTGTTGGAGCGTGCTATGGATGCGTTACGTTGTCCTGAGCCCGACCAGAGCATTGCAGTGTTGTCGGGTGGTGAACGCCGTCGTGTGGCTCTTTGCCGATTATTGCTTCAAAATCCCGATGTGTTGCTGCTCGATGAGCCTACCAACCACCTTGATGCTGAGTCTATTGATTGGTTGGAGCAACACCTTCAACAATATAAGGGAACAGTTATCGCTGTGACCCACGACCGTTACTTCCTCGACAATGTTGCAGGATGGATCTTGGAGCTCGACCGTGGTGAGGGTATTCCTTGGAAGGGCAACTACACAGGTTGGCTCGACCAAAAGACAACCCGCATGGCGATGGAGGAGAAGCAGGAGAGCAAGCGTCGCAAGACCCTGGAGCGAGAGTTGGAGTGGGTGCGTATGTCGCCTGCTGGCCGTCACGCCAAGAGCAAAGCTCGTCTTTCGGCCTACGACCAGATGATGAGCGAGGATACCAAAGATAAGGAGGAGAAGTTGGAGATCTTTATCCCCAACGGACCTCGCTTGGGTGATGTGGTAATCGAGGCCAATGGTGTGTCGAAAGGTTATGGCGATCGTATTCTATATGAGGATCTTAACTTTAGTTTACCACCCGCAGGAATCGTAGGTGTGATCGGTCCTAATGGTACAGGTAAGACTACCCTATTCCGTATGATTATGGGTCTTGAAGAGCCCAATGCAGGAACATTTACAGTTGGAAAAACCGTTAAGTTGGCATACGTTGACCAGCAGCACAAGTCGATTGATCCCGACAAGAGCGTCTACGAGGTAATCTCTCAGAATAGCGACTTTGTGACACTTGGCAATCGTCAGGTTCCAGCTCGTGCTTATGTTGCTCGATTCAACTTCTCGGGTGCCGATCAAGAGAAGAAGTGCGGCATTTTGTCGGGTGGTGAGCGAAATCGACTCCACTTGGCATTGGCTCTCAAAGAGGAGGGGAATGTGCTTTTGCTCGATGAGCCAACCAATGATATTGATGTAAATACGCTTCGTGCATTGGAGGAGGGTCTCCAGAACTTTGCTGGTTGCGCTGTGGTTATCTCGCACGACCGTTGGTTCTTGGATCGTATTGCAACCCACATTATCTCGTTTGAGGGTGATTCAACAATTGTCTCATACCAAGGAACATACAGTGAGTTTGAGGCGTGGAAGAAGGCCCAAGGAGGTGATACGACACCTAAGCGAGTTAAGTATAAAAAATTAGTAGAGTAAAACTATGGCAATCCAAAAACCATCAATTCCGAAAGGTACACGTGACTTCGGCCCTGCCGAGATGATGCGTCGTCAATATATTTTTGATACTATCCGTGGCGTATTCCGCCTATTTGGCTTTGCGCCACTTGAGACTCCGTCGATGGAGAACCTCTCGTCGCTTATGGGTAAGTATGGCGAGGAGGGCGACAAGCTACTCTTCAAGGTGCTCAACTCGGGTGATTATGCCAAGGAGATGAGTCGTGACGAGCTTAAAGTAGCATCTAAGATCTGCGAAAAGGGTCTTCGTTACGACCTTACAGTGCCATTCGCCCGCTACGTTGTGCAGCACCAAAACGATATTGTATTCCCATTTAAGCGCTACCAGATTCAGCCAGTGTGGCGTGCCGATCGTCCTCAAAAGGGGCGTTACCGTGAGTTTTATCAGTGTGATGTCGATATGATTGGCTCTCGCTCGTTGCTCAACGAGGTGGAGCTCATTGAGATTGTGGAGCGAGTATTTGCGGCTCTTAAAATCAATGTGACCCTCAAAATCAACAACCGCAAGGTACTCTACGGTATCGCCGAGACAATTGGCCATGCCGACAAGATGATGGATATTACCATCGCAATAGATAAGCTCGATAAGATTGGTTTGGATAAGGTGAAAGAGGAACTTGCGGCGAGAGGAATCGAAGATGAGGCAATTGCTAAGCTTCAACCAATACTTGAGCTAAGCGGCTCAAATCAGGAGAAGATCAATCAGTTGCAAGGTGCTATCACAGGTTCAGAAGTAGGCCTTTTGGGTGTCGATGAGTTACAGACAATTGTAGATCACACTACTAAGTTGGGCACAGAGCTACCCATCGAAATTGATCTTTCGTTGGCTCGAGGACTCAACTACTACACTGGTGCGATCTTCGAGGTCAAGGCAAACGACTTTGCTATTGGATCAATCTGCGGTGGTGGTCGTTATGACGATCTTACAGGAATCTTTGGTATGCCCGACATGTCGGGTGTGGGTATCTCGTTTGGCGCCGACCGTATATATGATGTAATGGTTGGTCTCGACCTTTTCCCCTCGGAGGTGAACTTCTCAACCAAGGTGCTCTTTGTCAATCTTGGAGCTTGTGAGCAGGATGTTATCCTTCCACTTCTCAAAGATATTCGTAACAATGGCGTAGCGGCTGAGATATATCCCGATGCTGCGAAGATGAAGAAGCAGATGGAGCATGCCAACCGTCGTGGTATACCTTTTGTAGTGATTATCGGCAGCCAAGAGATTGAGCAGCAAAAGGCCACAGTCAAGAATATGACCACTGGAGAGCAGCAGAGCGTCACCTTTGACACACTTAAAGATCTCTTTATAGAGTAATGAGAAGATCACTTATACTATTTTTATCTATCCTCTTTGTGGCGACTACCCTATCGGCTAAGTCGCCACAAAAGGATAATGATGCAATGACACAATTGCGTAAGTTTAACCAATTTTATAGTTATCTCAATGGGAGCTATGTCGAAGAGATAGATATGGCTCCTCTCGTTGAGAAGGCTATTGTCGAGATGTTACTCGAATTGGATCCCCACTCGGCATATATTGATGCTGAAGAGATGAAGAGTGTCAACGAAAGTTTTGAAGGTGAATTCAGTGGTATTGGTGTAGAATTCAATATCTTAAAAGATACAGTGATCGTTGTAAATACTATTGTTGGCGCACCTGCTGAAAGCGTGGGAGTTATGCCCAACGATCGAATTATTGCTGTTGATGGCGAGAGTGTTATAGGCATAACTCAAGCTAAGGTGCCAACATACTTAAGAGGTGTTAGGGGCTCTAAGGTTGCGATAGAGGTTGTTCGTCACGGCGAGGATGGGACTCTCGATTTTATTATAGAACGTGATAATATTCCAATAAATACTGTGGACGCTGCCTATATGTTAAATGACACCGTGGGTTACATTAAGGTAAATCGTTTTGGCCAGACAACATTTTCGGAGTTTTATGATGCCTATCGTGAGTTAGCGCCTCTCGAAACTTTGGTGCTTGATTTACGTGGCAACGGTGGAGGATTGTTGGGGCAAGCGATAGATTTGGCTAATTTCTTCTTGCCTCGAGGGGCTTTGATTGTCTCAACTGAGGGGCGTCATGAAGAGCCAACGGTTATAAATGCATACTCGGAGGGGCAATATCAAGGAGGTAATGTGGTGGTGATGATAGATGAGGATTCAGCCTCAGCAAGTGAGATCGTTGCAGGTGCACTCCAAGATTGGGATAGAGCTGTGATTTTAGGTCGTCCAAGTTTCGGCAAGGGCCTTGTGCAACGACAATTTCAGCTGTTAGATGGTTCTACGGCTCGAATAACAGTAGCTCGATACCACACACCTACAGGTCGAGTTATTCAGCGCCCATATACAGAGGGTGATAAGGATAGTTATTATGAGCGTCATATTGCTCGATATAGTAATGAGGATAGTGTTGTGATGGATAGTGTAGCAGATAGGCCTGTCTATCACACGCTAAGGTTAGGTCGAGAGGTATATGGCGGCGGTGGAATTATGCCAGATATTATTGTTGAACGAGATACGACAACCATCTCACCATACTATATATCACTCATTAGAAAGAGTGTTGTCAATGAATTCGTTATTGACTATCTCGATCATCATAGGGCAGAACTTATTGCTCGCTACCCTACTTTTGAGAGTTTTAATAATGGGTTTGAGGTTAGTGATGAGCAACTTAGCGAACTCATGGTACTCGGTGATCGGAGAAGTGTGGAGCGAGAGGAGTATACCATTGATGACTTTAGGGATGTGGCACAGGTAAATATCAAGGCATTATTTGCGCAGAAGCTATTTACTACCGCCGAGTTCTACAAAGTTGTTAACTATCATAATGATAATTTTTTTAAGGAACTCAATACCCTTTTGGAGAATTGGGATAGTAAAGAAGTTGAGATATTTGGATTATAGTATGGGTCATAGAAAGGTCATATTGGGTTATAGCGGTGGTGTTGATAGCACTGCCGCTGTAGCTTTATTGCAGAAACAGGGCTTTAGTGTGGTTGCGCTTACGCTTGATATGTGCGGTGATGATCTGCTTGTGGAGGGAGCTCGCAATGCAGCTTCACTTGCTGGGATTGAATTTTCGGTAGTCAACTGCGAAAAGTTATTTCGACAAGAGATTAAGGATTATTTCATCTCGGAGTATGTCAAAGGTCGCACTCCAGCACCATGTACTCGTTGTAACCCGATGATAAAATGGAGGTTGCTTTTGGAGTATGCTACAGCAAATAATATATATCATATTGCCACGGGACACTACTTTCGAATAGAAAAATATAATGGAAAGCTATATGTAGCTCGTGCCGCAGATAGTCGTAAGGATCAAAGCTACTACCTATGGGGATTGAGCCAAGAGATTCTAAATCGAGCAATAACCCCTATGGCCGATGTGATAAAAGAGCATATTAATAGCGAAAAGCGAAAAGAGAGTATGGGAGTATGTTTCCTGCGTGGAGTGCGATATGGTGATTATATTCGAGCGTTGCGTGACGATAGAATCACTGCGGGTGACATCATTACAGTTGATGGAAAGGTGGTGGCACAGCATAAGGGGTTGGCCTATTATACTGTTGGTCAAAAACGAGGTGAGGGGATTCCATCTGGATCTGTTGTTGTGGGTGTTGATGCAATGTATAATAGACTGATAATAGGTGAAGATAAAGATCTCTATCACTCATATCTTTATGTGAGGGAGTGTAATATTGTTGATGAGGAAGAGCTCCTAACTTCGAATGACATTTCGGTTATGGTGCGAGGAATAGGTCGCAACCCCGACGGTTATGCAACATCTGTTGAGCCTATAACTGACGGATTTAAAGTTCGTCTATCTTCCCCAGCTTGGGCATGTGCCGCAGGTCAGCCAGTAGTATTTTATCGTGGTGACAGAGTTATTGGTGGCGGCTATCTTGATTATTCTCGAGTGTAGATAAAAATCGCTTTAAATATTTTAGGCATATATTTTGCTTCTATATTTTATCTAAAACAAAAGTATATGAGCAAACGTGCAATTGTATTGGGTGGAGCAGGATTAATAGGCTCTCACCTTAGTGTCAGACTCCTCAAGGATGGGTATGACGTAGTGGTAATAGATAAACGAGGACGCCGAGAGTCCCCTATTTTGCGTAGTATTGAGAATAGGGATCGATTTCACTATATAAAACATGATATTACAATACCTTATGAGATAGGATGTGATGAACTATACAACCTAACATCCCCTATAGAGTTTGGTAATGAGTTTGACTATATTGATCAAATGAAGCTTACATCAATGGGTATAATAAACTCCTTGAATAATACCATTGGTAATGATACGAAAGTGCTTTATGCATCTTCGGATGATGTCTATAATTTCGATCGCCTCGATGTGGAGTATCAATCAGATCGTTTCTTCTTGGCTGAGGCAAAGCGCTTTGGCGAGTCTCTTCACCGTGCGCATCAAGCACATTATAATATTGATCTTAGGGTAGCACGTATCTTTTCTACTTATGGTGCTAACAGTGGTTTACGTGATCAACATGTGATTGGCAAGATGATAGTAGAGGCTCTTCATAATCATGATATTGCAATATATGGAAATGGCGAGCAGGTGCGTACATTTTGCTGGGTGGAAGATATTGTAGATGGTCTAATCCGTATGATGAGAACCCATACACATGAGAGAATTATTATAGCCGATTTGGGATCCCCCAATCAAATAACAATAAGGGAGTTAGCCGAGATGATCATAACGTTGACTGGTAGTAAGTCAAATATATATCATATATCTGCAAGAGCAGATGAGCCCCGATATAAAATTCCACACCTTAAAACTGCTCAAAATGAGTTGAAGTGGGAAGCCTCGACGCCTCTTAAGGAGGGCTTGTTGCGTACAATTAATTACATTGAGAAAGAGCTATCTTTAATTGCAATGAATCAAATGAGTTGGATAGAGATTTATGGATAATATACTCATTCTATTCTATTATTTCGCTGATTATCGATATATTTCACATCGCCATTCTAACTCTTCACTCACCCTGTCATATGCTTGAGTGTTGTTCTCTAAGATGAATTTATCAATTATCTCTCTATTGTGAGGTTCTTTGTAGTAGCTTTCCAAGAGTGTAGTCGATGCCGTAGCAAGGAGCATGGTTTCCTTCTCTATGGCCAATGCTACTCTATCTAAGATCTCAAAAAGGTTGCAGCTACGACTCTTTGCAATTGATAATAGAGCAGTGTATATTAGCAATTCATTGTCGGAGTTTAACCATATTTCAACATCTTTAACATGTTGAAACAGAGCAAATGCAGCCTCTTCTGCCATCTCGGAATTAATTATACCTTTTGCCCAAAACTCCATCTCTGAGAGTGTAATGAGTTCTGCTTGGGCTACATGTAGCGATATCAGCCTAATTTCACGCACCTGTTGTTGATAGAGGTATCTTGCATACCCATGATCTGAACCCTCACTCGTAGCCAAAGTTCGAAGTGTTGGGAGGCTAACGCCATAATTTAGACCATAATCACCTCCATAGTAGCGCATTGACCCCACAACAGCACCATTCATCTGACGCCTACACTCTCCTAATAGTTTGGAGAATCTTGATGTATAGTTCATTTGAAATATTTATCGCTTAGGGTTTTCGATCTGGATAGTTTTACCAAATTCATAAATTGGTAAAACTGTGGAAGTTACTATCTGATAATCATTATATAGTGCACATTGTGTTGGTGCCGCTACTCTAATATTGATGTTAGTAGCACTATTCTTGGTTGCCTCAATGGCTGAGGTATTGGGCAGTGTTTGTGGTGTAAATTGTATGTAGATGGGTGCTCCAATCAGATCTGTGGATGGAAGAACTCCATCTTTGGTGTCAAATCGAGCGATTACAAAGCGTTGTAGATCCTTTGTAGGAGTAAATGTGTATGTTTTAATGCTTTGTGAAATAGTGCGAGTACCCATAAATAACTCAATGTACTCTTGCTCCATTTTGTCGAGAGCCTCAATAGCGTTGCTGAGACCAGCGCCGAAGTAACCTTCGCCTGCCTCTCCATTAATTATATCACGACGTTGTCTGCGGATTGTAAATATTGCAGTTGCAGCATCTCTGGCAGCATTCTCTGTTGCTAAAACCTCGGAGCTGTATTGATCTACAGGGAGTGACGAGTACTCTCTAATTGAGGGAGCAGCCTGCATATCATTAACAAGGAGACCATCTAAAGCATTGATTGATGCATCCACTATGCGATAGTTTGTTTGGGCGATGAGAGGTGCCCTCATGCTTAAATACTTTTGAGCATAACGTGCATATATTCCAGGTGTTACAACTTCTGACTCAACTAATAATTCAACTGAAATAGTAGTCAATGGATATGATAAAATATAACTTCCATTCTCTTGGATTATGCCTATTTGCTTACTTTGATACTCTTGCGCTGATGCACTAAGAGCCATTGTTAGAAGAGTTAGAGTATAAAGGTATTTTTTCATAGTTGATGTGTGTATATTTATTTATTGGTAAAAATAGCAATAATTATTGGTAACTCAAAATTTTAGATAGAAATCGGCCGTAATATCTCTATACTCTTGTGTAAAATCATTACCTATAGCCTCTCTAATGGATATCTCACTCACTTCAACTTGTGTTGTTGGAGTCAATCGATACTCACTCATTATTCGCTTGATTGGGGCACCAACCTTACCACGAACCTCGCAACGACGATATGGATAAAGGAGCCCGCTGGCTAACTCTTCAAAATGGCGAGACTCATTAGTTGGAAGAATAAGTGAGAAGCGACCATTTGCATCGAGTAGATTTTTAACAACTTTAATCAAATTTGCATAAGATAGGCTAACTGTATGTCGAGCCGTGGTTCTACCTTTGTCGGGTGAGGGTAATGAATCATTGAAAAATGGAGGGTTGCAAACGATTGTAGTGTATTTAATCTTTTGGTTGAAGTTATTGATGTCAATATTATGAATATTAATTTGTTTACACCACTTTGAGTTCTTAATATTTTCTGCAGCTTGTTCTGCACTATTTTGGTCTATCTCTACAGCGTCGATGGTAGCTGTAGATCGCTGGGCTAACATCAATGCAATAAGTGCAGTGCCGCAACCAATGTCGAGCGCATGCAACTCTTCGGGCTCTATTGTAACCCATGCACCAAGTATCACCCCATCGGTGCCAACTTTCATTGCTGTTTTATCCTGTTGGACTGTAAACTCTTTAAATCTAAACATGAATATTACTTTAGGGGACTTCTAATAATTCCCCGATTTTAGTTTTTCGTTAATATTTATCCATTTTGCTTTTAGGCAAAGTGGGTTGTAGTGCCCCCTACCACCGATTTTGACTAAGAGCGAAAGGGGTGAATAGTGGCGGAAAAGTATTTTGGGGAATTATTAGAAGTCCCCTTTAGATAATCGCCTAAAACTCCTTCAATTCCTGCGCCAAAGAGAGCAAAGTCATAGCGTATAGGATCTTCGCAATCAAAATTTCTTAAAGTTGTGGTTGCCTCAGATACAGCTTTCCAGTCGCTCTGTTTTCTTGTAAGTATGCCTAAGGTACGAGCGACATTGCCTGAGTGAACATCGAGTGGTAGATATAGTGCAGACATGGGGATCTCACGCCATAGACCAAAGTCAACCCCATTATTATCGTGGCGCACCATCCAACGTAGATACATGTTAAGACGTTTGCATGCAGCCCCTTTGTCGATAGATGAGATATGTTTCTCGCAGTGAGGATGATGCTCACTTTGTAGGAATCGAGAACGAAAATTGGACAATACCTTTGGAATTGATTGGCTTTGGTTATATAACTCAACAACTAATTTACCTAACGACCCATACTCCTCACAAATAGAGCGAGTTGCAACAACAAAATCCATTAGATCAATACCATTAAAAGTACGATGGACATATCCCTGCAATGAGTATAGATCACGACCTGTTGCATTTAGAACAAAGTCGTAAGGTGCATTATCCATAAACTCCATCATCCTACCAGCGCTCTTTACGATTGCTTTTCTGTTACCCCAGGCTATGGTCGAGGCAAAGAGTCCAGCGATCTCAATATCTTCGGGCGAACTAAAGCGGCGGGGAATTGAAATGGGATCGTGTTCGATGAACTCCTCATGGTTGAATCTCTCACAAAGATGGTCTAATAACTCTCTAGTCTCTATATCTGTTAAATTATTCATAGTTAGATTATTACACCATCTTTCATTACTATTTTTCGATCTGCCATTTTGGCTAATTCTTCGTCATGAGTAACAACCACAACTGTAATGTTAAATTCATCTCGCAGCTTGAAAAACAACTTATGAATCTCTTCTTTAGTGGATGAGTCAAGGTTGCCCGATGGCTCATCTGCAAACAGAATTGCTGGCGAGTTTACTATAGCTCGAGCAATTGCAACTCGTTGCTGCTCACCTCCAGACAGCTGGTTTGGCTTGTGGTTGTGACGCTCTGAGAGCCCCATTAGTTCCAGCAATTCTATTGCTCGATTTTCAACCTCTGTCTTGTCTCTATTCCCAATTAATCCAGGAATCATAACATTCTCTAATGCGGTGAATTCGGGAAGTAAATTATGAAATTGAAAGACAAATCCAATTTTATTATTTCGAAATGAAGATAACCTTTTATCATCAAATGTAGATGGATGCTCCCCGTCAATTAACAACTCCCCCGAGTTAGCCGACGACAAGGTGCTAATTATCTGTAATAAAGTGGTTTTACCTGCACCACTTGAACCAGTAATTGATATCACTTCACCTCTATTTACATGAAGCGACACCCCCTTTAGGACTTCAAGTTCACCAAAGTTTTTTCTTATGTTAGATGCTTTTATCATAATATTTGACTCTTATATTTAGAGAAAATCTTTACCACATCGACTGCTTCTTTAACATCGTGCACCCTTAGAATAGATGCGCCACCTCGTAGAGACTCCCAATTGAGGGCGATTGTTCCTGCGAGAGCTTCACTTGGGCTGCAGTCAAGAAGTTTGTAAATCATCGATTTCCGTGATACTCCAGAGAGCACAGGGTATCCTAAGCTACACAAACACTCTATGCCCGACATGAGTGCATAGTTTTGATCGAGAGTTTTAGCGAAACCAAAACCAGGATCGATAATGATTTCACTCAAGCCTAACTCCCTCAATTTTAAGGTTTTACTTTTGAAGTACTGAACTATTTCCATAACAACATCGTCATATTTGGCATGCTCTTGCATTGTTTGAGGGGTACCTCTCATGTGCATAGCTATGTATGGCATGTTATGCTTTGCGGCTAAGTTTATTATTTGTGGATCATATTCACCTGCTGTGATATCGTTGATGATTATAGCTCCAAATTTATTAATTGCTCGTTCAATAACTTCAGACCTAAATGTATCGATAGAGATAGCAATTGATGACGAAATAAGACGAATTGCTTCTATCCCACGCTCTATCCGACTCCACTCTTCTTCTACACTAATATGCTCAGCTCCAGGCCTTGAAGAGTATCCACCTACATCTATAATTGAGGCCCCATCATTGATAATAGTTTTAACTCGAGCCTCAATCTCACTTGTGAAAAATGTTCTGCCTCCACTATAAAATGAATCGGGGGTCACATTGAGTATTGCCATCACCTGCGGTTGATGAAAATCTATATTAAATACACTCTGCTTCATGCCTAAATCTCTTGTCAAAAATTGTTGCCGCATTCTCTAAATCCTCTATATCTATATTGACAACACAAAAGTCAGATAGTGCATTAATTTTTTCGTCTGCTAACTGAGCTGCAATTCTATTATTGATCTCCTCTGAAGTTAAATTATCACGTGATATAATCCTCTCAACTCTCAGCTGTTTAGGTGATAATACGCATAATGTGCGATCTACATATTTGTCAAAATCGCCTTCAAAAAGTATCGCACATTCCAATATCACATAGGGGGAGTCTTGGAGATGACACCACTTCTCAAAGTCATCTTTCACTCGAGGATGGACGAGCGAATTGAGTTTTGACAGGCTATCACTATTGGAGAATACTTTGGCTGCAAGATAGTGACGATTTAGTTGCCCTTCGATATAACTATCAGGTCCAAAGTTATCTATTATCTCTCTTCGTAGTTCTGCATCCTCGCTCATCAATCTTTTAGCTTGACTATCAGAATTATATATAGCTATACCTAAATCTTTAAATAAACTACATAGTGTTGATTTGCCGCTACCTATTCCTCCTGTAATGCCAACTTTTAACATACTTTATTTATTGAGAAGTTTTTGCTCTAAATCTACTGGAATATCCAATTGTGGGATAGCGCCAACAGACACCACTTTTATGTCGCTATATCGCACAGAAATAGCATTTTGAAGGGATTGAGGCTCAATTACAATTACACCATAATTTTCATGGGATGTTGAACGTTGGTATTGCAGCTCTGAAAGAGGTATTGAAATCTTACCGCCTTTGTAGAGTCTGTAGCCAAAGAGGTTGGTACCAACACCTTCGATTACGCACTTTACTTCAAATTTGGTTTCACCAACTTTAACATTCACTCCAAGTTCGGTAGTATATGTATAGCTAAGTTTCGCTATATACCATAATATAAATGAAGCAGTTAGCATAACTACAAATGCTGGTGATATGTAGTGACGTAGCCACCTTAGAAGATAATTTTTCATATTTATAATTTAACCTTTGCGATGTAAAGATAGGCAAAAGTTGGGGTTTTGCCAAGTGAAAGTTCCTAAAATTAATAAAATATCAGCTCGAAGATAGGTATCAATATAGAGGTGGCGATACCCATAAGTCCAATTGCCAGGCCACTTACAGCCCCTTCGGTTGCTCCAATTTCGAGCGCCTTAGCTGTGCCAACGCCATGAGCTGCAGCGCCCATTGCAAGTCCTATAGCGCTACGACTTTTGACCCCGACCATTCTAAGTAGCCATGGTCCAATTATTGACCCCATGATTCCACTTATGACGACCGACACAGCAGTGAGCGAGCCGATGCCTCCCGAGCGCTCGCAGATGCTTAGAGCAATAGGTGCAGTTACAGACTTTGGTTGCATTGAAAGTGTAATGATGTCATCGCAGCCAATAAGTCTACATAAGAGAATAACGCCGCCAATACCCACTGCAGCACCAATCGTGATTGAGGTGACGAGAGATAAGAGTTGCTTTTGTAATATTTTGCGTTGTTCATATAGTAGATAACCCAAGGCTACAACAGATGGACCCAACATGAAGTCAATAATTGCGCTACCTTCCTTGAAGGTATTATACTCAATATCAAAGAGCTTTATTACGCCAATAATAATTAAGACAGCAATAAGTATTGGATTACAGATAGATATCCTTGTCTTGGCTATACAATAACATCCAATCAGATAGCTTAATAATACCAGTAGGATTATGAATATTGGCGAGTTTATGATTTCAGTCATGGTAGCTTGTCGTTAATTTTGATTCTTATCTCTCAATTTTTCTAAATATTGTTGAATGATTCCAACAGTTATAATAACCATCACAGTTGTTGTGATAGGTACTATTAGAAATATAAGTATATTTGTGCTCACCAAATCAAGTGCAGCAATTATACCGACACTAACAGGAATGAAAAATAGCGCCATGTTGCTCGTGATAAGCTTTACTGTACCTTTAACATCCTCGGCTTTAACTATTTTAGCTAAAAGAGACATAAATAAGAGAAGCATACCACATACGCTTCCAGGCAATATGCCTCCGATAATCCAGCTCAATATGCTACCCAAAAAGTAGAAAAGCATTATTATGGTCGCTCCTTTTATCATTATTACGATCTTTGTAGTTTCAGTGAGCAAAGGTAGTAAATAATTCATCGAATAGCCCATAAATGCAGATTGTTTTTTGTATCTTTGTGCCATTATGGAAGATATACAACAAGAGACAGTTCAAGATGAACTATTAGAAAATAGGTACGATGTGATCGTAATTGGAGCTGGTGCTGCGGGAATGATGGCTGCGGGAACTGCAGCCAAGAGCGGCAAACGAGTCCTATTGATGGAGAAGATGGAGAAGTCTGGCCGTAAGGTGAGAATATCAGGTAAGGGTCGTTGTAATGTTACCAATGCTCGACCAGTGGAGGAGTTTGCCGAGCATATCCGCACTAATGCTGAATTCTTTGCACCTGCATTCGAGACATTCACCAATCGGTCAACAATTCGTTTTTTTGATAAATTGGGTTGTAAATTGGAGACTGAGCGAGGCGAAAGAGTCTTTCCGAAGAGTGGCAAGGCGTGGGATGTGGCCACAGCTCTACTTGACTATTGTGTTGATAATCATGTAAAGATAGTATACAATATTAATGTAACTTCGATTATTGCAGTTGCTAACAAGGTTTATGGTGTTACATATATCAATAAACGAGGTTTTGAACGTAAGGAGGAGTGCACCGAAGTTATTTTGGCTACGGGAGGTGTCTCCTACCCTGCTACGGGATCCACAGGTGATGGATATGGATTTGCCGCAGATTTGGGTCATTCGATTGAACCATTGCGTCCGTCGCTAACACCACTAATCTCGAACCATCCTCAGATGGAACGTCTATCGGGAATATTCCTTCGCAATACTAATGCGCAGTTGTGGGTTGATTGCGAGATGGTACGTGAAGAGTTTGGCGAGGTTAGTTTCTCGGATCGTGGCATCGAGGGTGCCATAGCACTTAGATTGAGTCGAACGGCAGTCGATGCTATTATCGATGGTAAGGATGTGAAGTTGGTTTTGGACCTAAAGAGCGCTCTCGCCCCCGAGATGCTCAAAGATCGTATAGATAGAGAAATTGCCGAGCTGGAACCAACAGAGCAGTTCTCGGAGCTTCTATGGAAGCTGCTACCAAAACCTTTAATTATACCCGTTTGTGAGGAGATAGGTCTTCACTCGAGAATATATATCAGCAAGTTAACGGAACAAAATATAAATGACCTAATAGGTGTACTCAAGGGATATACTTTCCAGATTACCGACTATGCTCCGTTCACTCAAGCAATTGTGACTGCAGGAGGTGTAAATTGCAGCGAGGTGAATCCCGAGACGATGGAATCTAAGATAATTAAGAACTTATACTTTGCTGGCGAGATTCTTGATTTGGATGCAGATACTGGAGGTTATAATCTTCAAATAGCATTCTCAACTGGCAAGTTGGCAGGTATGCTAAAGAAATAGAGTTGGTGCGCATGTTGAGTGTAGCAAAATATTTAAAGAGTCGAGGTGGTAGATTTTCTAACCACCTTTCTCGCCTTCGTCACTTTCGTGGACATGGCGTACACTCACCATATGTATACTCTATTGTCCGTAATGTTTTGATGTCTCGTAGGCTTCATGGAGATGCTGCGCCCCTTTTCGAGGCTCTTAATCGATACGGCTGTGATAGACGAAGTTCTATTGAAATTTCAAATTTGGTCTCTCATTGTGGTTATTACAATTTTGATATTGATCGTCTTTCGGAGAGTAACGATGTTGCTATATGCACTCATCAGATGGATGATCATACACTTCAAGAACTTATTCGCAGAGCCTCTAAGCAGGGTGCCACAGTTGTGATATTGGCTTCAAATAAGCGTGTACAGCTCTGTGAAACTATTGTTAAGTATCATCGAAGCACTACGATAGATAGATTAAATTATTTAGTTATATTAAATAATCACCTTCCAAAACAACACTTCAAGTTATGAAAGTATATACAAAGTCGGGGGATAGAGGTACCACGGCGTTAATAGGAGGAACAAGAGTTCCAAAGAGTGATATTCGTGTGGAGGCATATGGCACGGTCGACGAGCTTTCGGCCTTTATAGGTCTTCTTGGTGATAATCTTAAGGCGCATGAGGCTACAGCAGAGTGTGCCGAAGAGTTATATTCTATAAATTCAATGTTAATGAATTTAGAGGCTCATCTTGCAGCAGGTGACAATATAGATTTTGAACTTCCTAAGATTGGCCAAGAGGCAATTGATCAACTTGAGCGAGGGATTGATGATATGCAATCTCGAGTTGCGGCAATTACCACCTTTACTATTCCTGGTGGTCACCAATCGGTGTCGCTATGTCACGTATGTCGGACAATCTGCCGTAGAGCTGAACGCCGTAGTATCAGTGTAGCAGATCAATTTGAAATTGACGAGATGGTAATAAAGTATCTCAATCGACTCTCGGATTACTTATATCTCTTGGGTAGACTTACAACTACCCTACTTGAGGTTGATGAGATCCTATGGCGACCATAGAGGTGATGATTATATCATATTTTAGCCATTAATTTTTTATTAATATAGTTGTATTTATCAATATTATTTCTATATTTGCGAGAAATTTGTCAATAATTATAATTTTAAATATCAAACTACTATGTATTGGACACTTGAACTTGCGTCAAAATTAGAGGATGCACCATGGCCAGCAACAAGAGAAGAATTAATCGACTATGCTGTTCGTTCGGGCTCGCCACTCGAAGTATTAGAAAATCTTCAAGAGATTGAAGATGAGGGAGAGGTATATGAGTCAATTGAAGATATTTGGCCCGACTACCCTACCAAAGATGACTTCTTCTTCAATGAAGAGGAGTACTAATCTACAGTGTAACAACATAATAATAGAGATCCCTGCATGTGTCAAATTAGACTCAGCAGGGATCTCTATTATTGCTAAAATTTCATCCCTATTTGATCGTAATAGGGATGTAAATTATATTATCTGTTTTTTATGAGCCATTCAGCAATTTGCACAGCATTAAGGGCTGCACCTTTTTTAATCTGATCTGCTACACACCAGAACGTCAGGCCATTCTCAGAGCTAATATCCTCACGGATACGCCCCACATATACTGGATCTTTACCTGCAATAAATAGAGGCATTGGGTATACCTTTTCACGTGGTTCGTCCATAAGCACAACACCCTCAGCCGTTGCAAATGCCTCACGAGCCTGAGCAGGAGTTACAGGATTCTCAGTCTCCAACCAAACACTCTCGGAGTGAGCACGCATAACAGGAACACGAACACATGTAGCCGACACCATAATGTCAGAGTGCATGATCTTACGTGTCTCATTAAACATCTTCATCTCCTCTTTAGTATAGTCGTTATCGGCAAAAACATCAACTTGAGGTATAATATTGTATGCCAATTGGAATGCAAATTTATCTACTGTAGGCTCCTCACCTTTAGTTAGCTGAGTATACTGCTCAACCAATTCATCCATCGCCGCAGCGCCAGCGCCACTTGCTGATTGATATGTAGATACTCTCACTCGCTTTATATGTGAGATTGATTCGATGGCATTTAATGCTACAACCATTTGGATGGTTGTACAATTTGGATTAGCTATAATATTACGTGGTGCATTGAGTGCATCACGAGGATTAACCTCGGGCACAACCAATGGCACATCGTCATCCATACGGAAGGCACTCGAATTATCGATCATAGTTGCTCCAAACTTAGTGATCGTTTCGGCATACTCCTTGGAGGCTGCTCCACCCGCAGAAACAAGCGCTATATCAACGCCTTTAAAGTCATCATTATGTTGAAGAAGCTTCACTGTGAGCTCCTCACCACGAAATTTATATACCGAACCCGCACTACGAGGCGAACCAAATAGTACCAATTCGTCGATTGGAAGTTCACGCTCCTCTAATATCTTTAGGAACTCCTGTCCCACAGCGCCACTGACGCCAACAACTGCAAATTTCATTCTCAATATTATTATTTACTACTCAAAAAACTCATCTTCACGCTGTTCATTAACAGAGATATTATCATCTTGTTGCTTACTACAATTATAGGTTACAGCTGTCGCAGGTCTAATAAAACGATCATTGCGGCTAATATCTAAATTAGGATTGCTATATACCTTCTCAAAGAAACTACCAACAATTGGAAGAGCCATAACTGAGCCCTCTCCTCGTGAAAGAAGATGAACCGACTGATCCTCACCACCAACCCATGCTCCAGCAACTAAACGTGGTGTCACACACATGAACCAAGCATCACGATTCTTCTGCGATGTTCCTGTTTTACCTCCGACCTCTACATCAGACATATTATATGCCCAATTAAGACGTGAAGCGGTACCACCCTTGACAACACCCTGCAACATACCCAACATTGTGTATGCCGTCTTCTCGCTGATTGCATCTTGCGATTGAGGGATGAATGTAGAGATCACATTGCCTTGACGATCCTCAATTCGAGTAACAAAGATCGGATCTGTATATACTCCCTGATTAACAAAAGTTGAGTATGCTCCAACCATCTCAAAAACATTAGACTCCGAGGTTCCAAGGCATAGTGCTGGTACTGGATCTATGAAGCTCTTTATTCCTAAATTATGGATAAAATTAGCCACGGCCGATGGTTGTTTAGCCTGCTTCATAATAGAGGCTGAATAGTTATTACGACTCATAGCAAGACCCCATGCCAAAGGATGCATAACACCATCATACTCTACATTGCCTGCCTCCTTTGGTGACCACGCTGCACCTGTTGCAGTTTCGATAGTAACTGGCAGATTAGGCACTTGCGTACATGGAGTCAGACCAAGTTGATCTATAGCAAAGGTGTATATAAATGGCTTAATTGTTGAACCTATTTGACGTTTTCCCTGCTTAGCCATGTCATACTTGAAGTACTTAAAGTTGGTTCCTCCGACATATGCTTTGACATTACCATTACGTGGATCCATTGCAACGAAACCAGCACGCATTATACGCTTATGATGTAGAATAGAATCTCGTGGTGTCATAAGTGTATCTTGTTCTCCTTTATAGGTAAAGACTTTCATCTTACACTCTTTGTCAAAACTTTTGAGAATAGCATCCGCACTAAATCCAGCTCGAGACATCTGATAGTATCGTTCAGAGTAGCGAATAGCATTATTCATAATATTCTCAACGCTGCTTTTACTTGCATCTATAAAGAGTTGACGAGTTGTGCGATATTGTTGATCCATCATTGGTTGAATCACGCTTTCCATCTGTTTTTGCACCATCTCCTCGGCATATCTCTGCATATCGGCATTTATGGTTGTATATATCTTCAATCCATCTCGATATATATTGTAGGGAGTACCATCAGCCTTCATATTCTTCTTACACCAACCATAGATTGGATTCTCGTCATATTGTTTGATAGCCTGCTCATAATCCCAATCGTTGTAGAATTGACTGCGTTTTGGGCGCTCTGCATTCATCGTTAAACGCAACATCTCTCTAAAGTATGTCGCCTGACCATAGTTATTTGATACAGGGTTGTAGTCAAGATCTATTGGGAGTGATGAAAGCGAATCGGCTGCCTCTCGACTAATTGCACCAGCTTTCGATAACCGACTAATAACTAAGTTGCGTCGCACAAGAGCGTTTTGAGGGTTGCTTACAGGTGAGTAGCGTGTTGGCGCATTGACAACACCCACCAATAGAGCAGCCTCTTCAACCTTGAGCTCATTGGGCATCTTATTGAAGAATGTCTGGGAAGCAGATTTGATACCATAGGCATTCGAACCATAAGCCACCGTATTGAGGTACATTGTAGCAATCTCCTCCTTGGTGTAGTTGTACTCCAACTTTACTGCTGTGATCCACTCCTTGAATTTGGTTACAACCAACTTTGAGGTGCGTGCTACCTTGCTACGGTTACGAACAGTGTCTCGGGGAAAAAGATTCTTGGCCAACTGTTGAGTGATGGTTGATCCTCCACCCTGTGATTGATTTTGCATAGCTATGGTCTTGATTCCCACACGGAATAATGATGGTATATCAACACCACCATGCTGCGTAAATCGCTCATCCTCTGTTGCAATTAGTGCTGCAACAACTGGAGGTACATCTACCCCATCAAGCATAATATGATTCTCGGGATCAAGCGGAAATAATTCATCATATTGCATATACGAGCGATTCTCGATAAAGAATGTACCAATAACCTCACCCGTATCCGAATAAATCTCAGTTGCCAAATTGCTTTTAGGATTCTCCAACTCCACAAACGAAGGAAGTCGACCAAAGAGTCCTGCTCCAGTCATCATCAGTAGTGCTAATATCAACACAAATGGGCTAAAAATAACAACCCACAGTAGTATCACTATAAGTTTGCCCCTCTTTACAGCTTTCGTTTTATTATTCATAATGGCACAAATTTACAAAAAATTAATTAATTGGCAATCCTAATCCGAATTGAAAATATAAACTTCTACCTTTTGGTTTATATAGCGAAAGTGTGACATTTGATGTCGAGGCAGATGTCATCGATAAAATATTAAGATCAATTGCCATATCAACGCCATATGAGTAGAGCTCTGTATTTTGATACTGATAATTCTCGAATTTAGCATAATCAGCCCCAAACCCAAGCGACAACCGCTTAATATACAACAAGTTCCACAGAGCTCCAATCTCGGGATAGCAGATCGGAAATTTATACTGAGCTGATGCTGCATAGTAGTTATTATTCGTAATATCTAAATATGTGAAACCCGTAGGCACCAAAACTGACGAGAGATAACTAAGTGGGTAGTATCCCTCTAATTCAAATCCACCAATCGCATTTTGATAGGCCGCAGCAATAGTAAACGAATTATTTTGAGCCAAACCAGGTGTATAGAGCTTACCATATAGAGATATAAGATCCGAGAATTCAGAGTTAGTGGGATCGGCTGCAAAAGCTGCACTTAGCGAATAACCCATTGGAACATTAATATCTCGTGTTGCCGACTGCACATAATCAGAATAACTTAAACCAACCGAGAATTTATTAAGCCCCTCTTTAGTATCGGTATATTTAATATTAAGCTGCATATCATTGGATAGTGGATCACGAAGATAGGTATAACTTAGCCCTGTTGGGACAATACCATTGGAGTAGTTCCACCCAACATATGGAGTGATAACACGAGTATGATAGCCTCGATTGAAATAGAGAGGTAACGATGCCGACACACTTACTCCATGATAACTCTTCAAAGGCTCATTAACTTCGCTAATTAGATATAGATTCTGATCTCCGCCATAGGTAGTAGATAGATCAAGAACCACCCCCAGTCCATTATATGAGATACCGCCCTTGAGTATTGATCCATAATTGCGATCCCATCCATAAGAGAGATAGCCTTCACATGACGAAAGAAGATTCTGCGAGAGAATAGTTGCACCAAGACTAATGTCAAGAGTTTGCTCGCCGAGGATATTAAACGGATTGTAACTAACTGGCGCCCAACTATGAATATTAAATAAGTGTCCACCTTTACAATAGCGACAGCTCCTATACTTTTTATGCGAATGCTCCACCGCAACTCGATCAAACTTCACACTATCAAGATTGACAACATCCCACTTCACAGGATCGAAGTTAACCAAATTCAAGGGCTTATTAGAGTAGCCCACATCCTTTACGAAACAATCCAAGGGTTGCTCTGCAATGTGGTATCCATATCTATCATAGGTTGTCATATAGAGGGCTTCATCACCTACTGCTGCTTGAAAGGCACCATATCGAGACTCCGAGAGTTGGCGTTCAACTCCACTTTTAATATCAAATGAGTGTAGTTCATCACGACCCGAGGCAATAGAACCAAAGTACAAAATTCCATCACGTGCCTTCAAGTCACTTATAGAGATATATGCCGCCTGGGTCAATGGTTCAAATCCGCTCAAACCTTGACGCTCAATCCACATTCCTTCATCGCCAGTAACAATAATGTAGAGCGACTCTGTGAGATTATCCCAGGCCATAGAGTGCACCTCATTGGGGTAGGTGATAGCAATACGATTCACCTCGACCCCATCCTTAATCTCCACAACGCTATATTGCCCCGAGGGATTATACTCAACATAGGCAATATGCTCAGATGAATCACCTATTGGTGTAGGATAGAGAGCATCTTTATACTCTTTAAGGCTCTTGGGATGACCTGTCGCAAGATCCATATAGCATAGCTGAGAGTTAACATCCTCGGCAAAGAGAGGCGAGCGACGATACTCCGTCCACCACACTCTACCATTGGCATATGCAGGTCGAGTTGAGAGAGATCCAATATGAGCCACAACACTCTCCGAGCCGCTATTGGTATCAAAAATCATAAATCGTGACGACTCTTCGTAATCTTTTTTTAGCACCAACAACTCACCATTTGACAACGCAATCGGATGAGAGTATGTTGTATAGTTAGTAGAATCCACAACACCAATCCTATGCGATGTCTCTACCACCTCGGGTAGAGAGTCCCACAACTCTTTGAGTGATTCAAAAGTCTCGTAGAGCAACTCTTTAGTTGAGGTGTCATAATACTTCTTCAATGCAATGGAGTATGGTGCTATAAATTGTGGATTGCGAGAGGTGTACTCAAATGCTTTGTCGAGTATATTTTCATTATATTTATCATAGGCATAGGTCATTATCTGGTAACCCATAACATAATGATCTGGAATATATGTAAGGTATGAACCACATCTCCACTTAAGATAATCTCGCTCATTCATCAACTCATCGGCCATAGCTCGATAACCCATGGCGAATGATGGTTGAAGGCCTCGGCCAAAAGTAGAGCTCTGAGTCTCCAAAATTACAGCATCTCCTTCGAGAGCATATAATGGCGGAAAAAGTAATGATACGAGCGCACCCTGCTGCCCGAGAGCATAGCTCAAAACTTTAAGTGTTGAACGATTTAGGTTGTTGTATTGGACTGTATGTCGATACTCATGAGCCACCAATTGCTTGATCCACGGCATTGAGTAATTGTCGATAGATGGTGTCGATAAGAACTCAACTCGCAACGGAGCCCACATTACCATACCATTAGTGTAGAAGTTCTCTGGGTGGATAACAAAAGGCACCTCGAGAGGCTCATATTTAAAACCATAGCTGATATCACTCTTCACCGCATCAATATAGTACATAGTGCGACGAGCCGTAAAATCAGCCGTATCTGGATATATAATCGAGACTTTCTGCCCCTCTAATCTACTCCATTTAAGTGACGAGCGATCTGTGCCCCACGAATAGTATTGTGCAACAGAAGATTGTGCGACACATATAAATGCCACCACTAACGACACAACACGCAAAAAAAAGTTCATATCAACCACCCGCCTTTTTAGATTTATACCCACTCTTAGTCAAGATTTCAACTACCCGATCACGGTGATCTCCTTGAATAATAATCTCGCCATCTTTAGCCGAACCACCAACACCACATTTACTTTTTAGCACTTTAGCCAAATCCTTTAGGTCGTCATCCGACCCCACAAATCCTCTCACAATTGTAGCCACTTTACCAGCCCTATGCTTTTTATCAAGCCATACTCTCAGATCTTGCTTCGATGCCTCGAGTGTCTCTACTGAGTCGTCAGCTGTTGTAAATTGATAATCTGCTGCTGTTGAGTATACCATACCCAACCTATCTTTCCAGTCATTTGATGCCATATATATAATTAAATAATTTATGCAAATTTAGTGAAAACTTTTGTGAAATTTGATTTAATTCTACACAATTTGTGCTATAATGGCTAAATGTAATATCTCCAGCAAAAAGTACCTGGTTATATGACCAAAGACAGCCACTTTTTTGATATATACAGGAGGGTATTCTGTATAACGTTATAACATAGCACATTAGTGAAATTTGCATATACTGATTAGGGGAGAAAAAAGGTTTTTTTTCTATAAGTTAA
>JBCQWR010000008.1:0-68737 GCA_047171945.1 Rikenellaceae bacterium | reverse complement strand
TGATAGTATTAGTGGAGAGCCGTATACACTGAGAGGTGTAAGTACGGTTCGGGGGCGAGTGTCTGAAAACCTACCATAGCAATATGGCAAGGCGTTGGGTGCTTAGCCTACTTGACCTCAATCCGTTTGACATTCAAATCGGTGGTGCTTAATTGCTACCTCTCAAAACCAACGGTCGTTATCTTGTAAAAAAGATAGCGACCGTTTGTTTAGGCTACCAGTAGCAGCGTTAGGCTCTGATCTACAAAGATTTCTTTTGCAACCCTTTACCTCTCTCTGTCAGTCGATACTTTTGATACTTGCTTGTAGGTTTATCGGGAATGGTCAATTCGATATACCCACCCTCTATTGCAGGGGACAGATACTTTTCTCTAAAATATTTTCGATCTGATATTGCTAACAACTTTTGCATCTCATCTCTGTTCATCTCATAATTCAGCACCTTTATCAAAGCCTTAACTTGAGGGGTATCTTGAGGGGTATCTTGGGGGGTATCTTGGGGGGTATCTTGGGGGGTACTATAACCTGCAACTGGTAGTACCATCTTTATAAAGTTGTCTGAAAAGTGGAAACTCTCTCGCCCATAAGCCTCTACAATGCGTGGAATACCATAACCTAACGACTCAACCAACTTAAGATCGTTGAATATGCGCATCAACTCCTTGTTCTTAGGCATAGATGTTCCAGTAAAAAACTCCTCTCGGCTCATAGTATCAGGTAATCTGCCAAAACTACGGATTTCAAGTCTGTCTGGATATATCTCAAAGGTTGGCGATAATTCGTTGGTGTAGTCATTATGCACAAAGGCATTTATCACAGCCTCTCGAAGAGCTTTGTTGTCCCATTTTGGCACATCAATTCGGTTTGGGTAGGTGATAGTAGTTGTTACGCTATTCTCTATCTCCAACTTTTCTAATACTCTATTAACCACCTTAATTAACGAGCAGTAACCATACTCCTTACTCTCCTCAATCTCTAATTTATCCAATGAGAAGAATTTGGCCACCTTAACAGAGTTATTATTCTCATCAGCCATAAGGTAGGCTACATAGTTGTACTTTTCATCGTCTGTTATTAGCTCCAAACTCCGCTTGAAATTATCGTTCAGAGTTTTACCTATCTCGTCATAGTAAATTCTAAGCTGTCCAAATGTTAGATCTTGTCTATTAGATTTTATTCTGCCTATTGAGTTGCGAACTCGACGAGAGAAGAGGTTGTCAATCATACTCTGCTCCATAGGTTCAGATGCTGTACCAACACGAATGAAAGAGCCTTTAGGTGTCATCCCATACTTCGATTTGAAATATGGTTTCTCACTACCACTTGCAACAGTGATTTTGATTATATTTTCACCTTGCTGCTCTTCACTTTCAACAGTGAATAGCCCCATAGCTGAGGGTGAGATATTGTGCTTAATCCGATCCTTAATCTTTAGCATATCGCTATCAACATCCGCAACTCCAACTACATCACCTTGCTTATTGATGCCTATATAGATAACTCCTCCCTCATTATAGTTGAGAAAAGCTATCACCTCTTTTTCAAGATCAAGATCCTTTGTTAATATCTCCTTATATTCTATGCGTGTATTCTCTGTCGGCATATTATCCTAATTTTAATTCATAACAAAAGTAGTGAAATTATCTGATATTCACGAAAAAGTCACCCTTTTTCCTCTCAACCCTCTACTCTTAATTGAAACTTTAATACACAAAGAAAAAATGAGTAAAGAAAATTGCGGTTTAGAGAGAGCTGGGTATTGTCCGCAGAAGTTGTGGAGAAGATTACAGAGAGCCATAGGGTTAGCATCGAGGGCGATGAGTTGGCATTAGCTCACAGACTACAAGCATTTCTCACTGAATATCTCGACCTCTGCAAGGTGTTTGATGTTCACTCACTGGGATATTTTAAGAATGAGTTTGAGACTGCTCCAACGCTTGAAAGTATTTGCGATAGCGTTGTATCTGCTCGGCTAACCAAAGAAGCTGAAAAGGCGCATACTGCCAAGATGCAAGAGCGTGAGGAGCGCAGACGAGCTAAGATTAAAGAGGCTGAGGGTAACTAAACACGCAACTTTATGCGTAATATCGAGGAGCAGGTTTATTCCTGCTCTTTTTTATGAGATAATTTGCCGTGAAGTAGAATATTATTTATATCTTTACAAAAGATTGTAAACCAATAACATTACAGCTATGACATACATATTTGCCATATTATTTGCGATAGGTCTACTCTTTGGAAAGAAGTAACCCCAAAAACTTGAAAAAAAATTTTTCTAAGTCCCATATAGGCTTGTATAATAGTATCTATATAGGGGCTACCCCCTTTGGTCTCGGTGCAGTCGTGGTGGTGTAGAGGGTCTCGGTAGGGGTGTAATGTGGGTAATTACCTATATTTAGCGGTGATTCTGCTGATTTTAGAGGTATTATTACTCTTTGCTCGGTCTCGGTGGAGGTGATTTGAGGGTGATGGTTTTGGATATTCGAGAATATTTTGTATATTTGCATTAACATTTGGCAGTAGTATGACAAATGTTTAACGTTAGACACTCTCAGAGGTAAAACTTTGTGAGTGTTTTTTGTTGCCCTATATCAAAAAACCGTCAGTAGACCGTCAAAAAGAGGCAAACAAAAAAGCCAACCACTTGATTACTAAGTGATTGACTTTCAATAAAGTACCCAGAGCCGGGATCGAACCGGCACGGATTGCTCCACTGGTGTTTGAGACCAGCGCGTCTACCGATTCCGCCATCTGGGCTTTTTTGCCTCAATTGTGGTTGGGGCTTCTGGTAAATCGGAGTGCAAATATAGGTATAATTTAGTTAAATACAAATTTTTTGAAGGGTTTATTACTCAATTAATTTATATTATCCTAAAGATCAATCACTTCACGCACTACACTTCTACACATAATATTCACTAAACAACTATCATTACATTGTCCAGCGCTATGTTTCTTGAGCATTTTGCAGCTACGACCTCCACTCAACACTTAGAATGACTCATAAGCTTTAACCACTTTACATATCCCGCCATCGCTATGACTGTGTAGATAGCATAGAGAATTGCCGTAGGATAGAGACCCTTTTCGACATATATCACGACACTAACAGCATCGACTACAATCCATAACACCCAGTGTTCAACTCGCTTATGTGCCAGCATCCACATTCCTACAATACTCAAAGCGGTGGTAAAGCTATCGCTATAGGGAACACTACTCGATGTATAGTTAACCAAGATATATGCCAAGAGAGCAAATGAAGCCGCAAAGAGCATCGAGCACCAGAACCACTCCTTGCGAGAGGTGCGGACAATACCCAACGTTGCATCCTCAACCTCTTGATGGCCATCCTCTTTGGGCTTTGGATAGGCATTTCGACTACGCTGCCATACTACCCAACCATAGATTGCCGCCACTAAGAAGTACACATTGATACCCATATCGGCATAGATACCAGCTTGGTAGTAGATGTAGATATAGATTGCAGGCATCACAACGCCAACTGGCCATAGCCACACATTGGCACGATACTCCAAGATAACATAGAGCAAGCCTATAAGTGCACCAACAATCTCAAGAAGGGTAAAAGAGGCCATATCAGATTAAAATTTAAGTGTTAAATTCAACATATAGTTACGTGTCGCCTGAGGTACATAGTAGAGGTAATTTACCTTCGCACCTTGCTCATAGCAACTCCAACTAAATCCATTACTCGAGTACTCGGCACCAAGGAGGTTATTGATGGCAACACCCACCACCATACTCTGCACAAATTTAGGCATTGCAAACTCATAATTTAGGCGTAAGTTATTAACAAAGTAACTATCGAGCAACAAACCCTCATCGTTACTATTTGCCAAATACTGCTCACTCACATAGTTTGATTGGAGCGCAACATAGAGAGCTCCACGCTGATACTCGAAGAGTGATGCGGCAGTAAGGTTAGGGGAGTAGGAGATATTAACCTCACCCAACTCATCGACTCTCTGCGACCAGTTCCACTCCTCATCAAAGGAGTCTACATAGGCTACATAATCTTGAATCTTGTTGCGACTCAGGGTTGCATTACCACTCCACTTGAAATCACGTGCAATCTTCACTGCTGCGGTTAATTCGACTCCCATACGGTAGCTCTTCTCCACGTTATCGGCCAAAAGCTCACCAATATCGTTGGTCTCACCCGTGAGGATCAGCTGATCCTTATAGTTCATATAGTAGAGGTTGGCACCCACGGCGAACGATGGCGAAGAGTAGTTATAGCCCATCTCATAGTCGTATAGCGTCTCGGGACGAGGCATCTCACTGCTCTTGGCATCGGTGAAGTTGTTGCGAGTAGGCTCTTTGCTGGCCATTGCGAATGAGCCATAGAGACGACTTCGCTCCGATAGCTGGAGATTAATACCCGCCTTAGGGTTTGCAAAGTAGTACCTCTCGTCGACCAAAAGGGTCTGCTGCGCCTCGCTATTCCAATCCCACTTATCATTCTCTCCCTCGATTGTATAACCTATATAACGCCCCTGAATATCGGCATAGAGCGATAGCGAAGAGTTCAATTCATAGTTGAGCTTAGCGTAGATATTGGCATCATCCTTTCGACCTTGATTGCGATAATACTCATGATTCTCATCGAGCTCATCGGTGTAGTTCTGCACCCAAATTACATTACCGAAGTGGTCACCCACGTAGCGATTGGCGGCACCTCCAACAACAAAATGGATATTATCGTGATCATAGCTAAGCGAGGCAACAACACCACCAAAACCATTATCCATCTGCTTGCGACGAATGAGATTACTCTCGTCGCTATATGAGTTCAAAAGCCCATATTCGCTCAATGTTTGACCATTCTTATACTCTTCGTAATATCCCTCCCCATCTGTGTAGTGAAGTGTAGCGTTGAGCATCCACTCACTCGAGAGTCGCTGCGAGAGTGTTAGGTGGTAGTGAGTTTGGTTATATTTATCAATCTGATTATCGTAGAAATCAATCACATCACCATCACTATTTTTGATCTCACCACATGAGTTGTAGGTGCGATCATCCTCCATTCTCCAATCATCCACTCCGTTCCAAGCGTGGTAGGTCTGCTGCTCACCACCAAAAATCATAAATTTAAGCATCGTGCCGCCGCTGTAGTAACCCGCCTGCAACATATAAGAGTTGAGGTCGGACGTAGCACGATCAATGTAACCATCGGAATGAGCCTGCGAGAGGCGGCCACTAAATACCCAATGATCTCTTAGAAGACCAGTCGAGAAGGCTGCCGATTGGCGTGAGGAGCCAAAGGAGCCATACGAGAGATCAACCGAGGCTGAGGATAGCGACGAGAGACGAGCGGTACTCATGTCGATACTCGCACCAAATGCACCTGCACCATTGGTGGAGCTACCAACGCCACGTTGCACCTGCACATCCTCGAGCGACGAGGCCAAATCGGGGGCATTGACCCAATAGACAGAGTGGCTCTCAGAGTCGTTGAGGGGCACACCATTGGTTGTGATATTGATTCGTGAAGGATCTGTTCCACGAATACGCAAGGAGGTATATCCAATGCCGTTACCTGCATCGGATGTAGCAACTACAGATGGTGTCATAGTGAGTAAGAATGGTAAATCTTGGCCATAATTTGACTTTGATATCTCCTCCTTATCTATCTCCATATGGGCCATAGGTGTGGTGGCTGAGGCTCGCACAGAGGATACGACAACCTCCTGCATCGATACCACCTTGAGCGAATCGGGCGATTCAGCCAAGGCGACATTTACACAAACAACAGCAATTGATAGGATTAGCAACTTCTTCATAATTAAATAAAACTTCTTCATAATTAAATAACAAGGTAAAAAATAGTTACGCAGGGGCGTAGAAAAAGTGCATAGAAATATTACAATCCCTTCGACGGCATTATCCGCATCAGGTTCTATGGGTATAATCTCAGCCTTTGACAGCACCCCTATACACAACTCTTGTGTACGGCGACAAAGGTAAATAAATAATTGTAAATAATAGACAACAAAACAAAAAAATGTCTATCTTTGCAAATAACGAATAAAACTTCACACAAATGGAAAATAATAATATCAAGAGCCAATTCGCTGGTATTGAGCTCATCAACCCCATCATTGCATCGAGTTGCAGCCTCACAGGTTCGGCAAAGAGCAATCAGATGTTATCTAAGGCAGGCGTAGGCGCTATAGTTCTCAAGTCGCTCTTCGAAGAGGATATCATTCGTGAGAGTGCAGCATTGAGCCAAGCATCGACCCACACCGAGGCGGCAGATTATATGCAAGCCTATGTGGCATCAAATGCACTTTCGGGCTACATCGACCTTATCAAAGAGAGCAAATCGCTTTGCGGCTCCACCCCTATCATCGCAAGTATCAACTGCGCCAACGAGGGCGAATGGGTGGAGTATGCACGTGCTATTGAGGCCGCTGGAGCTGACGCCTTGGAGCTCAACGTGATGACCATAGAGTCGGGCTTTATGAGCGAAGATGGCGAGTTGGAACGCCGCCACATAGCTATCGCCAAGGCGGTGAGAGAGGTTGTAAAGTTGCCTCTCATCATGAAATTGGGACAACTTATGAGCAACCACATTAGCATTATATCTCGCCTCGAGGCGTGTGGCATCAATGGATTTGTTCTATTCAATAGAGCTTATCCACTCGATATCAACATCGAAGATATGAGTTACACACACGGCGCAATACTTAGCGAGAGCAATGACCTAACTGCACCTCTTCGCCACATAGCAATAACATCGGCAGCACTCCCCAAGGCTTCATTAGCTCTCTCGGGTGGTGTTCAAGATGGCACCTGCATCATCAAATCAATCTTAGCTGGAGCCTCGGCAGTTGAGGTATGTAGTACACTTTACCGCAACAAGGAGAGCAAAACAGCTGAGTGGATAGCTCATTCTCTTGAGACAATCAAGGCTTGGCAACAGAGACATGGATATGATTCAGTGGAGGAGTTCCGTGGCATTATGAATACCAAAAGTGACGAGTATCGTGACTCTGTTATGAGAACCCAATTCCTAAAGCACTTTGGATCCTATCAGTTATAAATCAGATAAAAAAGTAAAAAATTATGAAAAAGTACGTATGCGAACCTTGCGGTTATGTTTATGACCCCGAGGTAGGTGATCCCGATAGCGGCATTGCACCAAACACACCATTCGAGGATATCCCAGAGGATTGGGTATGTCCAATTTGTGGATTAGGCAAAGATGCCTTCTCTGAGGAGTAAAATAGACCTTAACCTACGCATAAAAATAGGGCGATTGGCATTAGCTAATTGCTCTATTTAGCATATAGATGGGTAAATATACAGTTTTTTTATATTATTTAGATGCTTTTTAAAATTATTGCGTATATTTGCCCATAAGCAATACTATTAATCTACTACTGATAACATTATGAATCAACACATAAAAGAGATTGCGCAGCGTCTTATAGGACTAAGAGATGTATTAGATCTCGAGATAGCAGAGGTGGCAGAGGTGTGCGGTGTCACAGCAGAGCAGTATGAACTCTACGAGTCGGGCTCCACAGATATCCCTGTTGGTATACTCTACAACATCAGCAAACGTTACGGTGTCGAGATGAGTGCACTACTATTTGGCCAGGAGCCACACATGGAGTCATACTTCTTAACTCGCAAAGGTACTGGCGCTGCCGTAAAACGCAGCAAGGCGTATAAATATCAATCCTTGGCGGCAGGATTTGCACGCCGCAAGGCCAACCCATTCTTGGTTAAGGTACTCCCCAACGACTGCGACAAGGCCACTCCCAACTCACACGAGGGGCAAGAGTTCAACATGGTTCTGGAGGGTAAGATGCTGCTTACAATTGATGGCAAAGAGCTTATATTAGAGGAGGGAGATAGCATATATTTCGACTCTACACGTGCTCACCATCTCAAAGCACTCGACAATAGAACCCTAAAGCTACTCGTCGTAATTATATAGAGGTGCGAGCTCATCACACAAGATGAGTTCACCAAATAGTGATCCCAATATTTATGATTGAAAGATATTTAAAACAGACTAAGTTCGGCTCTCAAAGCGACTTCATGGAGAATTTCAAGGTCGAGGTGCCTGAAAACTTCAACTTTGGATATGATGTAGTAGACGCCTGGGCTGAGAGTCATCCCGACAAAAATGCCCTCTGTTGGACAAATGACAAGGGCGAACATATAAATTTCACATTTGCCGACATTAAGCGTGAGAGCGACAAGGCGGCATCGTGGTTCCTATCGTTGGGCATCGAGCGTGGCGACATGGTTATGCTCATACTCAAACGTCGCTACGAGTTTTGGTTCTCGATAATTGCGCTCCACAAGATTGGCGCTGTAGCGATCCCAGCGACCCACCTACTCACCGAAAAGGATATCATCTTCCGCTGCAATGCGGCCGACATCAAGATGATTGTAGCGGTCAACGAAAAGATCGTCACCGACCACATCGACAACTCGGTGGCACAATGCCCATCGCTAAGCCACAGAGTCGCTCTTGGTTGTAACGCCCCCCAAGGGTGGCTAAGCTACAACGCAGGAGTGGAGAGCGCAGCACCATTTATTCGCCCCACGGAGTCAAACACCAACGACGACATCTCGCTACTCTACTTCACATCGGGCACAACGGGCAACCCCAAGATGGTAGCTCACGACTTCACCTACCCTTTGGCACACATCATCACAGCATCATATTGGCACAACCTCACCGAGGAGAGCCTCCACCTCACCCTTGCCGACACAGGTTGGGGAAAGGCCGTTTGGGGTAAGCTCTATGGTCAGTGGATTGCAGGAGCCAATGTCTTTGTCTACGACTTCGATAAGTTTGAGCCCTCCGACGTATTGGTGATGATCGAGAAGTTTGGCATCACATCGTTCTGCGCACCGCCGACAGTTTTCCGATTCCTAATCAAGGAGGATCTCTCCAAATTTAATATTTCGTCACTCAGATACTGCACCATAGCTGGCGAGGCGCTCAATCCCGTTGTATACGAGGAGTTCTACCGCAAAACAGGAATCAAGCTAATGGAGGGTTTTGGTCAAACCGAGACCACCCTAACCTTGGCGACCTACCCATGGGTGGAGCCAAAACCTGGCTCAATGGGTATCCCCAACCCTCAATACCATATCGACCTATTGACCCCCGATGGGCGTTCGGCCGAAGATGGCGAGCAGGGACAGATTGTAATTCGTTGCAACGAGGGACACCCTCTTGGGCTCTTCAAGGAGTACTATCGTGATGCTGAGCTCACTGCCGAGGTCTACACGGGCGATCTATACTTTACGGGCGACGTGGCGTGGCGTGACGAGGATGGCTACTACTGGTTTGTGGGAAGAGCCGACGACGTGATCAAGTCATCGGGCTATCGCATTGGACCATTCGAGGTCGAGAGCGCCCTTATGACCCACCCATCGGTGGTTGAGTGCGCCATCACGGGAGTCCCCGACGAGATGCGTGGTCAGGTGGTCAAAGCGACTATAGTGTTGGCCACAAGCTACCGAGATCACAACAAGGAGGAGCTAACCAAGGAGATCCAAAACCATGTAAAAAAGGTGACAGCACCCTACAAATATCCACGCATTGTGGAGTTTGTCGATGAGCTTCCCAAGACAATAAGTGGCAAGATCCGCCGAGTGGAGATCAGAAATAAATAGAGATTATTGAGCACTACGTCGATTGAGTAGTGCATGGGTGATGGTGAGCTCGTCGACATACTCCAACTCATCACCAAAGCCTATTCCTCGAGCTATTGTGCTCACCTTGAGATTAGTAAACATCTTGAGACGACTCATGATATAGAAATGGGTCGTCTCACCCTCTATAGATGTAGATATAGCCAAAATCACCTCCTTCACCTCTCCTGCCGCCACTCGCTCACAGAGCAGGTCGATCGAGAGATCCGATGGGCCAACGCCCTGCATGGGTGAGATAACACCGCCCAAGACGTGGTAGAGCCCCCTATATTGATTTGTCTTTTCGATTGATAGTAGATCTGAGACCTGCTCCACAACGCAGATAGTTGATCTATCACGCTGCGAATCGGTACAGATTGGGCATAGATCATCATCGGAGAGGTTGTTGCAACTTGAGCAAAACTTGATCTTGGTGCGGAATGAGTCGATACCCTCGGTGAGCTCAGCGACCGAGGATCGCTCCATCTTGAGAATATGCAGCGCAAGCCGTAGAGCTGTTCTACGACCTATACCTGGCAATTTTGTCAACTCACCAACTGCGTTCTCAAGTAGTTTAGACACCTCGCCCCAACTAAATTATTTCGACTCTCTGGTTCTCGATCCACCCCTTCTTACCATCGGTAATCACAATCTCGTACCAGCCATCAATCTCACGTAGGATCTTCACCGTAGTACCACTATGCAGCATAAATAGATCTGTTGCCGAACGATCGGGAGAGCTCTTAATAGAGATACTTTGACTCATTATAACAGCTTTGTTATGATCGAGTTGTTCTCGTCTATCATCCAAGGCATAGAGGGTTGCGATAGTGAAAATAATCACTGCCGAAAGCCCCACGCCAAAACCAATCTTGCGAATAACGATCTCTGGCGAGAGTAGGAACATGAGTAGCGAGGTGAGAACAATGGCAAGCGCCACAAGCGAGATGATACTCCATCCCATACAATCAAATATTCGACCAATCGAACGGCTCCAACTACGCAAGAAAAACTCAGGAATCGCCTCAATCTGATCTTTGATCTGCGACTGCGCCACGCTTAAATTATAGAGTATATCACCATCGTTAGGCGATATGAGCAGTGCCTTCTGATAGTAGAGAATTGCACGAGCGATATCATCTATTTTGTAGTAGGCATTACCTAAGTTAAAATATAGTTTATCGGAAGATAGACCCATCTCCTCGATTGAGTGATAGATCTCAATTGCATTATTATAGCTTGCGTTGATGTATGCCGTATTGGCTCTATCCCATAATGCAGCCACGCCAACCTCCGCCTCTACTACAGGCTCCTCCACTACCTCAACATCACTCTGAATAGTTAGGGCAAGCGAATCAACCTGCTCAGCTGCTGCCGAGAGTGATAGGGTTAGTAGCGAGATGATTACAATAAGGTGTTTCATAACGTATTATCTTTTAATCTCGGTTTCGATATTTGAAATCATTTTGAGAGCTTTCATATAGATCTCATTCATTTGAGCTGATGCCATAGGTGAGTACTGCGCCTCGTCGCAGAGGGTAACAATATCTGAGAAGTTGGCAATAAGTTCTTGTCCTACACCTCGCTTGGCGAGCTCCTTGCGGACACTCTCCTTCGTTAGATTGGCCACAGGAATATTAAATTTATCGCTCATATAGCCCCAAATTGCACTCAACACCTCTTTGTAGAATGCCTTCTCGTCATGCGAGTTCATAAAGGCTGATGCAGCTTTAAAACGCTGTATAGCCACCTTATTGGCACGCTTACCACGAATAAGAATCGAGTTTTGTGACTCTCTAATATAACGTCGCAATAAGATATATGCCGCAATAAATAGTAGTATGATAGCCACAAGAGATGCGTAGTATCCTCTCGACAAAAAGAATGGTTGACGTTTCTTTCGGAATGCGCCATCATCAATTTTAATAAAGCGAATATCCTCGCCCAAGAGTTTAACATCCTCTCTTGATAGCGCTCTACGAACTGTAGCCCCATCGCTACTCACTCTATTATCACCATCGGGCAGAACTACAACGTGGAAAGTTGGCGAGGTCAAAGTCTCATACTTCATACTCTGGGGATTGAAGAAGCTAAATGTAGTTGGTTGAAGATCAAACTCGCCCTCCGAACGTGGAATTATAGGGTACTCAAACTGTTTGTAGCCACTCGCACCATACACATTGGTATTGATCGATTCGGTGGTCTTTACATTATACTTCTCAAAAGTTGTTGGCAACGCCACATCGGGGGCCTGGATCAGCGAGAGGTTACCCGTTCCCGAAATTCGCACCGTATAGGCCAATGACGAGTTGGTTGTCACCTCTTCCGACGAAAGAGAGCTCTCCATCGAGAAGTTACCCACAGCACCACTAAACGACGCTGGAGCACCAGCAGGAAGATTCTTAACATCTATAGTTATCTGCGAAGTAGATATCGCTCGACGCACATTGACAATCTCGTAGCCACCACCAAAAAATGGATCGACATTGCGACTACGCACCCTCACCTGCGCCACTACGGTCATCGAGGCTGGATCTATGGTAAGTTTACCCGATTGTTGAGGATAGAGCAGATAGTCCGAAAGTACTTGTGTCTCGTAGACCTTCCCATTATATGTTTCACGTTGAATCTCGCTATTGCTACCCTTGATATCTTGAGACCAGAAGCCATTGAACGATGGCATCTTTTGGTTCTCGGCACCTGCGATAGCTACCCTCGAGTAGAGCTTGATGGTTGCTCGCAGCGGCTCACCCTTGAAGAGCGAAGTGCGAGAGACCACCGTGCGAAGGAGAATATCATCTTCGGCAATTCTATCACCTTGTGACCTTGCACTTTGAGCTGCCGACGAGCCACTGCCGCCACTACCCGACTGACTCTGCTGCGAGGAGCTTACCTCACCTGCATCGCTCTCCGAGATAACCTCGATAGGTAGCACACTTGTCGAGTACTCCTTACCGTCGACCTTAACCGAGGCTGCACCAATGTTGTTGGTACCCTCGGCATTGGCGATCACCACAAAGGTATAGGTAAAATTGACACTCTTGGTCATCGAACCATTGATGATCTGCACCGAGGAGCCTCTCGAGATAGCTGGACCAGCTATAACGTCAAATCCATCGAACGATGGCGCCTTGAAGCTATCATCTTCGGGTTGAGCATTTAGAGCAAACTCAATACGAAAAGTCTCACCAACGGCAACCTTCATTGGGGCGTTGGTGGTGAATGTTGTAGCACTCTGCGCAAACGACACCAAGGTGATTAATAGCGCTGCTACGGCAAGTGATATTTTAACTGCTAATCTTCTCATCAACCAATGTAACGAATAAATTATCTATTTAGTATAACCCAAAATAAGAATCTTCAACAAAAATGTATCCGACTCTTATCTTGATATATTACTATTTCACTCTATTAATGTTTGAACTCCTCGAAGAAGTCATTACCCTTATCGTCAACGATAATAAATGCAGGGAAATCCTCCACGTAGATCTTACGCACAGCCTCCATACCCAACTCTTCGAAGTCAACAACCTCAACCGACTTGATTGCATTCTTAGCCAAGATTGCAGCAGGGCCACCGATTGAACCGAGGTAGAAGCCACCATTGCTTTGACATGCGTCGGTCACATGTTGTGAACGGTTACCTTTGGCCACCATCACCATCGAGCCACCAGCCTTTTGGAAGAGGTCAACGTAGCTATCCATACGACCAGCAGTGGTTGGACCGAAGCTACCCGATGCCATTCCCGATGGGGTCTTAGCAGGGCCAGCGTAGTATACAGGGTGTTTCTTGAAGTACTCTGGCATCTCTTTACCCTCGTCGAGCATCTGCTTGATTTGGGCGTGAGCGATGTCACGAGCCACGATAAGTGTACCACGGAGGTTCAAACGTGTTTTGACTGGGTATTGAGTCAAGATCTCACGAACTTTGTCCATTCCCTCGTCGAGGTCAATATCAACGGCTGGCGACATTGCAGGAGCCTGCGCAGGCAAGAAGCGAGCTGGATTCATCTCCAACTGCTCGAGGAAGATACCATCCTCGGTGATCTTAGCCTTGATGTTGCGATCTGCCGAGCAGCTCACACCAATTGCCACAGGACACGATGCAGCGTGGCGTGGAGCACGAATCACACGCACGTCGTGAACCAAATATTTACCACCAAATTGAGCACCAACGCCCGACTCTTGGCAGATCTTGAGGATCTTCTCCTCCCACTCCAAGTCACGGAAACATTGACCACCCTCATTACCAGCAGTTGGTAGAGCGTCGAGATATCCAGCCGAAGCCTTCTTCACTGTTGCCAAACACATCTCGGCCGATGTACCACCGATACATACAGCCAAGTGGTATGGAGGACATGCCGAGGTACCCAAATCCATGATCTTCGACTTGATGAATGCCGTAAGCGAAGCCTCGTTCAAGAGCGCTTTGGTCTGTTGGTAGAGGAATGTTTTGTTGGCCGAGCCACCACCCTTGGTCATAAACAAGAATTTGTAGTGGTTGCCTTTGGTTGCATAGATGTCGATCTGCGCAGGAAGGTTAGTTCCCGAGTTCTTCTCCTCCTCCATGGTGAATGGAACCACCTGCGAGAAGCGTAGGTTGCGCTCTGAGTAGGTCTCGTAGACTCCTCTCGAGATGTGCTCAGCATCGTCGGCACCAGTGTATACATCCTCACCCTTTTTAGCGACACAGATCGCTGTACCAGTATCTTGACACGTTGGAAGCTCACCTTCGGCCGCAACACATTGGTTGAGGAGCATGGTGTAGGCAACAAATTTATCGTTGTCGGTAGCCTCATCATCTTTTAGGATGTTGCTAAGTTTCTCGAGATGCGAAGCACGCAAGTAGAACGAAACATCGGAGTAGGCTGCCTTGGAGAGTAGCTCCAATCCTTTGGGATCAACCTTTAGAATCTTGCGACCATCACACTCAACTACACTAACGTAATCTTTTGTAAGAAGTCTGTACTGCGTTTTGTCCTCTCCGAGTGGTAGAGGCTCTTGATAGATAAATTCTGCCATGATTGTTTATTTTGTATTATTTAGTTTGTTTGCATTAATGATGCAAAAATACAAAATAAATTGGGATATTCGAAATTGGTTTAAATAATTTACACTACAAAGGGGCGAAAATATGCAGCCTAATAGATGAAATTATCCAATTTTTGTATATATTTACACTCCCAATAAAACTTTAACGTAGATGAAAAATATCCTTATCATTGGTGCTGGCGGCCAAATTGGCTCAGAGTTAACCACCTACCTGCGCTCTATCTATGGCTCTTCGCATGTCGTAGCAACCGACGTTCGTGAGTGCAAAGCACTTGGCGAAGATGGCCCATTTGAGGTTGTCAATGCTCTCGATGCTACTTCGGTGGCCTCGGCTGTAGCTCGTCACAGAATCGACGCTGTGTTCAACCTTGTAGCACTACTCTCGGCCGTAGGCGAGAAGAACCCTCAGATGGCGTGGAACGTAAATATGGGAGCCTTGATGAACTCTTTGGAGGTGGCTCGACAACACCACTGTCAGATATTTACCCCAAGCTCGATAGGTGTCTTTGGTGACTCATCACCCAAAGATCAAACCCCACAAGATACCGTCATGCGCCCCTCGACAATCTATGGCGTCTGCAAGGTGACGGGCGAATTGTTGGGTGACTACTACCACTCTCGTTTTGGAATCGACACTCGCTCGATCCGCTTCCCAGGTATCATCTCCAATGTGACGATGCCTGGCGGTGGCACCACCGACTACGCAGTTGACATCTACTATGAGGCTATTCGCAACGGCAAATTCACATGTCCAATCCCCGAGGATGTCTACATGGATATGATCTACATGCCCGACGCCTTGCGTGCCTGCGTCGAGCTAATGGAGGCCGACCCCTCGAAACTCCTCCACCGCAATAGCTTCAACATCGCCTCAATGAGCTTCTGTCCCGAGGTTATCGCCGAACATATCCGTCGCCACATCCCAACATTTGAGATGAGCTACGAGGTAGACCCCACCAAAAAGAAGATCGCCGAGAGCTGGCCCAACTCACTCGACGATAGTTGCGCTCGTGAAGAGTGGGGCTGGAGCCCTCGATGGGACCTTAGCGCCACCACCGAGGATATGTTGCGTGTGATTGCTGCCCGAGAGTTGCTTTAAAAGGCTTTTTTGTTTGAGAAATAAAACTCAAATATAAAATTATTTGGTACCTTTGTAGCATAAATATACAAAAAAGGATAATTATGCTACACACTCTTCGCACTGCCACTCTTCTAACTATTTTATTATCTTTGCCATACCTTCTCTTTGCCCAAGAGCAGACGCCTCAGTATGGCATCGAGAGTCGCTCGAGTGACTTCTTCAAAGAGCGCTACCAATATAACGACCTTGTTCACTACCTCGACAATCTCGACCTCTATGTCACCTACCAAGCCGAAACAACGGGGCAATTCAACCAACCCGACCAGCTGATATTCTCGATCGAGGGTAACTCCTACCGATGGAATAACTACTACCTCGATGGCTTCCGCATAGACTCTCGTTACTTCTCGGGCTCGACTCTCTACAACCCCGATATGTATAGCACATCGCTCGAGATGGATTACATAGGCTCCAACCTTCGATTCTCGCAAGATAGAGAAAAGGAGCAATTTATCTCGGCAAGTTACAACATTGGAGGCTTAGGAGGTATATCCCAAAGCACACAGGCGGCGATACAACTCTTCCACCCCACGGCAACCGACCGTCAATATAAAGAGATCACCCTACGCAACAAGATCAATGGTGCTGGCACCTTCGCCTCAACATTTTTCACAGAGCGAGATGGCGAGCGCTACTATCACAGCCAATATCTCGACTTTGGAGCACGCAATATAGTCGACTTCGACAATAGCGGAATTAGCCACGCCTACACCGAGGAGTACCTCTCAGCTCAACTAAATGGTGATCTCCCACTCACCTTTGGTGGACTCTTCGACTCGTCGCACTACTTGGTCAACTACTCGTGGCGCACAAATCTGAACTCAGAATTCTACTATGGCGAGGATGAGACAGCCGCCTACAACGGCTACAGCGCCTCACTCTATGGCTCTTCGGTGCGAGGCACAACTCACTACACCTCGGGTATAACCTTTGCCCAACACAACACCAAGCACGAAGAGGTAAACTACTCGAGAAACCTATACGACCAAGATGGAGAGGCCTTTGAGCCATACGAGCCCGATGGCAACACCTTCGAGTTTTCGCACGCAATAACTCTCAGCAAGAGATTGAGCTCGTGGCTAACGCTCTCTTTCGATGGCTACAACTCGCTTCTCTACGCAGCCCCATCGACCACCGAGTTCTCAAATATGGTATATACTCAAGCTATAACCGATAAGAGCGCCACCCCACTCTACATCTACGAATGGGAGGCTCGAAGCTACCTTAGCGGCCTTTTGGAGAATAGCCTACGGCTAAGTGCCGAGCGTAGGTTATCGCCCTCGCTGATGCTACGCTCCGATGCTGCGCTCACGCTCGATGCGATGCTACTTGGTGGCGGAGAGTCCAAGGTAAGCCCCAATGTGGAGTTGCAGGCTGGATTGAGCTACAACCCATCGAGATGGTTCTCGGCGGAGTTGACCCTGTCTCGTCGCAGAGTATCCTACACGATCGAGGATATTCAATATCTATCGGATGACTATCTCAACGGCAAGCTCTACTATGCCGATGCCTCGGGCAACCGTGGCGACTACTTCACCTCGACAGGTGGCGCACTGCACTCAATTGCCGACGGGGTGCAGCAACCAGCATATTGGGCTCTCGACATTCCCATCAACCTCACTTTTGGGCGCCACCGCATATCGCTGCTCCAATCAGCTCGCAAATATGTCAATAACTGGACAACTCGCTACGATGCAGATGCTTCGAGCTATGGCTACTATGTTGCAGATCAAGAGAGTGGCCTCGATATATTCTTCCTCAACTCGGGCGCTACGCCCTCCTATGTTGTCGACCACTATGCCGATGGGGTGATGGGAGACTCATTTTTGACAAACTCACCATTCTACTTTAGCTCCAATGTGCAGTATAGCTACACCTCGCCTAAGTTCTACTTTAGTGCTGCATGGCAATCCTACATGCAGTCGGGCATCTCGACATTGGGCAATGGGCCACTACACAACAACTTAGGTGTTCTCTCGGAGAGTAGCGCCAACCCCAACACCTCGATCAACACGGCGAACCCCGATAGCGACTTTATGGCGGTGGGTAGGCTGGATCAAGAGCGAGCCTATGTTATGCGCATGTTCGCCTCCTACAACTTCAGCGAGAAGTTGGGGCTCGCCATAAATCTCAAATTTAAGGATGGGCAACCCTTCTCCTATTTCGATGCAACAAGCAGCAGCGACTCTCAGGGCAATCGTCAAGTTGCGCTCTACCCCTCGACCACACGAGGCATCAACACCTTTGATGGCGACTTCGGTACTCGTGAGGATGCCTTCTTCAATATCGACATTAGAGCAACCTACCGCACCCAAATCGCTAAGCGACTCTGCGAGATGCAACTTGGATTCTACAACATCTATGACTTTGGTACCGAGCTCACCGAGTATACATTTGATCAGGATCTCGAAAATAGCCGCTACGCCATGTCGCTCAACATCCCTCGAGGAGTGATCTTCTCGATAAAATACTACCTATAGCCCCATGAAACCGCTATTCGCACTACTCTCAATGGCGCTCCTCCAAGTGGGTGTCGCCTCGGCGCAGGTCGAGATCGTGAAGCCCGACTTGAGTGAATCGACCAAGATCTCATCCGACTACTTTGGCCCCAATGCTCTGCCTATTCCCGATATGCTCGACGGCACCACCTCGTCCGACTTGATTGTGGAGGTGGGTGGCGACTACTTCGATGGTCACCGTGGCGATAAGACCTTCGACTACTACTGCAAAATAATCGTGCCGCTCTTCTCCGATAGGGTCAACCTCACTATGTGGGTACAGGCAATTGGCGAGTGGTACGAGATGAGCGAGGAGAGCCACGCCCACAGTCGCCTACCCGACGACATTGAGTATAGAGGCTATGAATCGGGCGACGCCTACCTCACCACCGACATCCACCTGCTGCAACAGAGCCAATCTCGCCCCGACATTTCGCTACGCATTGGGCTCAAAACAGCCTTGGGCTATGGCTTCTTCAAAGCTCGATACTTCGACAACCCTGGCTACTTCTTCGATACCTCGGTAGCCAAATCGTGGAGCTACGAGGGGAGCTTCATCGAGGATCTACGATTGGTTGGTAGCCTCGGATTTCTCTGTTGGCAGACCGACAATGGGCGACAAAACGACGCTGTGATGTATGGAGCACAGGCCAAGATCCGCACCCGATGGTTCACCCTCACCGAGAGCTTTGGCGGCTACTCAGGTTGGGAGAGAGATGGCGACTGCCCGATGAGTCTCAAGAGTAGCATTGGTCGTGAATTTGGGCGCTACACACCCTACATCCAACACCAATATGGATTCCGTGATTGGCCCTTCACTCAATATAAAATAGGTCTATCGTACAGATTTTAACAAAAATAACTACCTTTGCATATCAAGCAACAAAGAGAGATGGTAAATCAAGTTAAGGCAGGGGCAGCACTCTCCTACGTAATCATTGGCATCAATATCTTGGTGGGTGTGCTCTACACCCCCTTTATGTTGCGCTCATTGGGGCAGGTGGAGTATGGTCTATACTCACTTGCTGCCTCGGTTATCGCCTATCTCACCATTCTCGATTTGGGTTTTGGCAACGCCATTGTGCGATACACCGCTAAGTTTCGTGCCGAGGGGCGCCTCGAGGAGCAACAGGAGATGTTCGGCATGTTCCTTAGGCTCTACACCCTATTAGGCGCCATCGCACTCACTATTGGTTTGGCTCTCACGCTCAATATTGATGCTCTCTTTGGCACCTCCATGTCGAGTGGCGAGATGCAGAGCATGCGCACAATGCTTATCTTGATGTCGCTCAACTTGGCCTTCACCTTTCCTCTTTCACTATTTGGCTCGATTATATCGGCCTACGAGAGGTTTGTATTCCAGAAGGTGGTCAACATCATTCGCATAATAGTCAATCCGCTGGTGATGGTTCTCCTCCTTGCGATGGGCTACAAGGCTGTTGCACTGGTTGTTGCCACCACTATCTTCAACCTCATAACGCTACTTATCAACCTCTACTACTGCTTGGCACATCTCAAGATCAAGGTGAGGTTTGCACCCATCAACTTTTCTTTTCTGCATGAGGTCTCGATCTACTCCTTTTGGATTCTGCTGAGCGTCATCATGGATCGCATCTATGGTAGCACAGGCCAATTTATCTTGGGCATCTACCGTGACGTGGAGCAGGTTGCACGCTACTCGATCTCGGTGCAGCTCAAAGATATGTTCTACCTCTTCTCAACGGCCATCACAGGAGTCTTTCTGCCTCGTGTCACAGCGATGGTCTCTCGAGGTGTTGCCGAGGGCGAACTGTCGGATATATTCATCAAAACGGGTCGCATACAATATATAATCATTGCGGCAATATTTTCGGGATTTGTGGTGCTCGGGCGCCCATTCATCACACTTTGGGCTGGTGCCGACTACTCTTCGGCATATCTCCCTACCCTACTTCTCTTTGCCGCCTCGATCACTCCACTTATTCAAAATATTGGAATAATAATCCTACAAGCCCAAAATCGACTCAAGTTCCGCTCACTGCTCTACCTCGCCATCTCGCTCTCGAGTATCGCTCTGTCGATCCCATTGGCGATCCGATATGGTGGTGTGGGGTGCGCCGTAGCAACCTCGGCCTCTCTACTTTTGGGCCAAGGTGTGATTATGAATATCTACTACGCTCGAGCCATTAAGATCAACATTGCACGATTCTGGGGCGAGATAGCCAAACTCTCGGTGGTGCCCACAATAGCTATTGTGGTTGGGCTATCGCTCGATATTCAGATCGACTCCATCGGCAAGTTTATGGTGGCAGCAATCTGCTTTATGGCGCTATACACCCCTGCGATATGGCTCTTGGGAATGAACCACGAGGAGCGAGGGATGATACTTTCGCCATTCAGAGGCTCACTCAAAAGAGTATAAGCAACAGATCCATTGTGCAAAGCGAATCAAAAAAATCGACCAAAATAGCATATTTCACAATCTTTTTATTAATTTTGCCAAAATCCTTAATAAATAAAACTTATGAAGAGTAGTACGATAACCAAACTAATAGTTGGAGTGGTAGTAACATCAACAACTGTTTCATGTATGAATAGTCCAAAAATTCAAGTTAAAGAGTATCCCGCAACTCAGCGAGGAGATCTCGTCGAAGATTACTTTGGCACCGCAGTTGCCGACCCATACCGTTGGTTGGAGGATGATGCCTCGGAGGCGACAGCAGAGTGGGTGAAGGCTCAAAATGAGGTTACCTTTGACTACCTCAGCCAAATTCCATATCGTGACGCAATCAAAGAGCGTTTGACCGAGCTTTGGAACTACGCCAAGGAGAGCGCTCCAGCTAAACATGGCGACTACTACTACTATAGCTACAACGATGGTCTTCAGAATCAATCGGTTATCTATCGCAAGGCTTCGTTGGAGGCCGAAGCAGAGGTATTCCTCGACCCCAACACCCTATCGGAAGATGGCACCAAGGCTCTAAGCGATATATCATTCTCGGAGGATGGTCGCTACTGTGCATATGCAGTGGCGGGATCGGGCTCCGACTGGGTAGACATCTATGTGTTGGATTGCCAAACGATGGAGAGACTAAGCGATAAAATCAGCTGGGTTAAGTTCTCGGGCGCAGTATGGGCACCAGACTCAAAGAGCTTCTACTACTCGGCATACGACGCTCCAAGCGAGGGTGTATACTCAACTCAAAATCAATTCCAGAAGGTATATTTCCACAATTTGGGCGACGACCAAAGTGCCGACCAACTTGTCTATGTCGACTCAGAGCACCCCTTGCGCTACTTCCACGCTTGGCCAAGTGACGACAATAAATGGCTCTTCGTCGAGGGCTCAGAGGGAACATCGGGTACCGAGATCCTCTACAAAGGAATCCACGACCCAGCTTTCAAGACCCTTCTCAAGGGCTTCGACTCTGACTACTTGATGGTTGATTGCGTTGACGACTACCTCTATGTGAGAACCAACAACGGCGCTCCAAACTATCGTCTATCTAAGATCAGCCTCAAGAACCCTGCAAGTGGACTTCAAGATGTTATCGAAGAGCATCCTCAATTCGTTTTGGATGGCGTAACAACAGCTGGTGGCTATCTAATGGCATCATACCTCGAGGATGCTCAAAGCAAGGTCTATCAACACTCATTCGATGGCGCCCTTGTTCGTGAAGTGGAGCTTCCTGCAATTGGTAGCGTTGGCGGATTCGATGGTGGCAAAGAGGAGATAAGTGTATACTACACCCTCACCAACTACACCACACCCTCGGCAATATACTCCTACGACCTCTCGTCGGGTGAGTCGACACTCTACAAGGCACCAGAGGTAGATTTCGATAGCGACATGTTTATCACCGAGCAGGTATTCTTCGAGAGCAAGGATGGCACCAGCGTTCCAATGTTTGTGTCGCACCGCAAGGATATTGTCTTGGATGGTACCAACCCATGTTATCTCTATGGTTACGGCGGCTTCCAGATCAACCTCACACCAGGATTCAACCCCGCAGCGATTATGTTTATGGAGCAGGGCGGAGTACACGTTGTAGTGACTCTTCGTGGTGGCTCGGAGTATGGCGAGGCTTGGCACCAAGCTGGTATGCTCGAGAACAAACAGAATGTATTTGACGACTTTATTGGCGCTGCCGAGCATCTAATCGGAGCTAAATATACATCGAGCGAGAAACTTGCTATTGCTGGTGGATCAAATGGTGGACTCCTTGTAGGTGCTTGCCAAGTGCAACGCCCTGAGCTCTTTGCGGTGGCTTTGCCAGCTGTGGGAGTACTCGATATGTTGCGCTACCACAAATTTACAATTGGTTGGGGCTGGGCCGTGGAGTATGGCTCGAGCGACTATGAGGATCAATTTGAGTATATCTACAAATACTCACCTCTACACAACATCAAGGATGGCGTAAACTACCCTGCGACACTCGTCACAACGGGAGACCACGACGACCGTGTTGTTCCTGCGCACTCATTCAAGTTTGCGGCACAGATGCAACATAGCGACGGTGGCGAGAACCCAATCCTAATTCGTATCGAGAGAAACGCAGGTCACGGAGCAGGCAAACCAACCTCGAAAAAACTTGATGAGTTGGCCGACACCTACTCATTCCTATTCTACAACACAGATACAGATTATAAAATAGTAAAATAGTTTCAAACAAAATTAATGAAGGTATATAAATTTGGTGGAGCGTCGGTACGTAATGCCGATGGTGTACGCAACCTGCACAATATTATCAGCGACGAGCAAGATCTATTTATCATTGTCTCGGCAATGGGTAAGACCACAAACGCCTTGGAGGCGGTATTCGAAGGACTACAGAGGGGTGATAAGGCGATGTCGATGGAGCACATTGACTCTCTTAGAGGGTATCACGCTGAGATTATCAACGACCTGTTCCATAAGCCCACAACTTTGGAGAGCGTCGAGAGACTCTTTGTTGAGCTTGAGGCTGTAGCGACCAAAACGGAGTACAAAAACGCCGATGCTGAGCTATGGTACGATACAATCGTAGCCTTTGGTGAGTTACTCTCAACCACAATCATCTCGGAGTATCTCAATGGCGTGGGACTTGCCAATACGTTTATCGACATGCGTAACACATTCCTCACCGAGCAGCGCCACAAAGATGCCACAATCGACATTAAGGCATCTGCGCCACTACTCAAAGCAAAGATCGAAGAGAGCCCCAACAATATATTCGTAGGTCAAGGATTTATCGGATTTGCTCCCGATGGCACCACCACCACTCTCGGTCGTGAGGGATCGGACTACTCGGCGGCGGTTGTTGCTAATATCCTCGATGCCGACTCAATGGCCGTGTGGAAAGATGTGGATGGAATCCTCAATGCCGATCCCAAGGCATTTCCCGATGCTAAGCAGATCAAGGAGCTCAACTACCTCGACACAATCGAGTTGGCCTATAGCGGTGCGCAGATCATCCACCCAAAGACAATCAAACCCCTACAGAACAAGAATATACCACTCTACGTTCGCCCATTTGGCGACAAGCGTAAACCTGGAACTGTGATTCGTGGCACGTCGGCGCCCGTGAGAGTACCTATCATCATCCTCAAAAAGGATCAGGTGCTGCTCACAATCCGCTCACGTGACTTCTCATTTGCACTCGAGGAGCGCTTCGCAACGGTCTTTTCGACCCTCGAACGCCTACGTATCAAGACAAATTTGATCCACAACTCGGCGGTCAACCTTAGCCTCTGTGTCGACAACTCATGGCACATCGACGAGCTCAAGGAGCTACTCCACAGCGATGGCTTCGACGTCTTGATGAGTCGTGACATGGAGCTGCTAACAATCCGCAGCTACAACGACGAGCTACTCCAAAAGTATGGATATACCCCATGGGTATATATTCGTCAAGCAACTCAATCTACGGTACGTATCGTTCGCAAGAGAGAGTAAAGAACAAGGATATATAAATTAATAGGCCCTCGATCAAATTTGATCGAGGGCCTATTAATTTATTGTGTAGTATCTACACCTCTACTTATTTATACACCATAAGTAGATAGAACATATGTAATATTCTCATCTGAAAGATAATCATATGCAGATTGAAGCACATTGATCTCGACAAACTCAAACTCGCCCTTACCAGAGACCTTGAATACCATCTCGTGTGATGGTAGATCATTGTCATACTTACCTATAAATGCGAAGTATTGAACTGTGTAGAGTACATCCATACCCGAAGCAGCCTCAACATCTGGGTGATGTACAGCAAGCATCTTCGCAAAGGTACTTGCCAAATTTGCCTCTAATTGAGCATACATAGCCTTGATGTTATCCGCACCACCCGCAACAGCATAAGGTGTGAAATCTACTCCTGCCGCAGTCCAAGCATTCAAGATATAGTCATATCTCCAAGAAAGATTATTGTAGTATGAGCTACAACCACTGAAGTACTCAGTATTACCATAAGATGAGATATAGCCAGAGTCTGAGCCATACTCAGCTGAGATAATATCAATTGCTGTTTGGTAGTATGCCGATGCAAAATCATTTGTTGTTGGGAGGAATGTAATAGTCATACTTGGATTATAGTTCCAACCAGACTCCATACACTCGAATGGAGAATCTACAACAACCTCTACATTGTTCTCCATAACCCAATCACTACCCTCCTTATTGAAGCGAGATGCTTTGTAGTATGTAGAACCATCGTAGAACTTATAAACAACATCAATATAGTCACCCTCGACAGCATAAGGATAATTGATACCAAGGTAGATTGGAACCAAGGTCTCAGGTTGAGTACCAGAAAGGTTACCATAGGTGCTGCCCATCGCTGTGTAGTCAGCCGAAGAGAGCATTACAGTATTGTCGGCAGCTGACCAAGCAGAGCCATCGAATTGGTATACTGCATTGAGAGTAGATGTTACAACCGCTGCTGAAGCTTTTGCTGGAGCAGAGGCTGAAGATGCATCACCAAAGATGAAATCAATACCAGATAGGCTTGCATCATGTGTTGCTTCATCAGGAATACCAAACGATATAAATTCAGTACCCTCGGGAATAATATAAGAGTAGAAAGAGCCCCAGCCTGAACCTGCATCACTAACAGAGACAAGTTCTGTTAAATCATCAGCAGTAGCACCAACAGTTACAAGCAGATTTGTCTTAACATAGCCATTACCCTCAATGATAACCTCCTGAAGACCAGGCATAGCTGTCGTATTCTTAATGTAACCAGATACTGTACTCTCAATATAGATAGTGCCATAAGATGCATCTTGAGTCAAACCAACATGGTCAAACGAGATACCGTTTACAGTGAATGAACCATCTGCATCAGTAACTGCTACTGTAGTTGAATTAATTGAGAAATCCTCAGCTACGTTAAACTCAATACCTGATAAACTTGCATCATATGTTGCTCCATCAGGTATACCAAACTTGACAAATTGTGTACCCTCGGGCATGATGTAAGAGTAGAAAGAGCCCCAGCCTGAACCTGCATCACTAACTGACTCCACAACCTCGAGTGAATCTGCCGTTGCACCAGCATAAACCACAATGTTAGTCTTAACATAACCATTACCTTCAATAATAATCTCTTGTAGTCCACTAATCGCAGCGGTATTTTTGATATAACCCGATACTGTACTCTCGATGTAGATAGTGCCATATGATGAATCCTGCGACAAGCCAACATACTCAAATGGAATACCATTAACAACAAATGTTCCATCTGTCTCTGTGATTGTTACAGTGCTTGCATCAACCATAAAGTCGCCAAATCCTTGAACCAAAGGCTCCTCTTCTTCGCCACCCTCTTCTTCGGCGCCACCTGTCGAAGGCTCAGTAGCAGAGTAAGCATAGGTAACAAGAGCATAATCACCAGCCTCAGCATCAGGCAAAGATGACTTGAGGATTGTGGGAAGATTAGACTCAGCGCTAACCGATGGAGTGAAGTAGGTAGCTGCGACATCCTCGCCCCAAACCGAAGCGTAATCATCGTCACTTACGGTGTAGGTTGTACCAGCCATGATGAAGGAGAGCTCCTCGGGAGCATCAACAGATGCGTTGTAAGTGACATTAGCACGTGAACCTGCCGAAAGGTAAGTACCATAAAGCGCATCAAGATATGCTGGGATGTAGTCAGCGCCAGAGATGTTATCGCTAAAGCACTCATTGGTAGCTACAGCAGCCAACTCATCCTCAAGACCTAATTTCTCAGCATTATATACATTGGTTGCATTAGCTGCAATTGCTGCATAATCTGCCGAGGTTAGCGTCATAGTAAGAGTCTGCACATCGGTGATAGCTGGCTTTGAATCGTAGCCATCATCCCCAAAGTAGGTATCATTATAATCTGTTGTTTCGCAACTTGAGGCCATCATAATAACCGCAAGCGCAAGAGTTGATTTTAAAATATATTTATTCATAATCGTGTACGGAAGTTATTAGAAGTTAAGTTTTAATTTTACTGTATATGTGCGACCAAATGAGTAGAATACATCATATATATCTTGCCATGTTGCATTAGTTGTAGTTGCATCGATGGTTGAATCCATGATATAGTTGTAATCAAATAGGTTGTTTACATTAGCATATACAGTCATGCGATTTTGACCAATTTTGAAGTTGTAGCTTGCCGAAAGATCTAATTGTTGACCCCATGGTGCCTTCCACTCTGAAGTTACAGTTTGAGTCGAGTTTGCCGATGCCGACGACGATAGGTAGAAATCAGCATAGTTGTTAGCAGCCATAGTCCAATCAGCGCTTACACGAAGACCATCCATTGGATATACGGTCATACCTACAGCACCTGTTGTTTGAGCCGAGCCACCTACACGAACTCCCTCTTGATCGAGGATCTGCCATGCGTGGTCGTCTGCCATAATACCCGATGCGATTGTACCTTTAAGGTCTGCCAATGGTTGACCTGTTGAGTCATAGTAGTAACCCTTAGCTACGCTATCCCAGATCCAGTCACCAATTGATGCCATAGCTGTGAATTTAACCCACTGCGCTGGACGGAACGACATATCAAGCTCGACACCTTTGTGAAGAGCATCAACACCTGTTAGGTTCAAACGAGCGTAGTCACCGTTGTCCATCGATGAAGAGCGAACTGTCGCCTTATCCATCCACTTAGTGTAGTAAGCATTGACGTTAGCTGTAAACATCTTAGAGCGGAAACCATAACCAACCTCAACTGAAGCAACCTTCTCGTTAACACCATCAGGGTTCAAAACGTTGCTTGTTGTAGATTGAAGGAACGCACCACCCGAGAAGAATGGAGCACGGCTGATGTAACCGCCATTGATAAATACATTATGCTTTTCGTTGATGTTGTAGTTCGCACCAGCTTTAGCTGTGAAGCCCATATAGTGCACCTTATCCGACATTGCATTAGCCTCGTCATAATAGAAGCGGTCATAACGCCAGTAAGTTGTGTTAGATACAGAACCTGAGACAAATGCACTAAGTTTGTTCTTACTATACTCCAATTGACCAAACAGACCCTCTTGCAAAACGAAACCGTCGTAGTCACGATAGACAACATCGCCCACCTCCAACTTCTCATATTGCCAATTTGGATCGGCAGCAGCAGCATTGTTAGATGCGCTTACACCACTACGGCTCGAGTAGTCGATATAGTAGTCGCCACCCATAAGATTGGTAATAACATTAGTGTGCGTACCCTTATAGTAACGGAGGTCAATACCACCCGAGAACTCCAAGTTATCGTTGATCTCGCTGGTATAAGTAGAAAGAGCACCATACCAGATATGGTTGTTCATACTCTCCGAGAGAACCATCATTGAGCCACCTTGACTTGTACGGTTCATTGCCTCAATCTCGTCGTAAGCAAATGTACCGTCATCGTTGCGGAATGTTGTAGCTACAGTCTTACCATAATCTTGTGAACCATTCCAGTAGCTACGGTATGTGCTGTTATAACCTTGACCAGACTCACCACCACCTTGACCAATCGAAACATAAACCGCAGTACTCAAAGATGACTTGTAGTTAATCTGCCATTGGTGATTAAGTGAAATTTGTGGTTTGTGATAGAAGTTTCTGTTAGCTGTCATCGTCTCACCATTGCTGTTATAACCAAATGATGAGTTGTAACGATATTGACTCTCACCATTCATATAGTTGCTTACGCCATCCCAAGCAGCTACGCCAAGACCATAAGAGCGTTTGTTGTGAGATTGAGGAGCACCGAACGCTGTAAGAGAGAGTTGGTGGTCAGCATTTATACGCTTAGAGACATTTACAAAGTAGTTGTAACCCTCGAAGTTAGTACCTTGAATATAGCCATCACCCCAACGCTTACCTCCAAGGATCGAGAATGCCCAACCCTTTTCGTTAAGACCAGATGATACGCTAAACGACATCTCCATAAGGCCGTCGTTACCAACACCTGTCGAAAGAGTACCACCCTTCTTAGCGTCGATAGTCTTAGTCACTACATTGATCGAACCTCCGACAGAAGGTGAAGAGATCTTCGAAGCACCCAATCCACGTTGAGACTGCATAGCGCTTGTTACATCGCTCAAACCAGCCCAGTTAGACCAGTAGATACCACCCCACTCCATATCGTTGACGGGGACACCATTTACCATAACTGCGATATTTGCCTGACCAAAACCACGCATGCTCACCTTAGAGTCTCCATAGCCACCACTATCTTTGGTAACGTATACACCAGGAGTAGATTTCAACATCTCGGGGAACTCCGAAGAGCTGATCTTATATTGGATGTCGTCAGCCGTGATTGTAGATACCGCCACAGGGGTCTTGCGTTGAACCGCCATAGATTGTGTCACCACAACATCTTGAAGAACCTCTGAGTCCTCCTTGAGGGTGATTGTACCGAAATCACTTCGACCTCCGACCTCGAGAGTCTCGGTAGAAAAACCGATAAACGCAACCTCAATAGCCGATGTGCCGCCGCTAATACGTAGCGAGAACTCACCATTGAAGTCCGTACTTACACCCTGTGTTGTACCAGGGATAACAACTGATGCGCCCACCAAAGGAGCACCACTCTCATCTACAATCTTACCTTTAACCACCGACTGTGCGAAGGTTACCGACACACTCATAAGAGTTAGTGTGACAGCAAGGAGAAACTTTTGTAAATGTCTTCTCATACTTGAATTGAATTAATTAAAAATTGGGTTAATATTTTATTTGTTAAACTCTATTTATCAGGCTACTAAACATCTACGCCATATTACCTCACATCAATACACAAAAAAGTCACAGTATCCCGCAACATTCTCTTTACAAGAGACTTTTTTTTCAACCGCTAAGGTACAAAAATATTATAATAACATCAAATTATATGATGTTATTTTTTTGTTATTAACCACCTCATATCTACTATACTTAGCAGTATTCATCGTGATACAAGCTCAAATAGACTTTAAACAGGCAACTTCATACTTATAGATAATTTCACTAAACACTATCAAATAATTACAGGAGAGTGACTAATAAGTCTCCTCAACACAGAGAGTGGCTAACAAGGATGAGTTTTGGGGCTTCGTGAAGGCTCTCAAACCGCAGCGTACTTCAAGTACGTGAGGATTTGAGAGTCGAGGGAAGGGCCGAAAATCGCCTTGTTAGTCACTCTCTTTTTGTTTAGCAATACACCGTTTACATAAGCTGCAAATAACTAAATAACAACAAATTCAACTCTTGCAAGATCTCTTGTAAAGAGAAAGTGTTTTTGACTATTCTAAGATTTATAGATTCAAATATAGAATATGAGACATGATGCGCAAGTTGCATCATTTAGTATAGTTGAGATAGCGCTCAGGAGTTAAAACAACAGCTCATCAGAAGATATAGCATCGAAACCCATATGTCGATATGCCAATTCAGTAGCCTCACGCCCTCGAGGGGTACGCTTAAGGAAGCCCTCCTTGATTAGGAATGGCTCATAGACCTCCTCGATGGTACCGCTATCCTCGCCCACCGCCGTAGCGATAGTACCCAAACCCACGGGACCACCCTTAAACTTCTCGATGATTGTCCCCAAGATTTTGTTATCCATCTGATCCAAACCACGAGAGTCGATATTGAGCGCCTCGAGCGAGAAGCGAGTAATCTCCAAGTCGATGTGACCCTCACCCTTGACCATTGCGAAGTCACGCACACGACGCAACAGCGCATTGGCGATACGTGGAGTACCTCGAGAGCGCAGAGCAACTTCGAGCGCTGCATCTTCGTCGATCGAGACCCCCAATATTTTGGCCGAGCGCTTCACGATACCACAAAGGGTCTTGGAGTCGTAATACTCCAAATGGCACTGTATTCCAAACCTCGCACGAAGAGGCGAAGTCAAAAGTCCACTACGAGTAGTCGCACCAATCAGAGTAAATGGAGCTAACTCGATCTGGATAGAGCGAGCCGATGGCCCTTTGTCGAGCACAATATCAATCTTATAATCCTCCATTGCCGAGTAGAGGTACTCCTCCACAATTGGGCTAAGGCGGTGGATCTCGTCGATAAAGAGCACATCACCCTCCCCAAGGTTGGTCAAGAGACCTGCCAAGTCACCAGGTTTATCGAGCACTGGGCCCGAAGTCAATTTGAGTTGTGCACCCATCTCATGCGAGATGATATTGGCAAGAGTAGTTTTACCCAAACCTGGGGGGCCATGCAGCAAGACATGGTCAAGCGAATCGCCCCTCATGAGGGCCGCCTGGATAAACACCTTTAAGTTGTCGACAATTTTATCTTGTCCCGAGAATGATTCAAGCTCCTGCGGGCGGATTCTATTTTCGTACTCTTGGTCGCTCTCTATTTTTCTTACAATTGACATAGTGCAAAGATATAATTTTATCTTTTAAATTGTGCAATGTTTACTCTCTTTTTCTACTCACGGCACCAATATTGCAATAAACTACATCAGATAGGGCTGGAACAAAGATTACTATTTTCTTTTTATCTTTGATATGTTTTTATACACATCTATCTGTTTATTTTCTGTTTGCACACTGTATACTTGAGATAGGTATACGCCCCAGCCCTATCTTTTTTTCTTACCAAAAATAAGATCCGCACCCCAAAACTGGAGTGCGGATCATATTTTCTATTGCGAGTAAACTCTACTCCTCGTCGAGGTGCATGTGGTTTACATATACGGCATGTTGCATAGCTACACGCTTAGCGATAGATGGCTTAGTGAAGGATTGACGACGACGAAGCTCCTTCAATACACCTGTACGCTCATATTTACGCTTGAATTTCTTAAGGGCACGCTCGATGTTTTCGCCCTCTTTAACTGGCATGATAATCATAATTGTATAATTTTTATTGTTTTTTGTTATTTTTTGTTGACCTCTTTTGGGGTATGGCCTCGACCTCTTCGCTGCGGCAGTTAATCACTTTGATCACCTCACCTAATTTTATTCTACAGAAAACTATCAGAAGGTTTGCACCTAAAAGAATCCATCATCTAAGATCTCATGAGACTCAAACTTCCCAAACAAAGTATATGGACGCAATCTTGCTGCCTCCTCCTTGTTGAATATGTCGTCATCAATCATCTCTTCTATGGTGCTCCAACCTCCTTTCAATTCTCTCATTTTAAGCAACCTCCTTAGCGCCTTGTTGGTGATATAGGGGTGGCCTTTCATTCTTTTAGCGGATGCAAAGTTAACATCTATTTTTGAAATATCACAACTATCACACGAAATTTGTTTAATTATTTTCTCATAATTGCTCTCTGTGACCACTTTTAGCTCCGTGAGTTGCTCCACGCAGTAGAATCCACCCAATAGATTTCGATAAGTTAGTATCGCCTCCACGCTCTTTTCACCAATACCAAAGACCGATCTAAGGGTCGCTGAATCAGCTCTATTAATATCAATAAGCTCCGCCCGCTTTGGCTCCTCATAGGTGGTAAATATAGCGTATGGTTCGAGAGCGGTAGCAATGGAGTCGGATATAACATAACACTCCCGCAACTCCTCCATATTGTAGATCCCTGAGAGATTACGCCACTTGACAAAAACCTCAGCTTGGCGTCGTGAAAGCGAGCCTATAGCCACCAAATATTTCACACCAACCGTATCTACCAAAAATGGCGATGGCGCCAATAACTTGCGACGATATCGAGAGGTGCTATAAGATGATGCGCTGCTATTCGACGAGTAAGACGAATACTCATCACGACGTTTTAGGCGAAATGTATCTGCGATGACGATGTATGGCTCGAGCGAATAGTAGAGCGAATCGCTTATGCCATAACATGTAAAGAGATCCTCCTTTATGCGAAACACCTTACCATAGCTACGATAGCGAATAATGCTCACCGCCTCACTTCGTGAGAGCCCCATACTCATTAGCTCGGGCAGTTGGACGGTGTTGGGGTCAAATTCAAATCTTGGATCCACACCTAAATTAAGAGAATCGACCATATCTATCATACGTTGCGTTAACGCTCTACGCTCCATATTGTCATAGAAAAACTTGGCACCAATGATAATTAGCACAAATGCCAAGAGATATATCGCCCCTCGAGCCTCTTTCCGTGTAAATCCACTCTTACCCATAACCTACACCTCTACCAATCCTCTCTCTCAGAGAGCTCCAACACTCGATAACGCTTCGATGGCGAGTCAATAAATGGGCCTATTTGATACTCCTCCCAACGCTTATCCACAACCTCGATCACCTCGGGACGTGAGAGCACAACATTGGGGAATCGAGCAGGGTTCTCACCTCGCCCTGGCACCTTGCTTCGTGCATCGAAGAGAAGCGACCCACCAAGTTGCACCACATCACGCTCAACTTCGGTATTGGCTGCACCCAACCACAAGAGGTCGTAGGGGGTTAAAGTAGCTGCCGCTGAGTCGAACAAAACCACATAGTTTACATCGTGGAGCGCCAACGCCTCTAAGAGCTCAGGTAAATTGATCTCCTGCAGAGGTGAGGCAAATATCAGCAGTGCACCCCACTGCTCGAGCAGTCTATCATCCACCTCGAAACCCTCAACAGCGCTCCATCGAGGTTGAAGTTCTCGAGTGCAGATACCCGTAAGGTCGAGAGCCAACTTTCCGCCTACGCCACAATGTGCCGTTGCATGATCCAAGACATCCAAGACCCCTCTGCCTCGCAGAACTCGACCCGTAAGATCAACATTGCGAAGCAGTTGCGAGACTACGCTTGCGTTACGCAGCTCCACATCGGAGTCCGTAACAACAAGATATTTGTTAAACATCATCTGACCCGAACCCCACATCGAGAGGATTATCTTCTGCGCCTGTGCCGCATAGCGACTCTTCACCGATGTCAATACAATATTGTGTGCCGTACCTGCCGCAGGCATATAGAGGTCACACACCTCGGGGTGGAGCGCAAAGCGGATGGGGGCGACAAATATTCGCTCCGAGGCCACCGCAATTGCAGCGTCCTCTTGTGGTGGAACTCCAACAATCGTCGCTGGATAGATCGCACCACGACGGTGCGTGATGGCCGTTACGTGAAATAGTGGGTAGCGATCTTGAAGCGAGTAGAAGCCTGTATGGTCACCAAATGGACCCTCCACAATCTTCTCCTCGGCAGGGTCTACATAGCCCTCAATCACAAAATCGCAATCCTCGGGGACATATATATCGTTGGTGATACACTTAACGAGCTTCACACTCTTTTGGCGCATGAAACCTGCCAAGAGATACTCATCCATATTATCGGGCATAGGTGCCGTAGCGGCATAGGTGTAGGCAGGATCTCCTCCCAAAGCTACACTCACAGGCATACGCTCACCACGCTCTTTGTAGGCCTCGTAGTGGCGAGCACCCGTTTTGTGGATATGCCAGTGCATGGCGGTGGTACGCTCGTCGATCACCTGCATGCGATACATTCCAACATTGCGGCCACCCCTATCGGGATCAACCGTATTGACCATCGGAAGGGTTATAAAGCGTCCTCCATCGAAACCCCAACACTTGAGAATGGGTAGCAACGAGAGGCGAGCATCGGAGCCCAAGAGTTGTACTTGTTGACACGCTCCACGCCCACTAAGTTTGCGAGGCATCCAGGCCGAGACCTCACCAAGCATGGGCAACATGCGAAGCTTGTCCCAGATACTATCCATAGGCGAAGTTGCACTACGCAGCAGTGAATCGATTCTCTCGGTGAGCTCCTCTAATCGCTCAACGCCTGCCACCATCGCCATACGTCGCTCCGAACCCATCATATTGATTAGCAGCGGAAACTCCGTGCCGCAATTCTCGAAGAGTAGCGCCTTGCCACCATTGGGGCTCTTGCTCACTCTATCGACAATCTCGGTTATTTCGTACTCGGTCGAGACGCTTGCGTTAACTCTCAGAAGCTCTCCTTGGCGCTCTAAGGCCTCCACAAAATCATTAAGGCTGCTATACATAACTATCTAAATTGGTAAAGTTGATTGCGAAGTCGAGGTGTGAATCCAGCCTCATGGATTGCTTGCTGGATACCCTCGGCATCGAAACTATTCTTAGCTCCTGCCGACGAGACAACATTCTCCTCGATCATAATAGATCCGAAGTCGTTGGCTCCGCTATGTAGCGCCACTTGTGCCGTAGCTCGCCCCACCGTTAGCCATGAGGCTTGAATATTGTCGATATTGGTGAGCAGAAGTCGGCTCATCGCAATTATGCGAAGATACTCCAATGGCGAAAATTGGGTCACCACACCCTCACGCTCCAACACCGTATCGGTAGAGCGGAAGATCCAGGGGATAAATGCGATAAAGCCGTGGTTCCCTTCGGGACAACGAGCCTGCAAATCACGAATTGTGAGCAGGTGATCGACCCTCTGGTGAGGCGTCTCGACGTGGCCATACATCATCGTAGCCGAGGTTGCGAGACCCAAGCAGTGCGCCTCGTGCATAACCTCTATCCACTCCTCGACCGTTGGTTTAGCAGGTGAGATACGACGTCGAACATCGCCCACCAAGATCTCGGCACCCGCTCCAGGCAGCGACTCAAGCCCTGCTGCCACCAATCGTTTGAGCGTTTCGAGGGTCGAGATGCCACTCACCTTGGCTATATGCGAGATCTCGGGAGCACCCAAAGCGTGAAGCTTTAGAGCTGGATAGAGTGACTTTATGGTCGAGAATAGCTCCTCATAGAACTCCACTCCCAATTTGGGGTGCAGCCCACCCTGCAACAGTAGTTGGTCGCCACCAAGCTCCAACGTGCGATCAATCTTGGTGCGATACTCCTCAACGGAGGTGATAAAGTGGCGATCGGTCTGGTGAGGCTTGCAGTGGAAGTTACAAAATTTACAACCCGAGATGCAGACATTTGTGATGTTGACATTGCGATCAATCTGCCACGTCACCACATCGGGATCAGCGACCACCTCACGACGCAGAGCATCGGCCGCAGCAGCCAAAATATTGAGAGGAGCATTATCGTAGAGATAATAGGCCTCCTTCGTCGAGATCATCTCTCGACGCATACATCTATCTAAAATTGAGGTCAACTCCATACTCTATACTCTTTCAAGCAAAGAAAAATCCAACATTCGTCTACCCAAATCGGCACGCTTGATGGTAACCCTCACCGCATCACCAAGGGTGAAACTCTCACGAGTGGTGCGACCCACCATCGTGTAGTTCTGCTCGTCGAAGTAGTAGTAGTCGTCACCCAACTCACGCACAGGGATCATACCCTCGATGTGAGTATCGTCGAGCTCGACAAAGATTCCCCACTCCTTCATGCCCGAGATGTGACCCTCAAATACTTCACCCATGCGATCCTTCATAAACTCTACCGCCTTATACTTAATCGAAGCTCGCTCGGCATTGGCTGCCACAATCTCACGCTCCGAGGAGTGTACACATAGCGCCTCGATCGCCTCCTTATTCTTCGATTTTCCGCCATCGAGGTAGTGCGTCAACAGACGGTGTACCATCATATCGGGATAGCGACGGATAGGCGATGTGAAGTGGGTATAGTATGGAAAGGCCAAACCATAGTGGCCAATATTTTCGGTAGTATAGAGCGCCTTCGACATCGAACGAATAGCCAACATCGAGACAACATTCTCCTCGGTGTTGCCCTTGATCGAGCCCAAAAGCTTATTGATCTCACGAGCAATAGCCACCCCTTTGGTCGCTTTGAAGCTAAGACCAAAGCGCATGATAAATTGGCGGAATGAGTCGATCTTCTCGGCATTGGGCTCGTCGTGTACACGGTAGACCATCGTGCGCTCGTACTTACGACCCTTTGCCACACGCTTCGAGCAGTAGATAGCCACTTGACGATTGGCCAGCAGCATAAACTCCTCGATCATCTTGTTGGACTCCTTAGCCTCTTTGGTAAATACCCCTATGGGGCGACCCTTTTCGTCGAGCTCAAACTTCATCTCATCTCGCTCAAATGCTATCGCACCCCTCTTGAAGCGCTCGGCACGCAGACGTTGAGCCAACTCGTTGAGTTTAAGCACCTCCTCGGCATAGTCACCCACGCCTGTTTCGATCACCTCCTGCGCCTCGGCATAGGTAAATCTACGATCCGAGTAGATCACCGTGCGACCAAACCACTCCTCCACGATCTTTAAATCCGAGTCAATGGTAAATACCGCCGAGAAGCACAAACTCTCCTCGTGGGGTCGCAACGAGCAGAGCTCATTGGATAATCTCTCGGGTAGCATCGGGATAGTGCGATCGACCAGATAGACCGACGTTGCACGCTCACGTGCCTCACTCTCTATGATAGAGTCGGGACGCACATAGTGGGTAACATCGGCAATGTGAACGCCAATCTCCCAAACGCCCTCGCTTACCTTACGCACCGAGAGAGCATCATCGAAATCCTTGGCATCGGCAGGGTCGACAGTAAATGTGACCACATCACGGAAATCTCGACGCTCGGCATAATCTGCCTTGGTGATGCGAGAGGGGATAGCCTCGGCTGCCGCCACCACATCTTGGGGGTAGGCATAGGGAAGATCATATTCCGTGAGGATTGCGTGCATCTCGGTGTCGTTGTCACCAACTGCGCCCAACACCTCAATGAGTTCACCAACAGGGCTCTTGGCCCCATCGCTCCACTCCTTGACTCTAAACGACACCTTGGTGCCATCTTCGAGTGTCGGATATTTTTTCTTTGGTAAAAAAACATCGAACGGCATCTGACGTGATGTCGAGCGGATAAATATTTGGTGGGCGCTAACCTCCGCAATACCTATATATACCTTTTTGTTGCGCTCAACAATGCGTACCACCTCTCCCTCGGCACTGCGACCTCGCATCGACTGGCGAACGATAACTACCTCAACCATGTCGCCATGCAGCGCTCTTTGTGCCTGAAATGGGCTCACATGAATATCGCTTTCGAGATCTTCACACTCCACAAATATGGAGCCGCTCTTGGTCATAACCACCTTGCCCACATGGCGAGGCAACTCGGCCGCAGCCAAGTGGAATTTTCCTCGTGAGGTCTCCGCCACAAGTCCCTGCTCGACAAATCCCTTCAATATATTTAAAACTTCGTGACGACCATTTCGATCACCACATCCTGCACTCGAGGCCAAATGCTTCAACGAAAATTTGTTGTTTGGCATCTCTTTGAACATGTTGAGGATAAACCCCGCACGGTCAAATTCGTGCTTACTTTTCTTCTGTCTCATAATCTAAAAATCTTAGGGCAAGCGCTTTCATTAGCTCTACGCCCACTGTAATAGCCCCTTCGGAGGGGCAAAATGTTGAGGTGTGAGCTGCACCAACTGCACGCCCCACACCCACACGATAAAATAGCGAGGGGTAGCGAGTGCAGTAGTATCCGAAATCCTCGGCCGTAGCTCTGCGCTCCAACCACTCCACCGAGTAGCTCTCGCCTGCCAAATCGGCCGCCACTCGTGTAAGAGCCTCATCGCACACCACGCAGGGGTAGCCATCGTTAATATCGACAACTATATCGAGATCGTGTCGTGCGCCACACTCTGCTGCAATCTCTCTAATCTGCGCTTTGGTCGATAGTCGCTCTCCCTCGTCGAAAGTTCTGAGCGTACCCTCAATCTTCACCACCGATGGCACCACGTTGGTCGCTCCATCGGCCTCAATGCGCCCAATCGACAATACTCTGTCGGGGTGGTTGAGCGCAAGCAGCGAGCTTACAAACTCAGCCATCGCCGCCACAGGATCTTTGAGCTTACTGCGCATTGCGGCGTGACCACCCACTCCACACACCTCAAATCGAAGCTCATCGCCCGAGGACATAAACTTTCCTACCTTAAAGCCAACTTCACCCACCTCTAAAGAAGCATCGACATGTTGACCCACCACGGCCAACACATCGTAGCCCTCGAAAGGCTCCTCGGCCAAAACCATCGAGGCGCCACCAGGGTTACACTCCTCGCCTGGCTGGAACACTCCAAAGATTGTACCCTCGAAATCTCGACTACGGTTCAAGTCACAAAGGGCACCATAGAGCATTGCAGCGTGCATATCGTGGCCACAGGCGTGCATCACACCACGATTCTGCGAGGCAAACTCCACCCCCGTCTTCTCCTCGATGGGCAGAGCGTCGATGTCGGCACGCAGAACAACGGCACGACTCCTATCGCCTCGCCCTTCGATCTTAACAAGCAGACCTGTCGAGGCGATCGGACGATACTCGACGCCAGCCTCGGTGAGTGCCTCACCAATGTAGCGAGCCGTGGCGTGCTCCTCGAACGAGAGTTCGGGGTGCGAGTGGAGGTGTCGGCGAAGGGTTATAGGGTCCATAATGGGTTATATTGGATTAAAATATGGAGCGTGCGATCTGCTCAATATTTGTTGTTTTACTCATTGTATAGTAGTGAAGCACAGGCACTTTGGCCGCCATCAGCTCTCGTGATTGCGCTATTGTCCACTCCAAACCAATTTGGCGCACTGCGCTGGGATTATCGGCAAAGCGCTCCACCTCGGTGCGAAGCTCTTCGGGAATGGTTATGCTAAATGTCTCGGGGAGAACCGTAAGTTGGCGAAGTGTCGAGAGTGGTTTAAGGCCAGGGATAATCGGCACGGTGATACCTACCTCACGGCACCTCTCCACAAATTCGAAATAGCGGCTATTGTCGAAGAACATCTGTGTCACAACATATTGAGCACCAGCATCTATCTTTGACTTTAGATTCGTAATATCCGACTCCATGCTCTTGGCTGCAAAGTGCTTTTCGGGGTAGCCTGCCACACCAATCGAGAAGTTGGTGCGGTGGGTCTGCGAGGCTTCGCTATCGACAAAAACACCTCTATTCATATTGGCAATTTGGCGAACCAGCTCCACAGCGTGGCTATGACCTTGTTGGTGGGGCATAAATACTCTCTCGTTTTGCGAGCGGTCGCCCTGCAAAGCCAATACATTCTCCAACCCCAGGAACTCCATATCAATCAAGGCATCCTCGATGTCATACTTCGAGAGCCCACCACAGATAAGGTGTGGCACAGTGGGTATTCCATACTTGCGCTCGATGGCGGCCGAGACACCCACGGTGCCTGGTCGACGACGCAACACATGCCACTCGCTTGCGCCCGACTCGCTTACGGTCTCCTTGATCCCCTCACGGTGGAAGGTTATATTGATGTAGGCTGGATCGAACTCCATCAATGGGTCAATCGCCGCATAGATTCCATCGAGACCTGCCCCCTTGAGTGGAGGCAATAGCTCGAAGGCAAAGCGTGTACGACCCTGCTCAATTGCACTATTTAAAATCTCTGAAACTCTCATCTCTATATACTTTTTGGAAGTAACTTTTTAATCTCCTCAATACTCATTTTACGTCGCTCAGCATAGTCAGCCACCTGATCGTCACCCAAAGCACCAACGCTAAAGAACTCTCCTCGAGGCAGAATCAATCCACAGATCGACTCACCTGGCGAGATCATAAAGTTCTCGGTGAGTCGCATGCGAGTGGTCTGCTGCGCACTAAGCAGCTCGAAAACCTCACGTTTGAGCGAGTGGTCGGGGGTAGCTGGGTATCCAAATGCCAAGCGCACACCCTCATATTCACCCTTTAGTATCTGCTCACGCAGGAGAGGCTCGCCACTCTCGAAGCCCCACATCTCACGACGCACAAAACTATGAACTCTTTGGGCAAAGGCCTCAACCAAGCGATCAGCCAACAGCTTGGCTATCATCGCTCCATACTCATCGCCACTCTCCTTGAACTGCTCACTAAACTTCTCCAACTCGACACCCGAAGTGATGGCAAAACAGCATATATGGTCACCCTTTTCGGCCACAAAGTCGGCCACCGACAGGGCATCTGCACCACGAGTTTGAGAGCGCAACATAGGCAAGATAACCTCATGACCTCGAGTCGAAGTGACAACGATATTGTCGCCCTCACTACGAGCCTTGAGGATAGCTACAGCCCCCTCCAACGTGAGGCTCTTATCTCGCTTGATCTGTTGCAACATCGCCAATGCGTCGTCGAAGAGTTTGTTGGCCTCGTCGCCATACTTCTCGTTGCTCAGAATAGCTGGGAATTGACCCTTGATGCCCCACGCCATAAAGAAGTAGCGCCAATCAATTAGCTCCTCAACATCCTCAATGTCGAAACTCGGGAAGACCAAACGACCCGTATGAAGTGGCACTATGGGCTCCCCCGCCTTGAACTGCTCGCCTGCCTTGCGAGCCTCGGTGAGGCTCATCAACTCTCGCTTGCGCTGCGCACGCTCATAGTCGGAGCGAAGTAGCAGCTGCTCGGCTCTAATATGGTCGGCGTATAGGTCGGCATCCTCGCCCAAAATCTGCGAGAGGATCTTGGGGTTGTCGCTTGCGCTATGGGCATGGATCACCACACCCGAGTAGTGAGGCGCAATCTTCACGGCAGTGTGTAGTGGCGAGGTTGTAGCACCTCCTATTATTATAGGTATAGTGAGGCCTCGCTTCTCGCACTCCTCAACAACACGGATCATCTCGTCGAGCGATGGGGTGATGAGTCCACTCATGCAGATAACATCGGCACCCCACTCCAAAGCCTCATCGACAATGCGACCCGTCTCGACCATGACTCCCAAATCGTTGATCTCGTAGCCATTGCAAGCCATCACCACCGAAACTATATTTTTACCAATGTCGTGCACGTCGCCCTTAACAGTTGCGATAAGCACCCTGCCTGCACCACGTGCACCTTGGCTCTTTAGCTCCTCGATATAGGGGGTCAATTGCGCCACGGCACGCTTCATCACACGAGCCGTCTTGACTACCTGCGGCAGGAACATCTTACCCTCACCAAAGAGCACACCCACTCGCTCCATTGCTGGCATTAGTAGAGTGTCGATAACCGCCATTGGAGTACCCAAAGTTTGGTATCCCTCCTCGGCATCGGCCTCAACATAGTCGGCAACGCCCTTTATCATTGCATACTCAATCCTCTCTTTGAGCGATAGGTTGCGCCACTCATCCGCTTTGGAGGTTGAAGCCACCTTGCCACTGCCGCTATCTTGGTGAGATTGAGCATACTCGATGAGCTTTTCACTGGCGTCGCTCGTGCGGCATAGGATCACATCCTCGATCAAGTTGAGCAGCTCCGACTCAATCTCGGAGTATACCTGCAACATCTGCGTATTGACAATAGCCATATCCATACCAGCTTTAATTGCGTGGAACAGAAAAACCGAGTGCATCGCCTCACGGATGTGGTTGTTACCCCTAAATGCAAACGAGAGATTACTCACACCACCCGACACCTTGGCGTGTGGCAGGTTGGCTTTGATCCATGCCGTAGCGTCGATAAATGCCTTGGCGTAGATGTCGTGCTCCTCGATTCCAGTGGCCACAGCCAAGATATTGGGATCGAAGATAATATCCTCGGCTGGGAATCCCGCCTCGGTCAATATTTTGTATGCTCGCTCAGCTATCTCAATTTTACGCTCGAAGGTGTCGGCTTGACCCACCTGGTCGAAGAGCATCACCACTGCGGCAGCTCCCATGCGGTGGATCTCCAAGGCACGCTCAACAAACTTCGCCTCGCCATCCTTTAGCGAGATGGAGTTGACTATGCTCTTTCCTTGGGCCACCTTCAACCCTGCGGTAAGCACCTCCCACTTCGAGGAGTCGACCATCAGTGGAACCCTCGCAATTTCGGGCTCCGAGGCCAAAAGGTTGAGGAAATGGCGCATAGCTGTTTCGCCCTCGATCATGCTATCGTCCATACAAACGTCAATGATCTGAGCTCCAGCATCTACCTGCGCACGAACCACCGAGAGCGCCTCATCGAAACGCTCCTCACGGATCAAGCGTGCAAACTTTGCCGATCCTGCCACATTGCTTCGCTCTCCCACATTCACAAAGTTGATCTCGGGAGTTATGCGAAGGGTGTCGAGACCACTGAGAGTTGTCACGTGGCTCTTTGTGGGGCGTGGACGTGGCGTATAGTTACCAACAATTTGGTTCAGACAGTAGATATGTTGAGGCGTGGTGCCGCAGCAGCCACCGATGATATTGATCACACCCAGACGAAGATACTCCTCGACATCGGCTGCAAACATCTCGGGAGTCTCGTCGTAGCCACCCGCCAAGTTGGGAAGTCCAGCGTTGGGGTGAGCCGAGATTCTACACTCCGCCACAGAGGCCAATCGCTCGAGGTGAGGCAGAAGTTGCTTGGCACCAAAGGCGCAGTTGAGACCCACCGTGATAAGGTCGGCATGCGAGAGCGAGGCGTACATCGTCTCGACACCTTGACCCGAGAGGGTGCGACCGCTGGCATCGGAGAGGGTACCCGACAACATTGTTGGGATTGTGCGGCCACGCTCACGGCCAATCGACTCCACAGCATAGAGTGCCGCCTTTGCGTTGAGCGTATCGAATACCGTCTCGACCAAAATTATATCGGCTCCACCATCCAGGAGACCATTGATCTGTGCCGAATAGGCCTCAACCAACTCATCGAAGGTCACCTCACGTGCAGCTGGATTGGCCACATCGGTCGACATCGACGATGGGCGAGAGGTTGGCCCCACCGAACCTGCCACAAAGCGATGTTTGAGTGGGTTGCGCTCGGTAAATTCTCGAGCAACCGAGGCCGCAACTGCTGCTGCCGCCTTCGATATTTGGTAGGCGTAGCTCTCCAAGCCATAGTCGGCGAGCGAGATGGCGTTGGCATTGAATGAGTCGGTGGTGATGATGTCGGCACCAGCAGCTAAATATTTGTGGTGAATCTCTCGAATGACCTCCGCTCGTGTGAGTGCCAAGAGGTCGTTACACCCCTTTAGGTCGCAGTGCCACTGGGCGAACTGCTCGCCACGATACTCCGCCTCGCCCAACCCATAGAGTTGAACCATCGTTCCTAAACCTCCATCGAGCAGCAAGATGCGCTCCGAGAGTGCTCTATTTAATCTATCTATCATTGTTTGATAATCTTAATTTGAAAAAGTTTTGCCCAGTTTTTACCCGTAACAAAGATCCTGTCGCCATCTGCATCGTAGGCAATTCCATTGAGCACATCGCTTAGTGGGTGCATATCCTCTTGAGGCAAAATTCCAGTGAGGTCGACAACTCCCTCAACCACGCCACTCTCAGGGTCGATTATTGCAATCTGGTTGAGAGTGTATATATTTGCCCAAATCTTACCATTGATCCACTCCAACTCGTTGAGATATTCGAGAGGTTCGCCCTCGATCTTAACCAACATCTTGCGCTCAACAGCAAAAGTTTTGGGATCTCGAACAGTGATTACCGATGATCCATCCGACATATAGAGCCTCTCTCCATCTGTCGTGAGACCCCAGCCCTCACCCGAGTAGATCTTCTCGCCAATCTTCTCACCCGACTGTAGATCATAGAGAAAGAGTCGATTGGTGATCCATGTGAGTTGATAGATCGTATCGCCCACAATGGTGACTCCCTCACCAAAGTGAGAGCCCTCGAGCGATGCTATCTCTTTGGTCTCTCCACTCTCGATATTCACCTCAAGAAGGCGAGACTCACCCACTTGACCAGTACCCTCGATCAGAGCACCCTGGTGGTAGATCAAACCTTGGGTGTAGCTATCTATGGCATGGGGATAGCTCTCAACCACCTCGTAGCTGTAGATTGAGGGAGGTAGCACCTCTGCGACAACCACTTTATTTTTGGCTCCTCCCAAGCTAACGCACGAAATTGCAAATAGGTAGAGAGGTGTAAATAACAATTTAATTTTCATACTTTTTTGTATATATATAGTCGTGCAAAGATAGGCAATTCAATCTATATATATCGCTTTTATGCTCGAAAAAAAATCTACTGAATTAAATTTAAGAATTTTACTACAATAAAATAAAAATATTTTTGTACCTTTGTGAGCTAAAATGCAAAAAAATAACTAATTATATACAAACAAGATGAATATTGTAAGAGAACAACGTGCAGAGTTAAACTCGCTTATCAAAATTACTGTGAGCGAGAGTGATTACGCAGAGGCTGTAAAGAAGAGCCTCACAGAGTACAAACGCAAGGCTAACGTCCCAGGATTCCGCCCAGGAATGGTTCCGATGGGTGTAATTAAAAAGATGTTTGGTAAGGGTGTTTTGGCTGAGCAATCATACCGTTGCGCTACCGATGCCGCATACGACTACCTCAAGAGTGAGGGTATCGACTTCTTGGGCGATATGATCCCTTCGGAGGAGCAAGGTGATTTTGACTTTGACAACAATACCGAGTTTGAGTTTATCTTCGAGATTGGTGAGGCGCCAGCCTTCAACCTCGAGATCACCGACAAGGATCAAATTACATACAACAGAATCGCAATCGAGGATAAGATGCGCTCAGACTTCCGTGCAAACTTCCTTCGTCGCTTTGGCCGCTTGGAGGATACCGACGTGGTTACCTCTGACGAGGCGGTGATGGGTACTCTCGACAACTCTGAGATCAACGTCGAGGAGGCATACGTAGGACTCGTTTCGATGAGCGAAGAGGAGCGTGCTCCATTTATCGGCAAGAAGGTTGGCGACAAGATGACAGTTAACGTCAATGAGATCTACAAAACAGCATCTCAACGTGCTGCAATTCTTCAAGTTAAAGAGGATGAGTTGGAGGGTATCAACCCAGAATTCTCATTCGAGGTTACCAACATCCGCCGCTTTGCTGAGCCTGAGATGAACGAGGAGTTCTTCAAGTTGGCATTCCCTGGTGGCGAGGTGAGCGACGAGGCTGGTTTGGCAGCATTCGTAGATTCTCAAATCTCGGTTGAGCTTGATCGTGAGAGCGACAACCTATTCTCGATCCAGCTTCGCAACTACATCACCGAGAAGGCTAACCTCACAATGCCAGTTGAGTTCCTTAAGCGTTGGTTGTATACCATCAACGAGGGTAAATTCAGCAAGGAGGAGATCGAGAAGGACTTCGACCAATTCCTCGAGATCTACACTTGGAACTTTATCCGTAGCAAGGTGATCGCAGCAGAGAAGTTGGAGGTGAGCCAAGAGGCTGCTTTGGAGGAGGCTAAGGCTGTAGCTCAAATGCAGTTTGCTCAATATGGAATGCCATCGGCACCAGAGGATATGTTGGTGAACTATGCTCAACAGATGCTCGCCGACAAGGAGCAGGGCAAGAGAATCTTCGAGTCACTCTACGACAAGGCTGTAATCGACTCATACAAAGCTAAGATGACCCTCAACGAGAAGTCAGTATCGACTGAGGAGTATAGCGAATTGGTAAAGAGCATACAATAAGCGTATTTCGAGCAATTAATTTTAATATCTCGAAAAAAAGTAATAACTTTGGACTCTGCAAACGAAAGTTTGCGGAGTTTTTAGTTCTATGGCACAAAGTGTGGTTTTAGAGTATAGAACTATAAATTAACAAAAATATTTACGATTATGTCAGAATTTGAGAAATACGCCAAAGGTCACTGCGGCATAAGTTCACTAAAGCTTCACAACTTCCAATCGGTGGCTTCGGGTTATGTTTCACCAACAATCATCGAAGAGCGACAGCTCAACGCAGTCTCGATGGATGTCTTTTCACGTTTGATGATGGATCGCATCATCTTTCTTGGCGCCCCCATCTACGACGACGCTGCCAACATTATCCAGGCGCAACTTCTCTTCTTGGAGTCTACTGACCCTGAGCAGGATATTCAAATCTACCTCAACTCCCCTGGTGGTTCGGTGAGTGCAGGATTGGGAATCTACGACACGATGCAGCTCATTAAACCCGATGTGGCGACAATCTGTACAGGTTTGGCAGCCTCGATGGGTGCCGTTCTGTTGTGTGCTGGTGCCGCAGGTAAACGCACGGCACTACCCCACTCACGCATCATGATACACCAACCATTGGGCGGTGCACAGGGTCAAGCCTCCGACATCGAGATCACAGCACGTGAGATCGTCAAGACTCGAACAGAGCTCTACGAGATTATGTCGCACCACTCGGGAACCCCCATCGAGAAGTTCGAGAAGGATGCCGACCGTGACTACTGGATGACCTCACTCGAGGCGAAGGAGTATGGTTTGATAGATGAAGTTTTGAGAAAAAGAGAGTAAAATCATATGGTTCAAAATAGAAATACGAAAAATAATAGAGGCGGCAACGGCTCAGGGAACAACACCGACCACTGTGCATTTTGCGGCACTCCTCGCTCTGAGGCTCAGATACTCTTTGCGGGCGAAGGTGGCGTAAATATCTGTGGACAATGTGTCGAGAATGGCTACAATATACTCATGGAGAATGAGATCATTGCCAAAGCAAAGGGTAAAAACAACGATGAGTTTACCTTCACTGAGACCCACAAACCTCGAGAGATCAAGGAGTTTTTAGATAAATATGTAGTTGGCCAAGATGCCGCTAAGCGATATATGTCGGTGGCGGTCTACAACCACTACAAACGCCTCACGGCATACTTTGGCGCAGAGGACAACACCATCGAGATCGACAAATCGAACATCCTGCTTATTGGCCCCACTGGAACTGGTAAAACCCTGATAGCTCGCACTATAGCTAAGCTACTCAAGGTTCCTTTCACCATTGTTGACGCTACGGTACTCACCGAGGCTGGCTACGTGGGCGAGGATGTCGAGGGAATCCTCTCGAGACTTCTCCAAGCTGCCGACTACAACGTCGAGTTGGCCGAGAGAGGAATCGTATTTATCGACGAGATAGATAAGATCGCTCGCAAGGGCGACAACCCAAGCATCACACGTGATGTCTCGGGTGAGGGGGTACAGCAAGCTATGCTCAAAATCTTGGAGGGTGCAATAGTCAACGTACCACCACAAGGCGGTCGCAAGCACCCCGACCAGAAATTTGTACAGGTAAACACCAAAAATATCCTATTTATTTGCGGTGGTGCATTTGATGGCATCGAGCGCAAGATCTCGCAACGCCTCAACACCCGAGCTATAGGATATGGTCAGAAGAGTGGCGACAGGGCCGACCGCAACAACTTGATGCAGTATGTGACGCACCAAGATGTCAAGTCGTTTGGTCTCATCCCCGAGCTCATTGGTCGTCTACCCGTCTTGACCTACATGCAACCTCTCGACAAGGCGACACTGCGCATGATCCTCACCGAGCCCGAGAATGCTATAATTCGTCAATACAAACACCTCTTCGAGATGGATGGCGTGGAGCTGACATTCGAGGATGAGGTGCTCGACTACATTGTCGACAAGGCGGTGGAGTATAAATTGGGAGCACGTGGCCTTCGCTCAATATGTGAGGCTATAATGACCGATATGATGTTCGATATGCCTTCGATGGATCTCAGAGAGTTCTGCGTAACACTACCCTACGCCAAAGAGAAGGTTGACTCAGAGATGGGGTTGAGCCTCAAACAGGTGAGCTAAAGATAAAGATTAATCTAAAACTTAAATAAAAAGTACAACAATGTTCGACAATCAAAAAATGAATCGTGCTGCAGACAACATTCGTCTATTGTCAGCCGCAATGGTAGAGCGTGCAAAGTCTGGCCACCCAGGTGGCGCTATGGGCGGAGCCGACTTTATCAATGTTTTGTACACCGAATTCCTTCGATATGACCCATCAAAGATGGATTATCCACACCGTGACCGCATGTTCCTCGACCCAGGACACATGTCACCAATGCTCTATTCGACATTGGCTCTGGCAGGTCACTACTCACTCGACGACCTGAAGCAGTTGCGTCAGTGGGGCAGCATCACCCCAGGTCACCCCGAGGTTGATGTGATGCGTGGAATAGAGAACACTTCGGGACCTCTTGGCCAAGGACACGCAATGGCTCTTGGAGCAGCTATCGTCGAGCGTTTTATGGTTGCTCGCTTTGGTGAGTGGATGGCTCACAAGACCTACGCCTACATCTCAGATGGCGCAGTGCAGGAGGAGATCTCGCAGGGTGTTGGCCGCATAGCTGGCCACTTGGGACTCAGCAATTTTATTATGTACTACGATGCCAACAACGTGCAACTTTCGACCAAGGTAGATGAGGTTGATAGCGAGGATGTTGAGCTCAAATATAAGGCTTGGGGTTGGAGTGTAATCACGGTCGATGGCCACTCGGTCGATGAGATCCGCACAGCACTCAAAGCTGCCAACGCAGAGAGTGAGCGTCCAACGCTTATCATCGGCAAGACGGTGATGGGCAAAGGTGCTCGCAAGGCCGATGGCTCTAACTTCGAAGGTATGGTATCGACTCACGGACAGCCACTTACGGCAGCTGGTGCCGACATCGAGGCGACAATCAAGAACCTTGGTGGCGACCCCACTGAGCCATTCGAGATCTTTGGAGAGAGTGCCGAGATCTATGCAGCTCGTCATGCTGAACTCACACAGTGGGCTCAGGAGCGCAAAGCGACAGAGGAGGCGTGGCGCAGTGAGAACGCTGAGGCAGCGGCAAAGCTCGACAGCTTCTTTAGCGGCAAAGCTCCCGCAATCGACTACAGCGCAATCGAGGCTGGCAATGATGTAGCCACTCGTGCGGCATCAGCTAAGGTGCTCGCTACATATGCCGAGCAGATCGACAACATGATCGTAGCATCGGCCGATTTGAGCAACTCCGACAAGACTGATGGATACCTCAACAAGACCAAAGCGATCACCAAGGGTGACTTCTCGGGTAAATTCTTCAATGCTGGTGTCTCGGAGCTCACTATGGCCTGCATAATGAATGGTATGGCGCTCCACGGTGGCGTGATTCCAGCGTGCGGTACATTCTTCGTATTCTCGGACTACATGAAGCCTGCAATTCGCCTCTCGGCACTTATGCGTCTCCACGTAATCTACATCTGGACACACGACTCATTTAGAGTGGGTGAGGATGGCCCAACCCACCAACCAATTGAGCATGAGGCACAGATACGCCTTATGGAACACCTACACAACCACCGTGGCGAGCGCTCGATGGTGGTTCTCCGCCCAGCGGATGCCGACGAGACTGTCGTTGCGTGGGAGTATGCTCTCGAGGAGCAACGTCCAGTAGCGCTGATCCTATCACGTCAAAACATCAATAGACTCCCATCATTCTCAACAAGTCGCCGTGAGGCTGCCAAAGAGCTTCGCAAGGGTGCCTATGTTGTTGTCGGTGCACCAGACCCCAAGGTGGTTCTTCTCGCCTCGGGATCGGAGGTCTCGACACTTATTGATGGTGCCGAGATGTTGGCCGCAGCTGGCATCGCTACAAGTGTAGTTAGCGTGCCCAGTGAGGGAATCTTCCGTGATCAGCCAATTGAGTATCAACAGAGTGTATTGCCTGCCGAAACTCCCCGTTTTGGCCTAACCTCGGGACTCGCAGTCAACCTTATGGGATTGGTGGGTGAGAGAGGCAAAATCCACGGATTCAACCACTTTGGCTACTCAGCCCCCTTCAAGGTGCTTGACCAGAAGTTTGGATATAATGGTCAAACAGTCTTCGATGAGGTTAGCGCAATGCTCAAATAGTAAAAAGAGAGCTCTACTAATAATATGATGATGGTGACTAATAGGTTTAACACTTATTAGCCACCATCACTTTTTTATGTCGAGCAATAGCAGATCAATCTATATCATTCATCTTGAGAGCCATAAGCATATCTATGTGTCTACTCGACAATCTAATTCGCTCGACAGCCCTCTTAAATTTAACTAAGTTGTGCAGATCGGTACCGATGATTGAATACAACCCCTGCTCAAGAAGATATATTGCATTCTCTCTAACTCGTGAGCCATAGAGATTGGAGAGCGAAAGTAGGTTTAGTTGCAGACGATACTCACGCTCGTGCAGCAGATGATACTTCGAGCGAGCCATATATAGATATCGCTCGGGATGTGCAATAATGGGTTGTATATCGGCTACACTCACCTCAAAAAGCATCTCATTGAAGTTATATGGCGCCGAAAAATAGGATGTCTCGACAAGGAGATTACGCCCCTGTAGCATGCGCAACTCTCCACCATCAAGATGGGAGAAGAAGTTGGAGTCAAGCATATATTCCGACGCAAGTGTAAGTTCAATATGACCACGATAGGCGGCCCTCAGCCGATGGAACGCTGCATAGAGATCATCACTACCCTCATTAACCCCAACCATAACGTGAGGCGTAAGCACCACCGCCCTCACACCAAGCTCCTCGAAGTGAGCCAACACCTCGAGAGACTCTTCGATGAGTTGCACTCCATCATCGACACCAGGCAGAGTGTGATTGTGATAATCCTTAAATCCCTCAAAGAGTGGAGTATCGAGAAGCCTATATTTGCGAGCAAAAAACATCATAACAAAAAACTATATTCCTAAAATATCTCTAAACCAAGATCTTCGATTCTCGACATCCTCATTGCCGTAGCCGTAGCCGTAACCATAACCATAACCGTAGCTATTTGCTTGATAGTCAACGCCATTAAGAATCAATCCCATATTGGGTAATTTCCCCGAATTGTAGAGCTCCTGCAGATCGGCAAGGAAGCGCTTATCAAACTTACCTGCTCGAATCACATATATGGTCTGATCACAGAGCCGAGCACAGATGGCAGCATCTACCACAACGCCATAAGGAGGGTTGTCGATAATGATGTAGTCGTAGAGATTACGCAGTTGCTGGATCACCTCGGCCAACCGCTCTGATTTGAGAAGTTCGGCAGGATTGGGTGGCAGTGCTCCCGATGTAATGATATCGAATGGCACTCCCTTGGAGTATGGGCGAATAATCTCGGAGATTTGCGTGAGACGCCCCCCAAGATATTGCGTTATTCCCGATGCCCTGATACCAATCCCCGAGCTTTTCGAGAGAGTTCCCTTACGAATATCGAGATCGAGCACCACAACTTTGGCACCACCCAAGGCCATACTCATAGCCATATTTACTGCTGTAAAACTCTTGCCTGAATCGGGATTAAGCGAGGTGAGTTGAATAACTCTACCACTCGAGCGTTGACCAACACCCATAAAATCAATATTATCTCTCACTATCCTAAATGCCTCGCTTACAGCACTTCGACTCCCTTCTGCCACCACAAGCTCGTTGCCCATCACCTCTCTCTCAATGGGAATATCGCCAATAAATGGTATTGCCAGCACGCTTTTGATATCGTTGCGAGTCATAACGGCGCTATTGAAGAATATCCTCGCATAGAGAATGGCCGCAGGCAGCGCAAGACCAACAAGGAAACTAAGGAGAATAATCACCCTCTTGTTGGGAGCAATAGGACGATTAGACCCCTCGGCAGCATCTACTACTCGACAGTTACTCTCGGTGATGGATAGCTGCAACTCACTCTCCTCCTTTTTGTTGAGCAGGTAGAGGTAGAGTTGCTCCTTGATAAGTTGTTGTCTCTCGACGCTCACAATATACTTCTGTTGCGAGGGCAGATCCTTAATCTTATCGAGGTTCTCGCTCTCCTTACGACTATAGTTCTCAACCTGTATCTCGAGCAGAGAGATGAGGTTGTTGATCGACAAGAGAATCGACGAACGCATCTCAACAAGTACACTCCAATAGTCACCTACGATAGGGTTATTGGCACTACTATTTACCAGTGCCCTATTGTATGAACCCATAATATCATTATATTCGGCAATCTGCGCCGAGAGTGCTACATCGGCAATTCCGATATTGACGGGTAGCATGGTCTTAGTATTTGACCCATCCTCGAGATAACTTCGCATATAGCGAGCCATGCTAAGTTGATTCCTCAAATCGAGATTCGCTTGGTCGATGTGCGAGACACGCTCAAGGTGCATGGTACCATCGGAGACCACGTCGGTAAGATTATTGAGCCGCTTGAAACTCTCAATCTCGGAGTCAACAGCCTTGAGGTCTGCCTCGATAATGGCCAAGCGTTCATCAATAAATTTCGAGGTGTTGCTCAGTATCACATTCTTGTCGTTGATCGCATCATCACTATATACCTCGATGAGGGTGTTGATGATATCCTCGGCACGACTCGCACTCTCGTCATCAATCGATATGGTTATAAGTGAAGCAAATTTGTCGACCAGCCCCACATTTAACAGCTTGCTATAGCGCTGCCCCACCACTTTGGGGTCATTGCGCTCAACGAAGATTGGCCGATTGAGATACTCCTCGCCCATAAAAGAGGTGGGTGTGATTGTAAAGCGACCAAATTCGGTAATGATAACTTCGCCATAAGTTGCAATCACATCATCAACCTCAATGTAGTGGTTGCTCTCACCCTCCACAAAGAACTTTATCTCTGTCACCTCGACCTCAACATCACTCTTTGGCTTTAGTGTAAAACTCACCACTTGATTCTCGGAGATATCCTCGAAGCTCACCTTGAGTGGCGAAGAGCTATAGAGATCATCATAGCGTAGTGCATTACGAATCTTATACTCCACTTCAAGATCGAGACGCTCCACAACGTCGTACATTAGTCTATTGCTATCAAAGAGGCCAATTTCATTGTAGACCGATCCTCCGCCCATGCTAAAAATCTCTTGAAAGGCGGCCGCCTCACTCACACTTCCACCACGCCCCTCATCCTCGACCAATACGATGGCTGTACGAGAATAGATGTTGGGTTTCGACATAACATAGAGAGTACCCAGGCTCACCATCGCTACAATCGAGAGAAGAAACCAGAATCTATTTTGGAACGACAGCATCACAAGATCCTTGATATTGACGCTATCCTGCGCAGCACCCTCTCGTGTTGAGGCGCTTTTCAATCTATCACTTTTCATCTTAGTCAAATTTATAGAAACAGATAGGTTAGCGAGAGTAACACCGAGAGTATCGAGGCATAGGTTCCCAGACTCCTATTGGAGTTTATCTCACTTTGACCTGCTCGAGCTCGATTGGGCTCCACATAGACCACATCGTTTTGTTGAAGGTAGTAGAAGGGAGAGTCCAAGATATCGCCACGACGAAGATCTACCACCGAGATAGTACGCTCTCCATCCTGTTCACGGATAACCATTACATTATCTCGCTTACCATAGATTGTCATGTCACCAGCCAAACTCAACGCATCGAAGATCGTCACCCGATCGCTACTAATCGAAAAGCTACCTGGGCGTGTCACCTCTCCGATGACCGAGACCTGAAAATTTTGAAATTGAACGGTCACCACAGGGTCGTTTATAAGCCCTCTCTCGAGAAGTTCCTCTTTGATGTAGTTCGACAATTCGGAACGAGTCATGCCAGCAACATAGATGCTACCCAATTGCGGAAAGTCGATCATCCCCTCGGGGTCGACCAAATAGGCCAACACCGTATTTTGACCCGTCACACGAGTACCAGTTTGGTAGCTAATCATCGGGAGGTTGAAGAGCTGCACCAACTCAGCATCTCGACTATTCACCATAATTGCAATTAGATCGTCTCGCTGTATCCTCACCTGGTAGGATTGCTCAATCTGCTTTCGGTACCCATCATCAACCCCCTGCAGGTAGGTTATATCTCGCTGCGACCCACAACCTGCGAGCATAATAGTTAGAGCTATAATAAGCCTTAATCTCTCTTTTATCATGATCTTTATTATCTTTTTTTTGCTGAATCAGCGCTGCAAATATATATAAATAATAGCTTCATCTCAAAATCAGCAATCACAAAAAGTATTGATAATCACCACACAAGCACCCAAAATAGCACACCACGACTTCTCTATAACGTCTTTCGTCAGGCGAAGATTTAGCATCAAAAAAATAGAGACCACGACACCAAAGATTCTACCTCATATACTTGCAGATCTACACCAAAATGACTATCTTTGTCTCTAATGGCACTCAGTGTGATTTAAACTATAAAATATATTGACATGAAACTACAACTTTCGCTCCTTGCACTTGCACTATCGCTCCAAGCACTGCATGCGCAAAATAATGTTATCGACACTCAGACACTCGATGAGATTAGATCATCATATAGCCAAGATGCTACAACAAGGGCTATTCGTAACGCAATACAATCTAACAAGAATTTAAAGGAGTTGGCTCTCGACAACGAAGTTCTAAATGCTGTCGACCACACCTTCAAATATAAGGCAAACCTCAATACCACAATCTCGGATCAGGAGTCCTCGGGCAGATGCTGGATGTTCACCTCGATGAATGTTATCCGCCCACAACTTGTCGAGAAATTCAACCTCTCGAGCTTCGACTTTTCGCACAACTACAACTACTTCTGGGATATTTTCGAGAAGTCAAACCTCTTCTTGAGCAACATCGTCGAGAGCGCCGAGAGTGATATTGACGACCGTGAGGTGGTCGACTACTTCCGATCTCCTGCCGACGATGGTGGCGTATGGAACCACTTCTATAACGTCTCGAAGAAGTATGGCGTGGTACCCAAAGAGGTGATGCCCGAGACGGTACACTCCAATGGCACCTCATCGATGCTATCGGTGATCAAGGAGCGACTTCGCAAGGGGGGTATCGAGATCCGTGATGCTGTTGAGGCAGAGGCCAAAACTAAGGATATTGAGGCGATCAAGATGGAGACCCTCAAAGACGTTTACCGCACCCTCGCACTCTGCTTGGGCGAGCCTCCCGTAACGTTCGATTGGAAATATACCGACAAAGATGGCAACGTGAAACTCCTCGAGGATTACACCCCACTTCAATTCTTTGCCGACATCGTCCCCGAGAACTACACTCCCGATAGCTACATAATGGTTATGAACGACCCCACACGACCCTACTATAAGGTGTACGACATTAAGAACTATCGCAACACCGAGGAGGGGGTAAACTGGATCTACCTCAACCTCCCCAACGAGGATATAAAGGCGGCAGCACTCAAGTCGATCAAGGCTGGCGAGTCGATGTATATCTCGTGCGACGTGGGCAAGGAGTTCCACAGCAAGGCTGGCGTTATGGCGATGGGGATGTATGACCTTGAGTCACTCCTCGGCATCGACCTCTCGATGGATAAGCGCCAACGCATCCTCACTCGTCAGAGTGGCTCCTCGCATGCAATGACCCTCATGGCGTGCGACACCGACGAGAATGACGTTCCAATCAAGTGGCAGGTGGAGAATAGCTGGGGCAGCGCCGCAGGTCACAAAGGCTACCTCACATTCACCGACGAGTGGTTCGACAACTACATCTTTAGAGTGGTGGTCAAGAGCGAATACCTCGACTCAAAAGCTAATGAGGCTCTCAAAGAAGATGCAACAAAGTTACCTGTTTGGGACTATATGTTCTAAAGCCCCATATCAAAGCTAAAATCAACCTAAAAATCAACCAATAACTCACTATGAACAGATTATTAATTCCAGCAATTGCACTCCTTCTGGGCACCTCACTACAGGTCTCCGCCGCATCTGACGCTACAAATAACGATGCTGACGCTGTAGTATTCACCAATGCAATGTACGAAGCACTCGGCTCACCCTACTACTGCGACGTTCCCGAGGGAACCACCGAGTTGGGCTATCGAGCATTCTTCAAGTGCGAGTTGTTCCACTTTGTAACGATCCCCGAGTCGGTAACCAAGGTTGGCGCTGAGGCCTTTTTTAGCTGCGACAATATCACCGTTATCGAACTCCCAAGCAAGGTGACATACATTGGCGAGAAGGCGTTCCAATATTGCGACAACATGATCGAGATAAATATCCCCAATGGGGTGACCGTCATCGACCACTACGCATTCTACTCATGTGACAACCTCCCTGCGCTCGAGCTTCCAGAGGGTTTGACCACAATTGGAGACTACGCATTCTATCGAGGATTTGCCATAGAGTCGCTCTCGTTCCCATCAACACTCACCTCAATTGGCGAGTACGCTTATTGGGGCTGCGAGAAGCTCAAGAGTGTTGAGATTCCCGACTCTCTCACCCACCTGGGCAAAGAGGCATTTGCATCTTGCGAGCAACTCAAGGAGATCAAGATCTCGAAATCGAACCCAATATATAATCAAGTTGTGGCTGAGTATGGCGACTTGGTGAAGTAAACGACTCATTAAGTTTCGAAAAGAGGATGGCTCAATAAGAGTCCCCTCTTTTTAACGTAACTCACTGATTAACAATATCTGTTTATTGGTGAAAAGCACGACTCCTACATAGGAGACTACATAGAGCCTATTTTTCGTGGTCATTTCACTGCCACAAAGGTATGCAAAAATTCTGACAAATTAGGGGCTTTATTGCCCCTTTTTTGATTAAACCTGTTTACAGAGATTTTTTGGCAATGTGTAGGCATCATAAAAAACTACATCGAGATAATTTCCACTGTATCTGGAGACTATCTCGATGTATATTTATAGGTGATATATGTTGCTACTGGTTTTGCAACTTGCTTAGTAGTTTCTTGCTTGGCGTGAAAATCACTATCCGTTTTGCTGGACTATACTCTCTCTGTTTGGTGTGAACATTATAGTATTTGCGAGGTGGTGACGGTTTTACCACAAACTTGCCTATGCTTGTTAGATTTATAGATTCACCACGATTTAGTGTTTTAGCTATTAGCTCACATAAAGACTCTACTACTTCATTCACTTCACTTCGTATATACAGTCCCTCTAACCTCGTAGAGAGTTCTGCGATTACTTCTCGGTTATTCATACCTATTTATTATATGAATAACGACGGCAAAGAGGCTTTGCGTGAATCTGTACCCGTTCGTCCTTTAGGATGCGTTGAGCCGCATTATACATAGGCAAGCTCTCCACTCCAGCAATTTTAAGTGCCTCTACAAGCATTTTGTTTTCGATAAATTCAATGTATTCGCTCTCCTTTATCGTAACATACTTGTCTGATTCCGATTTAAGACGTGCCATATCATACCTTATTACTTATGATACTTAACACCGTCCATTGCCATTCTATCGAGCAACCTAATTGCCTCCACCATAAAATCGCTCAGAATCTTCTCTTTGTTGGATATTTCTGATCTCTCGCTTAACACAGCACATACCCCTTCAACAGTTCGGCTTGATGATGTTTTCCCATCAATAGGGTCGAAATAGACTCTCTTATTGCCAAACGTAATGATTATGCGATACCTCTTTTGGGGAGTATACGACATCTGCAACAACGCCTCAAACTGAATAAGTTCAGCCTTGACAATAACATAGCCTGTACCATTGTGCATAGGCTTCACTGAAACCTCGTAAAGAACATTTGGCTTTAGATGCCCTCTGAGATGCTCTGATACAACACAGATCTTTTTTCTTAATCTTGAATTTTCTCTAACTCCAAACAGTTTACCTAACCTCGGAGCACGAGAGATGAAGCCAATCAACTCTCCTCCTTTTGATGACTCTTGTAACTTTAGCTGAGTCTTTTCTAATACCATTTTGCATAATCTTTCAACCTAATATTTACGGGAGAAATCGCTTTCACCTCTCAATTCACAACCTATAATTTTAATCAATTTTCATACAAAGATAGTGTAAATACCCCGTATAGCAAAATTGCAAGGTGCTTATTTTTAGCTCATTGACTGCTATATTTACAGTGTTTGAGCTACTTTCTCTGTAATCTATCTGATTTAGTAATATGGGTATAACGTTCATCGGTTGAGCTACTTGCATCACACCCCCAATACCTGTAAGTCTGTAAACGTGGATAGTTACAGGGAAAAATATCATCTTCCTTCAGATATAGTATGCCGAGTTCGTCCAAATCATCCATAAAATGTACACCATCGGGGTAATCTGGGTGAGGACGGCGGTATAGATCTTCGTACTTTTTACCATATACAAAGACGTTTACCAACCTAACATCGGCAGAGTCTATATCAAACCTCTTTGCATAATCGACAAAATCGTAGATATTAGTATTTATCAGGTCGTGATTAAAATACTCAGGCGCACTCGCTTGTAGCTCTTTGTAGGAGTCTCTAATGTGCTGCCTACTCTTAATCTCATCATAGCGAGCCTCTGTTACGGCATTTGTTGTGTAATATAAAAGTTCATACCCACAACCCGTAGAATCTGCGATATATATTCTGTCGTACATATATCGCCTTGTCATGTATGAATTGTCAATATCAATTTCTCCATAGCCCATACAAGAGCGGAAAAGTCCAATAATGACAACCAATATAACGAACGAGGGCATACATCCAATAAGAAGTACGCCCCCGACAAAATTATCTGCTTTGTTCCAAAAATTACTCATCTTCATCATATAAGTGTAAGACCTCCTTAGGATCTGGAATGTATGGTGCATAGTTACCATCTTTATCCAAAGCCTGAGACATAGATACTCCAAAACCTTGATCTAAGATTTTATCAACCTCATCACGAGTGATTGAGATAGTTGGTACAGAATCTATCACTTGAATCTCAATAGATAGAATCTCCGACACCTTCTCAGCATCACTATAATATGTCTCATAATTATCTCCATTGCGAAACAGAATCAGCGTTTGTGAGCCGTGTTCATATTTCATTTTTTGAAGCATCTCTAATTTGGTCATCATTTTAAGGGGAGTTATATTTTCTCCCTGATTTTAAGTTTTTCTTAGTTTGTAGTCTATTTGGAGTTTCAAGAAGTGACTTATAGTGGTTCTATATGACTCTTTTTGAAATTTCAAAGAGGCTGCGAAATAAGGTAAAATTATTTTAGGGAGAAATTACAACTCCCCTTTTATACATTTTTTACAGCGTCCATCGTATTTGACCCAGCGGTAATAACTTGTCATCTCACCACATTTCAAACACGCTTTCTGCGCTACTTTTTTCTTTTCGGTATAGAGAGCTGATTCTATACAGCTACGTGATACGCCATACCGCTTCATAAGCATCTTGACAATTTGCCCTTTGGCAATCTTATCACCCTTTGCTCGCTCTCTATACTCGTAGCGAATAAGGATAGCTCTAACACGCTTAGGATCAAGTATCGCTTTCACCTTTGTTAGCTCATCAACGCTTATCTTCTTTACTCTGGCGAGGAAATAGATCTCCTCTTTACTTAACTCATCTTTCATATATCATTGTTTTTCGGAGTAAGTGCAGCAGCAAATCACATAAGTGTACTGCAAATATACTCTATTTTTTATTAAACTGTCCTATTATTAGATCACAAAGTTGCTCTATTGACTCAACTCTAACTCGCTCACCTATTGGGTTGGCATTTTTCAATGGCACAAAGAATAGGTCGAAACTATTACCGTCGGGAACTAAGAAACCTCCAATCGTTGTAAGACCTACCTTTATCCGATAATACTCCTTAATCGGATAATAGGTAGCTGGATTAGGTATTTTCACTCCCCCATATCCACGAGGCATTGCTTTTTTCAATGCCTCAAATACTGGGATTAGAACCTCTTTCAGGTAGCTTGGTGAAACTGGCGAGGGTGTATTTGATCGCTTTGAGCAGTGTTCCTCTATTTGTTTGATATAAGCACCAAGCCTTTGCTCATATCTATCAATTAACTCTTGTATCATAGCTTTACAACTCTACCTCCTCGCCGAGAAAATTAATGTCATAGATTGGCGTGTAGCCGTTTTCGGTCATACCGATGAACTCTTTGGTGAGGATAGTGCCGAAATGATTTACCATTACATTCGGCTCGATGGTGGCTGCTTCCATATCGTCGTCATCATCGTGGCTAATATCGTAGGCGTAGTAGCCCTGTGGCACTTTATCTCGGTCGATGCGACCGTTTGTGAATAGTGCCTCTCTGTTGTTGATCTCAATTTTTTCAAATGTCTGTTTCATCGTTTTGTTGGTTTAAATATTAATAAATCTTACATAGTTGTTCACCTCATCAAACATCTCATCGTTGAGAAGTGCCGCAAACTCGTCAGGTGTATATGCCACAATTTTACCTTCGTTCCAATACTTGATTAGTGTTTTATCGGTGATGTCACGGTTCATCTTTATTGGGTAAACAAAGGCTAATAATCGCTTTGGCTCATCGGCGTGGATATGGTTGCCTGTAAGTTCTCCATACCAGTTAAGTATGGTTATCAGTCCTTCGGTTTCAATCTCACATAATCCTCCACCCTCCATTTTCCCACTCTTTAAATCTATGAGCTGGCACTCCCCACTATCTTGGAAATCGTATAGCTGATATTGATTATATAGCTTTGCATTAGGATCGGCTGAGTCACAATCCTCATCTTGAACATAGACAACGTGAGGTAGCCAGCCCTCTGGACGATCCTTTATTGTTAAGAGCTTACCGATAATCTCTTGGCGTAACTCTTGGTGTTTAATTTGGTAGTTCATTTTTACTCTGTTTTGAAAGTTCATAATATCTATCAAGAACTGTTACCAGCCAGATTGTCTCTATCTCGCTGAGGTATTTATCATCCTCGATCTCGCCAGTAACAATGTTTTGCAGTTGGCAATCTCCCTCTGGGGTGAAGTCGATCAGCTTATACTGACTATATATAGGAGTACCCTCTATGTCGCAAACATCTTCGATAAATACGGTGTGAGGTAGCCACCCTTCGGGGCGGTCTGTAATTGATTTTAGTTGAGCTACAACCTCGTTGTGTAGCTCACGCAGTTTTTGTTGGTAGGTCATACTCTTTATCTCCATAATCTATCAATTGAAGTTATCATAAAATCGTTACAGCCTGCATCGGTAAGATATTTCAGGTCATTTACTGAGTTGCAGTAGTAGAATATATCGCTATCCTCCTCGTTGTTTTCGCTATCACACGAGAATTTGATAGTAACATCCAGCGTAGAACCATCATCGAGATAGATAACTGAGCAGCTTGCGTATAGTGGCTCGTTATTGTTCTCTGACACATACCGCTCATTCAGATTATCTAGGCGATAATGTAACTTGCGGCGATTATCTTCCAACATTAGCGATAGGATGTTAGCGACTTCGAGAGCATTAAAGCTATCTAACCCTAAATCAAACCTATCACCATCAAAGTTTGCTTTAACAGAGAGCTTATCATCCTCAATACAAAAGGACTCAATAACACAATTTGCACCAGTGTCGCTCTCAGTAATTTTGTAGCGACGACCTTCACACGCCACCTCTCCATATAGCTTAACGATGTTAAATATAGACTCTTTAATCTTCTCTTTGCGCTCATTGATCTCACCTCTGAGCGTCTCTATTTTTTCAAATTCAGTTTTCATTTTCGTTCTTTGTTTAATCAATAAAATCTTCGCACTCTACAACAATAAAAGGCTCGTCGTTGGGCTCAGTGAGTTGCTTAAAGTGTTCCAATGACTCACAATAGAAGTCTGCAAATTCACCTGTATCAGGTCGTAGTGCGATTGTGTAATCATCTGGCGAACCATCGTGTGTATGTTTTACCACACACATTACGTGCAATGGTTCGTACCCACGCTCTGAGACGAATGATGAATATAGCTCATCAATCTCGTCAATAAGATTTGGTGTGTTACGAAAGCAGAGAAAACACGTACTCACTTCAAAATTTAATCAAAAATGAAAAAGAAGAAAACAGTAACATTCAATGTGGACGAAAGGGTTAGGTATGGCGCCATGAACTACGATAATACTGAGTTAATGGCAGTTATCTCAGGTTATGACCTCAATATAGCGTTCAATCTCAAAACCATAAACTCCCTTGCTGATGCTGAAGCGGCTGCCGATGCACTGGCTCAGGTGTTCTACGAAGTATTACTCGAACAATTAATTTCTGAGAAAAAACCAGAATTTATTAAACCTCCCAAGCAAAATACCTCTACACTTTAACATAAGAATAATTTGCAGAGAATGGAAAATATAGAATTAACAGAAAAAGAGACCGCCTTTTGTGAGCTCTTTGTCTTTGGCGACAAGGAGTTTGCAGGGCAGGCTGAGGCGTGCTATCGAGAGGTATATGGTGAGGGGGCTAAGAATATAGCCATCACCGCCAGACGACTATTAGCACGAGAAAAGATCGCTACACTGATTGTGGAGCTGGTCGAGATTAAGGAGAGCCAGACGGAGACTATGGCAGTTAAGTTACAGGTGGCAGAGACCCTGAGGGCAGTTATGAAAGAGACCTCAAAAGAGAGCTTTACTGATAAGTTCGGAGTGGACCTATCACCGGCACCACTAAGAGCTGTATCGGTCAATGCCGCAAAAGCCTTGATGGAGATCTACCCAATCAAACACTCGCAGGGTGAGGGTTCTGCTCAAGCTAACAATGGTGGCAATATAGTTTTCAATGTTGTAGTACCTCAAACGATAGCAGTAGATGGAGAGCCAAAAACCGAGTAGAAAATATGAGCGCATAGCTTACGTGGTGCTGATTGTGATTCTTATACTCTTTGGAGTATTCAAGGATCACGAAGCGGCTCAGGTACTGATTGCAGCTCTCAAAGATGCGTTTTCAATAATCCTAATATAATGACACAGTTGAAAGATTTAGTTTACAACAACCTGAGAATGATACTGGTAGTAGTGTCATTTTCTATTACGATTTATGTGCAACACATAACGAACACAGCCAACATAGCCACCCTCGATGAGAAGTGCAACTCCTTGGAGGTTAAGATTGCCGATCAATATGAGAAGATCGACGCAATCAAACTCGACAAGGCGGTATTCGAGGCAAATATGAATCAGTTTGTCTCGATACAAGCAGACATCAGAGAGATGCGTGAGGACATTAAACAACTTTTAAAATCAACAAAATAACACCTATGAGCTATGGTAACAATAGGAACAAAGATCACAATTATTCCATCGCCTGAACTCACCAATCTAAAACTCGGTGGGCTACTTGGTGAGGAGGGTTTTGTAATTGAAGATTTAACAGATAACGATGGTGCAACTGGAGATGGTTATATGGTGCTGTTTCCGACTCCATTCAAAGAGGAGTATTTATGGTTCGTGCCAAAAACAGCAATTTACTATGATGACAAAGATTAAGCTATTCGGGTTCATTACCGTATTGGTAATGGCTGGAACGATATGGATTCAGCAAAAGCGCATCACCAATATCAAGGCGGAGCGGGATAGGCAAATCTCCAACAATGATGTTCTACTCTCTGAAATTGAGCAGTGGAAAATTGACTCTACAACTATGGCTACCGATGTAAAGTCGTTACGCTTCACCCTTGATGAGATGGAGCGATACCGAGCTGAAGATTTGACGAAGATTGAGCAGATGGGAGTTAAGATTAAGGATCTCGAAGCTATGGCGAAACACGATATTGTGGTTGAAGCTCCTATCGAGGCACCAATTAGAGACAGCGTGATAATTCGGGACTCTATACCTGTAATAAACAAGGTGGTACAGATGACCACTCCTCATATCACCATTGATGCTGTGATAGAGAATGACACCCTAATAGGCTCAGTGAATCTACCTGTAACACTTCGCCAAGCGGTATGGGTTGAGTACAAACGACGGTGCCTATTTTGGAGACGACCAGTAGCAGTACACCAAACTATCACATCGGATAATCCGTATGTGCAAATCAATTATTCAGAGTATATAAACATTCATAAATAACAATTAAAAACGAAAAAATTATGTTGACAAAGAAAACCTTCCAGGACAAGATCGGAGACGCACAGAAAGTGTTCACCGCCACAATCGAAAAGCTAAAGACAGTAAAGGCTGAGATAGCAGATAAGATTGCAACTAACAACAGTAGCATCACTCAGCTTCAAGCCGAGAATGAGGAGTTAGAAGAGCTATCATCAAATGCCACAAAGCAGATCGACCAGATTAGCCAGTTTATCAATTAGGACGAACTTCATATTGCAGGGGCAGAGATACCGTAAAAAGTAATCTCTGCCTCTGTTGTTATTGTGTAGCACATTAAACCTTTAGCTCATATTACAACTATTCTTTGATATAACAGATAAAAATATCAAAGATGAAACTACTATTAAAGAGAAAATTCAAAGGCGAGAAGTACACAATAGGCGATCTATTCATTGATGGCGAGTTCTTCTGCAACACTATCGAGGACACCGTGCGAGAACTTCCAGCTACGTGCCCCAACACTCCAAAATGGAAAAACTGCGAGTGCAAAGAGAAGGTCTATGCTGAGACCGCTATTCCTGCTGGAACTTACAAAATTACAATGGAGTATAGCAAAACATTCAAGCGTATTTTGCCGCTACTTCACAATGTTCAGCACTTCCTCGGTATCCTTATCCACTCAGGCAACACAGAGAAGCACTCGGCTGGGTGTATCATCGTGGGATTCAACAAAGTCAAGGGGCAGGTGTTGGATTCTCTTGTGACCTCAAACAAACTCAACGAGATCCTAAGCAATGCAACAACTGATATAACAATTGAGATTGTGTAGTCTATGGCAAAACCAAGGAAGTTAGTAGCCCCCGACAACCTGCAAATCGACTTTTGTCCCTCTCCAAAACAGTTTGAGTTATGGAAACTATTACAGCCAGAGTGCCCTAACTGTGGAGGAGAGATCGCGCAGCAGCTAATCGGTCACGATCAAGAGGGCAATGCCAAATATAAACCATACTGTTCAAAATGCTATAACACCAATATACCGCAACTCGTACTGGGTGGTGGTGCCGCTGGTAAAAATACCCACTGCCAGCCTTTGCAGTAATGCAACGACAAAATATCTCTCTAATTGCTGGAAACTCTGACCGCTAATGACGAAGACAATCAGCAGCCAAGGCGAATAATATCGCAAGGTTCAACGACTATTCCGCAAGGAAGTACAGCTAAGTGGCTGGAAATGGGAGACCCCAAACTCAGAGATGAGAGGGTGAAGATATAGTCTAATCTATGCAGAAATGTATAGCAGCCCTAATGACAATATGGGCGATTATCAATTAACGACTGATAATGAATAGGTTAAGGGTGGAAAATCGTTTATCGCTTCAGTATGGTTAGTAAGTAGCTGTATTAGTTTTGAGAATGTGCGTGCTGTTGTAGCACGTAAAACTCTAAAATCACTCAAAGAGTCTACGTGGAATACCATCTGCACGATAGTAAAGAAATGGGGGTTAAAAGAGGATATTCATTACCGAATCAACAACGTAGCGGGAACTATGAGGTTCTGGAATGACTCGGTAATTATTATGCTCGATATGGCTGATCAACCATCAGACCCCAACTTCGAGAGGTTCGGCTCTATGGAGATTTCAGCTTGCGCAATTGATGAGGTGTCGGAAATATCCCAAAAGGCAGTAGAGGTTCTCTTCTCACGTATTAGATGGCGAACTCACGAAACTTTTAAGACTCCCAAAATGCTCCTCACAACCAACCCAACAACAAACTGGGTGCGTAGTAGATTTGTGCAAGACGATAGTGGCGACAAGGTGATAACTCGTGAGGGAGAATATTATGTTCCCTTCTCAGTATATGACAATCCCGATATTGGCTTTAGGCAGACCTATGAGGCGGCACTAAACAAAATCTCAGACCAGGCGACCAAAGAGCGACTCTTGTATGGTAACTGGGATTTCGTGGAGGCTAATGATATGGCGGTATATAATCGCTTTGATGGAGCAAAGCATCTAATCTCAGGATTGAAAGAGAGTGTCTATGACCCAACCAAGCCGCTTATCACAGTTTGGGACTTCAACGTTGCCCCTCAGATGTCGGTGCTGTTGGCTCAGATTGATTACGACAAGAAGAAGGTTTATATCCTCTCCGAAGTGTTAGGTAAGCCACAAGACAAAGAGAACAATACCCCAGCACTATCTCGTAGAGTGCAACAGAAGCTCTACCGAGAGAGACACATCGGAGGTGTAGATGTTACGGGCGACCCGTCAGGATTGCAACGAGCTACGGCAAGTGAAGATGGCGTGAACAACTACACCATCATTTTGGATAATCTGGGAGCTAACAAAGGGGTTTTGCGCCCTAAACTGAAACTACTTCGCAAGCAACCACCTCAATCTATCAGATGCGAGTTCATCAATGAGCTATTCGATGGATATGGAGGTTGGACGATAGAGATTGATTTGAAGTGTCGCAAGCTTACCGAGGATCTGATCTATCAGCTCCGCAATGAAGATGGCACAAAATCGAAGCATAAGACCACCGATCCTCAGGCGGGAGTGAAGTATGAGAAGTATGGTCATATGTCCGACTGCTTAGATTATTTGCTATGTTACTACCTGCGTGACAGCTGGAACAGATACAAGCGAGGCAGTGGCAATGATGGCGCAATAGCGACAGCACCAGCAATTTATAATGGATTTAACTACTAAATTATGTATAGGAGATTTTTAAACAATAGCGATTATTTGGGTGTCATAACACCCGAAGCCCTCTCGCAGATGATACGAGGCGAGGAGGATAGATTCTCTCAGGCGGAGCAGTCGGCTGAGATGAGTATAACAGAGTATTTAAGTGAGAATTACGAAGTGGAGGCGGAGTTCAACCGAGGGCGATACATTGCCCCTCACGATAGGCGCATAACCTTTCCAGTGGGTGCATATATCCACTACGATGGGCGTATCTATGAGGTGATCCGCTCGATTAGTGGCTACAAAGTACCTGCAACGACTGAGTACTGGGAGGAGTATGTAGATATGAGCGCAGAGCCTATTCAAATTCCTAATTACTCTCAGTTTGGCACGTACCACATAGACGACTTGGTGATGTTTAATGACGTTGCCTATAAGTGCGTTGCAGACAATGGCTACAAGTTCGGTGATATTCGTATCCCGATGGTGAGTGGCTGGAGTGAGATCGAAACAACAGAGTGGCAACCCACAAACTACGACCTATGGAGAGTCGTAAGCTATGATGGTGCGTTCTACACCCTTATGTCACTCGACGATTTCGATAACAATATCACCCCATACAAATCGGACTGCTGGGGAATGATTGCAGATTATGACTCAGAGTACAACGAGTACAACCTCGAAGGACACGACTATGTGGTCTTCAATGGTAAAGTCTTCTACCCAGCAATGGATGTGAACTCAGACGTTCCAATCATCGGGCATAATATAGCAATTGGAGACCCCCGTAACTATAACCTCAAGAAGCATATGGTTCGCTTTGCAATCTATGAACTTACCAAAACCATAGCTCCCAACAACGTCAGCACAATCCGTGTGCAAGACTACGAGGATAGTATGACGTGGCTCTATAATGCCTCAAAGCTCAAACTTAACCCTCAGATTCCACGCAAATTATCCACATCAGATAATCAGCCGATTAGCGATTGGCAACTAGCAACATTTCAAACCAATTACGATCCATACCAAAATCCATGGTTAGTATAACATGGATTCTATATTATGACTATTTTATAACCAACCCCATGAACAGTGCGAAGTTGTACGCTTTTGTGGGCAGATAGGTATTTACGCAATTTTGAGATAAAATTATTGATACTCATCTCAATAGTGTTATCAATATTTTGATTATAAAGTTCTGCAATAATCTCAGCACGGAGAACTACACGTTTCCTATTTAAAACAAGTAGCTCCAGTAGTTTATACTCTTTTTTAGTGAGTTTTATAGGAGCAGTTTTGTCATTAGTATTCAATATAAGGGTATGAGTATCGGGCAATAACGACCACATACCAAATTTTATTATATTGGTTTCTATTACACTGTTTTGTAAAAATTTCTCAATATAGGCCAAAAGTTCTTCTGTGTCGAAAGGCTTTTTGAGATAGACGCTTCCCCCTTCTCGAATAGCACATGAGATGAAATCACTCTGCGTGTGTGATGAAATAAATATAACAGGTGTACCTCCTATTATATTCTTGATTGCAGGTAGTGCATCAATTCCATTTTGATTGCCGATTTCGACATCGAGAATAATTACATTAGGAGCAAAAGTAATAAGAGTCTCTTGCAACCCTGATAAAGTGTTTTGATAGTGTACTGTATAACCCTCCTTTTGTAGTGAAATCAGCAAAATCGAACCTAATACAGGGTCATCATCTATTAGTAGAATCTTCTTGTTATTCATATCGTATAGTTTTACATTTTAATTAGGTATAGAGAAAGTGAATGTAGTCCCCTGACCCTCTTTGCTTTGTAGCGAGATCTTTCCACCATGTTTTTCGACTAATTGTTTGACCTGTGATAGTCCTACACCATAGCCTCGCTGGGTTGTTGCACTCTTTTCCACTCTATAAAAGTGTTGAAATATTTTTCGATGGTATCTCTTCGGGATTCCATAGCCATTATCTTCCACAGTAAATTTTATAGCATTTGGAATATAC
>JBCQWR010000007.1:5038-74801 GCA_047171945.1 Rikenellaceae bacterium | reverse complement strand
CTCATATTCTTCGAGTATTAAATGTATAATGCTCAAAGATACACAAAATTTTCATCCCCTTTGGCGATGCGGTAGCGTCATGTGTGTTTCATAATATATTTTTATTGTTTCATCTACAAAATTTGGGAATCTACTCTATTTCATTGCTGATTTATCCACCTTCAACGTCTCCTCCAGCTCAACAACTTCGCCCTCGATAGGCTCAATGATCTCTATCTGCTCCTCCTCTTTGGGCTCCTCTTTGAGTCCTCGGCCAATGAGCATAGCATCTTTGTTGGGCTCGGCACCTCTAAATTTGGTATACATCGTCATTCCATCCTCTGAGCCGCCACGCTCCAAGATATTGCGACGGAAGCTCTCGGCCAACCTCTTATTGAATAGGTCGCCACTCTCCTTAAATGCACTAAATGCATCTTTATCGAGCACCTCGGCCCAAAGATAGAAGTAGTAGCCAGCCGAATAACCGCCATCAAAGATGTGGCTAAAGTAGGTGTAGTGGTAGCGAGGCTCGATCTGCGAAATTAGGCCACGACGCTTAGTGAGTGCATCACGCTCAAAGGCCTCAACATCAAACTGCTCATACTCCGAGATGGAGTGTATATCCAAATCCGATAGCGCTGCGGCAGTCAGCTCGGTTGTTGCAAAGCCTTGATTGAAGAGCGAGCTGCGACGCAACTTCTCCACCAAATCGTTGGGGATGACCTTATTGGTGCGGTGATGGAATGCATATTGGTTTAGCATCTGTGGCTCAAATGCCCAATTCTCCATAATCTGCGATGGCAGCTCCACGAAATCACCCTCAACCTCACTTAGGCCACGATACTTAACATCATGGAAGAGGAAATGCAGCGCATGGCCAAACTCATGGAAGAGAGTCTCTGTCTCATCAATCGAGAGGAGCGCAGGGTTACCCCCCGAGGGACGAGTAAAGTTGCAGACAATTGAGACAATTGGAGCAACTCGCTCTCCATCTTCGTAACGTTGCTCACGATAGTTTCCGCACCATGCACCTTGACTCTTTCCTGCACGTGGATGGAAATCAAAGTAGAGAAGCCCAAGATGAGAGTTATCGATATCGAGAACCTCATATGCAGAACACTCATCGTGATATCGAGGGACTACGACTGGTCTAAATGTCACTCCATAGAGGCGGTTAGCCAACATAAAGATACCATTTTGAACATTGGGCAACGATAGGTATGGACGCACCATCTCCTCGTCGAGATTATACTTTTGTTTACGCACAGCCTCGGCATAGTACCACCAATCCCACGATGCAAACTCACCATCGGCAACATCTTTTTTGAACTTCACATCCATCTCGGCAAGCTCAGCTTTGGAGCTCTCGAGGGCAGGATCCCAAATCTCATCAAGAAGAGAGTAGACCTTAGATCGTTTTTTGGCCATCTGGTCCGAGATCACATAATCAGCATAATCGGAATAGCCCAATAGCTTCGCCTTCTCGGAGCGCAAACGTATCATATCGTTTATAATCTGCTTATTGTCATACTCATCGTCATTATTTCCTCGTGAGATATAACCCTTGTAGAGTTGCTCACGAAGATCTCGATCTTTGGAGTATGTCAAAAATGGAATCCAGCTTGGCGAATGGAGCGTAAACACCCACTTATCTTTGAGTCCAAGCTCCTCAGCTTTCTCCTTAGCTGCAGTACGAACAGCTGCAGGGAGACCATCAAGTTGATCGCCGTTGAGTTCGAGGCGGAATCTATTATTCTCGGCCAAGAGATTCTGGCCAAAACGAATACCAAGGAGTGAAAGCTCTTCATTGATTGACTTAAGCTGCTCCTTTGCATCATCTTCGAGTAGAGCACCACCACGCACAAATGAGGTGTATATCTTCTCAGTAAGACGTAGCTGTTCGGCATCAAGACTATCCTTAGTGCGGCCATCATAGACCACCTTAATCTTGGCAAAGAGAGCCTCATTGAGATCAATCTCGCCCAAGTGTGCAGTAATCTTTGGTGAGAGCTCCTCGTTGATTGCCTGCAACTCGTCGTTGGTCTCGGCAGAGATAATCATTCCAAAAACATTGTAGATATCCGAGAGCATCTTTCCTGAGTTGTCGTAGGCCAATATTACACTCTCAAACGATGGCTCCTCTTCACTCTCAACAATCTCGGCAATCTCGGCATTGTGCTGCTGCATAGCCACTTCGAAAGCTGGCATATAGTGCTTTGGCTTAATATCTTCGAACGGAGGTGCTCCAAATGGGGTCTCCCACTCTGTGAGTAGTGGATTGATCTCACCTTCGGGCGTGGAGGTGCACGATAGAGCTGATGTCATAAGGGCTAAAATTGATATTAAAAGTGGAAAACGTCTCATAATGATAATTTTCTAAAATATTTAAACAAATTTATTTATCTTTGCAAAGGTAAATATAATATAAATCTAATGCAACTATTTTACGCCCCAAATATTAACCCACCACACTACACCCTAAGCGAGGAGGAGTCCAAGCATGCAGTACGTGTTTTGCGCCTATCGGAGGGCGATTCAATCACTATAACGAATGGTGTAGGCTCTTTATTTTTGTGCCGCATTATTGAGGCTAACCCCAAGCGATGTTCGGTGGAGGTGACCTCACAAAAAGATCACTTTGAACCACTACCCTACAACCTTACGATGTGTGTAGCACCAACAAAAAACATTGAGCGATTTGAGTGGTTCTTGGAGAAAGCCACCGAAATTGGAGTAAACGAAATATACACCCTCCTTTCGCTACATAGCGAACGCAAAACAATCAAATATGAACGTGAGAATAAGGTAGTTACATCTGCCATGAAGCAATCACTCAAGGCCTACCATCCACAACTACACGATATTACCCCATTCAAAAACATCATAGAACGAGAGTGTAGCGCAGAACGATTTATAGCTCACTGCAACGAGCCACTCAGCCCCGAGGGGAAGCCCTTCTTGGGTGATGTCGTACCAACGAGTGGCAACATTGAGATTATGATTGGCCCCGAGGGTGACTTCTCACCCGAAGAGGTCAAGGCGGCATTGGCGAGAGGCTATCGAGAGATCTCGCTCGGCTCGCAACGTCTTAGAACCGAGACTGCTGCTGTGGTGGCTGTCTCGATTGTAGCAACAAAAAGTGAGATGAGATAATGCAGCAAGTTAGACTAAGAGATCTCTTCTCGACATTCTTAAAGATTGGCATCTTCACCTTTGGCGGAGGATTTGCAATGATTCCACTCATCGAGCGTGAGATCATCGAGCGACGTGGATGGATACCCCAACGAGAGTTTCTCGACCTACTGACCATTGCGCAATCGGCTCCTGGCCCCATTGCACTCAATACTGCTGTATTTATTGGCTACAAGAGCAGAGGATACAAAGGGGCGCTCTCGGCTCTTTTAGGAGTGGTTATACCCTCCTTCTCCATTCTTCTAATTGTGGCTATATACTTCACCCACATTCGTGATAATGCAGTTGTTGACGCAGCATTCAAGGGTATGCGACCCGCTGTAATTGCATTGATATTGGCTCCCATCATCTCGCTTGTACGCCCGATGAAACCTCTACACATTGCTTTGGCCGTGGTGGCTGCTTTGGCGCTTTGGTACTTTGCATTCTCGCCCATCTATCTCCTCCTTGCTTCGGCTATTGTGGGAGTTGTTTGGGCATACTTCACCTCTAAAAAAGTTGAATAATGATATATCTACAGCTATTTCTTAGCTATCTCAAGATTGGATTCTTTGGATTTGGTGGCGGCTACTCGATGCTCTCACTAATCCAACACGAGGTTGTGGTACACCACCAATGGATCTCCAACGCTGCACTGAGCGACATCATCGCCATCTCACAGATGACACCAGGACCCATTGCCATCAACTCGGCAACATACATTGGCTACACTGTGGCTGGTTTCTGGGGCTCGGTGATTGCCACCATTGCCGTCTGTCTACCCTCTCTCACGCTGATGGTGCTTATCACGCAGTTCTTCCTACGACTCAAAGAGAGTAACTACATGGATCGCATAATGACCGCCATGCGCCCCTCGGTAATTGGAATGATTGTGGCAGCCTCGGCAATGTTGATATTTCCCGACCAGGCTGAGGGAGCGAGCATGATCGACACTTGGAGCTGGGTGCTATTTGGCGTGGCATTCATCGCCTCACTGCGCAAGGTAAACCCCATCAACATAATAATATTATCGGCCGTAGCAGGTATAAGCATATACTACATCCCCTCGGTGGTAGCAGCTCAAGGCGAAGAGACAAAAGTGCAACAAGCGCAACAAACACCAAACTCGAGTAGCGCAGCCCACATTTGGGGCAGATATGATCTATCGAGTGTCGACGTGATTAACTCACCTGAATTTGAACAGGAGTGGGCCACTTTCCTCTTTGCCACCTCTCAGCAACAGCCGCATATAGCTTATGGAGCTATCAAGGAGAGCATGAAACTCAGCGAATCCAACCCTGAAGCTCTCAATGCCCTATTTGAGTTGGGTGAGAAGTATCTCTACAATCCCAACTCCCCTATGCGAAACGATGAACTTTTCATTCCGATGTTGGAGTTTATGATCGACTCTCCAGCGGTTGAACCGCTACTCAAAATACGCCCCCAGTCGCTCCTCAAACGTGCATCACTCAACCGCATAGGCAGAGTGGCCAACGACTTCGAGATTGCACCAAAGAGGCGCATGCACCAGGTGGAGGCACCATTCACTCTCCTCTACTTCTACGATCCCGACTGCTCCGACTGTAAACGCACAAGCGCCATTATAAAGCGCAGCGAACTACTCGAGCAGCTCAAAGCCAATGGCTCAATCGAGGTGGTGGCGACTTTGACCAGCGAGAATATGGCCGTCGATTCGCTCTACGACCTCAAGGCAATTCCGTCACTCTATCTACTTGACGAGCAGAAACGAGTCCTACTCAAGGATGCTCCAATAGAGACCATTATTGAATCTTTACAATATATCCAAAATAAATAGATATGAAACAACTAATTATATTTGACCTCGACGGCACACTCCTCAACACCATTGGTGATTTGGCAGCCTGCTGCAACCTTACATTAGAGAGACACAAACTTCCGACACACTCCGCAGAGGATTACAACGCATTTGTTGGCAACGGCATCCTCCGCTTGGTGGAGCGTGCGATCCCCGAACCACTTCGCAGCGAAGAGATGGTGGCGGCAGTACGCAAAGATTTCGTGGAGCTATACACACAAAATATCGCTATCCACACAACACCCTACGCAGGCATCACCGAGCTACTCCATACGCTCCGTGAGAGGGAGGTAGATGTAGCGATAGCCTCCAACAAATTCCAAGCAGGATGCGAGAAGTTAGCCAAGCACTACTTCCCCAACATCCGCTTCGCAACGGTATTGGGTCAACGTCCCAATATTGCGCTCAAGCCCGATCCATACATCATCCGTGAGATAATCCAACGCACCTCCTACACTCCCGACAAGATACTCTTTGTGGGCGACTCGGGAGTCGATATGGCAACTGCCGCAGCCGCAGGAGTCGACTCGGTGGGTGTCACTTGGGGATTCCGCACTCGAGAGGAGCTACAGAGCGCTGGTGCCAAACATATTATCGACTCAGCTGAAGAGATTCTCAAACTACTCTAATTAGCTGAATTATAAAATCTACTATAATAATAAAACGATGGCAAGCAGATTGAAATCAGATGGGCAGCGCAGACCAACACTATTGGCCTCACTCATCCCTTTGGGTGTACTTACGCTACTCCTATATTTAGTTATTCGCCTCTTTGGAGCCGATTCAATTAGTGGAGGTAGCCAAATTGCGCTGCTCACCGCCACTGCCATCTGCTCGATAATCTCGATCTTCTTCTTTGGTGGCAGCTGGGAGAGGCTCGAGGGGGCTATAGTGGATAATATCCAAGCCTCGGCCTCGGCAATCATCATACTTCTTCTTATTGGTGCCATATCGGGTTCGTGGATGCTCAGTGGCGTAGTGCCAACGATGATCTACTATGGGTTAGATCTGCTCCACCCCAAGCTATTTTTGGTTGCCACATGCGTCATATGCGCCTTAGTATCACTCCTAACAGGTAGCTCGTGGACAACCGTTGCTACAATTGGTGTGGCATTTATGGGTATCGGTGGCGCTTTGGGATTCAACGAGGGGTGGATTGCTGGTGCAATAATCTCGGGAGCCTACTTTGGCGATAAGATCTCGATGCTCTCCGACACCACGGTATTGGCATCGTCGACTGTGGGGGTTCCAATATTTAAACATATTCAATATATGTTATACACCTCGCTGCCTGCCTTCATCGTCGCAATTATAGTATTCTCGATTGTCGGCATTTGGGGCGCACAAGGCTCCGAGACCGATGTGAGCCTCTATCAGCAGACCATCGAGTCGACCTTCAACATCTCGCCATGGCTACTTCTCGTACCTATAATTACAGGTATTCTCATAGTTATGCGCATCCCTGCCATCATCACACTATTTATCTCGATCTTCTTGGCCTCGATGGTTATGCTCTTTGCGCAACCTGAGGTGATGGGTGAGATTGTGGGGGTAACGCAGCTCGATGGAGCGGCAAAGTTCCAGGCAGTATTTATGGGGTGCTATGGACCCACCTCGCTACATACTTCGGTAGATGCCGTGACCGATTTGATCTCCACTCGAGGCATGTCGGGTATGCTCAGCACGATATGGCTCATAATCTGTGCAATGTGCTTTGGTGGTGTAATGGCTGGTAGTGGCATGCTCGAGACAATCACCCACCTTTTCCTCAAAATTGTTCGTGGCGCAGCCTCAACCGTGGGCTCAACATTGGGCTCTGGCATCTTCTTCAACCTCTGCACGGGAGATCAATATATCTCGATAATCCTCACGGGGCGCCTCTTCAAGCAGCTCTACAAACAGCAAGGGTTGGAGGATAGACTTCTGAGTCGCTCGATGGAGGATTCGGCCACCGTCACCTCGGTACTCATACCATGGAACACCTGCGGAATGACCCAATCTACAGTCTTGGGCGTGGCTACATTTAGCTACCTACCCTACTGTATATTCAACATCGCCAGCCCGTTGATCTCTCTCTTGGTGGCGATGTTAGGTGTAAATATCAAACGACGCAAAGTGGATTAGTAACCCAAGATACGCATCATCGAACGGTATGATTGCTCCTTGGCAAAGAGTCGAGTGTAGTACTCGCTATCGCCCTTGTCTCGATCAATGATAATATGCTTTGGTGCAGGAATCAAGCAGTGTTGGATTCCACCGAAACCTCCGAGTGACTCTTGATATGCTCCCGTATGGAAGAAGCCAATATATTGAGGGTTGTTGGGCTCCAACTTGGGCATAAAGATAGCATTGGTGTGCGACTCAGCATTGTAGAAATCTTCACTGTCGCAGGTCAATCCACCCAAGAATACCCTTTGATACTCCCTATCCCAGTTGTTGACCGCCAACATAATGTAACGTTGATTGATACCCCACGTATCGGGCAATGTAGTGATGAACGATGAGTCGATCATATACCAGAACTCACGATCATTCTGCTGCTTTTGATTGACCACCGAGTAGAGCGAAGCACCACTCTCACCCACTGTGAATGAACCAAACTCGGTGAATAGATTGGGCTCATCAATGCCGTTTTGTTCGCAGATATGTTTGATCTGCGCCACTATCTCCTCGGTCAAATACTCATAGTCGTAGGCGAAGTTGAGCGAGTTCTTGATGGGGAATCCACCTCCAATATTGAGGCAGTCGAGCTCGGGGCAGATCTCCTTGAGGTCGCAGTAGAGCTGCATACACTTCGACAACTCGTTCCAATAGTAGGCGGTATCTTTGATTCCAGTATTGATAAAGAAGTGCAACATTTTGAGTTTAAACTTCTTATTTTTCTTAACCTTACTCTTACAAAACTCAATAATCTCATTGTAGCGGATACCGAGACGAGAGGTGTAGAAATCGAACTTTGGCTCCTCCTCCGAGGCGATACGAATACCAATTTGACAAGGCTTATCTATCGAAGAATCAAGGAGTTCCAATTCATCCTTGTTGTCGATCACAGGTATCGTATTCTCGAAACCTGAGTTGATCAACTGAGCAATATTCTCGACATATTGAGGGCGTTTGAAGCCATTACATATAATAAAGCGATCCTTGTCGAAGATGCCGCTATCGTAGAGGGCATTGATGATGTGAATATCATATGCCGACGAGGTCTCGAGATGAATATCATTCTTTAGAGCCTCCTCCAACACAAACGAGAAGTGGCTCGACTTGGTGCAGTAGCAGTAGTTGTATGTACCCTTGTAGTCGACACGTGCCATCGCCACATTGAACATTCTCTTGGCACGATTTATCTGCGCCGAGATCTTTGGCAGGTATGTCACCTTGAGTGGTGTACCATACTGTTTGATAAGCTCCATGAGTGGTATATCATGGAAATTGAGCGAGTTATCTTCAACCGAAAACTCATCTTGCGGAAAGTCGAACGTCTGCTCGATAAGGTCAACGTATTTGTTCTTCATCGTTTATTCTATATAAAATCAGTAGATCCATCTCAGCTACTTCGCCTAAAAACAACCAATGTAGCTTAGGCGGATTGCTTATTTGCGATGCAAAGTTTCATTTTTTTTTTGAGATATACAATCTTTAGCCACATTTTTTTCTCTACAAAAGCCATTTTTTTCGACTTACGTTTTTATAATTGAAAGAAAAATCGTAATTTTGACCTCAAATAAATCATTGTTAGTGGTGTTAGCAGCAATTATATCTCAATATTTGGAGACCAATCGCAGGTTGGTTATACCCCAATTTGGAGCTCTTTTGGTCAAGGAGCCTCAGCGCAAGGTGGTATTCTCACCGCTACTCACTCGTGATGATCGTGTTTTATGCAACTTGATAATTGATAGCGGCATGAGCGAGATCGAAGCCTCGGGAGCCATTGACCGCCTGGTATTCGACATCCGTTACGCCCTCGACGCAAATAAGTCGTACCTTATCGAAGGTGTTGGCCGCTTCGTCAAAGACCAAACTGGCGCTATACAATTCATCGAAAGCCCTCGTAAAACCGAGGATACACCCGAAAAGACAATAGTAGAAGATGCGCCAGAGATTCAAACAACAACCGAAGAAGAGAGTGTAACCGAGGAGGTTGTCGATCAACAAGAGATCAATGAGCTATTATTTGAGAAGAAGGTAAGTAAAGAGGAGACGATTACAAATGACACCACCAAAGAGAGCATGACATTTAGTAAATCAATATTCGAACCCGACCCTGACCTTGAGGGACTTAGCTACGGAGGCAAAAGAGGCATCTCCAATCTTAGCCGAATCCTACGCCAAAGAGGGATTGACCTCTGGATGGTGATAGCCGTTGCTGTTGTTGTGATCGCTATCTGCTCTATCCTCTACGGATTTTTACGCAATGGCGCTGGCTCCTCCATCTCCAACTCATACACCGAGCAACAATTTTAGATCTAAATTTACACATCAACAGATGGATATTATCTCAATTAAACAACGTTTTGGCATCATTGGCAATAGCGAGCTTCTCAACCGTGCGTTGGAGGTTGCACTGCGAGTGGCACCCACCGACCTATCTATTTTGGTGACGGGTGAGAGTGGCGTTGGTAAGGAGTTCTTTCCACAAGTCATACACAGCTATTCATCACGCAAACACAATAAATATATTGCCGTTAACTGCGGTGCGATACCCGAAGGCACGATAGACTCCGAACTATTTGGTCACGAGAAAGGGTCATTTACTGGCGCTATAGAGTCTCGCAAAGGATACTTCGAGGAGGCAAATGGAGGCACTATTTTCCTCGACGAGGTGGGTGAACTCCCCCTCTCCACTCAGGTCAGATTGCTACGAGTGCTTCAAAGTGGCGAGTACATAAGAGTGGGCTCGGCGAAGGTTCAGAAGACCAACGTGAGGGTGGTGGCAGCAACCAACGTCAACCTCATGCAGTCGATCTCAAATGGCAACTTCCGTGAGGATCTATTCTACCGACTCAGCACAGTACCTATAATGGTGCCAGCGCTACGGGAACGTCCCGAGGATATCAATCTTCTATTTCGCAAGTTTGCCTCCGATGTGGCCGAACAATATCGAATGCCCCCCATCATGCTGGATCAACAAGCCAAGGTACTCCTCGAAAATTATTACTGGCGAGGCAACATCCGCCAATTGAAAAATGTGGCAGAACAGATCTCAGCAATAGAGGAGCGCCGTGAGATCTCGGCCGAGATATTGATGCGTTACCTACCTGATCAGAGCCAATCCACCATCTCGGTGATTGGCGAGAGCAGTAGAGGCGAGAACACCTCAGACAATTTTTCAACCGAAAGAGAGTTATTATATAAGGTACTATTCGACATGCGCTCCGACATCAACGATCTCAAACAGATGATCAGCGAGTTGATGCGCAAACAAAGTGGCGAGAGTCATGTGAGCAGCCCTGCCACACAGCAATTTACAGCACTACTCCCCTCGGCACCTCCAACAACCTACATCGACGACACCTCCGACTACACCGAAGGTGAAGTGGTGGCAGAAGAGATGCGAGAGCTAACCAAAGCCGATGTGCAACGTGAGCAGATCACACGAGCTCTGAGACGCCACAATGGACGACGACGAGAGGCTGCTGCAGAGCTATTTATGTCGGAAAGAACGCTATACCGTAAGATAAAAGAGTTGGATATAGACGAGAGTTAATTAGATCGAGCCATATCCAAAATTGAATAAAATTTAAAGAGTGAAAAGAGTTACATTAATAATCATGAGTGTCGTGGCACTCATCTGCGCAGGCTGCTCCTTCAAGGTTAGCTACACCCTCTCGGGAGCCTCAATCCCTGTCGACGCCACGACATTTTCGGTTGCATACTTTCCCAACAATGCAGCAATGGTGGCACCCATATTGAGTTCGACCCTAACCGACGAACTCAAAAACATATTCCTAAGTCGCACCCGCCTCACAGAGGTCTCAGAGGGTGGCGACTTCGCATTCGAGGGTGAGATCACAACTTACACCTCGACCACAGCTTCAATCTCGAGCGACGACTATGCACTTATGAACCGACTCACAATTGGTGTCAAGGTGCGATTCACAAATCTTATAGATGACTCCAAGTCGTTCAACAAGAGTTTCTCGGCATATCAAGACTACCCTTCAGAGAGTCTTCTCACCGAGGTTGAGGGTTCGTTAATCCCCGACATTGTGGATCAACTCGTATTGAATATTTTTCAGGCTGCGGCCTCAGATTGGTAGAGTATGGCAAGTTTCTTTAATATATTTAAGTTTTTTGGTCGATCCAAGAAGCAAGAACAAAAAGATGAGTTATCGAATGAGTCGACCGACCCCATCGAGTTCGATCAGATAGATGTCAAAGCATTGATGGGCAAAGCTCCCGACGATGTAATTGACAGATTTTTGGAGTGCTCCGACCTCAAAATCGTAGTCGACGAGAGTTGTAAAGGCGACGTCGATGTTCAGACCGAGCCAAATTTATCGGAAGAGGATGACGTAGTGAGCGAAGAATTAGCAAAAATATACCTCTCTCAGGGGCTTAAAGAGGAGGCAATTGCTATTTATCGCAAATTAAGTTTGTTAAATTCAGAAAAAAGTGTTTACTTTGCCAAACTTATAGCGATTATAGAGAATAAATAATTTAAAAAATAGAGTAATGTTATACACAATTTGTATTGGATTAGTATTGGTAGCGAGCGTGTTAATGATCCTCGCTGTATTGGTACAGAGCCCAAAAAGCGGCATGGCTGCTAACTTTGGTGCTTCAAACCAAGTTATGGGTGTTCGTCAAACTACAGACTTTTTGGAGAAATTCACTTGGTCAATGGCAATTGCCATCTTGGTAATTAGCTTAATGGCTACTGTTGCCATGGGTAACTCGATGTCCGTTGGTAGCTCAAAAGCATCAAAAGATGCCGAGAAGATCATCGAGCACCAAATGGAGCAATCTTCAGTTGCGATTCCTCAAGCAGAGGCTCCTGTAGAGGTTGAGGTTGAGAGCGAGGCTGTTGTAGAGGAGTAATTCAATCCTATCTAAAATTAAAAAATAGAGTGTATTTATAATACATTCTATTTTTTTTGCATCTTTTCATCAAATTTATTTAATAATATTTTGTGGTTTGTTAAAAAAGTATTAATTTAGTGATGTAGAAATTATCAACCTTAAAAATACTTATTATTATGATTATCACATTTAATGAACTACGCCGCATTAAGGATAGACTTCCAAGTGGCAGCTTGCAGAGCATTGCTGATGAGCAAGGGATTGATGTAGAGATTGTTAGAAACTATTTTGGAGGAAACACTAAATCTGCATCTGGTGTACACTTCGAACAGGGTCCCGACGGCGGTGTTGTCACTTTGGATGACACAACAATTCTTGACGCAGCTATGCGCATTATCAACTCTTAACCTCAACCAACAACCAAAACCAAACCTTAATCCACCTCTATTCTGATGGATTTAAACATTTAATAATTCCATTTCCTTTAGGAGTTACAAGAATAATTTAGCGGCTAACCTCTGTTGGTCGCTTTTTTTGTATCCTGCATCACCCAAAGGGCGTACTATTATGGCCATATCGGTTACTCGGCTTTGAACAATATTAACTACATTTGTCCAATCTAACTAATCATACAAATTATATATGCTCATAATTGTACTATCCTTTGTCATAAGCTACTCCTTAGTTGCAATAATGCTGCCTCGTGTATTGATTTTATCGCTCAAACGACGACTTATAGACCCTATCGACCCACGCAAGGTGCATAGCGTACCTGCCTCCCGCTTGGGAGGAGTCACCTTTCTACCCTCGCTACTCTTCTCGTTGTGGTTCTCACTATGCATAACTCACATCGCACAACCACTTATCGGATTTGAGGTATATATCGACATCAAAGTTATATGGGAGTCGTTAGCTCTTCTATCGCTCTTTCTCATTGGAATCTACGACGATATATTGGGGGTCGCCTATCGCAATAAATTCTTGGTGCAGATATTCGCAGCACTGCTCATCACACTCTCAGGCAGCTACTTTAGATCGCTACATGGACTCTTTGGCATCTACGAGATCTCGCCATGGATAGGTATCCCTACAACCATCTTTCTATATGTCTTTATCACAAATGCACTCAACCTAATAGATGGGATAGATGGGTTGGCCTCGCTCCTATCTATCATGGCACTCATGGTATATGGGCTTCTACTCTATGCCAATGGCCAAATTGGAGATAGCCTTCTTGCATTCTCTACCCTTGGAGCACTTATACCATTCTGCTACCACAATGTCTTTGGCATCAAAGATCGAGCACGAAGCAAAATATTTATGGGTGACACAGGGGCGTTGGTCATTGGAGCAATTTTAGGTGTTGTGGCCATAAAGATCTGGAGCATCACCACCTGCATTGGCGGAGATAGTTTTGCACCAATATTCTACACGATGGCCTACACCATGCTCATTATACCATGCTTTGACGTTGTGCGAGTAATCCTCCATCGCTTTAGAGCCAAGCGAGCCCTATTTCTACCCGACAAAAGCCATATACACCATAAGTTTATGGCATTGGGCTATACTGCCGATGTAGCATTGGGTTGGATTATAGCACTCAACTTACTATTCGTCACTATTAATATGATACTCTCCTATTCACTAAATATAACCCTAATACTTCTCATCGACATAACTCTTTGGACATTGATTCAAATCTACATCTCTCGCTTAATTGAGATAAGAGGAGGTAGCAGAGTGTCGTAGAGTCACCTTCTGCTGAATTTATGTCACTTCGTTGTCTCAATTTTTGTCGCAGGCAATCGGCACTCTGCCATTTTGGCAGTTGAGTGTCATAGAAATTGGTTTGGTATACCATTTGATCATATATGGACAAAAGCATTTAAAACAAAAATTTAAACAACTAAAATATTTTACAACTATGGGAAAGATTATTGGTATTGACTTAGGAACAACAAACTCATGTGTATCTGTAATGGAGGGTAACGAGCCAGTCGTTATTCCAAACGCAGAGGGACACAGAACAACTCCTTCGATCGTAGCATTTATCGACAACAATGAGCGCAAGGTGGGTGACCCAGCTAAGCGCCAAGCAATTACAAACCCTAAGCGCACGATCTTCTCGATCAAGCGTTTTATGGGAGAGGCTTACGACAAAGTAACCTCTGATATCACTCGTGCACCCTACACTATCGTTAAGGGCGACAACAACACTCCACGTGTGGATATCGACTCACGCCTCTACACTCCACAAGAGATCTCGGCTATCATCCTCCAAAAGATGAAGAAGACAGCTGAGGATTACCTCGGGCAGGATGTTTCGGAGGCTGTAATCACAGTTCCAGCATACTTCTCTGACTCTCAACGTCAAGCGACAAAAGAGGCGGGCGAGATCGCAGGCCTCAAAGTTCGCCGTATCATCAATGAGCCTACAGCCGCAGCATTGGCATACGGATTGGACAAGAAGGATTCTGATGCTAAGATCGCAGTTTATGACCTTGGTGGTGGTACCTTCGATATCTCTATCTTGGAGCTTGGTGATGGTGTATTCGAGGTAAAATCAACCAACGGTGATACTCACCTCGGTGGTGACGACTTCGACCACGTACTTATCGACTACATGGCAGAGGTATTTAAAGCTGAGCACCAGATCGACCTTCGCCAAGATCCAATGGCACTTCAACGTCTCAAGGAGGCTGCTGAGAAGGCTAAGATCGAGCTCTCGTCGACTACATCTACCGAGATCAACTTGCCTTACATCATGCCAGTTAACGGTATTCCTCAACACATGATGATGACCCTCACTCGTGCTAAGTTCGAGCAACTCTGCGACCACTTGGTTCAAAAGACTATCGAGCCTTGCCGCATGGCACTTCGTGACGCTGGTCTATCGGCTTCGCAGATCGACGAGGTTATCTTGGTTGGTGGTTCTACTCGTATCCCAGCTATCCAAAAGGTTGTTGAGGAGTTCTTCGGAAAGGCTCCAAACCGCAGCGTAAACCCCGACGAGGTGGTTGCAGTAGGTGCAGCGATCCAAGGTGGTGTACTCACAGGTGAGGTTAAGGATGTACTCTTGTTGGATGTTACCCCACTTTCACTCGGTATCGAGACTATGGGTGGTGTACTTACAAAGCTTATCGAGAGCAACACGACAATACCAACTCGGAAGAGCGAGGTATTCTCGACAGCATCGGACAACCAACCATCGGTTGAGATCAACATCTGCCAAGGTGAGCGTCCAATGGCTCGTGACAACAAGTCAATCGGCCGTTTCCACCTCGATGGAATCCCAGCAGCACCACGTGGAGTACCACAGATTGAGGTGACGTTCGACATCGACGCCAACGGTATCTTGAACGTATCGGCTAAGGATAAGGGCACAGGCAAGGAGCAGACAATCCGCATTGAGGCATCGAGCGGCTTGACCGACGCCGAGATCCAACGCATGCGTGACGAGGCTAAGGCAAACGAGGAGAAGGATAACGAGGAGAAGTCTCGCATCGAGAAGATGAATACTGCCGACTCAAATATCTTCGCTACCGAGAAGCAACTCAAGGAGTATGGCGACAAGTTGCCAGCCGACAAGAAGTCAGCAATTGAGGGCGCTTTGGCTAAGCTCAAAGAGGCTCACAAGAGTGCAGACCTTGCAGCAATCGACTCTTCGATGGAGGAGCTCAACGCAGCATGGCAAGCAGCATCTCAAGACATCTACGCTCAGCAACAAGCTCAAGGCGCACCTCAAGGTGACCCACAAGGTGGCGCTTCACAAGGCGGCGCAGCAGGTGCTCAACCCGAGGATGTAGAGTTCGAGGAGGTGAAATAATCACAAGGAGTCGACCCTTAAAGAGCAAAATATCCGATTTCAGTATATTTCTGAAGTCGGATATTTTGGTTTTATCTAATTTGAGTAACGATGGCTGTGAAGAACCCAAGGCACTCGAAGAGACAGGTAGTCACAAGAGGTCATTGGATATCGACCTATCGCATGTCGACAAACTTTATCTGTTTGCGAGTAGTTGCAGGAAACTGCTTTTGGGCGATATAGTCAATCGGCTCGAAGAGTATCTCGGGAGCCACACGCACCTTGGAGCGGAATAGATCCTTTAGCTCCTTCTCGAACCCCTCATCACTGCGCTCAGAACCTATCTTCACCACAATCTGATCGGTTCCCAACTCACCCGTATAGACCTCGATGATGTAGTTGGCGACATCTGCCACATTATCTAAAATTTCATATAGAGCCGATGGATAGAGCGTAGTACCCTTGAACTTAATCATCTGGCCCTTACGACCAATCACCGAACTTAGGCGTAGAGAGTTTCTTCCACATTGACATGTGGAGTTCTTGCCAATACATATATCACCCGTTTTGAATCGCAACAAGGGCATTCCCTTCACCCCGATGGTAGTGATGGTAACCTCACCTGGCTGACCATCTGCCACCACCTTATTATTCTCATCAAGCAGCTCTACAATAATTAGATTGACTGGCGTATGGCAGCCGCAGTGATACTCACACTCGGTAAATGAGCTCTGCATCTCGGTTGAAGCATATGTCGAGAAGAGCTCCACCTCGGGCCACACTGCCGAGATTTTAGCACCCAGGGCGTTGAACTCACCATTGGTTTCACGCAGTGGCTCTCCAATGCAGATTGCTCTTTTGAGGGTTGTTTTATGGTAGTCGATACCGACCTTAGCTGCATAGTCTGCTATACGCACCAAGAATGAAGGGACTACGATAGATGCCGTAGGGCTCACTCGACGGATGGTATCCCACTGCAACTCAGGGACTCCATTACCCACTCGCACCACTCCACAACCCAACTCTCGAGCACCAAGAAAATATGCCAAACCAGCCATAAATCGCTTATCAATGGTGGTCATAAGTTGAATTATATCATCCGAGTTGCATCCCGCAGTTGAGAACGAGAGCGACTCATTGTAGGCCAAACGGTCGAGATCCTCATCGGTCAGAGCAAAGGTGACAGGATCACCGAGTGTTCCCGAGGTAGTTACATAATCTATAATCTTACTCTTATCCACAGCAATAAACTCCTCATTGTGGAGCTGCAACATATCTTTAGTAGTGACGGGAAGTCGCTCAAGATCGGCCACACATCTAATTTGGTCGGGCAAAATGCCCTCGCTTTGAAACATCTTGCGGTAGAATGGTGAGGAGTTATAGATATACTCCACCTCCTCACGAAGTCGCTCATCTTGATATCTTTCGATATCGGCTCTTGATGCAAATTGAATCTTTGAATCTCGTATCATACTGCTATAATTTTTCTATTATCTTCTCAATCTCCTCTCTCTCGCTACGATATGGTATAGAGCACTCCAGCGAAGAGGCGTAAAACTCTTTGGCTCGAGCAGCGTTGTCCATCGCCGCAAAGTAATCACCCAATGCTCGATAGGTGTAGTAGTGGTGGGGATTAACCTCCAAGAACTCCTCGACGAAGCTCTCCGAGAGCTTCTCACCGCTCGACTTGGCACTGCCTATTGTGGCAATAGACTCTCTATATTTTAGGAGTCGTGGAAGATCATGCTCCATAAAGAGAGTATCGGCCTCAACACAATACTCCTCAGCAACGGCTGGATGTGAGCCAGACTCAAAGAACTCCGAGAGGTCATAACAGACCATCTCGCCCGATTGCCATGGCGAGGTGGAGACCCACATTAGATCCATCGAGGGGGCAAACACCACCGAGTGGTGAGCTATAGATTGGTTGAGAGTCATCTCATTTCCTATGCCCACATCCTCGCCAGCAGCACCATAACGATTACGAAGGATCTCGACTGCCTCACGATAATCCACCACTGGTTCTGCCTCAAGCAGCTCCGAGAGTCTATCGTAGCGATATTGGCTATCGCTATTGAGGATATTATCTCGATTATACTCTGTGTTGCGCAGCAGTGAGGATTGATAGTGGTTAGTAGATAATATACTCTGCGAGTCACTATAGTAGATATCACTCTGGAGAGGTGTCTTTTCAATTATTGCAGCACACCCATCTCGCCTCGAGGCTATCATAATTGACTCGTTGACAAATGTCTCTCGCTCCGAGACGATAGCATAGGCCTCCTCAATTGTCGAGGCATACTGCAATATCTCTCGACACAATATCGAAATTGGCGTCTTGGCCGAGGTTGGGATAGCCCCCTGTGCTGCGTTGATGGTAACGGTAAGCCCCTGCTCGTTGATTCCCGAGAGAACCCCCACCATTCCTGCCCAACCGATCGAGGCGTAGCGATAGCCACTATCGGGCTGAGCAAATGTTATGATCTTATTCTTGGCGAAGTCATCACCCACATAAAAGTCGAAGTTACGACCAACAAGCAGTTCACCGTCTTCACTACGGTCGCCCCACAGAGCAAACGAGCTACAGCCAACCAACATATATTGCTGCATAGTGTGGCCAATATCGTGCGCCGCATGATAATTTAATTGACGCTCATAGGGGGTACCTATAGCATTATACTCGTCGGTGCAGAAGAGCGACATTGCGGCAATCTCCTCTCGATACTCTACATCGATGTGATGCGCTATATCTCGATTGAAGATAATCAAAAGGTAGCGCAAGAAACCAAGGTAGCTATCCGAGGGTATTATGCGTCGTATCTGCTCAATGAATACATCCTCTTGGTAACGCATAAGATCCTTGGTAAGAGCACCTTGCTTAGCCCCTCGAACCGCTCCCGACCCCTCAACGTAAAGCTCCCATAGTGATGATGGTGCTTGGTAAAGGTACGAATCGTGACAAAAAGTTGTATCTTGGTGTTGCACCACCTCGTAATCCGACACCGAGACGCTTAGAGGAGGTTCCAACATATCGGCCGAGAGGTAGAGAGTCGCAGAGAGCACCAACACACCCATTATGGGTAGCAGAATAAACAGCGATAATATAATAAAAATTCTCTTCATAATATATTATATTTAGGCATTAGCGATTCTCTTTGCAAGATATTCGGCCCCAAGAAACTCGGCACATGTCACAGATGAGGTTAGGGTGACACCCAGAGCACCATGCACATTGAGGTTTTGCCCCGTAAGGTAGAGGTTGGGGATTCTGGTCTTAGCTGGCAGAAGTGAAACCAATGCACTACGATAATCTTTGAGTAGACCATAAGCCGAACCCTGAGGTGTCGAAGTATAGTCCTCATATGTCAATGGTGATGAGGTGTATACCCTATCTATCGAATCCACAAGATCGGGGCGATGGAGCGCTACAAAGTCAATAATATTTTGGCTCAACTGCTCCTTCAAAGCCTCATAATCCTCGCCTCGATGCATCAACGCAGACCCCTTCCAGCGCTCAAAGAGAGAGTACTCGACAGGTGCCATTAGAGTTACCACATCACTATAGGGATTATTAGCATGACTTAGTTGGCTGCTCATGAGCACCAATCTCGGCTGCAAGGTCTGGTTATTGATGGTTGCATTCCACACATCTTGATCTCTAAAATAGTAGTTATTGCAGTTGATATAGGGAAAGCTATTAGGTTTGAGTAGAAGGTACACCGAAAAAATAGAGTAGGTATTTGGCAATAAATTGAGCCGTGATTTGTAGGCCTTCTTGATAAGTGGCGTCTCCTCAACCAGGTTGAATGTTGTGGCTGGATGCATATTCGAGATAAAGTAGCGCCCAAAGATCTTCTCTCCACTCTCGAGGGTAACCGACTTAGCGCCACTCGATGAGAGGTTGATCGAGACCACTCGACTTCGGTTTCTAATTGTCGCCCCAAAAGCCTCAATGCGTGAGACAAATGCATTAGCAATATGTTGGGTACCCCCAACAAAGTGACACGCTCCCTCAATATTTGAGCAGTTGACCATGGCGTGATGATAGAGATTTGATCGCTCCTTAACTCCACCATAGAGTGCATTAGTCCCTGCCAAAACGCTGCGCAGGGTATTATCCGAGACACACTCATCAATAAATGCCGAAGCCGAAATGCTCAATGGTTCAATATCACCCAAAGAGAAGTGACCCGTGCGATGCACATCAACCGAGATGGAGGCTCCAATCTCATATAACTTTTGACAGTAACGCTCAATACCACTCTTCTGATGAGGGAATCGCTCGATGAGAGACTCTTTGAAGGCAGAGTAGCCACTACATAGCGAAAATTGGCCACTCTCACCTAAGGTGAGACGATCAAACTGATCATCGAGCATGACGTAGTTCAAATCATCCAACACCCCAAAATACTTGAAATATTGGCGCATAATCTGCCCCTCGTTCATGCCTCCAATATAGTGCATGCCCGTATCTATCACTCGGCCATTGCGTCTAAAGGATTGAAGGCAACCACCCAACAAGGGAGATTGCTCCAAGATGCACACGTTGTAGCCCTCTCTACTAAGAGTCAGACCACACTCCAGCCCTCCCAGACCACTTCCTATGATAACTATATCGAACGAGTTCTCCATCTAAATCTATCTTTTTGTTATAACGAATATTATGTTGCTCAATCTTGAGTTGTCATCAAGAAGCTCTATGTCGGCTCCACAACGATTGGCAATTGCCTCGACCATCTCTCGTGACAAGAACGAGAGTGAGCCATCCACCTTATTGAATTTCATAATTTGTGTCGACCACCTCTCACTCTCCACCGTGTGAGCATGTCGCTCCTTGAGCGAGGAGTCGCCATCTTTGATCACCACAACACCACCTTGGGTGAGTTGCTCGAGACATCGTTCAATGAGCGCACGTTGCTCATCGGGGGCAATATAGTGGAGCACATCGCTGATGACAAATGCCGCAGCTTGAGGAAGCTCCACATGACGAATATCGCCACATCTAAACTCTATTCGATCACTTCGCAGGAATGAGTGTTGCGCAAGAGCTATCTTCTGCTCATCGTAGTCGACACCCAATATATGGCGCTGCTCCGAGAGCATCGAGAGCATATAACTCATAGCTCCATAGCCACATCCCAAATCGACGATAAGACCCTTGCGAGGAAGAAGTCGATCATAGCGATCATACCACCCCTCGAAACGCAACTTAATCCTCATATACCACTCTAAGACTGGTCCTTTATAGATGTAGCTCTTGATAATTGCATCTTTGAAGTATGGATTTGAGGTGCGATTGAGCTCCTCATAGAGTTTGTGATACTCGGCTCTAAAGTATCGACCTATAGCCTTGGCACGCTCACCATAGTTTGCTCCATACTCTATCGAGGTAGCCTCAATTCGTGGAAGCACCTTTGCCACCAATAGACCACGTTTGATGTAGATGCCTTGTCTTTTGGATGACACCAATCCATTACCATATATCACAACTGGCACAATATCCAATTTAAGCTTCTCGGCCAAATAAAAGGCTCCCTTATGGAATCGCTTCACGGAGCAATCCTCCGATCGGGTCCCCTCGGGGAATACCACAATGCTACAACCCTCCGCAACGCTTTGTGCCAATGACTCCACTATTGATTCATAGCCATCACTTGTATTGAAGAATCCCATATAACGCACAATGCGCCCAAAAAGAGGTGAGCGCCACACCCAATTGTTGGTCACCATAATGCAACGTCGATTAAGAGCTAAGAGCATCAAAATATCTATAAAAGATTGGTGATTTGCAATAATGACGGCTGGCTTCGAGAAATCCTCACCACGATCATCGATCTTAATAAATTTGGTGGTCACCATCACTTTGAGCATAAATCTACATAGATAGTGGGTAGAGCCCATCACAAATGCCACCCTGCGACGTCGACCAAGAGGCAACGGCAGAATCACAAGCATCAAGGTCTGTAGAATCACACACCCTATTACAAAGAGCCCAAAGGCATATACTGTATTTAGAATAGCGCTTAAAGTATAAGGAAATCCACCTCGTTTAGTTGGCGAGGAGATAAATAGTCGAAAGAGTGCTGGTTGCAGAGTGTAAGACACAACCACAACAATCAAAATTCCAATCAACGAGATAAGACCCAAAGAGTTCATCGCTGGGTGTTTAGCAAATATAAGCGCACCCATACCTACAACTACAGTAAATGCCGAGAAGAAGATTGCTGTTTTGTGTGGTGCAAGAACCCTCTTATCATCTTTGTACTCGCTCAAAAGTCCATCCATCATAAATATACTGAAGTCATCACCTATACCAAATATAAATGTCGAGAGGATAATAGTAACGATATTGAACTCCACACCCAATATAGCCATCACGCCCAAAATTATAATCCAACTCACAAACATTGGAGCAAATGCCATTAAGGTGATCTCAATACGGCCATAGCAGAGAAGCATTGCAAAAAATACCAAAGCGCTCGAAAGTAGCAGTATAAGCGAGAAGTTATGGTTAACATCCCACGCCATTCTACTTGCAAAGAATGCTCGATCGGCCGCAATAAGGCGATGATCCTGCGAGATGAGGGCATACACCTCCTCCTTGGAGCTCTCCGAGAGCTGCACCTGAGCCATATATGAGTGCGAAGTATCGCTGCAAGTGATCCAATCCGAGAATGCCGAAGTGAGTGAATTGGAGTATCTCTCTTTGTCGAGATAGTCACGAGTGAACATCTGACCAAAGGCTCCAAAGGCTCCATCATCAAAGCCCAATCGTGTTGACTCTCTCTCGATTTGGGCAACTACAGATGCCCCATCGTGTTGACTCCAAAATTGTTGCCAGCGATCTACTCGAGCTCGAAGCAAAGAGTCCGACACAACAAAACGAGCCACCGAGGAGTAGGAGCTAATAGATCTATTAGTTTGGAGCGAATCCAGCAGATTGCACATCTTGAGATATCCACTCGCAGCACCATCATCACTTAAATCTGAAGCGATAAAAAATACGTTGGACTCCCCCTCCGAGGAGTTGCTAAATGATGATAGGCGCTCACCAGCCCTCTCGAGATGCGGTGGCTCATAGTTGAGATTCATCATATTGCTATCGAAACCAACCTTACCAGCAAAAAATGCCGAGACGATTGTCGCAACAACTATCAACACAATCAACGCCCCACTCACCTTACCAAGTGCCTCGGTCGAGCGGTTAACAAAGTTGAGGATTCTGTTCTCTCCTCGGCCATGATCTTTGGGGATCACCACAAAATGGGGTGAGAAGATAAGCACAAATATTGTGGTTCCAATGAGTGTTAACGAGGCAAAGAGACCAAGATCTTGGAGGATGGTCGATGAGGTAAATGTGAGAGCTGCAAAGGCTCCAATTGTAGTAAAGCTACCCACAGTTAGAGGGTATGCCAAATCTCGTATCACCTCGCTAACATCCTGACAATGGAGCGTATGTGAGAGTAGATGTATGGAGTAGCTTAGCGCAATACCAAATATTATCGACCCTGCACCAACTGCAATAATAGAGATACTACCCTGCACAATAGAGATAATCGACAGCGCAAAGAGTGCACCATAGAGAACTGGAAGCAGAACCAGCAGCGCACTATAGCGATTTCTGAATGCGATAGATAGCAGCACCACAACCAACAGAAGTGCAATATTGAGTGTCACGATGCTATCTTGTTTAATCTGACGAGCATTATGCTCTGCCACGATGGGTGCTCCATAGTAGTCGATGACCACATCGGGATATTGGGCAGCCAACTTCTCGATGCTATTCTCGATAGAGGTAACCATCAATTTGGTATCCTTTGAACTTAAATTGCTATTGGGTTCGATATAACTTATCAATGTTCGACCATCCTGCGAGAAGAGATAATCCTCGATAATAGAGTAGCTAAAGTTGTTACCAAGTTGCTGTAGCTCTCGAGTAAGTTCCCCGCCTATTCCAAGTGGATCTCGATAGAGATGGTCGGCGATAAAGCCACCTATGGGTGAGATGAGACGATCATAATTCTGCTCCATTATTCGAGCGATGGAGTCGGGGGTAACTACCCTCTCCAATCGTTCGTAGTCGCTCTCGAGCAGCAGCAGAGGTAGATTATCATAGATAAATTGCGTCACACGATCCACGGCAAGCTCATCAATACCTGCTACGTAGCTCGCCCTTTGGCTAAAGCTATCGCTCTCGGAGAGTATCTTGGTGAGTTGATCGGCACAATCCATCAAAGAGTATTGACTCTGGCTACCATCATCGAAGGAGGTCATCATCACTGCGATCTTATCTTTTGCCTTGAGGCTCTCGAAGATATCTCTATTTTGCTCCCCCTTTGGAAAAAACGAAGTTATATCCTCAACATACTCTACACGTAACGACAAAAGGATCATCACCACACATGAGACAGACAAGAGGCTCCACCGCAACGGTGCATATCGACGTAGAAAGTGATATATATTTACAAAGAGACTTCCCATAATATTACTTTTTTCTAAAGATGGATAGTAATGAGTAGCTCACCACAAAGAGCAATGCCCCCGCCACCACTGCGAGTAGCATAGCACCAACAATATATTGTAGTAGATCTTGCGATATGCTATCGAAACTAATATTCGAGAAGTCAACCACACACTCTCGCCCACACACCACAGCACCAACATAGAAACTGCCATAGAGGATAAATGGGATCATAGGAGGAATACTGATATTGGAGCAAACAAGGGCAATCACCTTGTTGAGTCTAAACAGGTGAGCCACAGCAGCTACTGCAATCATCTGATAGCCCCAAATAGGTATAATACCAAAGGCAACTCCCAAGCCGATGGCTGACGCTATACGAAGATTAGAGTCGCTATTTTTAGTTATATTTCGCTCAAAAAAGGCTCTTATATTCTCCTTAGTTAACGAGCGCAGAGCCACAAAGGGGTAGTAATAGATAAGCGCAATAAGCACCAAGAAGGTATTGAGGATGCTGATGCGTGTAAAATCCTTGAGGGGTCTAAAGTGCGATACTCGCTCCTCTTGTGGCGGATAGTAGACCTTGATTGGTATATTCTTCACTTTCACGCCGCTCCACGCCGCTCGCACAATCACCTCCACCTCAAACTCATATCTATTGGAGAGAAACCTCCGTCCACCGATCTTACGCATTGGGTATAGCCTAAATCCCGATTGAGTATCATCCAATTTATAGCCCGTTTCTACATAGTACCAAAAATTTGAAAAACGGTTGGCAAAGGTGTTCTTAGATGGCATATTATCGGCGACCAAATTTCTCGCACCAATGATGAGAGTCTCTGCATCCTCGGAGATCTGGTTGACAAACGACGGGATGTCGGAGGTGTAGTGTTGGCCATCGGAGTCGATTGTCAGGACATAGTCGTAACCTCGCTCAACGGCATACCTGAATGATCTTCGGATAGCATAACCTTTGCCTCGATTGTGGCTATAAGATATGCTCTCAACACCCGCCTGCTCGATGATGGTGGCGGTGGAATCGGTCGAGCCATCGTTGACCACCAATATATTGGAACTATACTCCTTGATATCAGATATAACTTGGGCAATGGTGGTCTCATTGTTGTATGTTGGCACAACAATAAGAACTCCATACTTCTCTATTTTCTCTGCAATATCTCTCATTATGCTTGCGCTATTACAGCCCTTAATTTCACCATCTTTTTACTATCCACAACCACTTGTGCTGAGATCTCGCCCTCATCCTTGAGAGTCAAATGCACCTCCACTGCACTATGCTCCGCAGGGAGAATCGTAGCCAAAAATTTGCACTCCTTGATCGAAGTATAGGTGACCCACGGTAGCGACATAGCCTCGGCAATACACTCCTTGATCATGGTGAGAATCACCACACCTGGCACCACGGGCATACCCTCAAAGTGTCCCTTTAGGATGTAGTTACTGGCATCCACCTCGGCTCTATATATGTAACAGTTTTCGCTGTTACTCACTTGCGATATTTTAAAAAGAGTTCTTGGCATAATGGTTATTCAAATTTCTGAGGGTCAATGCTCTTATTGATCTCCTTATTGATAAATCTATAGTGGGTATATCCACCCGAGCTCTCGTTCATCTTCATCTCATCTAAGGTCATATCCTCATGATTGAAGGTCAAAACGAGCGACTCAATATAGCGACGTGTGCGGCGATCGGTAGGTTGCAATGTAACTATATATTGACCCGAGATAAGCACCACATCACTCTGCCACCCTCGACCAAGTCGAGTCACATCGCCCGACATACATGCCTGCAACATATTGCATATCTGCATCATCATAGGATTCTCGGAGGCCTCCCCCTCGACCACTTTGCCCGATGTAACCACCTCGAAGCGTTCGCCATTAATCACAATTTTATCTCCCTTTGGCTCGTCGTATAGCAGCGACATCACTCCTCTATTGTCGTAGTAGAAGCGTCCGTGGCTCTCCACCTCATCTTTGATTCCCTTCACCCTCTTGCGCTGTTCAAAATCGCATTGAATGCTTTTGTTTGTAGTGCTCACACTCTCGATACGACTTTCAAAGTCCTTAGAGTCTTGAGGATCTTGAGCCGACACATTATTGATACTCAGCATCAATAGTGATATAATTATCAATCTATACATATGGTTAAACATTAAAAAGTTCATTAATTGTAACACACTTCAATCCTCGAGCTTCAATCTCGATTAAGATGCTCTCCAATAATATCTCGGCACCTTGACGATTATCGTGTAGCAGAATCACCTTACCCCCTTCGAGAGCTCCGACAACACGTCGAAGAACCCTCTCGAGAGGCTGACCAAGGGTATCGAGAGAGCGGATGCTCCAACCCACCGAGATCAATCCAAGATCTCGAACAGCACCACCAACCATAGGGTTAGTCACGCCAAATGGTGGTCTAAAAAGAGTTATTTTATCCTTCGTAATCTGCTCAAGCACAGTGTTACACTGTGTTATTTCGGAGGCTATCTGCGCTCTACTCTGCATCGGGAAGCTACCTCTATGATAGTGACTATGATTACCTATGGTGTGGCCCTGTCGAACTATCTCCTCAACAATTTGGGGATGCTGCTCAGCTCTTTGACCAACAATAAAGAAGGTCGCTTTGGCTCCATATCTCGATAGCGTCGCCAACACCTTTGGGGTGATCTGAGGATCGATGCCATCATCAAACGTGATAGCAATTTTATCCTCTACGCCTACTCTACGACAGAGCGAGCGGAGATATATCCCCGACGATATAGCAAATGAGCCGTAGATCAACGTGAAGAGGATAGAGGCAAGTAGTAGGGCTGCAATCCAAATCATAACATCTCTATTTTAAGTGCTGTTTGCATCGTTGTATTCATGTCGTTGATCAAGATGCACTCCCTCTTCTGCTCAATAGTCTCGGCCAAGCAGAGAGCTAAAGCCCCCGACCAATAGCTCCTCGAGAGAGTCGAGAGTCTCTCACCCTCCTCTATCTGTGAACCATCGAGTAGTAGCTCAATTTGCGCCACCGAAGAGTCATAGCGTATTGGAGTCAACACAAAGAAGATGGCACCCTCGCCCATTGCACGCCCACCAAGAAGTCGCAAACGTCGTGAAAGCAGCTCGACGGTTGGTGTAACCTCGTCGAAGATACCCACGAGAACAGAGCTTGACGAGCCGCACTCGAGCCTAAGAATAGACTCCAAGAGCGCACTCTCGAAGCTATTGTTGCGATGAACAAATGTATTGTTGTAGCACTTCATCTTGCGAATAAGCGCTATTTGAGCCCCAATGGTGTTGAAGGTAGACTGTATAAATGGTGTTGGGTTGAGCATCCTCTCTTGTGAGGTGATGATATTGGAGAGAAACTTCTCACTATCGGCAATAGCGCCCAACGAGGTGGCCGTCACAATTGCATCGACTTGGCCATACTCCTCGAACGACAAGAGTGACTCCAATCCGCAGCATACGCCCATCTTGACCACTCGACTCATTCTACGTCGAATATTCATCTCGGGTATTAACTCCCTGATATCACGCTCGAGCGTTTCGCTTCGCTTTAGGCAATTCACAAAGTATCCCATATCACTTAACAAATATTAAAGATGAACAGTTGCCACCAAATCCAAAGGAGTTACTCATAGCTGAGAGCAGCCCCTCTACCCTCTCAACTTCTGTAACGGGAGTGATAGCCTCCCCACTCTCAGCACTCTTAAAGCGAAGATTTGGCCACACTACTCCCTCTCGAAGTGCCATGATCGAGTAGACCGACTCAATACCTCCCGAGGCGGCTAAAGTGTGGCCCGTATACGATTTTGTCGAGCTGCATCGTGGCACACTATCTTTGAAGAGTCTACCGATAGCGGCTGATTCCGAGGAGTCGTTGTTTTGAGTTCCCGTTCCATGGAGATTGATATAGTCGATAGTCTCGAGACCCGACATTACAAGCGCCTCACGCATAGCAAGGTATGCACCATCGCCACTCTCTGAGGTTGCCGTTTGATGAAAGGCATCGTTGGCATTGGCATATCCCGCCAAACGGCAATAATCGTTTTTAGGAGCGCTCTCACGTGTCAGAACAATATATCCTGCCCCCTCTCCCAAATTGAGCCCATTACGAGAGCTATCCATCGGACGACACAACTCCGAGTCGAGAATCATAAGCGAGTTGAAGCCATTGAGGGTGAAGCGACAAAGGGCATCTACACCACCCACAACTACATAGTCGAGCATATCGCACCTCAACATCTGGGCACCCATAATAATTGCATTGGCTGCCGACGAGCAGGCGGTGCTTATGGTTGTCCTAAAACCTTTGATGTTGCAATACTCTGCCACAAACTCTGTACTTGTTGCGCAGTCGTGACCCACAACATCTCGAAGATCTCCGCTATAGGGATCCTCGAGATACTCTCGATAGAACTCCTCGCTGAGATCCATACCACCTACCGAGGTCGATGAGATAAGCCCCACACGTCTGCCCTTTTCGATCTTAGCATCGTCGAGAGCCTCACTCACGGCCAATGTCGCCAGGAGTGCCGTGCGAGAGATGGTTCTTTGAGGATCTATTCCGAGTCGCTCCTTGATCTGACGACAGCTGAGCTTCACCTCGCCAACGGGGCTACGCACCTCACTCTCGAATAGTGTCAATGGTGCAATGCCACACACCTTGCCCTGCAACGAAAGTAGATTCTCGCTACAGCCAACACCTATCGATGAGACAACTCCCAATCCGCAAACTCTAATCTCCATCTCGCTCTACTTCTGCGCTACAATATACTCGGCAAGGGTATCGATTGAGAAGAAGATTGATTTTGCTTCCGATGGATTCTCAATTCTCACACCGTGGTGCTTCTCAAGAACCAAGATGATCTCGAGTGCGTCGATCGAGTCGAGACCCAGGCCATCACCAAAAAGTGGTGCCGAGGAGTCGATATCCTCTGCTGTAATATCTTCGAGGTTAAGTGCCTCGATAAGTTGTACCTTTAATAACTCTTTTAACTCTTCCATTTTTTTATATTTTTTTAATCAATTTTAGTTCAACATCATAATCATTGTGCAGAAGCTCGCACCACCCGTAGAGCACCGCATCGCATTGAGCCTCTCGAAGTAGACCCTCGGAGTAGTCTTTGAGCCACTCCATATCTTTGTGCTCCATAACAAATGTCGTGGACTCACCCTGAAACCTATGTTTTATGGCGATCTCTGCCGCCACGATATTGGCCAAGGTGTAGACAAAGATCGCTGGCGATGCCCCCTCGGGTAGAGCCCTATCTACAATAACCTGGTGCTGCAGGTCGGCATCGAGCGATGAGCTCCGATTGCCCAACACCACGGCAACACGAGTGGGGTCTACCGCCATCTCAACGCCACGCAACATCTTACACGAGGCTACATATCCAGCTTTAGCCAGGCCATTCATCTTATAGAACTTTAGATTCGCCTCGCCCAACTCCTTATACTCTCGTTTCAATCGCTCGACAGCACCCTCCTCACTATTGGAGAGGTGGATGTGTGCTATCTCGCTAATATTAACGCTCGCTCGCTCACCCACCCTATTGGCCCTATAGGCCGAAAGTTTCGACAACACCACAGCGGCATTGGTTCCACCAAATCCCGAAGCACACTTCACAGCGTGCTCTATCTCAGTCGCTCTATGCTGCCCCGAGAGGTTCATCTCATGTGGCAGCGAGGAGCAGTTATAGCCTTTAACACCAAAGATCAAATTGCGACTCATCTGCTCAATGGCGACAATCACCTCTATCACGCCCGATGCACCCAGAGTGTGGCCAAGGTATGGTTTGAGCGAGTTGCATGGCACGCCATCTAACCCCGATAGGTGAATTGCACGACTCTCCATATCGTCGTTATATGGGGTTGCCGTACCGTGAGCATTGATTAGACCAATATCGCACGGCTCAACACCAGCGGCACCGATTGCGGCACCGATTGCATAGTGGAGGCCATCACCCGTGCGTGACGGTCCCGAGATGTGGTTAGCATCATCCGAGAGGCCATAGCCTGCAACCAATATCTGGTGTGGCGAGAGTGACTCCTCGCAACTCAGCAGTAGTGCTCCACAACCCTCACCAATGGTCAACCCATCACGGCTCTCGTCGTAGGGTCGGCAGAGAGTTGGCGAGAGCGATTTAAAGGAGTTGAAGCCACTCACGACAAATTGACTCACAACATCGACACCCACCACAAAGGCGTTGTCGACCTCCCCTCGCTCGATCATACGTGTAGCCACTGCAATGGCAGTAACACCCGAAACGCAGGCATTGGAGATGATAACAACTCTCGAACTATAGCCAAAGTAGGCGGCTATTCGCTGACCCATCTGCCAAAGGTAGCTTCGATCAAAGTCGCTCGAGATGGAGTCTATATTGCCCTTGGTGGTGGAGAGCACCAACGCCGATGAGGGCGCACTGAGCTTCACGCCACTCTTTCGCTCCACATCACGCAACGCCATAATTGCCAACTGCTCGGCAAAGGTATACCCCTCTAACCCCTCGAGATTGAGCGCACCTCGGTTGATTCTACAGGTGGGCGTACCATCGTCGAATGGGGTGACGAGAGTTTCATAGCGCTCAATGGCGCCCACAACCTGCTCGGTGGTAGAGCCCAACGAGCTGATGATTTGGCTTGCGCCACAATATACCTTAGCTACTCTTTGATCCATCGCTCCATCCATTTTTGATAAAACTCGGGCGCATTGAGCTGCAATATACCATCTCCATCGAGAAAGACCTGTGTCGACTCTCCCGTCGCCACAACAACATTGTCGCTCTCTCGTCGCACCTCATACTCAAAGATAATCTTGGCCGCCTCACACCCAATGTAGCGTGTCTCGACAATAGCCCTATCGTTGCATCGAAGTGGATATTTATAGTTTAGCGACATCGAGACCATCGGAGCGGTGTAACCACTCTGGTAAATATCCATGTAGCCCAACCCCTCGAACTCTCGCCCAAAGGCCTCACGCCCATCCTCAAAGTAGCGAACATACTCTCCATGCCACACTATAGCCATCGAGTCCACCTCGCTAAATCGAACCCTAAGAGAGGTTCTATTGATCAATTTTATATTGTGTTGTCTGCGCACTCTCATACCTAAAATCTACTCTTGTAAAAAAATCTTCATACTACATCGAGCCACCTGCTCGCCACAGCAACTCACCTGCGCCGAGACGAGCGAAATATTCATCAACTCCTGCTCCACTCTGAGCTCCGTTATAATCTTCTGCCCCACCTTGGGCGAGCCAAAGATCTCAAAACGATTTACCGACCCAATGAAACCTATCGGCACAGCCTTGCCAGCACTTTTGTAGATGTATCCCATGCGCAAGGCTGCCCCCTGGGCGATATGCTCAATGATGCCACACTCACCCAAGAGACCATCTTCACAAAATATATTATCCTCGGTGATTTTCAAAGCGCTCACCGAGAGGTTATCGTCGACGCCAAAAAACTCATCGACCATAACGATTGGAGCTCGTTGTGGTATAAACTCCAAGATCTCCTCATTGGAGATTATGGCCTTCGTAGATACTCCCATAGTGGACCTTTTTTATTGCGTTTAACTTTCAACATTGTCATCATCTCGCTGGGCTCGGCATCGGGAAAGATCCAAGCCTTGCCGCTACTCTCGGCCATCGCCCTACACTCCTCAAGATCGAAATCAGGTGAGATGTAGTAGCGTGGTTCAAGGAGGTTATCCTCTCTGCTCAACACCCCACTCTCGACACAGCAACTCTGGAGGAGGGTCGAGGGGTAGATCCTCATACCAACATAGGGGAAGATCACCGTATGGCGCAAAAGCTTAGAGTTTTCTATACTCTGCGCCAACGTGGTGCGACTCTCGCCCCAACCTGCCAAGATTAAGAAGTGAGAGTAGTATATATTATTTTTTAGAGCTATCTCGGAGGCCTCCAAGACCTTATCAAAGGTGAATCTCTTGCCATAGGCCTCGAGAGTTTGATCGCAGAACGACTCGGTGCCGAACTCGATGTGAGTAAGGCCTGCACGTTTGTAGAGCGATAGCTCTTCATCGGTTATGTTGCTTGGTGTAAAGTAGGCACCCCATGAGATGTCGAGCCCCTCGGCAATTATCGCCTCGGCAAGTGCTGCGTTGTACGAGGGGCTAATGTTGAATACCGAGTCGGTGAAGAACCAGTAGTTGACGCCATACTCTCGTTTGGCACGAGCCATAGTATCGACCACCGACTCGATGGCTACATTGCGCACCGAGCGACCATCAATTTGGGGATAGGTACAGTAGATGCAGTTATAGGGGCAGCCTCGCTTAGTCTGGATGTTGAGCATTCCGCTCATCTTCCAATAATACTCGACAAGGTGCGGCTCGTAGCACGCTTGGGGCGTCACAAGATATTGAGTGCGAGGCGCTAAGCATCGACCCTCTGAATTGTAGAGGTCACCAATATGGCTCACCTCTCGCCCCTCTTGCAGCGACTTGATCAACTCACATAGAGCCGCCTCACCCTCACCTTTGATGCCATAGTCGGCACCTATCTCACGCATAAAGAGCTCGGGGAAGATGGAGAATGCTGCACCTCCAATGATAAGTGGCGATGAGCTCGCCTGGCGAACTACCGAGGCGATATGTTTGTAAGATGGCAAAAAACCTCGTCGATCGAGCGAGTTGGCACCATCGACATTGCGGATCGACAATCCAATATAGTGGGGTCTCTCACGCTTGAGGTAGCTGCTCAACTCATCGTCCGAAGTGAGGTTCATATCGACAACATCGACCTGGGCATCGTCGATCTCCTTCATTAAGTAAGATTTCAAATATGCCGTACCAAGCGGATAGACTGGATATGGTTCACAGTGTCTATTTGCCGATATTAATGCTATTCGTATTGCCATAGGTCAAAAAAGTTAAACCACTGCTGTGGATACTCTCGCACCACCCTCTCGAACTCTTTGGTGTAGCTCTCGAGCAACTCCTGCTCCGAGGCACCACTCTCGACGATCTTGAAGATAAAACGGTAGCGACGACCACTCTCACGCATAGCGAAGTAGAAGATCACAGGGGTCTTAAACTTCGAGGCAATGAGCGATGGCCCAGTGGGGAAAGAGGCTTTGTAGCCCATAAATTGCACCTCGACGGAGCTGCCACCCTCGACGAAACGATCACCTTGGAAGCAGACATATTCACCCTTGTCGAGCGCCATCTTAATCTTGAGGAGCGACTCTATGCCACCCCCATTGATTGCGATAATTTTGTAGCCAAAGCTCGAGGTGTCGACCTTCTCTTTGATCTTCTGGTACTCACCATCGAACATCACGACATTGATGCGTGAGGCATAATCACCAAAAAATTGCGCTCCAATCTCCCAACAACCCACATGACCACCAATCATCACCACAGAACCTCGAGAAAGCACCTCGAGGAACTCTTCGTAATTCTCAAATTCGAAGTTGTATCTCTTCGACATGCCATTCACTATGGCGATCTTGTCGATGAGTGTTTGACCAAATGTGTAGTAGTGTTGGTAGAGCTTCCACGAAGATTTCAACACTCCATATTTGAGGATTCTACGATTATAGCGCCAGGCGGCGGCGGTAGCTTTGGGTGCAAAGGGGATAAAGTAGATGGCGACAAATGCAAGAAAGGCGTAGGCTACTCTCACTCCCAACAGCTTGATTAGAAGCACAAAGAAGCTATAACCAAAGGATCCACCCCTCGATTTGCCACTCCACTCTCTATTCTCCTTTTTGCTCTCCATTCTCAGCACCACTCATCTTGCGGTTGATTAGATCGTAGAAGTCTTGGAATGTTGCAATACCCACAAAGTCGGGGCCCGTTAGCGTTACACCAAAATTACTATTGATAAGCACAACCACATCGACTAAATCCAAGCTATCGAGCTCCAGGGTCTGCATCAATGGGGCTTCGGGTGTGATAAGCTCTATATCCGCCTCAAATTCGTCGGCTAAAACCTCGTTGATTTTAGCAATAATCTCTCTCTCTGTCATACGTATTATTTTTTTACTTTCTCTATTATCAATGTTGAGTTTGTTCCTCCAAATCCAAAGGAGTTGGATAGGAAACGATCAAACTCCATTTTCACTCGTTTATTGGGTATATTAAGCTTCGATGTGATCTCATCACCCTGCTCGAAGTTGATATTGGGGGCGATGAAACCACCATCCATCATCAGCAGTGAGTAGATCACCTCGCTGGCTCCTGCCATCCACATCTCGTGACCTGTCATCGACTTGGTCGAGGTGACATAGGGCGAGTGACCATCAAAGAGCTCCGCTATAGCCTTCGCCTCGTTTAGGTCACCAATGGGTGTCGAGGTGGCGTGAGCGTTGATATATGGAATCGCCGAGCTATCAAGCTCTGCATCTCGAAGAGCCATCTCGAGCGAGCGACGAGGTCCATCGACATTGGGCACCGAGATATGCTCACCATTCGATGAGAATCCATAACCCTTAACCTCAGCGATAATATTAGCGCCACGCTTAATTGCCGAGTCGTAACTCTCCAAGATGAGCGTTGCAGCGCCTCCACTTGGCACCAAACCATCTCTACTCACGTCAAATGGGCGAGAGGCTGAGGTGGGATCACTCTCGAGTGATGAGAATGCTCCCAATGCATCGAAGCTACCAACAACATATTTGTTGACCTCCTGCGCACCACCACATACTATGCACTCCTGCAGACCACTTTTGATCATCAGGTAGGCCATACCGATCGAGTGAGAGCCACTTGCACACGCTCCTGCAATGGTGAAGTTGACACCTCGCAAGTTGAATATCACCGATAGATTCATCGAGACGGTCGAGTTCATAGATTGGAAGATATTGCCAGAACCCACAAGCGCCGTGTTGCGCTTAGCTCTGATTGTATCTACTCCCTCGATAGTGTGTATCGCACAACTGTCGTTACCATAGAGGATTCCGACCTCTCGATCTGCCAAAAACGCCTCGTCGATCTGCGCCATCGCCATCGCCTCCACAGTTGCCACATAGGCATAGGCACCCTGCTCGGAGAGTGTCACTCGCTTCTTGCGATCGAGTTTTCCTTTGAGGTTGGGAGCCTCGACGATGCCCGTAAGCGACGATTGGTAACCAAGCTCCTTACGATCCAAATCGATGCCGATGCCCGAAGTACCGTTGTAGAGCGACTCCTTGACCTGCTCCAAATTTTTACCAATACAGGAGTAGATTCCCATTCCTGTAATTACGACTCTATTATCTTTCATATAAAATCCTATCTGCTACGTATATAGACCACCATTAATTGAAATCACCTCACCTGTGATATATGAGGCATTTGTCGATGCCAAGAAGCCCACCAACTCGGCAACCTCTTCGGCTCGCCCAAAGCGCCCCGTTGGGATATGGCGTTTAAGCTCCTTCTCGTCGAGCTCGGCTGTCATCTCGGTAGAGATGTAGCCTGGAGCCACAGCGTTGACCGTAACCCCCTTCTTTGCAACCTCTTGCGCCAACGCTTTGGTGGCTGCGATCACTCCACCCTTCGACGCCGAGTAGTTCACCTGACCAGGTAGACCCTTGATTCCCGAGAGCGAAACGATGTTGATGATACGGCCAAAGCGACCAACCAACATAGGTTGCAAAAGCGGTTGTGTTGTATTGAAAAATCCATCGAGGCTAATATCAATCACTCGCCTCCAGCTCTCATGCTCCATCCACATCATAAGTGAATCTTGACGTATGCCAGCGTTATTGACCACCACCTCGATATACTCACCCTTATGTGACTCTTGCCACTCACTGAGTACTGCCGATGTAGCTTCGTGCGAGGCCACGTCGAAGGCTATTGTCTGGCCATCGGAGCCCGCCTTGCGAACCAGCTCCAAGGTTTTATCGGCCTCAGCGCTATTCGAATTATAGTTTATTATGGTGTAGTAGCCCATCTGCGCCAACTTGATGCAGATAGCTCGGCCAATACCACGGCTACCACCAGTTATTAATGCATATCTCATTATCTCTTCAAATATTCAATTACACTCTTAATCTCATTATACTTGGTTGTATCCTCCACAAAGGCTGGCACGATAGCTCTAATTTGATCGTAGAGTTCTCGGCTCTTTTGGGAGAGAGAGTCACTAATTTTCAAGCAATCTACCGCTTGCACCAAGGCAATCATCTCGATTGCCATCACTTGGAAGCTATTGTCGATCACCTTGCGTGCAATGCTCGCTGAGTTGGTACCCATGCTCACCACATCTTGGTTATCGTTGTTGTTGGGGATGCTATGAACATACATCGGATTGGATAACATCTGACACTCGGCTGTGGTCGAGGTGGCTGTAAACTGCGCCGCTTGGAGGCCATAGTTGAGCCCCAACTTTCCAAGATTGACAAACGGAGGCAAAATACCATTGATTCTATCGTGGAAGAGGTAGTTTAGTTGTCGCTCCGAGAGCATCGTGAGCTTAGTGATTGCAATCTTGAGTTTATCCATCTCGAATGAGACATAATCGCCGTGGAAGTTACCACCATGGTAGACACACTGCGTTTGAGGATCGACAATTGGGTTGTCGTCGACGGCATCGAACTCCTCCAAAAGCACCTTGCTGACGTTGTCGATTGTCTCGAGCACAGGACCCAATATTTGGGGTATGCAGCGCAAGGAGTAGTATGGTTGCACTTTGTGTTTAAATATCTTCTGCTCGCTATTCTCCTGAGAGGCACAGTAGAGCTCCTCCTCTCGCTTGCGCAACAATTTACTCGACGAGGCGATCTCTCGCATTGCGTCAGCCACCTCGCTTTGACCTTTGTGGCCCTTCAAGTTGTTCAAGATATCTGACATGAAATCATCATACGATGAGGCAATCTCGTTGATCATCACCGATGCCAAGAGCGACCAACGATAGAGCTTACGAGCATAGATAAGATTGACCAAGCCCACACCCGTCATAACAGCAGTTCCATTCGTGAGAGCCAACCCCTCACGTATATACATCTTAAGAGGGGTGATCGAGCAGAGCTTCATCGCCTCTTGTGCCGATACAACCTTGCCTTGGTAGAGTACCTCACCCTCACCAATTAGAGCCAAAGCTATATGCGAGAGTTGCACCAGATCACCACTGGCTCCAACGCTACCATGTTCGGGAACAATGGGGATAATATCGTGGTTTAGGAATTGAGCCAAGAGGTCAATGGTGTCACGGTGAACGGCCGATTTACCTGCCACAAATGTTTGAAGGCGTGAGAGAAGTGCTGCACGAACCGTCTCCTTAGGGAGCGGATTACCAGCGCCACAGCTGTGTGAACGGATTATATTGTATTGCAGATCGTTGAGCTCTTCATCATCAATCCTATATTGAGCCATTGGTCCAAAGCCCGTATTAATTCCATATATAACCTTGCCTTTTTGATACTCAGCAAGAAAATTGTATGAACCATCAACAACCCTATACTGCTCTTCGGTGAGTTCCACCGAAGATTGTTGAAAATCACCTCCTCTATAAAACACTCTTTTTCCATAATTACTACAATTCCAAATAGGAATTCTATTGTTATTTACACTTTGCACTCAGAGAGTTAGAACTAACTAAGACCCACGAATACTGTTTAACTCAAGTTTAGTATTGCACCAACCAAGATAATAAGTTGGACAACGAACGGCACAAATAAAATAGATGACAACGTATGTTACGTAGAGTAAATTGTACTTTAGATCAAATATTTATTACACCATTTGGATGCAAAGATAATAATTTTAGTCTAAAAGTTGGCCTAATATTATAAAAAATGGCCCACTAAGCGACAAACTTAGTGGGCCATTATAAAAAAATTATAATCTATTCGGCCACTTCTGATTTCTCTCTATATCGGTTAACCGACAGAAAGCGTCGTAACACCTTAGATAATCTATCGGGTGACAGGTTACGGTATAGGTGCCCCGATTGAGCAATGGCAATTTGGCCCGTCTCCTCAGAGACTACCACAACCACTGCATCCGAGATCTCTGAGATACCTATTGCCGCAAGGTGACGAGTGCCATACGATTGAGGAACCTCACTCTGCGTTACAGGCAAGATACACTTCGCCGCAACAACTCTATCCCCTTCGACCACCACTGCTCCATCGTGGAGAGGCGCATTCTTGAAGAATATATTTTTGAGAAGCTGAGTAGAGATCTTGGCATCAATCGCTACACCACCGTCGGTAATCAATCGCAGATCACTCTGTTGTCCAATGACGATGAGTGCTCCAGTACGACTCTCCGACATATCGACGCATGCCGACACAATGGGATCGACATTCTCATAACTGATAATGTCGTGCGTTGCAAAGATATTGATAATGAAGCCCAACCTCTTTTGACGCATACCAATCATATGAAGGAAGCGCCGAATCTCGGGTTGAAAGACAATGATCAACGCTATGACACCCACCGAAATAATTTGCCCAAGGATCGAAGATAGCAGCTCCATATTGAGTGTTTTGACCACAACCCACAGCAGATAGATCGCTATGATTCCAGTCAAAATATATGGAGCATTGGTACCTTTTGTGGTGCGATAGATCCAATACATAATCATCGCAACCAAAAGAATATCAATTAAATCTCGAAACGAGAATGGCACAAACCACATAGCCGTATTAACCTATTTACTCACTAACTTTCTCTGCAGCGTAAAGATCGTTGATGATCACCAACACCTGATTCGAAAGATCGAGGGTTGAATCTGCATCGATAACAGCCGCTGCATCAATGATCATCTTGTATTGCTTATCTGAGTTAAGTTGACTCACTGCACGACGGAATAGATCTTGAGCACGATTTGTGAATACGTAGTTCTCCTCTTCGAGAGCTTGAGCCTCCTTTTGAACTTTCGCTTGGTAATTTCTCACACGTGTCTCTATTGACTCTTGTTGCTTTTGAGCATTAGCGGTGGTGATAAGTCCCTTTTGATACTTCTCTTGAAGTTGAGATGCCTCATATTGGAAACCTTGCTCGGTCTTAGCCCACGACTCTTGAGCCTTCTCGCCCTTAGTACGAAGTGCAGCGCCTTCGGTCAAAAAGATCTCACTTTGAGCAAGAACCATATCGCTACGAACGTAGGCGATGTCACCCGACACAACTGTTTCAACTGTTTGACCCTCAGCCGCCTCTGTAGTAGCAGCACTATTGCACGCTGTCAATGCAAATGCAGCAACAGAGGCAAAAATAAATAATCTCTTCATATTGTTTTTAGTTTTAAAATTTACTCTATGAGCCACAAAGATAGAAAAATTTATTTACTTTTGCATCAGTATAATTTATTTGATGCAAAATATGTATGAATATATCACAGGTGCAGTAGCCGAATTGGCACCAACACACGTAGTTATAGAGGCCGCAGGAATGGGTTATCTACTCAACATATCGCTCCAAACCTACTCCGAGGTAGAGAACAAGGAGCAAGCTAAGCTCTTCATTCACTATATCGTAAGGGAGGATGCCCAAATCTTCTATGGATTTGCCACAAAAGAGGAGCGTGAACTATTTCGACTTCTTATTAGCGTCTCGGGAGTAGGTGGCAACACCGCACGCATGGTACTTTCAACATACTCTCCTCGAGAGATACAGAGTATCATTGCAACCGAAAATGCCACACTTTTGAAAAATGTAAAGGGGCTTGGCTTGAAAACTGCACAGAAGATCATCGTTGAACTTACGGGCAAAATGGGATCGATTGGACTCATCCAAGAACAAGAACCAATCCTCAAACTCAACTCCGAGATTGCAACCGAGGCACTCGAGGCATTGATGATGCTTGGATTCCCCAAAGCTGCATCCGACAAGAGTATTAAGGCGATACTAAAGGAGTCTCCAGACGTCACTATCGAGACCCTTATTCGCCTTGCACTCAAACGTTTATAGCTACACCATAAATATTTAGGCAGACCAAACAAAAGAAAAGGAATTTTTAAGGTGGCTTTTTACCAACTTTTTCTTACCTTTGCATGATGTATATGATTAAAATTAGAGCAATATTTATTCTATCACTACTGCTATTTGCCTCTTGCACCAACGTCACTGAGACTGAGACGATCGAGAAGCAACAGGAGAGTATTGTCAGTTTCCTAACAAAGAGTCACTCACCCACCCTTATTTGGGAAGGCGACGTAGCGGAGTCGATCGAAGATGACCCCGAGTTCTACACGACATATGGCAACACAGCATATCGATATATTGAAGATTACTACTCCGAGGAGAGAAGTGGCAAAACCATAGCCTACGAAGGCTCTACTGTAGAGTTGACCTTTTGGTGCTACGACTTCAGTACATATGCCAAGCCATCGGATAGCTACCTCTATTTCACCAACGACCCCACCTACGAGGTACCACTACAAGAGGCGGGACTCAACACCGAGTATTGGAGCTTTGAGCCATTAACCATTGTTTTGGGCAAGGGCGACATACTAAAAGCTATAGAGGCTTCGTTAGTTGGTTGCAGAGAGGATGATTCCGTCGAGATATACATGACATACAACATGGCTTATGGATCCGAGTGGATTGGATTATCCTCATTGGAGTCACCAATAGCCTTTTTTTGCACAATTGATAGCATCGTAAATTAAATGAAGATGAACTATAAAGTTACAAAACTATTTTACACATTTGCGCTGGTCGCAACCCTACTTATGCACTCATGTGTTGTCTCTGAGGATATTGACTACGAAGAGGTAGAACAAGAGATTTTCGATGAGTGGATGGCTATAAACAAGCCTGAGTTATTGGGTAACTACCAAAGTAATGGTGGCTACTACGTCGATCTTGTAACCGCTGGTGACACCTCGGGCAGAGCACTCAACGATACAATCTGTTGGGTTGAGTATAACCTTACGGGTTATGATCTCTATGGCAACGTTAGTATTACTCGCAACGGCGTTGTAGCTTGGCAGCAAGGAACTTTCACTACAGCAACCCACTACGTACCATACTACAGATACTCTGATCCCGATCCCGATACTGAGTATGAACCCCTACTTGAGTGCTCTCAATTGGCATTTAGCAACGAATTGACAATTGGAGATGAGAGTGTATTACTCTACAATGGTGCCGAATTCACACTCTATGCACCATCTTCAATTTCGGGCTCAAGTGGTACTACAGGCAACGCAGGTTACAACGGACAATACTCTCTGAGCACCCTTCCATTTGTGGGGAAATTCAAAGTGACAAATGTTGTTTATGAGCCCTTGCAATATGAGAAGGAGTTGGTCGATGCATTTGCTATTGCAAACGGTGGTTTAACCATCAATCCCGAAGCATTGGATGATGACGAAGAGGATGATGACTTTTCATTCGATGATGAGTATGTTGCACCTGAAGTAGATTCAGCATGGACCAACTCGGTTGACACAATCTCATATCTATACATCAATCGCTCACATAAACCAAATCTCGGGGGCGCTTCATTTACCTATACAAATCCCTACACCACCGAAGTTCCTACCTCACCCTACATCAATGGTGTGGCAGCACTCGACAAGAAGATCAATGCAATTGTTGAGAAGCTCTTCGATGAAGATTACGACGAGGATGGTGACTACGTTGGTGAAGATGGATCGGCTACGGTATGGTATATTGGTCGTTTTCTCGATGGATTTATATTCGACTCCAACATTGCGGAGGTCAAAGATCTTATATACAACACCACTGGCAGTAGTGGTTCGGCTATAACATACGATGTTGACACAGATGAATCGAGTTACATTTCGTCTTGGTACTACACAATCCCATATATGAAATATGGTCAGTGGTCCTCTATAATCACCATATCAACCTACGCCTATGGTATTGATGGAATAAATGGATCGGCAAGTACATCGTCCTCCTCTTCATCATCATCCTACTACAATTACTATAATAACTACAGTAGCTATTATGGTAGTAGCTATTACAACTACAATTATTACGATAGTAGCTACTATTACGACACATCGTCAACAACGACAACAACGACAACCTCAACAGAGATATTACCATACACTCCTCTCATCTTCGAAATCTATATTGAGGCGGAGGATGACGACGATTGAGAATGAAGTATTGAATGAATATTGCATAACACTTAGTAGGTGGGGAGTTTAGTAGCTTTCCACCTATCGAGTTAATAAAACTTAGATGCCATAGGGCATTTAAGAGAGGTGACGAAGTGAGAGATTTTTACATTTTTTGATTTTTACAAAATTTTAGATATATGAGTAAGAAAAACAAAGCTGAGACTATTGAGATCGATGATCTAAGCTCATTACCCGATATTTTTGATGGCAAGCATCGAGTGATTCCCATCGTCACAAACGACGATGAGTCCTGCCAAGAGGTGCCCATCCCTGATACTATTCCAATCCTGACACTCCGCAGTTCGGTGCTCTTCCCTGGTGCAATCACCTCAATCACAGTGGGACGTGAAAAGAGTATCCGATTGGTACGTGAGGTCAACGAGGCTGGGGGAATATTGGGTGCTGTACTCCAACGTGATGGCAGTGTCGACGATCCAATTCCATCGGATATGTACCGAGTGGGTACAGCTGCCAGAATTATCAAGATCCTCGATATGGGCAACGGCTCGTTGAGTGTTATCCTAAACGGACTCGAGAAGATCGAGGTGGAGCGCTATGTAGCTACAGAGCCCTACTTCTCGGCAATTGTCAAAGTTCTTCGTGACTCCTCCATCGAGAACGAGAGCGTCGAAATTGATGCCCTTGTTGATTCGGTCAGAGACATCGCTTTAGATATCATCAATATATCGAACGTTATGCCCAAAGAGGCTGCATTTGCCATCAAGAATATCGACTCGAAGCGTGGCATAGTAAACTTCATTTGCACCAATATCGACTTCTCGGATAGCGATCGCCAATCACTTTTGGAGGCGCCAGGCCTATTGGCTCGCACTCGCAAACTACTCGAGATCTTGATTCGTGAGCAGCAATATATCCAGCTCAAAAACGAGATCCAAAACAAGGTAAAGATGGAGATCGATCGCCAACAGCGAGACTATTACCTCCAGCAGCAACTTCGCACCATTCAGGATGAGTTGGGTGAAGGCACCGAGAGTGACATTGAGCGCTTGCAGGAGGCTGCCGAGAGTATGTCGTGGAGTGAGGAGATCGCCGAGCACTTCGAGAAGGAGCTCTCCAAATTGGAGAGACTCAACCCAGGTGTGGCCGAATACTCGGTGCAGATGAACTATCTACAGCTTATGTTGGATCTTCCATGGGACAACGTAACCAAAGATAACTTCGACCTCAAGGGTGTGAAGGAACAACTCGACGCAGACCACTTTGGATTGGTTGAGGTGAAGGAGAGAATATTAGAGCACTTAGCAGTATTAAAACTCAAAGGCGACTTAAAGTCACCGATCATCTGCCTCTATGGTGCACCAGGAGTGGGTAAGACCTCGCTCGGAAAATCGGTTGCCGAGGCGTTGGGACGCAAATTTGGACGTATCTCGCTTGGTGGCGTACACGATGAGTCGGAGATCCGTGGTCACCGTCGCACCTACATCGGAGCGATGCCAGGTCGCATTATCCAGACCATCAAACGCTGCTCTTCGTCGAATCCTGTGATCATCCTCGACGAGGTTGATAAGATCACTGTGAGTAACCACGGAGACCCCTCGAGTGCCCTCTTAGAGGTCCTCGACCCCGAGCAGAATACCACCTTCCACGATAACTATCTCGACAAGGAGTATGACCTCTCGAAGGTGCTCTTTATCGCTACAGCCAACAATATTGCCAACATCAGCCCAGCGCTACGTGACCGCATGGAGATGATCAACATTGCGGGATACCTACTCGAGGAGAAGGTAGAGATTGCTCTCAAGCATCTCCTACCAAAGCAGTGCAAGGCTCATGGCATTGAGTGCGACAACCTAAAGCTCTCGAAAGAGGTTGTCGAGAAGATCATCTCGGAGTATACCCGTGAGTCGGGTGTGAGAACCCTCGACAAGCAGTTGGCAAAATTGGCTCGTACTCGAGCTAAAGATATCGCTTTTGAGCAGACATATAACTCCGAGGTTACACTCGAGGATATAACGAAAATCCTTGGAGTGGCTCGATTCTCACGTGAGCAGTATAATATAGCAGGGCTCAAGGGTGTGGTGACAGGTTTGGCTTGGACCGAAGTTGGTGGCGACATCCTCTACATTGAGTCGTTGCTCACCCCAGGTAAGGGCAGAATAAACCTCACTGGAAATTTGGGTCAGGTGATGAAGGAGTCCGCCACAATTGCCCACGAGTGGGTTATGGCGCACCACGAGTCGCTCGGCATTGATCCCAAAGTATTTGAGACAACCGACATCAATATCCACGTTCCCGAGGGAGCAATCCCCAAGGATGGTCCTTCGGCAGGTATCACTATGATCACCTCGATCGTATCGACCTACACCTCACGCACGATCAAAGATCGCATTGCGATGACTGGCGAGACAACCCTTCGTGGGCGAGTAACTCCAGTGGGTGGAATCAAAGAGAAGATCTTGGCCGCTAAGCGTGCAGGAATCGAGACGATAATCCTCTGCGAGGAGAATCGCAAAGATATCTCCGAAATCTCGGAGGAGTATCTCGCAGGGCTCACATTTCACTACGTTAGCACCAATGAAGAGGTGCTCAACATAGCACTCAACTAAGCGATGAGAGTCATTGCCATCATACCAGCACGTTACGCCTCGAGCCGTTTCCCAGCCAAGCCATTGGCGATGTTGGGAGGGGTGAGCGTCATTGAGCGTGTCTACAGCAAGGTGAGCGAGGTGATCGACAAAGTCTTTGTGGCAACCGACGATGATCGCATTGCACAATGCGTTGAGGCGTTTGGAGGGGTAGCTATAATGACCTCACCCAACCACAAGAGTGGCACCGACCGCTGCTTCGAGGCCTACCAGAAGTGTGGCATTGAGGCAGATATTGTGCTCAATGTGCAGGGTGACGAGCCCTTTATCGACGCAGAGCAGATCCGCTCAATCATCAAATGTTTTGAGCGCAAGGAGATCGACATAGCTACACTTGTCAAACCATTTGGCGATAATGAGAGCTTGGAGACTCTACAAAATCCAAACTCACCCAAGGTTGTTGTCGACAAGCAGTTTCGAGCACTCTACTTCTCTCGCTCGGTGATACCCTACCTGCGTGGCGTCGAGCCGTGCGATTGGCTCAAGAGCCATACATTCTATAAACATATAGGTATGTATGCCTTCCGTAGCGGCGCACTTAGCGAGGTGACAGCGCTCCCCCAATCGTCGCTCGAGATTGCCGAATCACTCGAGCAGCTACGTTGGCTGGAGAGTGGATACCAAATTGGCGTTGGCATCACCAATATAGAGACAATAGGAATTGATACTCCCGAAGATCTCGAGAGAGCCGAGGAGTATCTCAAAACAGTAAAATAAGATACCACCATGAAGTTTATTGCAGGGCCATGCGTAATCGAGTCGGCCGAATTACTCGATACGGTAGCGGCAAAATTGGTCGAGATAAATAGAGATTTAGGCTGCGAGATCATCTTCAAGGCCTCATTCGATAAAGCCAACCGCACATCGCTCAATTCATACCGAGGTGTGGGATTGGAACGAGGATTGCAGATGTTGTCCGACGTCAAGGAGCGTTGGGGACTCAAGATAGTAACCGATATTCACGAGTCGTATCAGGCTGAGGCTGTGGGCCAAGTTGCCGACATTCTCCAGATTCCAGCATTTTTGTGTCGCCAAACCGACCTATTGGTTGCGGCGGCTAAGAGCGGCAAGATAGTCAATATAAAGAAGGCTCAATTCCTCTCGGGTGAGGATATGTTGTACCCCTACCAAAAGGCAGCAGAGTCGGGCGCCTCGGAGGTGTGGCTCACCGAAAGAGGCAATAGCTTTGGATACAACAACTTGGTGGTAGATTTCCGCAATATTCCCGACATGAAGAGGATCTCACCTACGGTAATCATGGATTGCACACACTCGGTGCAACGTCCTGGTGGCGCAGGTGGCAAGACTGGTGGCAACCGTGAATTTGTCCCCTCGATGGCTCTGGCGGCCAAGGCGTTTGGTGCCGACGGGTACTTCTTTGAGGTGCATCCCGATCCCGATAGAGGGTTGAGCGATGCTGCCAACATGTTGCAATTAAATGATTTGAAGCCTCTCATTGAGAAGCTACTAAAATAGAGAATTATGAAAGAGGAGATACTAAATTTAGCTCGCACAACTATTGGAGCTGAGATTGAGGCTCTAAAAATGGTAGAGCAGAATCTTGATCAGGAGTTTATCAAGGCTGTAGAGTCGATCCTTGCCTCGAGTGGCAAGGTGATATTTACGGGCATGGGGAAGTCTGGATTAATAAGCAAAAAGATTGCAGCTACACTCGCCTCAACGGGCACTCCAAGTTTCTTTCTCCACCCTGCCGAGGCATTTCATGGCGACTTGGGCATGATCTCGCAGAGCGATATAATCATAGCGGCATCCTACTCAGGCGAGAGTGACGAAGTACTCAAGATCATCCCATTTATTCAGGCCAATGGCAATCTGCTAATCTCGATGACGGGAAATCCTAACTCAACATTGGCAAAGAACTCACACATAAACCTCAACATCTCGGTAGATCATGAGGCTTGCATCCTAAACTTGGCTCCAACCTCCTCAACAACAGCCCAGTTGGTAATGGGCGACGCCTTGGCTATAGCACTTATGAAACTTCGCAACTTCACCAGCCTCGACTTCGCTCGACTTCATCCTGGCGGTAGCCTTGGTCGGAGGTTACTGATGAGGGTGGGTAATGTTATGCGACGTGACGACCTCCCCATAGCTGCACTTGACTGCTCGGCAAAGGATATGATTCATTTGATGAGTCGTGGTGGATTGGGGCAATTGGTTATATGCGACACCGAGCAACGAGTACTCGGTATAATCACCGATGGCGATATCCGCAGAGCTATGGAGCGCCGTGAGAAGGAGTTCTTCTCAATCTCGGCAGCAGACATCGCAACACGAAACCCTATAACAATTGGCGCCGAAGAGAAGTTGATAGCAGCCGAAAAGCTAATGACACAACACAAAGTCAACTCTCTGCTAATCACCGATGAGAATAATAGGCTGAAGGGAATCATCCAGATATATGACATTAAGCTATAGGTTAGCTTGACGCCTCCTATCTCAATGTAAAAGAGGGTGACTAATAAGTATTTTTTACTTAGTAGTTACCCTCTGTTTTTGGGAGAAGTCGTATAGCAAGGTTAGTTTCTTTTTTAGTGACATCTCACTATCGAGATAGTAGAAACTCCTTAAATTCGTCAAACCCTCGACCCATCTCAACACTCTGCTTTGTGCCTCGCATGAAAGCTTTGAGAGGCTCTGGAATTTCCACTTTTGTTGCTGTAATCTCCTCTACTCTATCGAGGAACTTAGCTGGATGTGCAGTCTCTAAGAAGACTCCCTGCTCACCTGTCTGTAGTTGTTCTCGAAGAGCACGATATCCGCAAGCGCCGTGAGGATCAAGAAGATATCCACTCTGAGCAAGACACTCTTGCATAGTTTGAGCAATCTGCTCGTCGGTGTAGGAGCATCCCGAGATATCTGCCACAATTGCATCATGTGAGCCATAGAGGTCCAATACTCGAGCAAAATTACTTGGATCACCAACATCCATCGCATTGGCAATGGTTACAACCGACGCACGTGGCGAGTAGTTGCCACTATTGAGATATTGGAAAAAGATATCATTACGATTGTTGGCTGCAATAAATCGCTTAATGGGCAGCCCCATACGTTTAGCAATAAGACCAGCTGTGATATTTCCAAAGTTGCCACTTGGTACGCTCACCACCAACTCTTGCTCGCACCCCTTACGTTTAAGTTGGGCATAAGCATTGAAATAGTAGAATGCTTGGGGTAGGAAGCGAGCAACGTTAATCGAGTTGGCACTCGTCAGAGTCATGTGCTCCTTGAGAGTAGAATCTGCAAAGGCGGCCTTGACCAAGGCTTGACAATCGTCGAAGGTTCCATCAACCTCGAGAGCGGTAATATTACGACCCAAAGTTGTAAATTGACACTCTTGAATTGCGCTCACCTTCCCTTTGGGATAGAGCACATAGACATGAATTCCCTCAACACCCAAAAAACCATTGGCAACGGCACTACCAGTATCTCCCGATGTTGCCACCAATACATTGACCAAACCTCCCTTTGCCTCACGCTTGATGAAGTAGCTCAAAAGGCGAGCCATGAAGCAACCTCCAACATCCTTGAAGGCAAGAGTTGGACCATGAAAAAGTTCAAGCGAGTAGATAGAATCCGAGACCTCTACCACTGGTGTTGGAAAACTGAGCGTAGATGTAACAATCTCACGCAAGCTTTGTGCATCGACATCGCCACCAAAGAAGGCATCTGCCACCTCGTAGGCGATCTCCTGAAAGCTCATTTTATCTATGTTCTCATAGAAATCGCCTCCCAATCGTTGGATTTTCTCGGGCATATAGAGACCCTTATCGGGTGCTATCCCCTTCACCACGGCATCTCGCAGTGATACCTTTGGCGCCTGTTTATTTGTGCTATAGTATTGCATATTTTTATTCTTTAAGTAGTTCCTCCATAAATTGATCGCCGACTAACTCACCATAGTACCCATTAAGCAGTGAGAATTCGTCATACTGAGTAATGCTATCACCCTCCTTATTAGGATTGTAAATAACAAATGGAACAGCCTCACGAGTATGAGTACGCAGATCGCAAGGCGTTGGATGGTCTGGCAACAGAGCAATGGTAACAGGCTCTTCAAACTCCTTGACAGCCTCCATAATAGGTGCCACCACTCTTTCACTAAGATACTCGATGGTACGAATCTTAAGCGCTGGATCACCCTCGTGACCAGCCTCATCACTCGCCTCGATGTGAAGATATACAAAATCATCGCTTCTAAGAGCCTCGATTGCAGCTGCAGTCTTCCCCTCATAATTTGTATCATATAGCCCCGTAGCGCCCTCGACATCAATTACTTTGAGCCCTGCATAGACACCGATACCCTTTATCAAATCTACTGCCGAAATAACTGAGCCACTCTTCAGTCCATACTTCTCACTAAGAGTCTCCATCGCTGGTTTATATCCTGGCGACCACATCCAAATTGAGTTTGCAGGATCCTTGCCCTCAGCAATACGCCTTTGGTTGATAGGGTGATCTCGAAGTAACTTCTGCGAACGCAACGTTAGGCGATTGAGCAGCGCCGCACTCTCCTCAGCCTCTGCGCTTTGAGCCACTATCATAACATCTGCAAATGGAGTTCCAGGGACATCATGAGGAGGTGTGCACTTTAAATCTTTATTACCACCCTTCATCTTGAGTAGGTGTCGGTAGCTTATACCAGAGAATAACTGGACAAGATCCTCATCTAAATTCTCATTGAGGTAGTCAATAAGCTCACTCGCCTCGCTCGATGAGATGTGCCCCGCCGAGTGATTCTTGATCTTACCATCGCTATCGATTGTAATGAGGTTACAACGCATAGCCATCTCTCCCTCTTCGATATCGACTCCCATACTGGCAGCCTCGAGCGAACCACGCCCCTCGAAGACTCTATCTAAGTTGTAGCCCATCACCGCCAAGTTAGCTATCTCGCTACCAGGTTCATAGGCCTCAGGCACGGTATGCAACAAACCCGTACGCCCCAACCGAGTCAGAGCATCTATCGCAGGCTTTGTGGCGGCCTGAAGCGTAGTTCTGCCACCAAGTTCAGCGATAGGAAGACCTGCCATACCGTCACCTAATATTATTATATATTTCATACCTTAGAGCCATTTAACGAATATTCACAATACTAATTATATCGGCAAAGACTCCTGCCGCCGTAACCGCTGCACCTGCGCCATAGCCCTTGATCACCATTGGCAGCTCCTTGTAGCGCTCGGTGGTGAGTAGAACCGAGTTATTGCTTCCCTCGAGCTCATAGAATGGGTGGCGTGAGTCAACCGCCTGGATACCAACCGAACCTTGTCCAGCCTCCAATTTCGCAACAAAACGCAGGCGTAGACCCTTAGCGGCAGCCTCCGAGCGCATTGCTTCGAATGAGTTATCTATCTCAGGAAGTTTCGCCTCAAAGTCGGCATATGAGCCCTCGAGTAACTCCTCGGGAATAAACAAGTTGCGCTCGATATCCTCCTGCTCGATCTGGTAACCTGCCTCACGAGAGAGGATCACCAACTTGCGAACAACATCCGAGCCATTGAGATCCAATCGAGGATCGGGCTCACTATAGCCCGCCTCCTTAGCCAACGTGATAACCTCTGAGAGTGGTTTATCGGCACTAACAGTATTGCAGATAAAGTTGAGCGTTCCCGAGACCACAGCCTCAATACGTGTTATCTTATCACCACTATTGATAAGCGAGTTTATCGTATTGATGATTGGAAGTCCCGCACCCACATTGGTCTCAAATAGGAACTTAACACCTCTTCGACGAGCGATAGATTTCAACTCCTGATACTCTTGGTAGCATGCCGAGGCAGCAATCTTATTGGCTGCCACAACCGACACATTGTGGTTTAACAACTCTCCATAGATGGACGCCACCTCTCCATTGGCTGTGCAATCTACAAAGACTGAGTTCGAGATATTTAAGTCCAGAATCTCTTGCACAATCTGTTCGGGCGACGACTCTTGTTGAGAATCAGCAAGGAGCGCTTTATAGTTATCGAGGTCTACTCCCAAGCGATCCACAACACAGCGTCGAGAGTTGAAGAGACCCACGACATTGACTCTAAGTGACTTATCTGACAAAAGAGTCTGCTGCTGCTCTCGAATCTGCTCTAAGAGGTTTGCACCAACCAAGCCGACTCCAGCTATAAAGAGGTTCACCACTTGATGCTCCGAGAGGAAGAACGAGTCGTGAATGACGTTGAGCGCCTTACGTAACTGCGAGAGTTTGATAACAAATGAGATATTGGTCTCCGAGGCTCCCTGGGCACATGCGATAACGTTGATTCCATTGCGTCCCAGCGTATTGAAAAGCTGCCCAGCTATACCTGGCGTATGTTTCATGTTGTCTCCCACGATTGCAACAGTTGCCAAATCGTGCTCGGCACTTGCGGGCTCCATCTCACCCACCTCGATCTCATGCGCAAACTCAGCATCAAGAAGTGCTGCCGCCACCTCAGCGTCGCCATGACGAACACCAATCGAGGTGTTGTTCTCCGAAGATGCCTGTGAGACCATAAACACGCTCACACCACCCTTTGCCAAGGCCTTAAAGATTCTGTAGTTAACTCCAATCACATCGACCATACCAAGGCCCTTGACTGTGATGAGGCTTGTGTCGTTGATCGACGAGATACCCTTAATTGGTTTTCCCTCCACCTTGCTCTTTTCACGAGTGATTAGAGTTCCTGGCGCCTCCATATTGAAGGTATTCTTCACCACGATAGGAATATCTCTGTAGAATACTGGATAGATCGTTGGTGGATAGATCACCTTAGCTCCACAGTTGCAGAGCTCCATAGCCTCAACAAACGAGAGATGGTCGATGACATAGGTATTGCTAATGACACGAGGATCGGCCGACATAAATCCATCAACATCGGTCCAGATCTCCAGGATATCGGCATCGAGCGCCGCCGCCAAAATTGCAGCTGTGTAGTCTGAGCCACCTCGACCAAGGGTTGTCACAGCCCCACTCTTCATATCTGAAGCGATGAAACCTGGCAACAGCGAGACTCGTGTGCGAGACTCGAAGCGCTCTCTGATCAAGGCATTGGTCTGTTCGAAGTTGACCACATGTTTACCAAGTTGGAGTCGTGTTTTGATCAACTCACGTGAATCAATAAGCGTGGTATCATCCAAAATATATGAGATAATAGTTGACGAAAGCCTCTCGCCATAACTCACAATGGTATCCATCGTCTTGTCCGATAGGTCACGGATGAGGTCGACACCTTTATAGATATTTGTCAAATCGTCAAAGAGTGGGCGCAATCTCTCATTGAGCTCTGCCCTATATTGTGGCTCTACTACCCCCTCTATAATATTGAGGTGACGCTCCTTGATCTTCTCAAAGGTCGCACGATAGTGGCCACCACCCTCTTGGGCACTCTTGGCTGTTGCGATCAACATATCGGTGACACCACCCAAGGCCGAGACTACAACCACCATCTCTTCACTTGAGTTATTTACAATACACTGAACATTGCGTAGGCTCTCTACCGAACCAACCGATGTTCCTCCAAATTTTAATACTCTCATTATATTTTGTTCTTCTTATTTCTCTTTAAACTAATTTAGCGGATCTGGCCATCGCCACGAACTATATATTTATAGGTGGTGATCTCATTGAGTGCCATAGGACCACGTGCATGGAGTTTTTGCGTACTAATACCAATTTCAGCACCAAATCCATATTGACCGCCATCGGTGAATGCTGTCGAGACATTGATGTAGAGAGATGCAGCATCTACCACCTTACAATATAACTCACCTCGCTCACAACTCTCTGTTACGATAGCCTCACTGTGCTGCGAGGTGTATCTCGTGACATGTTCCACCGCCTTATCGAAGCTATCGACAACTCTCACCGAGAGCTTATAGTCGAGAAACTCTCGCCCAAAATGGCTCTCATCGGCCTGGAAAAGCAGATGCTCGGGATAGGCTCCTTGAAGCACCTTGAACGATATTGGATCGGCATATATCTCGACTCCTTTAGCTGCCAAAGATTCGCAAATTGCGGGAAGATCTCCCACCTTATCACGATGGATAACAATAGTATCGAGGGCATTACAGACACTCACTCGACGTGTTTTAGCATTTTCTATAATCGCAGCGGCCTTTGCAACATCGGCATACTTATCGACATATGTGTGACATACTCCAGCACCAGTCTCAATCACTGGTACTCGTGCATTGTCTCGAACATAGTTAATGAGTGACGCACTACCACGAGGAATGATGAGATCAACATCACCCACGGCTCCAAGCAGCGCTGCGGTAGCCTCTCGATCCACAGGAAGTAGTGTCACAAAGTTCTCATCTACACCCTCAGCCCTAAGCACCTCTTTGATAAGTTCGACAATAACTCTATTGGAGCACTCCGCATCGCTACCACCTTTGAGTATAGAGCAATTCAGACTCTTCAAACATAGTGTGAAGACATCGAAACCGACATTGGGGCGTGCCTCATATATCACACCAATCACACCAAAAGGCACCCTCACCTTGTCGATCGTCATCCCATTGGGTCGAGCAACCGAGCTAAGCACCTCTCCTACAGGTGAGTGCAATGCAGCAACGCTCAACATATCTGAGGCTATGGACTCAATTCGCTCGGGTGTGAGCAGCAATCTATCGTAAGTGGGGTTATTGGGCGACATGCGCTCCAAATCTTTGGCATTGGCCGCCAAGATTCTATCAATATTTTGCAGTGTCGCCTCGGCAAGCTTTGCAATAATATTATCTATCTTTCTCTCTGGTAGCAGGGCCAACGCTCGTGAAGCTTGGCGAGCTGCTCTAAATTGAGCTGTTAAATCCATATCTCTATTCTTCGATATATAGGTAGTCGTAGTGAATAATTGGTTTTAGGCCTCTAACGCCTATCGTTGCTCGTGCCTCGGTACTATCTACTGCAATTCGACCGAGGCCTATCGTCTGGCCACCTTGCGAGACGATCTTCACAATGTCGTGCCTCTCGAATTCACCCTCCACCGCTACAACACCCACCGAAAGCAGACTCTTGGCCACAGGCGAGAGTAGTGCCTTTTGAGCATTATCATCCACCACGAGGCACCCTTTGGCAAATCCATCGCTGTGGGCAATCCATCGCTTGATGCTCGAGACATTGTGCGAGGAGGGAGTAAAGCGTGTAGCGACAACATCGTTTTGGGCGATAAGCAGATCGAGCAAAATATCGGGGCGCTTACCATTGGCCACAATAACCTCAATACCTTGGTCGGCAACCTTCGAGGCGATACGACTCTTGGTGAGCATACCGCCACGACCAAATTGAGACTTCGATGTCGATATAAACTCCGACAGATCGCTATTCGAGGAGTCGATCTCACGTATAACCTGCGAGCTCTCGCACGAAGGGTCACCATCATAGACTCCATCAATATTACTCAAAATAATAAGTGCGTCAACATCCATCATGGTTGCCACCAGACCCGAGAGCTCATCATTGTCGGTAAACATAAGTTCGGTAATAGATATTGTATCATTCTCGTTGACTATTGGCACCACCCCACTCTCGAGCATTGTTCGCATGCAGTGCTGCTGGTTAAGGTAGTGGTTGCGAGATGAGAACGACTCTTTGGTGGTCAACACCTGGCCACATACCACGCCATGATCTCTAAAGAGATTGTAATATTTATTGATAAGCTTGACTTGGCCCACAGCCGAAAAGAGTTGACGCTCCGAGACAGAATCTAAGCGTCGCCCCAGGGGAGCAACATCGCCTCGACCAGCCGCAACAGCTCCCGACGAGACTACAATAACCTTGATGCCAGAGTGTTGCAGCTCAACAAATTGATCAACAAGCGAAGAGAGGCGAGTAGTATCGAGATGACCATTGGGATGGGTCAAAACGTTGCTACCAACCTTTATTACAACCTTTTTATACTCTCTTTTCATTAGCGACTCTCTTTTATCGCACTCTCAACGGCCACAGAGAATCCATCTCGCTCCATAGCCTCAAGCCCCTTTAGTGTAATTCCGCCCTTTGTGGTCACCTTATCTATCTCTGCTTGCGGTTCGCCTCCATTGCGCTCCAACATCGCCACAGCACCCAACATAGTTTTGAGAGTCACCTCGAGCGACATCTTGGGGTCGATACCCACCGCCACACCACCTCGAGTCGAGGCGTCGAGATAGCGTAGAGCAAAGGCTATACCACACGATGAGAGCGAGGTGAGAGGGGTCATCATCGACTCCGCAACCACAAAGGTTGAACCCAACGCCTCGAAAAGTTCCACAACGGCGCCATCGAGCTCGGCGGTGGAGCCACACGACGAGATGATCGAGACACCTTGACCAATCGAGATTGCAGTATTGGGGATGACCCTATAGAGCGGAAGAGAGCCCAAAGCCTCGAATTGAAGCATCGAAGAGAGTTGAGCAAAGCTCAAACCTGCAACAACGGAGATTATTGATTGTTTCGTTCTATCGAGAAGTGGCGAGATCTCGCCCATCACCTCCTCGACAAGCCACGGCTTGACAGCCAAAATAATAATATCGGCATCGGCAATGACCTTGTCATTACAATTTTCAAGTTTCACCTGCTCGGCAATCTCACCAAAAAGAGGTCTCATTTTGGTGCTGAGGTGCGATATAGTGACATCAACAGCCGACACTACCCCTTGCGAGATAGCACCATATGCAATTGCTCCACCCATATTACCGCCTCCAATAACTGATATCTTCATGACCGCAAACTATTTTATTTGGCAAATTTATAAAAAAATATTTTAAATACAACAAAAGAGAGCCAAAAGAGTAGATAAATATTGTATGGCATTTGTCGAACTTTTTTTGAAATATTTAGTCATTTTACAAAAAATAATATAACTTTGCGACATTGAAACAATAATGATTGCAGCATAATAGTTCAATATTTAAATTATAATTAACAAAAACAGTAATTATTTATTTTTACACCAAGTCATAGATTAAAGAGCAGAGCAACTACTAACAATTATAGGATTAAAAAATTAAAAAATTAAATATATGTGTGGATTTGTAGGATTATTCGATATTAACTCAGTAGGAGAGGAGCAACGCACCAAAGTGCTAAAAATGTCAAAACTAATTAGACACCGTGGTCCCGACTGGTCAGGAATCTACTGCGGTGACAAAGCTGTAATAGCTCACGAGCGTCTCTCGATTGTCGACCCTCAATCGGGTGGTCAACCCCTATTTAGCACCGACGGCAAAATTGTATTGGCCGTCAATGGTGAGATCTACAACCATGCTGAGATCCGTGAGGAGCTATCGGACGAGTATGAGTTCCAAACTGGATCAGATTGCGAAGTTATAATCCCACTCTACCAGAAGTTGGGCGTGGGTCTCTTCGAGAGAATCAACGGAATATTTGCCTTTGCGCTCTACGACATCGAGAAGGATGAGTACCTCATCGCTCGTGACACCATCGGTGTTATACCTTTATATATAGGATGGGATGACGATGAGCAGTTCTTTGTAGCCTCAGAGCTCAAGGCATTGGAGGGTACATGTCGCACAATCAAACCATTTTTGCCAGGCCACTACTACTCGAGCCGTGAGGGTAAGATGATACGCTACTACAACCGTGATTGGTTTGAGTATGATGCCGTGAAGGAGAACGACGCCTCGGTAGAGGAGCTTCGTGAAGCGCTCAAAGCCTCGGTGAAGCGTCAATTGATGTCCGACGTCCCTTATGGGGTGTTGCTCTCAGGTGGATTGGACTCTTCGATTATCTCGGCTGTAGCCAAAGAGTATTCGCAACGTCGAGTTGAATCGGGGGGAGAAGATGCTGCATGGTGGCCTCAGCTCCACTCATTTGCTGTGGGATTGAAGGGTGCACCCGATTTGGCAGCTGCACAAAAGGTGGCAGACCACATCAAAACTGTTCACCACGAGGTGCACTACACCGTGCAGGAGGGTCTCGACGCAATACGTGACGTGATCTACTTCCTCGAGACATACGACGTCACTACGGTGCGTGCATCAACTCCGATGTATCTACTTGCCCGTGTGATCAAGTCGATGGGTATCAAGATGGTGCTCTCGGGTGAGGGTGCCGACGAGATATTTGGTGGATACCTCTACTTCCACAAAGCGCCAAACGCCAAAGAGTTCCACGAGGAGACCATCCGCAAGATCGACAAATTGCACCTCTACGACTGCCTACGTGCCAACAAGGCGCTCTCAGCATGGGGTGTTGAGGGTCGTGTCCCATTCCTCGACAAGGAGTTTATGGATGTGGCCATGCGTATCAATCCCGAGGCGAAGATGGCAAAGGATGGTAAGATGGAGAAGTGGATATTGCGCAAAGCCTTTGAGGATATGTTGCCCGAGGAGGTTGCATGGCGCCAAAAGGAGCAGTTTTCCGATGGCGTAGGCTACAGCTGGATCGACACGCTCAAACAGGTGGCAATCGACGCTGTGTCGGATCGTGAGATGGAGCATGCCGCCGAGCGCTTCCCAATCAACCCACCTCAAAACAAGGAGGAGTACTACTACCGCACAATATTTGAGGAGCACTTCCCATCACAAACTGCGGCTCAATGTGTGCCATCGGTGCCATCGGTGGCGTGTAGCACCCCAACAGCACTCGCTTGGGATGCCTCATTCCAAAACCTCAACGACCCATCGGGACGTGCGGTGTTGGGCGTACACAATACCGACCTAAGCAAGTAGATTCTTAGAATCTGAGGATCTGAGCACAAAGCTGCATGTAGGCTTTGTCGGATTGCGGATTCCACATCATCAACATATAGATTGGTATCTCACGCTCATTGATCTTAATACTATTTGAGACTTTGAGCGTGAGTTCTACTATACCACCCCTATCACCATAGAAGTTCGCCGAGTTGTCGATATTATTGAGGGCAAAGGCTCCTCCAACTCCTGCATCAAACTGCCACCCATCATTTCGGTATATGGGGTACTCCAAGCTCACAAATGTGGAGTATCTATTCTCGCTATTCGAGGCGTCACGATCTCGACCAAAGAGCACCGTCGACCAACTTATGAGAAGCGGATACTCATCACTAACTCTATATCGCAGCGATGCATCGAGAAATCGTCCAGTATCGGCGGGAGAGTAGTTAAAGAACTCCTCATTGTTGTAGGTTGCATAGCTCGAGAAGTTGTAGGTGTCGCAGAGCGTCAACGAGAGCCGCCCAACTGAATAGGAGGCGTAGTAGTTAAACTCCTTATACTCGCCCACACCATTGGCACCGCCCCAAAATCCCACTTTGAGCCGCTCCTGCATGGCGCTATAGTGGAGATCGGTGGTGAGCACAAAGCCATCGGCTACCTCGCCACCACGCCACAGGTGCATATTTTGAATTGTTGCACTCATGTGCGGTTGAGCCTTTAGCGATAGTGACGCTATAAGCAGTAGTAGGAAAAGAGAAATTGATCGTCTCATTGTAAATTATAAAGTTTTTAATGGTTAGTAGGCTCCCCATCGACTCCTCGACAGAGATTTAGTTACCACTAAAATACACTACACTACATAATCTACCGCTACAAACTGGGTACTCTTTTCATGAAAACGATTGCGAGAACGTTTCCAAAATCTGCAAACGTTTTAAATTGAATGATACTTGGGAGAGTGTTACAAACAAAAAGACCGAATAACATATTGATAATGTTAATCGGTCAAACTTGAGTGGGAGTTGAGGGATTCGAACCCCCGACCCTCTGCTTGTAAGGCAGATGCTCTGAACCAGCTGAGCTAAACTCCCAAATTTGGGCTATGGATAAAAAAACCACTCTTTTGAGTGGTAGTGTGGGAGTTGAGGGATTCGAACCCCCGACCCTCTGCTTGTAAGGCAGATGCTCTGAACCAGCTGAGCTAAACTCCCATATCTTTAATTGGATTTGCCCCTCTCTCCAAAAGAGCCTAAACTCTCTCTTCAAGATCGCCCCACTTAAAGAACGTTTGCGCCTGAACAAGGACTTGAACCTAGGACCCCATGATTAACAGTCATGTGCTCTAACCAACTGAGCTATTCAGGCAAAATTTAATGAACTTTGAAGACTCTCAACATTGCTGTTGTTTCGTTTTCGTGGTGCAAATATAAGCGCTTTTTTTTTATCTGCAAAACTTTTGAGCGTTTTTTTAAGATTTTTTTGTTATTTTTGTGAAGTCTAATATTAATAGAATTTCATTATGAGAAGCATTTCACGACTGATTAGTTTGATTATCTGCCTATTGGCACTTGGAAAGGCCTATTCACAAGAGTTGACCTTTGAAGAGACAACATATAACTTCGGAAAAATAGCCGAAGATGGAGGTGTAGTATCACACTCTTTCAAATACAAAAGCACTGGCAAGGCTCCTGCAGTTATTGTTACTGCAGTTAGCTCTTGCGGCTGTACAGTTCCATCGTACTCTCGTCAACCCGTAGCTGTAGGCACCACCTCAACCATCGATGTTACATTTGACCCAATGGATCGACCTGGCAAATTCTCAAAGACAATTCAAATTGTCATCGCTCCACACAACAAAAGATATGTACTAATAATCTCGGGTGAGGTTATACCCCGCAAAAAGAGCATTGCCGAAAACTACCCTTTCGATATGGGTAAAGGATTACGCTTTGCATCCAACTATTTTGCTCTATCTAACATCGGGCAGGGAGAAGTTCGCAAAAGTGAAGTATCGTATATCAATGATTCAAAAAAACCAATAAAATTAACTCTACGCCCCTACTCTCAAAGTGGAATTCTGGAGGTCAATCCTCCCACCACCATCGCACCTGGAGAAAAAGGCTCATTTGAAGTGGGGTATGACCTACAAAAAAATCGTGGTCGCTATGGTATATTATCTGACAAACTATATGTACACGTGAATGGCTTGGAGTCTCAATATCGCCTAATGGTCAATGGCTACGCCGTTGATAGCTTCACAAAGCAGCAGCGAAGTGCACCTCCGATCAGCAACCGAGATAAGAATATAATAAAATTCGGCGATATAAAACAGAATCGAATCTCTTCAAAACAGAGTTTTACATTAGAGAATAGCGGCGTGAGTGATCTTTTAATTAGAGATGTTAACCTTGGTGATGGCATCAAATGCAACATCAAAGCAGGTGATAAGATTGCGGCTGGCGCAAAACGCAATTTCCAAGTATGGATCGATAGCAATGGAACCAACTATGGTGGTTTTTCTCGCTATATCACATTGACATTAAATGATCCCGACGAACCAGTACAGAGGGTGAGAGTCACAGCAAATGTAATCCACTAAACAGACAAGAACAAACCAAACTTAAATAAATTATTCACTGTTAACAGAAATTAGGCAAATAGCATGTTTGAAGTATTAGAGAAACAAGAGATAGCCCCCAATATCTCGTTGATGAAGATCAAGGCTCCTCGAGTAGCCTCATCGGCAAAACCAGGGCAATTTGTAATCGTACGCTTAGACGAACGCAGCGAACGTATTCCACTAACTATTGCAGATTTTAACACTTCGGAGGGTTGGGTAACTATCGTTATCCAAACTATAGGCGTTTCAACTCAAAGAATCTGCCACCTCGAGGTGGGCGAATCACTCATCGACTTCGCTGGTCCATTGGGTCACCCCTCTGATTTTGTGGCAGAGCCTTTAGAAGAGGTTCAATCTCGTCGTTACTTATTTGTGGCAGGTGGCGTAGGAGCTGCACCAGTATACCCACAGGTGAAGTGGTTGCACGAAAATGGAGTAGAGGTCGACGTTATTATTGGTGCCAAAAATAGCGAAATGATAATCTTTGAGGAGATGATGAGTAAAGTTGCCTCCAACCTATATATATGTACCGACGATGGTAGCGCAGGTTTCAAAGGATTGGTGACTGCCAAAATAGAGGAGCTAATGAGCCAAGGCAAGAGCTACGACCTTTGCGTTGCTATCGGCCCAATGATCATGATGAAGTTTGTGACACTCACCACCAAGAAGTATGATATGCCAACTATCGTCTCGCTCAACACCCTTATGGTCGATGGCACAGGTATGTGTGGCGCATGCCGTGTAACTGTCGGAGGCAAGGTTCGCTTCACATGTGTCGAGGGTCCCGAGTTCGATGGTCACCAAGTAGACTTCGACGAGGCGCTACGTCGCATTGGAATGTATCGTTCTTTAGAGGAGCGTGCCGCAGCAATCGAGGCGGAGCGTGAAGCAGGACACAAGTGTAGAATTGGCTTAGATAGATAGGAGAAGAGGTTATGGCAAATAAAATAGCACGTACAAAGGCACGTGAACAAGACCCAAAAGTAAGAGCAACCAACTTCGAAGAGGTTTGCTATGGATTCAACTTAGAGGAGGCGCAAGTAGAGGCCTCACGCTGTTTAGAGTGTAAGAAGCCACGCTGTGTGGCAGCTTGCCCCGTTGGAATCAACATCCCAGCATTTATCGGCCGCATCTCGGCTGGCGACATGGTGGGAGCTGTCGAGGCGATTGCTGTAGACTCATCGCTACCAAGTGTTTGTGGTCGAGTATGTCCACAAGAGACTCAATGCGAGGGCGCATGTATCTTGGGCATCAAGGGCGAGAGCGTGTCGATTGGTCAATTGGAGCGCTTTGTGGGCGATTGGAAGATCGAAAACCTTGGCCAAACCAATTGCGAGATCGAGCCAAATGGTCGCAAGGTGGCTATCGTAGGTAGTGGCCCAGCAGGTTTGGCTTGTGCAAGCGACTTAGCTAAGATGGGATATGAGGTGACTGTATTTGAGGCGCTCCACAAATTGGGTGGCGTTTTGGTATATGGTATCCCCGAATTCCGACTCCCCAAAGATAAGATTGTAGCGGCAGAGATCACTGCGGTCGAGGCACTCGGCGTAAAGTTCGAGACCGACGTTATTGTGGGTCGCACCGTTACCATCGACTCATTGATGGATGACGAGGGCTTCGACGCAGTATTCATCGGCTCGGGAGCTGGTCTACCTCGCTTTATGAATATCCCTGGCGAGACTCTCAACGGAGTTGTTTCGGCCAATGAGTTCCTAACTCGTGCCAACCTTATGAAGGCCTACGACCATGAGTACGACACCCCAATCTTCACGGGCGAGAGCGTAGTGGTCGTTGGAGGTGGCAACGTTGCGATGGATGCTGTGCGTACCGCAAAACGCTTAGGAGCCAAGGCAACTATCGTCTATCGTCGTGGCGAGGCGGAGCTTCCAGCACGTTTGGAGGAGGTACACCACGCCAAGGAGGAGGGCATCGACTTCAAGATGCTCACCAACCCAACCCAGATTTTGGCCAAAGATGGCGGCTGGGTGAGAGCGATTGAGTGCGTCGAGATGGAGTTAGGTGAGCCCGACGAGAGTGGACGTCGCTCACCAGTGGTTAAGCAGGGCTCCAACTTTGAGGTGGAGTGCGACGTTGTGATTATGGCGCTTGGAACATCGCCCAACCCACTTATCGCCGCAACGACCAAGGGCCTCGAGACCAACCGTTGGGGTTGTGTTGTAGCAGACGACAGCGGTGCAACATCTCGCAAGGGTGTCTTTGCAGGTGGCGACGTGGTGACAGGTGCCGCTACAGTAATCTTAGCGATGGGCGCTGGTCGCACAGCAGCCACTGCAATCGACAACTACATCAAATCTCTTTAGAGTAACGACAACTATATAATAAATAATCAGGGTGACTATCAAGCTTTTAAACTTATAGTCACCCTGATTATTGTTATCAAGAAATCAATCTATCTACAGATTTTCAAGAGTATACTCCACCATCTTCTCTCGCACGTTCATAGCGTTGTCGGGCATCATCGAGTGGTTCTGATCGGGGTATACCATCATATCATACTGCTTACCATGCTTATTGAGTGCACGAGACATCTCTACTGTATTTTGGAAGTGAACATTATCATCGGCCGTACCGTGAATAATAAGCAACTTGGTGCGATCATCAAGAGCATCAGCAAAATTTATTGGTGAGTTATCATCATATCCTGCAGGATTATCCTGTGGTAATCCGTTATAGACCTCGGTGTATATTGTATCGTAGTATCGCCACGATGTCACTGGCGCCACAGCGATAGCCATCGCATAGAGCCCCTGCGATTTGAGAGCACAATTAAGCGCCATAAATCCACCATAGGACCAACCATAGATACCTATGCGAGAGGCATCCACATAAGGAAGTGACGCAGCATATCGAGCGGCCGATATCTGATCCTCAGTCTCGAGTCCACCGAGGTTAGCATAGGTAAGTTTCTTAAACTCCTCGCCACGATATCCAGTACCTCGAGGATCGACGCACATCACAATATATCCATTATCGACCATTGCATCGACCCAGTCGAGAGACCAACTATCGGAGACCTGCTGCGAACCTGGACCCGAATATTGGGTGAAGATCAGAGGGTATTGCTGCGTTGGATCAAAATCTCGTGGGCGAATCATATAGGCGTTGAGCACATCGCCACGCTCGGTCTCAATCTCGAAGAGCTCCTTTGTAGGACGGGCATCAGCCTTGAGAGCCTCACTCAGTTCACCATTGTCGACAAGCATGCGCACCATCTCGCCTTTTCGATTATATATTGCTGTTTGCGGAGGCTGCTCCACAGTCGAATATGTTGCGATGAAGTACTCCATATCTCGCACTGGACGCACTGAGTAGTAACCCTCAGCACCACTTATCTGCCTCTTATTGCGACCATTAAGCCCAATCGAATAGATTCTACGACGTAATGGCGACCCCTCTGTCGAGATATAGTAGAGCTCCCTGGGTGTTGTGGCGATAAGCTGCGTCACCTCCCAGTCGCCCTCGGTGATTGCGCCAAGAGCACCCTTGCGAGTTGAGTAGAGGTAGAGGTGCGCAAATCCTGATGTAGTCTCCTCTCGCACCACAAAGCGCTCATCGTCGATAAAGGTTATGGTCGACGAGCCCACTCTCTCAATATATTGAGGTGCCTGCTCCTCGTATATCATTCTCTGCTCGCCATCCTCCTCGACAAGAAGTACCTCCACGTGATTTTGGAGACGATTCAAACGGAAGTAGTAGAGCTCACCAAGTGGGGTGTATCCCGCATGTGGAAGATATTGATCATCCCAACGTTGACTCTTCACCTTGCGATTCTCCTTAGTTTCAAGATCATAGACCCACAACTCAACCGTCGAATTGGTGTCACCTGCCTTTGGATATTTATATGAATAGGCTCTATTGTATAGCTCATTGTCATAGCGCATCATCTCGAAGAGAGGAACCTCACTCTCATTAAATTTGAGATATGCAATCTCTCTACCATCGGGTGAGAACCAGTAGGCCTTCGTAAAGCCGAACTCCTCTTCGTAGACCCAATCGGTGGTACCATTTATTATTTTATTCCACTCTCCGTCTCGAGTAATTTGGTCGATAGATCCACTCTCGATATCGTATAGAAAGAGATTGTTGTGACTCGAGAAGGCAATTGCACGGCTATCGGGTGAGAAAGTGGCATCACGCACCGCTTCCACATCGTGAATAATCGCATGAGCAGCCCCTTGGCCAACCTTTTGGAGATGGTAGTGAGTAGTATATGAGTGTCGATAGATAGGCTCGGCACCCTGCGAGATAAGCACAAGCTGTTCGTCGGGCGAAAGGAGATAGTCGACAACTCTAAAATCTCCTGCAGGAGGGGTAAATAGAACCTCTCGTGATTGCTCATCGAGATACGATAGCTTTACTACAGAGCCCATATCAAGCGATGTAAAGTAATCGGCATCGATCATCTGGCGAGCCTCGGAGATACCCTTTGAGAGTGAGCGAAGTTTAGCTATAGAGGCATAATCACCTTGGGCTGTAGCCACAAAACAAGATAGGATGAGCGACAATGTGGCACACCCCTTAATAATATTGCGAATCATGGGTTATAATTTTTTTGTATTATACTCAAATCCCAAACGCTTACCTGTCTCAAACTTTGAATTATCCATTTTTGAGTTAAATTGGTCGATCTTAACACGATGATTAAGCTCAAATGGTGGCACCAATAGATCGAAGTTAAGCGAGTAGAATAGTGCAGATTCCAACACCTCAATCAGAGCAAGACGATCGAGGGTAGCGGAACCAAACCCATCGGACTTAACTCCATTTTGCCCTTTTCCCTCAACAAAGTAGAAGCGATCGGCATTAATAAAGATACGGCCAATAAGGTATCCTTCATCGGCATTACGATTAAATTTAAATGAATCGGCCAAAAAGTTATAGATATTGACCACGCCACAATAGGCATTCATGCGGTTTGAGGCGGCAAACTCATTTTGCCACACGGGGTGATCCATATCGAAGCGGAAAACATCGGTATGCATCTGAAAGATAAGCGTATCGTTGGCCACTTGTAACTGCGCCTCGAATTTACCTCGATCACGATACTCCAATCTCACCCTTCTATCGAGTTTACCCTCCAACTGATCGTCAATCTCTGAGGCCATCTCGAAGAGAGTATCCTTGAGTAGATTAAACGATGTAAATGTTGTGTCGAAGACTCTCTGTTTGAGATTTGACTTCTCGGTAATTGTCTTTAATATTTGCTCTCTAAGCTCCTCCATTATATCTACTTTAATTTTATTATCTGATTTACTCTAACCTCTTCATTGCGGTTCATATCGTTGAGACGTCTAAGATTCTTGAGGCGTACTCCATACTCTTGCGAAATCGAATAGAGCGTCTGACCATACTGCACTTGGCAACTCTGCTTATCGTCACCACTCCACGATCGAGCCTTGCGCTCGATAAATATTATGGCTCCCTCCTCGAGTTGATCAACATCACGATCCAGATCATTGAAACGACGTAGCGTCGACTGCCACATCTCGAATGCCTCGGCGATAGATGCAATGGTATCGCCTCGCTTAGCTCGAGTAAAGTAAAGTGCGTTACAGCGCTCTATATTGTAACCTCGATGGGAATTGATGGTAACAGAGTAGTTGTCGGGATCGATATATCCCCCAGGCGAGGCGTAGACAGGCATCTGACCGCTATCGACTGCCTCCTCACTAAGGCTATGGCTCTTGCCTCCGTCTCCAATATTGCGCTCAGCGTAGAGCTGGTCTCCATTATCACGATCGAGCAAGTAGAGCTGCTCCTCCTCTATAATCTTAATCAACAGCGTTGCATAGTGTGGCGCCGTAGCATACCCTGCAGCCTTTAGCCCACGTGCCCAACTTTTATAATCCGATGAGGAGTATGCAAAGAGAGAGTCGTAGCGAGGCGATGTATCGAGAAATATAGCGTGATCCTCGTAGGACTCCTCCACCGTTGGGTATGCTCTAAAGCACTCCCCCTTGGCATCATCATCGTAGGAGACCGTACGACCGCTCCAGTTACTTTTACACTTAATTCCAAAGTGGTTATTCGACGATGTCGAGAGTTTACTATTACCACTATCGGACTCCAAAATACCTTGAGCCATAGTGATGCTCGCTGGAATTCCATACTTTTCCATATGGGCTATGGCAATATCTTTGTAACGAGCGACATACTCTTGTCGGGTTTGGCGACTCTGCGCCACAATACTTCCCGCCGATAGCAGAGTCAATGTAGTTATAAGGAGTATAAGTTTTAGTCTCATTTTATAAAAAATTGAATACCACGCAAAGATATAAAATTTTTATGAGAAAAAGAATCACAATAGAGCTACTCATCCATCCTGATTACTTAATTGTACATCGAGGACCTCGACACACGAACCATGGATTATCCAGCGACTCCTTATTGTAGTTCAATGGCTCGTTATCAAATAGTGATCGAGTAGAGCCACCAGCCTCGGCCAAGACCAACTCTCCAGCGGCCGTATCCCACTCATATGTATTTGAGGTGCGCACGTAGTAATCTACACTACCCTCAGCCAACATACAGAATTTATAGGAGCTACCCTGTTCAACCACCTCGACCGAGGGGTTAGCGGCACGAAGCGCATCAATATGATCAAATGTCTCGGGGGTGTTGTGCGAACGAGAGATAGCTATTTTTTGCACCTCACGCACGGGTGCCTCCAGCGGAAGTTGAATAAGTCGAGTCGATATCTCATCGTAGCTAAAAGCACTATTAGAGTCGGGCTCTACAGCATCCCAAAGGAATGACCCATGGTTTTTGGCAGCAAAGAAGAGACGCTTAAGACAAGGGACATATACCACCGAAGCGATAGATTTATTCTCTGACATAAGCGCAATGTTAATAGTAAACTCATCGGTATGATTGATAAATTCTACAGTGCCGTCGAGTGGGTCGATAAGCCAAAATAGCTCCCAATTACAACGCTCAGCATAGAGCATTTCACGCCCCTCCTCACTAAGAATTGGAATTCGAGTTGGCCCCAAATACTCTTTAATTGTTGTATGCGCTCGGCGATCAGCCTCGGTAATGGGTGATTTATCGCTCTTTAGCGAGACATCAAAGGATTCGTCGGCCTTCATATATATCTCCATCACAGCAGCACCACCTCTAATGGCAGCATTAACTATGTTTGCTATGAGATATTTGTGCACCTCGTTATCTGTTTTTATCATATATATATTTTATTTAATTGCGTAGTTTACTCTGCTGAGTGTAAAGATAATTAAAAAAAATGAAAGTTTAAGAATCTGTTTAAGTTTTTCTCATCTAAAATTATTAAGAGAGAAATTTAAACAGATTCTAAAATATATCGAACCTCTTTTCTACTATTTTAATATACGATAATCAATTTTTATTTTTTTGCCTCTTCTACCATACTTTTTGATTGCTCCTTGAGGCAAAAAACTCTCTCGCAAACAGAAGTGGAATCGTTCGAAAAGACGTGATCCAATCGACGAGATGCTACCCTCGGGACGTGTAGCAAGTTCCAAAAGCAGATTGTCGATAGCATTGGAGCGCAGAGTTTTGCGTGAGGATAGATACAAAAGATAATCATACTTACTCACCACGGCACCCACCTCATAAGGAGCATAACGCTCACTTCGAGGCGAGTCAACGACAACCAAACGTGAGTAGACACGACGGAATGAGCGGTAGAGCCCTCGCACCGCATCATCCTCTACTTCACCATTGGGAGTGTAGTTTACTTTGATCAACCCAAAACGCTGGCTCAAGGCGTATAGCGATTGAACATCGGAGGCAAAATCGGCAACTAAAACCACCTCGTAACATGTCGACTCAAGCATTAGCAGTGAGGCTACATAATCGACACTCATAGCATCAACCACAACAACACTAATGCGTAGACGTGGCGCCGACTCACTCTCAAAATGGAGTGACGAGAGGAACCTCATACGGTCTCGATGAAACCACACGATTACCACAACTATAAGTAGGGAGAGTGATATTATGAACATTCAATCTTAATTTTATAGGAATTGATAAGCGAATGGAAGTAGGGGCGAGCATACTTCGAAACAAAAATATCTATGACACTTTGAGCATACCCCATCGTAGCCACATAGCGCAAAAAACGTTGCGACTCATCGTGCGACATAGATCTCACAAATGTCACCAGCGAAAAGCGATCGAGCGAAAGCTGTAGCGACGCCAATGTGTAGAGCGCCTCTCGCCTAAGGTGATAGCTCTCACGACGCTCAACAATCTGACAAAGCATCTCCTCGGCATCCTCCACCCCAAATTGACGCACTACGGCCAACCCCAACATATTGAGATTGACACTAAACGACCCAAGCATTGGCTGATAGGCCACCACTATTGCGCCTTGACGCAATAGCCCAACGAGATACGACAACTCGAAAGGAGTTAATGGAGAGTCGAAACTCGCCACGTGGTGGAGCAGATTATCTTTATCAATATTTATCATCGTCACCATGGCAAAGAATCGAACCATTCTATTTTCATCACAACGAAATGGCTTGATATGAAGCTTAGTAAGAGTATCGGTCGGCAGCAGCGATAGCAACGAGAGTATTTGTGCTCGACGAGCACCACGAGCACCACGAGCCTCGATAAGGAGATACTCGCTTAGGCGAAGCGTACGATTGAGGTGCAGCAGTGGCTCCTCATCTATTCTATATATAACAGGGGTTATATGCGCTACAACCTCTGCCGCCACTCGCTTAGCTCTCGAACCACTTAGGTGCGATAGATCATCGAGGTATCGTTCACCTGACCCTCGACCCAAGAGCAGCAGCCGAAGGTAGTGCTGGCGCAGTTGCTCACAATTGCGCTCACCACGCTGCTGCATAGCAACCCCAATGGCAACGACAAAGAGTAGTGAGATTATCGACAAAACCATCACTAATCAATCTTAAGTTCGCCATAAACCTTGTCTCGCAGTCGATAGAGATTTAGCGGAAAGGTCAAATATTGATTTACGCCACACTCCAAAAGCGTAAGCACAACCGATGCGGAGTGCGAATTGGAGATCACATAGATGGCAGGTAACCGCTTGAGCGAGGCTCGGAGTTCATCTACAATATTCATCGAGGTGAAGTAGGGCGAAAGTGTGAGAAAGATGATCATATCGGCGCCAATATCTTGGCATCTTTTTATTATACATTGAGTGTTGTCAATCAATGTAATCTCAACATTATCATGCTGCAATGCAAGCGATACAACATTGGCTTGCAGGCTATTAGGCGAGACAATTAGAAGGTGCGTCATAGTGATTAAAGTGTAAATAATTAATTAACGTGTGTTGGATGACTATAGTTAAAATTGTGCCAAAGCAAAAATATTCACTTTTTTTAGTTCATTTTTTTGTGATTCGATATTTTCTCACTATATTTGCAGGCAAATTTATGCATAATTACATAACAAAAAATTAATTAATGTACGTTATAGTAGAGATTGCAGGTCAGCAATTTAAAGCTGAAAAAGGTCGTAAACTTTATGTTCACCGTCTCCAAGGCGAAGAAAATTCGTCTATAAGTTTCG